>JBGAUY010000087.1:0-7624 GCA_044228425.1 Pyrinomonadaceae bacterium | reverse complement strand
AGCTCGCCTTTGGCAAAGCCCTCCTTCAGCATCTTGACGGCATCGTCGTAATGCAGCCGCGGGAACGGGGAATTGATGGCTTCGAGGACGGTGGTGTCGCGTTCGAGCGTTTTCAGCTCTTCCTGACGGTCGTTGAGCACGCGTTCGACAACCGACAAGATCATTGCCTCGCCGAGGTCCATCATGTCGATATAGCTCGCATATGCTACCTCAGGTTCGACCATCCAGAATTCGGTCAGGTGACGGCGGGTCTTTGATTTCTCCGCACGAAACGTCGGGCCGAAAGCATACGATTTACCAAATGCCGCAGCCGTCGCTTCGTTATAAAGCTGGCCGCTTTGCGTCAGATATGCTTTGTCGTCGCCAAAATAATCTACTTCGAACAGCGTCGTCGTGCCTTCGCAAGCCGCCGGCGTAAAGATCGGCGTATCAGCCAGTGTAAACCCGTTGCCGTCAAAGAAATCACGAACGGCTTTGATGACCGTATGCCGGATCTTCAAAACAGCGTGCTGTTTTTTCGAGCGGATCCAGAGGTGACGATTATCCATCAGGAACTCGGTGCCGTGTTCCTTGGGCGTGATCGGGTAATCGTGGACGTTTTGCAACACCTCAAGGCCTGTCACATCGACCTCGACCCCGAGCGAAGACCGCGTGTCTTCCTTTACCGTACCGGTGACAATGATCGACGACTCCTGACCGATCGAATCAGCCAGATCGTACAGGGCTTCGTCGTTAGGCTTAAAAACAACGCACTGGACAATGCCCGTACCGTCGCGAAACTGCAAAAACACGAGCTTTCCGCTCGAACGTTTGTTATAGAGCCAGCCTTTCAAGACGACTGATTCGCCAATATGATCTTTTAATTGATTAACGTATGTTTGCTTCATTTAGGTTGCGTTAAGAACAAGCTAATATTCTAATTGAAATCCGATGGTCTGCAAATTGACAGCCGCCTAACTAAATCGCAGACTGTGAATATTGCACATCCAAATAAACGACTATGAAAAAACTTATCTTGATGTTTGCCTTTATTGGCGTGTTATTCACATTCGGAGCCGGCACCGCCGCCGCTCAGGATGCAACTGAAGTGGCCGACAATTTTTACGCAACGCTCCGCGACCTTAACGTTCGCGGCCTGCCGGACAAGGATCAGCTCAAAGAATTGACGCCTTTTCTGTCGAGTCAGATAGTCACGATCATCAAACGCAACCAAAAGACTCAGGCCGCTTTTATCAAAAAACACCCTGACGAAAAGCCGCCTTGGGTCGAGGGCGATCTGTTCTCAAGCCTGTTTGAGGGCCCCACCAGTTATCAGATCGGTAATACGCGGACGAAAGGGAGCACCCGCGAGGTCGATATCTATCTGCACCATGTCAGCGAATCTGACAAGGTAAAATGGACGGACACGGTGGTATTGAAAAAAATTGGCGGGAAATGGCTCGTCACCAATATCCTCTTTAAGGGGAAATGGCAGTTCAAATCGGGCAGCAGTCTTTTGAATGCGTTGAAATAGGGTAATAAGTGTCACCAGAACCAGATAAAAAGAAAAAGAAGGTCGATTATTCGGCCGCGTGGGCTGAGGCTCGCATGACAACCCCTGGGGGCGTACGACCAAAAAAGGCACGCCGATCAAAATGTCGAGCATACTCGACAGCGGCGTATTTCCCGGTATGCAGGGCGGCCCGCTGGAGCACGTCATTGCCGCCAAGGCCGTGGCGTTCGGCGAATCACTGTGTTTGGAAGTGTGCTGATGCTCATTTCGCGGCTTGCGAGTATGGTGCTGCCCGCGTCGACGAAATTCATCGGCGACGAGGTCTTTAATAACAAGCGGTACGATCTGCTCAAATGGATCGCTCTCGCAGTAGGCATCTCGACCATTGTTCAGAGTGTAACGGGGTTTGCCTTGTCGCAAATTCTTGGCGTTGCCGCCCAACTTGCGATCACGAATATGCGTATGCGAGTCCAGCGGCATATTGAGCGGCTGCCGATCTCGTATTTTGACTCGACGCAGTCTGGGCAACTGATCTCGCGGATCATGAGCGACGCCGAGGGAATTCGCAATCTTGTCGGTACAGGACTCGGCCAGATACTTGGAAGTTTGGTAACCGCAACAATCTCGATCGGCGTGCTGTTTTATCTGAACTGGCAGCTGACCGCCGCGACGATGGTTGTGCTGCTCATATTTGGCGGGGCGTTAATGTATGCGTTCAAGGTACTGCGGCCCGTCTTTCGCGAGCGCAGCGTGATAAACGCAGAGGTCACCGGCCGTCTGGGCGAATCGCTTGGCGGTATCCGCATTGTAAAAGCTTACACGGCGGAGAAACGCGAAGAACTCATCTTCACGCGCGGGGCTCATCGGCTGTTTCGCAATATCGCTAAATCGGTTACAGGAGTTTCGGCGATATCGTCATTTTCTGCGCTTGTGATCGGCGCGGTCGCCGTCGTAATGATGGTGATCGGCGGCAGTGCCGTACAAAGCGGATCGATGACGCTTGGCGATTTTTTGATGTATATTTCGTTCACCTTTCTGCTGGCGATGCCGGTGTTTGAGCTGACCTCGATCGGCACGCAGATCACCGAGGCCCTCGCCGGACTCGATCGCATCCGCGAGATCATGTCGATGACGACCGAGACCGAGGAAGATGCGGCAAAAGAACCGCTTACGGACATCAAGGGAACTATTGACTTCGAAAATGTTTTCTTCGAGTACGACGAGGGCACGCCCGTTTTGAAAGGCGTAAGCTTTCATTCCGAAGCGGGAGCGACTACGGCTCTTGTTGGATCCAGTGGTTCGGGTAAATCGACGATACTGAGCCTCGTACTCAATTTTATCCAACCTACTACCGGTACGATCAAGATAGATGGCAAAGATCTGAATGACGTAAAGCTGCGTGATTATCGTCGGCATCTTGGAGTTGTGTTGCAGGACAATTTTCTCTTCGACGGGACGATCCTCGAAAACATCCGCTTTTCCAATCCGGAGGCAAATCTTGAGACGATCAAACAAACCTGCAAGATCGCGAACGCGGACGAATTTATCGAGAAATTTCCAAACGGCTACGACACCATTGTTGGTGAACGCGGCGTCAAGCTTTCGGGCGGACAGCGTCAGCGTATAGCTATCGCACGCGCGTTGCTTGCCGATCCGCGTATTCTGATCCTTGACGAAGCGACCTCGAGTCTCGATAGCGAATCCGAAGCGTTGATCCAAGAGGGCCTCAACAATCTTCGAAAAGGCCGCACTACGTTCGTCATTGCTCATCGGCTTTCGACGATCCGCAGTGCCGATCAGATCCTCGTGGTCGAGGCTGGCGAAATACTTGAACGCGGCAGCCACGATGAGCTGATCGCTCAAAATGGCCGTTACAAGCAGCTTTACGATAAGCAATACCGCTTTGAGCAAAATCTTTTCGTCAATCCGGGCGAAGATTTTACAGGCAAACCGCCCGAGACTCTCGCGCAGACCAAACTATAAAACAGGAGGCTTTACCCCTTATGGCTGAACAAAACTATTCAAATCACACACGCTGGTATCCGCTGTTTCACTTTGTCGTGGTGCCGCTATTGGTCCTCAACTTCTTGTCGCACCTTGTGCGGTTGTTTATTGCCGCACCGGACAGCGGGCGGAAGACACTCGCGTTTTGGGTACTTCTCAGTATTGCTCTCATTTTGCTCGCGCTTGCAGCGCGGCTTATGGCGTTAAGGGCTCAGGATCGCGTCATACGTTTGGAAGAGCGTCTTCGATACAAAGAACTGCTTACGCCGGAACTTGCCGCAAAAGCCTCCAACCTGCGGGTCGGCCAGATCATTGCATTACGTTTTGCTTCGGATGCGGAATTATCAGGTCTTGTTGAGAGGACGCTGAACGGAGAATTTGCGAGCACCAAAGAGATCAAACTGGCGATCAAAGACTGGCGGGCCGATCATTTACGCGTGTGATACGCCGATCTCGCGGCCGATGATGCGGCGGATGGCGGGGAAGCGGCCGAGGCTTTCGGCTCCTCGGATCGAGATGCGAAACATCGGTTCGATGAACGGGATAAAGTACGTTTTGCCGCGTGTTGCGGACTGGAATGAGAATGTCCCGGCAGCTTTCAGACAGCGTTGGATGGTCTGCAGGCGAAACTCTTGTGCAAACTCCTCTTCGTCTAGCCGTCCGAGCCCTAGTGTGACGCGGACATTGAGAAAATATTTACGCCGATCCGCAAGCCATTCGCGCGTCGGCACCTCAGTGATGCGGTCCAGCAGGAGTGAGACCAGATCATATGCGGGCGAGCCGATGCGGGCGTCTTGGTGATCGATGATCCGCATCTTGCCGTTACGGTCGAGCATTAGGTTCGCCGCGTGAAAATCACGGTGGCACAGCACCGTCGCACATTTCTCAAGCTCTCCCGCAAGCTCCTTAAACTCTTCCGTCAATGCCGCATCGTCCTCCGCTGACAAAGGGCGGCCGAGATACGTTGTGAAATAATGCTCCTTAAAATAGTTGAGTTCCCACAGCAGCTTTTCGGTGTCGAATTTTAGCGTAGACGCGACCGAGTGCATCTCGCGGGCTTTTGGCGTGGTCGCTTGGATCCGGGCGATAAGTGTTATCGCTTCGTTTCGAAGGCGGGCGCTCTCCTCGGATGTTCCCGCAATTAGGACGTCACGCAATATCGTATCGCCAAGGTCTTCTTCAACGATCAAGCCTAGCTCGCCGTCCTTGTCGTACACCTCGGCGACAGGCAATCCTACCGATAGAAACAGCCGCGTGACATCGAGATAATTTTGCTTTTCCGCGTCAAACGGCTCGGGATAAACACAGGCGATCGCAGTCTGTCCGTTCCAAGGAATACGAAAATATTCACGCGTCGAGGCGTCCGCCGTCAACAGCGTGACTTCGCCGTGCTGCTGGCGTGAATTGAGGAATTGTTTTAGACGCTCTGATGAATTGCTCATTTTCTAATGCAGAAGCCCTTGCTCACGCGCGGGCCTCTGCACCCTAGTTCAACGGCACAATATAATTATCTCCCTGCACGTAGCCTTTCAGGGCTTTTTCCGGTATCTCTTTGCAGCTGCGGACCATGTCGGCGCGGACAATGGCGGCGTTTTCGAAATGCTCGCCAGGTTCGATGGTCACGCCGTCGGCGACTATGGTGCGGTATAGTGTCGCTCCGTCGCCGATGGTCACGTCGTCCCAGATCACGGAATCCTTTAGGCTCGCGGCACCGGTCATCTGGCAGTTGCGTCCAAAATGTACATCCCCGACTTTCATCATCGCCAGAGATATGTCCAGATAGCGCGGGATGGTCGACAGCTCAAACCAATTCGCGTCCGTCACATGAGCGGCGATCTTTTCGCCTTTTAGTAATGCCGGGTTGTAAAACGTCGGCACGATGTCCGAATAAACCCCTCGCGGTATGTAATCAAAAACACGCGGCTCCATGATATGTATCCCCGTGAACATCAGCGGCGTCACGATGTCGTGCTCGATATCACGCAGCTCAGCCTCGGTCACCGGGGTCGCGTCGTCGCCAAACCCCGTGACAAACCCGTCCTCGGTATCCACGATGGTAAACCGCTCGCGTTTCGCGTTTGGCTTTAGCACCATCGTCGCGACCGCGCCGGACGCCCTGTGCGTCTCAAGCGCCGCTGAGATGTCGATGTCGGTGATGATCTTGCCGTTGGCGATGAGAAAAGTGTCGTCCGCCAGATACTCGCGGGCGTTGTCGAGAGCCCCAGCGGTCCCAAGTATATGCGGCGTCTCACGCGTATAGTCGATATGCACGCCAAACGCGCTGCCGTCGCCGAGCGCGTCGATCACCGATTCGGGCTGGTGATGCAGATTGACGACAATGTCCTTAATGCCAAACTGGGCCACATACTCCGCGACATAACCGACCAGCGGCTTACCCAAAAAAGGGATCGCCGGCTTTGTGCGGTCAATGGTGAGCGGAAACAACCGGGTCCCAAATCCGGCCGCAAGGATCATTGCTTTCATAGGCGAAGCGTCGCGGGCGACGAAGTTAGATGATATGAAAAATGGGCGGAAAACTGAAATTGAAGTTTGGATTCATCAAATCTTGGTCCGGTCCGGACCAGGTGGACCGTGATGGACCAGAGTGGACCAACTTGCGATTCGGTCGGTTGTCGCTTATTGTGACAATCATCAGGTTCGCGAATTAAATTCACATAAAACATGGCATCTGTAACTGATAAAAAGAACGATCGCCGCGAGATCTTTGGCTGGTTGATGTACGACTGGGCCAACTCGGTATTTTCGACCACTGTGCTTGGGGTTTTGATCGGCGATTACATAACGACGCTTGCGCAGACAGCGGTCGGTGAGAACGGCGTTGTTATCAGCGTCGGCGGATATGATCTGGTGACGGCGAAATCGGTGTTTGCGTACACGATCGGGCTGTCGGTATTTTTACAGATCTTCTTTTTGCCCGTGCTCGGGGCGATCGCGGATTACACGCATCTGAAAAAGACGTTCATGATGTTCTTTTGCTTTTTGGGAGCGTTCGCGTGCTGTCTGCTGTTTTTCATACAGGACAACCTGTACCTGCTGGGCTGTGCGTTCGTGATGATATCAAATCTCGGATTTGGCGCTGCGGTGGTCTTTTATAATTCTTATCTGCCGGATATCACGACCGAAGACAAACGCGACAAGGTTTCGAGCTGGGGTTTTGCCGCAGGGTATCTGAGCGGAGCCCTCGTGCTTGTCGCGAACCTGCTGTTTCTAAAGAATGCTGAGGTACTTGGTATCACGGTCGAATTTGCTGTGCGTATCTGCCTGCTTGCGTCGGGGCTGTGGTGGGGTGGATTCGCGATCATCACCTTTCTGCTGCTTAAACGACGCCAACCCGCACGCGAAGCTCCGGCAGGGAAAAACATGGTCATCGCGGGCTTTGGCGAACTGAAAGCTACGCTCAAAGAGCTGTTCAAATTGAAACAGACGCTGCTGTTTTTGATCGCATATCTGCTTTATAACGATGGTATCCAGACAGTAATCACGGCGTCGTCGATCTTTCTGTCACAAGAGCTGTTTGTTGCACGAGGGCTGCCGACCGAGCGCACGGTGCTGTTCATAGCGTTTCTGATCGCACAGATCGTCGCCTTTTTCGGGGCGATAACGTTCGAGCGGATCGCCCATTTCACTAGTACTAAAACTGCGATACTTATAGCCCTCGCGATATGGTCATGCATCGTGATCTATGCGTACGGATGGCTCGATACGGTCACGCAGGCCTACGTGATGAGCGGCCTAATAGGGTTTGTACTTGGCGGATCGCAGGCACTGTCGCGTTCTTTGTTTTCGCAGATGATACCCGTCGGACGCGAATCAGCGTTTTTTGGGATATACGAGATCTCGGAACGCGGGACTTCGTGGCTAGGGCCGGTGGTATTCGGGCTCGTCGCGCAACTTACTAATTCATACCGGCCGGCGATACTCGCGCTGATCGTATTTTTTATTGTGGGCAGTATCATCTTGCTATTTGTTGATTCGGCCAAAGCAATACACGAGGCAGGGAATCTCACGCCCGAAGAGGCTGAGGCTTGAGCCCGCTTTTGTGAAAATCGGGCGTCAGGATATAATTAGGTGCATAAGTGAGCGATAATTCCGAAAAAATAATCACCA
>JBGAUY010000086.1:0-8125 GCA_044228425.1 Pyrinomonadaceae bacterium | reverse complement strand
CTTTTTGACATCGGCGACGAGGTGACCGATCACGTTCGCGAAAATATCCAGACCGCTCTGGACAAGTTGAACGCGGACATCGCTCAGCGTGTATCGTGCCTCGATAAAACTGCTACAAAAGGCACAAAATGCGGTACCGAGACCGCGGAGAAGAAGGCTCTCGACGATCTGCGTTCAAATGACGCCGCCGCCGAAGCGGTTTATAAACAGCTCGGCTCTGGCAGTCTCTTTATCACCGTTACCGGGAAATGGTTCAAAAAGCATAAGTTTAGCCACGAACCTGCCCTGTACAAGGTCAGCTTTACCGACTCGATCTTTATCCTGATGCCGATAGATTACGCGACGATCAGCCCGACTATCCGGATGTACGGCACCGAATTTGGCACCGACAAGGTCGAGCATTTTTTTCAGCAGGGATATAAATATTACAAGCTGTACAACGAAGCCGCCGCCAAAGGCAAAACGGCAAAAGAGGCGGAAAAGAATGCTGTCGATTGGGGTAAGCGGACCGAGCGGACGTATTTTGGGATGCTCGTCTCAGGCGTCTATTCGAACGCCGATCTTTATGCTAACTATGCAGGAATGAGGTTTTATCAGGGGCTCGGCAGCCCAGTTCAAATTGGCTCGACGACACGCCCGCCAACGCTAGTTTTAAACGACGGCAAGTGGCAGATCAACGAGGCCGCTAATATTAAAGAGACGCTGTTAAAGCCTTTCATAACCGACCATATGAACGAGGCATTCAATCCGTCCGGCTACTCATTCATCCTGTATCCTACGGTCAAACGCGTTATCAAAAGCCAGTGTCCCGCGTGGCAAAAAGCCTATCCGCAAATGACGCACGAAACCGCAGCGAAACGAACGGCCGATCTAACGCAATGGAATGGCGAGGATTACGGCTTTGCCGAAAAGGGCCGTCTTGTTCATATCTCGTCCTGTTTTGGCGAAAAACCCGCCGCCACCCCCTAAAAAATTGCCTTAGCAGCAAATAAATGTCATATTCGTCTCGGCTGGTCTCGTGACACGCCGGGGAGGATCATCTTGAAAACAAGATTATTTTTATTAGTGGCGTTATGTTTATGTATGCCAGTTTTTGCTGGCACAATGGCCGCGCAACAGCAAAACTGCACCGAGGACGGCTCGATCAAGCGCGTCGTTAAAGCTCGGGCGGGCAACTTTGAAACCGTAACTTTTGAGTTTAATGGCCCCGATGCGGCCGATGTTGCGGTAACGACCGTCCGGCCGCCCTTTGAAGATTACGGCGGCGACAGGGTGCGGGTAGCGGGCCGCTATTTCAAATCGGTAGCGTTCAGAGGCGTTAATTGGACATGCAAGATCCGTGAGAGCTTGAGAGCCTCAACAACGAACGTCGCCGGTGTAAAGAACACCGAGCAGTTCGAGGGACATGTCGAGTACATAATCGGTTACCGAAAACGGGGCTCGTTTGTCGGCAAGAGCTCGTTCCGCTCCGGCAAACTACACAAGGTCGTATTCAAGTTCAAGATATAGCCTAGCCGAGACATTATCGTCCCAAAAGTTCATTTACCAGCGGCCCGGCGTTATAGACTTTCGTCAACGCCTCGATGATGCCTGCCGAATGCACGCCGACGGCACGTGAGCCTTCGGCCTCGTCAATGTACCAATAGCGGTTTGAGAGCTTTTGGTTGTTGCTGTCAAAATTAAGCCCCACGACCTCGCCTTTGCGGTTAACGACCGGCGAACCTGAGTTGCCGCCGATCGTATCCGCCGTATAAACAAAATTAAGCGGTGTCTCCAGGTTGATCTTGTTTCGCGCAGCTTTCAGGCTCGGAGCCAGTTCAAACGGTGTGCTTTCAGCAAAGCTGTACGCCCGATCGTACAAGCCGAAAAATGTCGTTTTATACGGGACAAGCGTCGTGTCCTCGTCATAGCCCTTGACGACGCCGTAGCAGAGCCGCAGATGGCCGTTAGCGTCCGGCGGCATACTTTTGCCATAGACGGCAAATCGTGCCTGAGCGATCTTGGTGCCATTTGATGTCTCGACGGCGAGGATATTCTTTTCGTTCCAAGAGCGAAGTTCGCGAATTATTGGCTCGACACGTTTCGCAAGAGTAATCATTGGATCGGTCGATGCGGCAATTGCGGCCGCTCCGCCTTCGAGTAGAGCCTTTCGAGCCGCAGGGTCCTTGAGCTTGGTCTCGCGTATCGCACGTCCGACGACCTCTGCCGGTTCGGCTTCGCCGAGGGCGGCTTTTATAAACGGATCGCCTACACCAAGCGTCTTTACTGCCTCGTTAAACCAGTGCGTGAGTGCCGCCTCTTCCATCTCCGCGTAGATCGGAGCCGGCGAGAGAAGCGAAGTTTTAAAGGCTTCGAGCCGTGCATCGCGGTATTCCGGATAACGCTGTGCATCGGGCTTTGCGGTCTCAATATGATAGGTCACGATCTGCTGTGCAATGGTCGCAAGACGCGACGAACCGAGACTCGAAAAAGCGATCTGGTGTGCTTTTGACGGCAATTCAGCATTCGCTTTTGCGATCGCTTCCCACGCGGGAGCGTACATTTTATTGAGGTCGGGCTTTGCCGCGAGCTTATCACGCAGGTCTTTTTCCTCGGCTTCTTTCTTGGCAAAGTTTCGCGGGTTGAGCAGACCAGACTGCTGTCCGTCGAGCCGCTTTAGCGAGTTGGCAAGCGAACGCATTCCCGAATTTGCCTGCCGCAGTTGCTCGGCACCGCGTTTTGAATAATCCTCCAAAGCTTTGCGCCGTGTCTTCCACACCTTTTCCTGTAGCGGATTGCCGACGTCACGTTGATACGCTAACTGTGCCACGGTCAGCAGCCGCGCGGTCGATCCCGGATATCCCGAAGCAATAATAAACTCGCCCTCAGGAGCACCGGTCGCCGACCATTTCAAATAATTGGGTGTGTTAGCCGGTTTGTCGTTCTCGTAGACACGCACAAAAGTAAAATCGAGATCGTGACGCGGATAGACAAAATTGTCGTAATCACCGCCAAAAAACGCAGCCTGTTCCTCAGGAGCCATCACAAGCCTGACGTCGGTGTATCGTTTGAAACGGTAGTTCCAATACTCGCCGCCGCTGTAAAGCGAAACGACCTCGCAACGAAGAGCCGCAGGGCAATCTTTCTCGATCGCCGCGATCTCAGCCGATCGTTTCGCCGCTTTTTCCGCGTCAGTCACACCGGAATTTGCAGCGTTGTGAACACGCTCGGTCACATTGTCGTACGACTCAAGGATCGAGACGTTGCCGTCCGGCACCTTTAGCTCCTCAGCCTGTGTTTTGGCGTAATAACCGTTCTTTAACAGGTCACGTTCTTTGCTAGACAGCCGCTCGATAAAACCCGACGCGACGTGATGATTGGTCGCGATCAGCCCGTTCGGCGAAACAAAAACGCCCGACGCCCCTGGAAACCTGACTGACGCCAGCCGCAGCTTATCGAGCCACTCTTTTGACGGCTCAAAGTTGTAACGCTCTTTCCACTGCTTCAACGGCGGGTTATCAAACGTCCACATGCCGTCGTCAGCAAACGCCGCAGGAACACCAACAACAAAACTGAGGAGTAATAAATAGCTTAGGATTCGTTTCATTATGTTTCTTTGTTCTAACTCAAAACGCTGTGGAGTTTTTCCATAGCGCCGTCTAAAATAAAATCTTCGCGGGCGATACAGATGCGCACATGGGCGTCCCAATCGTCACCGTCTGCAAACGCACTGCCCGGAGTCATCCCGACTCCGGCGTCACGCATCAGCATTTCGTTGAACGCAATTGCATCGCTGTAGGTTTCGGGAATTCGGGCCCAAATGTAAAAGGCCGAGCCCGAATCATAGATCTCAAATCCCAGATCTGTCAGACCTGCACGAAAGGCCTGGCGTTTCGCATCAAATTTATCCCGCAGCCGCGTGTAATATGTGTCGTCCGCCATCAGCACTTTAGACAGCGCCGATTGCAAAGGGGTTGCCGGACAAACGTAGATGACGTTTGCAGCGTTGTTGATCTTTGCCAGCAGATCGCCGGGTCCATAAGCATAACCCAGCCGCCAGCCGGAGATGTTCCACGATTTTGAGAACGAATTGACCGTGATCGTCCGCTCCCACATATCGGGAAGGCTCGTGATCGGCGTGTGCGGATTTTCGCCGACGACATAATGCTCATAGACCTCGTCAGAAACGACCAGCAGATCGAGTTCCTTGGCGACATCAGCGATCGCCTCAAGCTCGACCGCACTCATCACCTTGCCGCTCGGATTTGCGGGCGAACACACGATGATCATCGCCAGCGGATACTCGCTGCGGTCTTTAAGTTCCTTACATCTCGCAAACAAAGCGTCTTTTTCGAACGTCAGACTCGCGTCCAGCTCAAATGTTTCGGTTTTACTGCCAAACTCCTCCAAAATTCGCCGATGATACGGATAATATGGCTCAAAGACGAGAGCAGCTTTACCCCGAAGAAATCCCTGCGCGACGCCGATCAAAGCACCCGTTCCGCCGTTCGTGATCATCACCTCAAACGGACGGGCATCAACGTCGACGGTAATGCCGTTGTATTTTGCGATCTTTGCGGCGACGGCTTTTCTGAGGTCCTCGTGTCCCTCGCTACCGCCGTAATGATTTTGGCTGGCGGCGATTATCGTAGCGGCCTCAGCCGCAAGTTTTGGCTCGATCGGCAGTTCGGATTGGCCCTGAACAAGATTCCCGCTCGGCGGCACAAGCCGCGTGATCGCGCGGATATCGGGTTTCACTTTCCCAAGTTTTGCTTCTGTCATATGCTATAAAAATATCAGTTTTTGCATCTAAATTCTAAATGGCAGATACAGCACGCGACAAAAATGTAGTTTTGCTCCCGCCGACCCAAAAACTAGGCTGGTTGGATCGCCGCATCCCAATGCTCCGCCGCGACCGCATCGAGTTTCTCACCGGACAGGCCGCTCTCGGCGACGTGACGACATTTCGCATGGGACCGGCTCGCGTCTATTTCATCAATCACCCCGATCTGATCCGCGATATTTTGGTAGTCAATGCCGACAAATTTATCAAAGGCCGTGCATTGCAACGGGCTCAGAAGCTGCTTGGCAAAGGGCTGCTGACGAGCGAGAACGAATTTCACCTGCGTCAGCGGCGGATGATACAGCCCGCGTTTCACCGTACACGTATCGCCGAATACGCCCGCTCGATGACCGAATACGCCGACCGCATGGCTGGTGATTGGCGGGACGGCAATGTGTACGATATCGATCAGGAAATGATGCGGCTGACGCTGCAGATCGTCGGCAAGACGCTGTTTGACGCCGATACGGACGAAGATGCGGGTGATGTCGGCAAGGCGATGGAAACCATCATCGGGATGTTTAACTTTCTCGTTCTGCCCTTTTCAGAGATCCTCGAAAAACTGCCTTTCCCGCACACCATTCGGTTTAACCGTGCCCGTAAGTTGCTCGATAACATCATTTACAAGATCATCGACGAACGCCGTGCATCCGGCGAAGACCGCGGCGACCTGCTCTCGATGCTGCTGATGGCACAGGACGAGGATGACGGGACCGGCATGACCAACGAGCAGGTCCGCGACGAAGTGATGACGCTTTTCCTAGCCGGCCACGAAACGACCGCCAATGCTCTGACCTGGACGTTTTATTTACTCTCACAAAACCCCGAGGCTGAGGCGAAACTTCATGCCGAGCTTGATGCCGTTTTAGATGGCCGTGCGGCGACTATCGATGACCTTGCGTCACTCAAATATACGGAGCACGTCCTCGCCGAATCGATGCGGCTTTATCCTCCGGCGTGGGCGATCGGGCGTTTCGCGGTCGCGGATCATGAACTTGGCGGCTACACGATCCCAAAAGGCTCGACCGTGCTTTGCAGCCCGTTCATACTCCATCACGACGCGAGGTTTTGGGATAATGCCAATCAATTTATGCCCGAACGCTGGGAATCACAGAGCGTAAAAGAAGCGGGGCAAAAGAACATCTACTTCCCTTTCGGCGGCGGCGTCCGGCGATGCATCGGCGAAAGCTTTGCCTGGACCGAGGGCATTTTGCTGCTCGCGACACTCGCCAGAAAATGGAAGCTTGAGCTGGCTCCCGGACAACAGATCGGCCTAAAACCACTGATCACACTCCGGCCAAAATACGGGATGAAAATGAAAATTAATAGAGCATAGAGAAAGCTCATGCGTAAATCACTTTACCTCTCCGCGTTTATCGTGTTCAAGCGCTTACCTAGGTGTTGCTTATATTAAGAAATATATGTTCTAATATCTATCAATAAATCAACAGATCAATCTCACTTGGAGTAGCGATGCGTAAAACTGCTTTTCTTACCTCATTGTTGGCTGCGACCATCTTTGTTCCAAATCTATTGATCGGACAAACTTGGCAAGACGAGTCGCCTAAATTTCCTACATATAACGCTCTCTTGCGTAAATATAAGACCGCCAAGTTGGAAATCGACGCCGGCAATCTCTCGGCGGCGAGAAGCGATATCTTGTTGCTCGAACTTGCGACCACAAGACAGAGGGCTAACGCTCTGCGAAACAACCAAACATCAACTCCAAATGGCAGTCAGGAGCTGATATCGCGCTACAACTTCTTGATCGACGCGCTCAATAGTGAGATCGCCAAACTCGAGGCCGCCAAATCGCCTACTTCGCTTCGTCTATTTATGGGCAAAACGCTGATTTCGCCTCAGGACGAGATCACAGTACTTTATAAGGTTGCCGAAAATCTTCGAGGTAAAACATGGGTTGGGCTAATGAGAGCGGATGAGCCCCGCAGCGATAATGCGTATACTAATTCGCCGATCGATTTGACCAAGTACCAGCCAAAACTGCTTGATAGCCGATCAGAAGGTACGTTCAAGTACACGGCCCCTAGCCAACAGGGCGACTACGAGATCAGATTGTATGAAAAGGATAGAGGCAGGCTCCTTGCGCAGGTCGCATTTCGGGTGCAGTTGTCGTTCGTGGACGAGCTAAAGGCCTGGCGGCATGAGATCGGCAATGCTTTCGTTCAAATTGAGCTGAAATATGGCTATAACGCAATTAAGGGGACATATATCAAAGCATTTGAGGCCGCCGGTGCAAATGATTTCAACGGTTATGCTGGTTCCTGGGCGCCTTCATTCTGGGCAGCATTTCTCAGCAAAGATCATCGTAACGGGACTTCGGTCTTTTACTACAACCCGCTCGACCAATTGCAGGATTCGATAACTAATATCTCGGTATACCGGAGGAAATATACTCAGGCGGAGGTCGATCATTATCGTGAAGGAATGAGTCGGTGGCGGGCTACGCATACAAGGCTTCGCGAACAGTTTGATCGTTATATTGCGCTGGAGGCGGAAAAAAATCGAGACTTAAAAGAGACGCAGGCTCAACTTCGGGTTCTAAAGGGAGCCGCACGGGATGCGGCTGAAAAAGCCGCTAAGGCTCGATCTGACGCCCGAATGTCACGTCGCACCGCGATAGTCTCTGAGATCGACCAGTTAAAGAAAGACCCGATTTTTGCCTATGTCGCTGCTAGCGCAAAGCCAGTGACTCGCTAACACGAATCATCTGGTTCGGCTTACAAACTCATTCCCTTTCACCCAATACCTCCAAGGCTTTTCGGCATCTTCACCCGCGTAGTCGATACCGATGCGTTTACCGATAGCGATCTCGTCGTTAGAAAATGAACGGTGCTCTTCGAGCCAGACTCGCGTTCCGAGCAAGTCTTCGCCGTTTAGGCCTTTGTCCATCGCCATTGCAATGCAGAGTTTTCCGGGGCCGGAGGTTAGATTTTTGTCTTTCATCAAACCCCGTCGCTCGCGCATTTTTTCGATGCCATCGACTGGCTCAACACCGCGGATTAGGATCGCGTGCGGCGTATCGACCGGGCCACACACTACGTTGAACTGGTAATACATCCCATAGACAAAAAACACGTACACATGCCCCGCCAAGCCATACATAACCTCGTTTCGCGGCGTCCGGCGTCCGCCATAGCTGTGTGCGGCCCGATCCGAGACGCCCAGATATGCCTCGGTCTCGACGATCATTGCGGACACCCGATTCCCGTTTTCATCCGGCACGACGATCACCTTCCCAAGCAAGTCGCGAGCGATGCTCAGTGTGTCATTACGCAGATAAAA
>JBGAUY010000085.1:0-8262 GCA_044228425.1 Pyrinomonadaceae bacterium | reverse complement strand
GTCTTTGGAGGCATAGCCTCCTGAGATCTTTTAGGGGAGCGTTACGTCGAGGCAAGCCTCGCCGCACCGCAACGCGGCAAGCCGCTTTTGGTGATAACGCGGTTAGGTTGGATGTTACGCCCTTACTTCGTGCGGGCTTCTGCAATTCTACTTAGAAAATCACTCAGGATGATCGCGGCGGCTTCGGAGTCTACTAGATTCTTTGTATCGGCGAGGGAAACGCCTTGTTGCCAGAGGCGGGATTTGGCTTCGTATGAGGTGGAGCGTTCGTCCTGGAGATAGACGGGCGTGTCGAGCGAGAGGGCAAACTTTCGCTGCCAGTCGCGGGCGTACGCGGACATCTCACTTTCTGTGCCGTCGCCAGCTAACGGCAAACCAATTACGAGTGCGGCGGCATCATATTCGGCGAGTAGATCTTTGATGCGGACGAGTAACTTTTTCCAGCTCTCGAGCGTAATAACGTCAAGCGGGCGTGTGGTGATACGCAATTCGTCACAGACGGCGACGCCGACGCGTTTTGTACCCGGATCGAGGCACAATATGCGGCCCGCGGGCGGAACGCTCGAAAGGTCTGTAAAATCGACGGGATTGGTAGTTTCTTTTTCTTGCACGGATAGTTTCAATAAAGGATAATTGGTCTTGCTACGGCACGGCAATTCATAACAGAGGTATTATATGTCATTTCGCGGAAAGCTTTGGGTGATGCTGCTATCGGGTGCGATCGCGGTTTATGCTGTGGTCGGCGGGCTGCCGTTTGTCGGTAGTTTGCTGACGACGCAGGCACAGGAGCCGGTCAACGATGCCGGTGCTCAGCTCAGGATCGTCGAATCCGTGCTGAACCACATCCAGAACGATTATGTTGACGACCCGAATATGGAGAAAGTGCGTTTGGGAGCTCTTCGCGGGCTTGCGGGCGGGCTGGATGCGTATTCGTCGTTCCTGACGGCCGATCAGGTTCGTGCTTATCAGGCAAACAAAGCCACAAATAAACCCGGAATCGGTGCCGAATTCTCGCAAATATCGCGTTATCTCTATGTCATCTCCGTGGTAAAGGGTGGCCCGGCCGAAAAAGCCGGTATGCGTGCCGGTGACGTCGTCGAATACATCGACAGCAAAGCGACACAGGACATTTCGCTCTACGACGCCCAGCAACTGATCGCCGGTGATGCCGGTACGACCGTTGCTCTGCGTGTGCTGCGTTCGGGTGAAAAGCCGCAGACATTCAAGATCGCTCGCGGGACATTCAAAGCGCCCGCCGCCGAATCCCGTCTCGAAGCAGGCAAGATCGGCGTGATCAAAGTCAACAGCCTCGCCGACGGCGAAGCAAACGACATTAAAACTCAGGTCGCAAACCTCACCAAACAGGGAGCACAAAAGATCGTGCTTGACCTCCGCGGAGTCGCTGGCGGCAGTTTGGCAGAGGGCGTTGCGGTCGCAAACCTGTTTATCAAGAGCGGCGAACTTGCGAAAGTGATCGGCAAAGAGGCTAAGGTCACGCAAACATTCACCGCTGACCCCGCTAAGACGATTTTTGATGGCGGACTCGCTGTCCTCATCGACCTTGGAACCGCCGGAGCCGCCGAGGCAGTCGCTTCGGCAGTCATCGACCGCAAACGCGGCGAAGTCGTCGGTGAACGCAGCTTTGGTGCAGGCACGGAACAGCAGCTTTTCCCGCTAAAGAGCGGCGACGGGTTGCTTTTGACCGTCGCGAAATGGGCTTCGCCAAACGGAACGCCTTTTCTGGGTGACGATCGTGCGACGACGGGTGTTAAGCCTTCGATCGAAGTCAAACGACCCGACACCCCCGAGCCTTTAGAAGTAGAAACGCTTGTCGATCAGCAGAATAATCCTAATCCGTCGGCGACACCGAAACCGGTCGCTCCGAAAACGGTCGAGGACATCCAACTCAAGAAAGCGTTAGAGGTGCTACAAGACAAGGCTTTGACGCAGAAAGCAGGCTAGTTTCAGCATCATTTGAATTTCGCAAAAAGCCGGGGCTCACGCTTCCGGCTTTTTTTGTTGTCGGCACAGGACAAGACTGCTAAAATTGTTTTCCAATGGCCGATATTGAATACACGATCCGTCCGCTCGACGAATCCGATCTGAACGAATGGCTGCGGCTCCGCACCCTGTTGTGGGACGAGGCTAGCGAGGACGATCACCGCGAAGAGATGGTCGATATACTCGAGCACCCGAATATGCAGTTTGTCGTCGTCGCTGATCGAGGCGAGGGGCGGCTCGCGGGATTTCTCGAAGCAAGCATTCGCCCATTTGCGGAAGATTGCGAGAGTGATCACGTCGGCTATCTCGAGGGCTGGTTTGTCGACGTCGATGCTAGGCAACATGGATTAGGCAGGGCGTTGGTTAATTTTGCCGAGCAGTGGGCAAAAGCCAATGGCTGCACCGAAATGGCATCCGATGCCGAGGTCGGTAACGAGATCAGCCTAGAGGCTCACACGCGTCTCGGTTATGCGGTAACGTCGAGGCTAGTGCATCTTCGTAAAGAATTAAAGTAAGTGAAAGTCGGCAGAAACAATATAGTTGCGATCGTCCCCGTCCTCAGTGCGATGCTTTTGCTGTGCGTTGGTGGCATTGCCCAATCTACAGACAGCAGCTTTCCGACTCCGGTCACCACAAACGAAATAAGCGGAGTTATCAAGGCACGTGACGTTGGTGATTCGCGGTTAACCACGTACTTTTACGAATTCGACGGCGGACAAGGCGATATCTTTATCAACGTCGTCACAAAAAACCTCTCAGGCGACATCGACATATATACAGCCGAAGGTCTGCGTCCCCTTACAAAGGTTGTGATCTACGCCGACATCGGGACGAGCGAAACCGGACGGCTCGTATATTTGAGAAAGCCAGAACGGCTCATCCTGCGTGTCGAAGGCCGCACACCCGGTGACGAAGCAGCGACATATAAAATAAAGTTTGCAGGCAGCTTTATAGCTATGAAACCGGTCAAGGCGGAAAAAGGACCGGTTGTTGACCCAACTACAAAAACCGAAGACACCGGCGTCAGGGTAAACTCTGTCGGCACCATTCTTCCATCCGAGCCCAAACCTGTACCGCCCAAAAAGGTTGAGGTCGAAAAGCCAAAGGTTGAGAAAACCGTCGCTGAAAAGCCTGTAGAGAAAGAAAAAAAAGATGCCACAAAGAAACCAGTAGTTGTGGTTGAAGATTTTCCGTCTAAAACTAAAAAGATCGAAACGCCAAAAACGACCGGCAAGCGTCCGCCAAAACCAAAGAAGGTTGAAGAGCCGGTTAAGACCGAAGAGCCAAAGGCTGATCCGCTTGCGAGCATACGGCTAGTTGTTCAGATGAAAGACGGAGATGTGATCGAGAGCCCGATGAGTGAGGTGCTCAAATTTAGCGTCGATAAAGGCGTCCTGACCGTCATAATGAAAGACGGAAAGATTTCACGTTATTCGATTCTCGCGGTCGCTAAGCTGACTATTGAATAGTTTTACGCGTAACTGTGCAGCCCTTTCAATAGATAGCTCACGCCCAAGTAAGTAAATATCACGAGCAGAAACCCGACGATCGCAAAGTAGGCCGAACTGCGGCCTTTCCAGCCGCGAGCGATACGCGTATGGAGAAACGCGGCATATGTCAGCCAAGCGATCAAGGCACCCGTTTCTTTTGAATCAAAGCCCCACGGTCGGCCCCAGGACTCATTCGCCCAAATTGCTCCGGTGATCAGCAGGAAGGCGAGTCCGGCAAATGCTAAACATGCCGTTTTGTACATCAGGCTGTCTAAGGACTCGAGACTCGGCAAACGTTCTCGGAGTTTTTCTGTCCTAAAACTGAAAAACAGTACAAACAAAGTCGCCACTAGCGCTGTAAGCAGAGCAGCGATCTCGACCGGATTTGTATTAAGGCTCATGAACATCTGGCTGCCGTTCGCCTGAATATAAGCGCGGCCCATCTGGTCAAATTCCTTTGGCGTCATCGCCGAAAGCTCTTGTACGGAAAGCTGCTGATTCTCAGCCATCGCCATACCCGCAACGACGTATTGGGTGGGATCTTTAGTAAGTTGGGCTTGCAGACGAGCTGGCACATCCGCATTTGATTTGATACCGACGACCAAAAATGCCAGCGAGATCAATTGCGCGGCAAACGCAGCTCGCAATAGATAGTGGCCAAAGAGCTTTGCCTTTTCGTTGTTTTGATAAATGTAGATCAGGAATGAGATGATCGCAGCAAGCAGCAATAGTCCGGCAATCGCCAGCAGAGCTCCGACGTATGGCACCTCAAGCCGGAAAGGCGACGAGAACGGTTTACTATTGCCCGGTGCAGGCACAAACAATCCGGCACGATATGCAAATTCTGTAAAGACAGAAAACTTGCTGACGGTCGCGATCACCGATATACAGAAAAGACTGGACCAGATCGCCATGGCCTCTACCTTTACGCCATCTTTGAGCAGATACATCACTGCTACGCCAAAACATACCAAGGCGACGCCGTAACTGAGCGAGGCATCGCCGACATGGATCGGCCGCCAATACGAATCAAGCACCGGCGGCAGGTTGATAAACTCACCGCCGATAAAACGTGCAAGAGTAAGGATCAGCGCCGCAAGCGGCAAGGTAAACGCACTCAAAACACGAAAGCTTTTTCGCTGAGCAAACGCGAGTGTGGCAATGCCGGCCCCGAATGCGAACGCAAGACTTAGATCGTACAAATTCGCAAAAGGGATATACCGAAATATCCAAGGATTTGCCATATTCCCGCTCTCGCGCATGATGGCGATCTCATGGTCGAGAGCATTGACCCAGCGGACGAGCCAGCTTGAAAGATTAAAGAAAACTCCGAGGGCCGCGGTAAAGAAACCGATCTTTTCCGCCATCGATGACGGTGCGTACAGGTTGGTGAGATGGAATAGGGCGGCAACGATATAGCAGGCAAGAGCGAGCATCATCAGAGCACCATCAGCGATAAAACCTCCGCCGATCTGTAGACGCAGTCCGAGCATCATAAACGACCCGGCAATTACGAGGATCACGGGGATATAGGATTTCCAAGATGTTTTGGGTTCCGCTACATTTTCGGGCGAAATACCATTGATATTTTCTACTGCTTCCATAATGTCTCCGTTTACGTGCGTTTCAGATCGTCAGAGATCTTCTTGAACTTGTCGCCAAATGCCAATTGATTACGGTTGGCCTCGCCCGCTAAAACGACCTCAGTCGTACCATCTTCATGTTTTTCAATATGCGCCCAGACTCGTTTGTGCGATAGGAAAAATACGAACATTAAAGCCCCGATAAGACCAAAGCCACCGATGTACCAGGCTATAAACGCCGCCTCGAACGGGTCGTATTTGATCGACAAGATATGAGCGAGCGGCGATTTTTCAAACTCGGCAAGGCGCCATTTGTATCCGAGCTTCGCATTTCCCATTGGGATCCTGTCGGCAATGCTTGCGGGCATAGCGAAGACCCTTGTTCGCTCACCATTCGGCGGGGTTACGTTCAAAATCGCGGCAGGTTGATTGTACTCACCGCTTCTAGTATCCGGCTTGCCGTCGCTTCCCATTACGAAATCGGGCATGAAATCGTCATACTCAACCTTCGTTCCGTCTGGCAAAGAAGTTTCGCCATTTCGGCTTATATCGGCAAAGATCGGCTGACCGCCGCTTTCTGGCCTGAGCTCAAGCTTGATCGTACGGGCATTGCCAACAGGGATCGTCTGTGCTTGAAAAAATCGGTAGCCGCGATAGCTGTAAGGCTTATTGAGGCTGACGTCGGCGATCGTGGTGCCGTAAGACGGATCCTCGATCTTTAGCTGTGTTCGCCAATCGAGAGTGTTTGTGACATCGATGTTGCCCTTTTCGTCGATCAGCCGCTGCTGAACGTCGGTACATTCCATCGAAAAGGGCAGATTGACGTTAAACCGTTCTTTTTTATCTAGATTATATTGGATCAACTGTATCTGACTGGTCGTCGCACCGGGTATCATCCTGACATCCGCGTCAAACCCTGTCTGAAGAGCGACAAAATGTCCGAGAAAAAGCGTCAGCAGAAATACGTGAACGATGTAAGCACCGAGACGATTCCATTTGCCGTTTTCGCCAAAGACAAAGGTCACGCCCTTGTCCTCAGATACGGTTGTTTTAAATCCTTTCGACCTAAATTCCTTTTGTATCGTGTCTTTTACTTCATCGACCGAACGCTCGCCAAAGTTAATCGTTTCGCTATCTTTGCGTGCAAGCAGCCAGCCTTTTGTGCCTTTGACCTTGGGCTTGACGATATAGCTCCAAGCCGAAGGAAAGCGGTCGATCGAGGCAAGTATGATATTGAGCGAGAGCGTGAGCAGCAGCAAGTTGAAATACCAACTGTGGTAGATGTCAAAAAAACCGAGTTTGCCAAAAACAACTTTTTCGGCCGGTGTCAGCGAGACGTAATAGGCGTCAAAACCCTCGACGTTTTGTTGTAGTACGAGCATCCCGATCATCGCGAGCACGACCAGCAGACATAGTTGAACTACGCCAAATCTGACCGAACTGACAAAATCGAGAAACCGATTGAGAATCGGCGCTGACTTTCGTGTTACGGCGGGTCTTGGTTTTATGGAATCTTCTGCAGTTGACATCTTTATCCAAAAGAATAACTTAGCGGTTCAACTTTGTCATCCGACTGTAAATAAGTTCCGCTTGTACGTCTATTTATTAACCGTTATCGTTGCGAAATTTGGAAATACCATTGTTAGACGTTATTCTTTCCATTAAGGTTTTGCATCAGTTGTAACTCAATGGAAACAGTCACCGCCGAAATTACCGAAACAAAGGTCGCATCCGTGCGAGAACGCATCGCGGCATTTTTCGAATTAACCAAGCCGCGTATCGCCGTACTGCTGGTTTTAACCTCGGCGGCAGGATTTTATCTCGCGTCGCACGGGCCGTTCGATTACGTGCTCTTTGCGAATTCGATGATAGCGATCGCATTACTCGCTTTTGGCGTTGCGACGCTCAATCAGTATTGGGAACGTGATATCGACAAGCTGATGGAACGCACGTCGACGCGACCGCTGCCAACCAGCAAGGTGACACCAACTGAATCGCTCATATTTGGTATCGGTCTATGTTCGATCGCTGAGATCTATTTGCTTTTACTCGTAAATCCGCTGACCGCTATTCTCGGACTGATCGTGATCGTGGGTTATGTTTTGGTCTATACGCCTTTAAAGACTCGAACATCGGTTTCCACTGCTATCGGAGCGATCCCCGGTGCACTTCCGCCGCTAATGGGTTGGACGGCCGCGGCGAATGAGATCACACTCGCGGCGTGGGCTTTATTTGCGATGCAGTTTCTTTGGCAATTTCCACATTTTATGGCGATCGCGTGGATGTACCGCGACGAGTATAAAAAAGCGGGCATATTGATGCTGCCCGTTGTTGAGCCGTCTGGACGGCTCACATCTCGGCAGATCGTGCTGTTCACAGTAATGTTGTTACCGGTTAGTCTTGCACCATTCTTTTTCGCAATTTCGGGATTTGTATTTTTGATCGGGGCTAGCATTCTGGGCGTGTTGTTTTTGATCGTAAGCATCCAATCTGCTCGCGGCAAAACTAACGAACTAGCAAAGCGCCTGTTGCTTGCATCTGTTATTTATCTGCCCTTGCTATTTATCCTGATGGTTGCGGATAAGCGTTAGTAGTATGGAGATCGGAACCGCTGACATCATAGAAGACGCCCCGGAACCTAAAGTTCGTCGATCGGATTCATCGATTGGCACGGGGCCGCCAGAAGGCGGTGACGGACACGATCCCGGAGGCGGAGGCGGCGGCGACGGCCCAAGCGATGATGGCCGCCTACAGCTCGAGCCTTTTGTTCCAAATAAATCTCGCATATTTACAGGGTTTTTACTGGTCGTCGTGATGATGACATTCGGCGGATTGATGGCCGCATACGTCGTTATCGCGACAAACAACGTTGCCGAGTGGCAGCCCTTTTCATTGCCGATACAGGTTTGGGTTAGCACGGTGATAATACTTACGAGCAGTATCACCTATCATCTTGGAAAATTGTCTATCGACCGCAACGACCAACCGACTGCAAAAAAGTGGTGGGTTATTACGACCGTTCTCGGGGCGACGTTTATCTCATCACAACTTCTGTCGTGGTTCGCTTTAGTTAGTCGTGGGCTTTATATGGCGAGCAATCCGTACGCCGGATTTTTCTACATTATGACCGCGGTACATGCTGTGCACGTTCTCGGCGGCATAGCGGCTCTCGGAGCCGTTCTACTGCG
>JBGAUY010000084.1:0-8300 GCA_044228425.1 Pyrinomonadaceae bacterium | reverse complement strand
AGTTCAGATTCAGGAAATACAAAGAGCAATGGAGGATGAAATGGTCTTACTAACATTCATCCTTTTGACCAAGTATAGAATCAAGATAAAACGTTCGAGTGACGGCACTTTAACGATCACCCTTGAGCCTATATAACAGTCAGAACTGGGGGCGAAAGCCCCCTTTCTTTTTGAAGTATAGTCTAGATTTAGACTGCGCGTCAAGCGCTCAGGTCTGGTGGAAAGTCTGGAAGTCTTTATTCTGTGGGGGCTTACGGGCGCAAGTCCTTTGTTTTAAACAGTTTGCGCCTTTAAAAGCTCAATTTTACATTCATTTTAATCTGCATCTTTTCCTCGTTTACGCCCTCGTTTTAGCTGTGGGCGGTTCGATTCATATTTGATAGCCAGTTAGCTGTCTATAAGTAAGTTGTTTACCGCTAACCAGCCCAATCATAGAAACAAACCTATCTTGATCAGTTCCTTTCCTCTCGTTGTATCTGAATACTTGCTCCTCAACGTATTTCTGTAAATGTGCAGGACTAACCGAAATATAAGTGCCTTTGATAGTTCGTTTGAGAAGCGACCAAAAGTTTTCGATATTGTTGGTATGGACGTTATGTCGAACATAGGTCATAGAGTGATTAATAATCTCGTGAGTGTAAACATCACGCAAGTTGTGGTAGCCGCGCCATTCGTCCGTCATAACCTCAGAGCCGACCTCTGCTCCATCGGTAACGAAATTGCGAATAGTCATAGCGTCACGGCTTTTAACGACCTTAGCGGTCACTTTGCCGCCACGTTGAACCATACCAAGCACGGCGGACTTGTGAGCGGTCGAGCCAGTCTTTTTGACGCGCTCCTTTCGTTTGTCCAAGTGCATATTCTTGGAATCGCCACCGATATAAGTTTCGTCTGCCTCAATCGTGCCGGACAGCTTTGCAATCGAGCCAACGGTCATAGCCGTGCGGATTCGGTGAAGCATAAACCAAGCACTTTTCTGGGTGATTCCCAAAGCTCTATGGAGTTCGTAGCTTGAAATACCATTCTTGGCATTCGCTATTAACCATATTGCGATTAGCCATTTATCTAGCTTGATTGCTGAGTCCTCAAAGATCGTGCCGACTTTGACGCTGAATTGCTTCTTACAGCCCTTGCACTTCCAAACCTTACGAGTGGCTAGGAAATAGTGATCGGTGCTGTAACAGGCCAGACAAACCGGGATGCCGTTTTCCCAACGGAGTTCAGCGACAAACTTGATGCAATTGTCGAAGTTGGAGAAGTATAAAACGGCTTCTTGTAGGGTCTTTGGTAGTTCGTTAGTCATATTGATTTCCTTACTTATAAGTATATTACTTATAGGTAAGTTATATGTCAAGCGAAAACTTACTTGACGGTAAGATATTTTTACTATATGATTAGTAGGTAATGGCGAGAAAGATCATCGAGGTAATCCAGTATCAATGCGAACGCTGTCCGCACGTGTGGATACCGCGTGAGATCGACGTAGAACCTAAGGTATGTCCAAAGTGTAAGTCACCATACTGGGATACTCCAAGAAAGCAGCCTAAACCTAAAGAAAAGACCAAGTAAGCCGCGTGAGTGTTTTCTACATAGTAGGATATTTCGTACTTGAAACGCCCCAAGCTAAATATTACAATAAGACTGGTGAAAAACCAATGAGATTAGCATTTAGCGTGGAGTTTACTATGAACGAATTAGAAAGATCATTCGCGGCGGCGAAAATGGCGAAAGAATCAGAGGCCGACCGATCAGCATCCTTAAAAGACCAGTCACAAAGATTTTGGCAACTATTTAAAGAATCTGTTGAGAGTACGGTAAATGAGATCAACCGTAAGCCGGAACTGTGCAAGCAGGCGCTTGGGCCTCTCAAAATGGACAGTGACGAAAGAGGGTATTTTGTGTATCGGATTACTTTCCCTGTATATCAAATCTTCTACAAAGATTTTGGCACACATTTCACCATTGATACCCGACGAAAAAACATTACGACCGATCTAGAAGAGCAACCGCGACGAGTAAGTAGCGATGTTTTTAAATATGAATTATCGGACGAGGGGATGATTCAGGTAAGAACAAAAGACGGGATGCTCTTTACCGAGGCAGAAGCCGCTGCCCTGCATATTCTTTCACCATTTTGGAAATAGAAAACGGAGTTAAACGTCAACAATGGCGGTGCAAAATAGAGAAGTGGTGAGTCAAATATATTACTGCCGCTTTAGCTAGTGGTGGAATTTCTTTAAGGAATTCTTTGACTTTAGTCGAATTTGGGCTAAAGCCCAAATTATTTTATGACACCTGTCCACTAGCTAAAGCTAGTGGCAACTGAAAAAAGGGACGAGCAAATTGAGCTCGTCCCTTAATTATCGATTGTGATGATTTAACGATCAGCCTGAAGCTATTTCTGATTTGGTGCGGCCGCCTGGATCGAAACGGTCGAGCCTTTATTTATCTGCACGTCTTTGCGGTCCTGTATTGCGACCGAGCCTGCACCGGCTCCGCCGCCAATGATCGCACCGATCGCCGCACCTTTACCGCCGCCTGCGATAGCACCGATAATTGCACCGATACCGGCTCCGAGGCCTCCGCGTATTGCGGTGTTGTTGGTCTGACTGTCACCCTTGATAGTTCCTTCGTTATCGACCTTGACGATCTTGCCTGTCGCATCGGTCACGCCACGAAGTGTTGCGGCAAAATCATAAGACTGGCCGTTATTCAGTGTGATCTTTTCAAAATTTAGATTGATGGTTGACGCTCCGGTGACCCTGCCGGAACGGTTGATGCCAGATACATATCCCTCGATAACGGCGCCGCGATATTCGTCTGGCGACTGTACCTTCATGCGAAAACGGTCGTTGTTTTGTGACACTTTGGTGTTGATCTCGTTTTCGAGTACACCTGTCATCATCGTGCCGTCAGCGACTGTGTAGTTGCCTGGCTTTACATACACTGCGGCTGGACGGCCAGTATTTGAGCCGCCATTCGAATTGCCATTCGAGCTGTTGTTCGAACCGCCGTTTGAGATCGTGCCGTTCTGGTCGTTGTCAGAATATCCGCCGTTTGGGTCATAGGTCGTCGAACCGTTGTTATTGTTGCCGTTACCGCTGTTACTGCCGGTAGTCGTGTCATCGCTGCCGCCGTTTGCGGGGATGCCGAGTCTTGCGACCGAGTCGGTCTTGTTATAAGTGCTCTCGGCAAAGACCGTTTGGTTGAGATAGTCGGTCGTAATGCGACGTGAGACTTTTAAGACTTGGCCATTATCTGACGACGTAAATGTGATCGTGTAATCCGTATCGCCGCCGATGCTCGAAAGTATGAGCTTGTCACCCGACAATGTTGCACGCAGCCTGACCGTGCGGCCATTGCTGTCCGTTTCGGTCTTGTCACGGCCGTCGGCGGTGAATGTGACCGGTGAGGCCTTACTCGTAGCGAGCGTCACTTGCGTGCCGCGAAGATCGATGGCGATCTGGTCCGGCGCGTCGAGCTTGTCGATCAGGTCCTGCTTTTGGCTGTCGGCGACATTTACATCGGCGACTACTTCATCAACCCGATCGCTGACATCTCGGTCGATGTCATACGTACCCGAAATAGCTGTGGCCCGTTGTGCCGAAACCACCCCTGCTGTTCCAAAAACAACTGCCGTAACGAAAGCGATCGTTGCAAACGAATTTCGATATCTGTTCATAATTGCCATCCTAAAAAGTTGTCAGGTTTTGGGCACACTAGCCCCTACGCGCATTTTGAAGCATTTTTCGTGCCAATGGTTGTTTCCGATGCAATTATCCGTTCATCGACTATGTTAAAATCGCGAATATAAGGAGAAAAATACTATGTCCGGCAATACTAACAAAGCAAATATTAAATACGCGGGCGACGGTTTTTTTATCGGAATACCGCCGAGCGGCCATGCTCAACTAATGGATTCTAAAGGAGATAGACACGCCGCACCGACGCCTATGGAGATGCTATTGGTTTCGGTCGCAGCCTGCACGGCAATAGATGTTCAGTCGATCCTCGCCAAAAAAAGACAGGATGTGACTGACTATAATGTTGAGATCGAAGGCGAGCGGGCGGACGATCATCCGCGTAAATTCATCAAGTTTCACGTCCACCATATAGTGCACGGACGCGGCGTTTCCGACAAAGCCGTCGCCGACGCTATCAAGCTGTCAGACGATACATATTGCTCGGTCGCCGCAACCGTCAAACCGACAGCCGAGATCACAACGAGCTACGAGATCATCGAAGTTGCATAAGTCCCCACATAGTAAGGGCACTTGTTAAATATGAAAAAGCTAATTTTTATCGCTGTTGCAGTGATCGCACTTAATTTGTTTGCAACTGCGCAGGTGCCGATCGCCATAGGCATTCAGATCCTCAAATCCGAGGATGCCCGTCGATATGACGGTGTGCTTGAGGGGTTGCTTAAGTCGCCCAATGCGGCGATTCGCACACGAGCGGCTCTCGCGGCGGGGCGGATCGGTGACGAAAAGGCGATCCCGGCTCTTGTTTACATGCTCGAAAATGACGCGAATGATAATGTTCGAGCAATGGCGGCTTTTGCCCTCGGCGAGATCGAATCGGTCAAAGCTGCCGCTGTGATAATCAAAGAGATCAAGAGCGATACTCGGCCCGGGACACCCGGCGGCGCGCCGACACTTACGCTAAAACCAACAAATGTGACCGCCAGATTGATCGAGGCGGCCGGAAAAATTGCTGCGGCTAACGCAAAAGACGAGTCGGCCAAGGCACTCGGCAAAGTGATCATTGAGGAGCTGGAAAGAGAGGCTACGACAACATTTGGACAAGATCGCACCACCGTGCTGCTCGGATTGACCGCTGTGCTACGTGTTCGTCCGGAGGGGGGCGAGGTCACGGCGGCAAAGTTCTTGTTGTCAAAAGACAGCCGTATTCGCACCGACGCGGGCAATACGATGGCACGGTTGAGGGCCAAAAACGCGAGCGCGACATTGCGGGACATGGTCGAAAATGACAAAGAGCCTGCGGCCCGGGCAAACGCCGCCCGAGCACTCGGATCGGCGGAAGACAAGACGGCGTATGAGTTGCTGTTAAAAGCTGCGACCACGGACCCCGACAGCCGTGTCCGCGTTTCGGCGATCCGTGCTTTGGGCAGTCTGAAAGATGCCAAGGCTGCGGACAAGCTGATGGAACGCGGCAATTATCTGCTTATCCCAATGCACGGGGATCCGGGACCGATCAAGCCGGGTCAAAAAACGGGCAATTTGAAACCGATAGAGATACCGATCCCGAAAAGCGAGTTGCTTGAGATAGCGACCGTTGTGGGGCGTCTGCTGGCGAATACTGAGAACGCAGCAGCGATCGAGTTTTTGAAAAAACTAAGAAATGCGGACAAGTATCAGTCGGGGGAAACCGAGATCGCGTTTGCACGCATTGCGCCAAAGGCATATTTGGCTTCGAAACCGCCGCTTGAAGAATTGTATTCGGATTTTCACGCAGCTTCGGCCTACGGCCAGGGGCTCGCGGAGATCGCGGCACTAAAGAATGAGGCGTTGAATGCTCAGGCGGGCGAAATTCTGACAAATTTTATTGCCGGGATGGCGACAGGTGTCCGTCCGACCGATCAAGCAAAGATCCTGAAAGCAATGCCGGATCTGACCGGGGCAATGGCCACGTTAAAGCCCAGCAATCTCGACGAGATACTGCGTGGGCAGCTAAAGAACGCAGACGTTTTTATCCGTGCAGCCGCCGCCGGGGCGATCGCCGATCAGCCGGTGACAAAAGAAAATGTTAGCTTCCTTAATGACGCATTTGCCCGTTCGACCGCAACCGACAAGACTGAGAACGACGCGCAGCTCGCAATCCTAGATGCGCTTGTAAAACTCGACAAAAAGGCGGGCGTTGGTTCTTACAGCATTGCTCTTAGCTCGCCGGATTATCTGGTGAGGAAAAAGGCCTTTGAGATACTTGCGGACAAAGATCTCGAGTCTGCATATCCTGGTATGACGGCAACGGTGGCGAGCGAACGAAAAAACCATAAAGATCAGGTGCTGCCTTACAAGCCTGTTTTTGGTACTAAACTCGGCCAGATCTTGAATTCAGATCTCGATTATCGGCGTGCCTTATCGCGAAAGAATGGTTCAGTAAAAGCTGTTCTAACAACAGAAAAGGGATCGTTCACCATCGTTTTTTATCCTGAGGATGCTCCGCTTACGGTCGATAATTGGGTCAAACTCGCGCGCAGCGGCTATTTTAATGGACTTGAGGTGCATCGAGTCGTACCCAATTTTGTGATGCAGGACGGCGATCCTCGCGGCGACGGCAACGGCGGGCCGGGCTGGTCGATCCGCTGTGAAGTGAACACACGCGAATACGATCACGGAGCAGTCGGTATGGCTCTATCAGGCAAGGACACGGGCGGTTCGCAATGGTTCGTGACGCATTCGCCCCAGCCGCACCTCGACGGCGGCTACACCGTTTTCGGCCACGTCAACGAAGCCGATATGAGGGTCGTGGATAACATCGTCCGTGGCGACAAAATATTGAAAGTAATGATAATCGGAAAGTAGAAACTTTTAGCCACGAATCACACGAATAGCACGAATCAGAAAATTCTTATTTGTGTCATTCGTGCTATTCGTGGCAAAGACCATTTATGGATAAGCTTGGGCGAAAGCAGATCGAAGTGGACAAAAATCTAGACGATCTGTCGTTTTATCTCGACGGGTTGTTCAAGGTGCCCGGTGTCGGGTGGCGGTTTGGGCTTGATGCGCTCATCGGGCTTATACCAAATGTCGGCGATACGCTCACCTTTTTGCCGTCGATGTATATTTTGGTCGCGGGTGTTCGTTACGGTGTGCCAAAGATCACTCTGCTCCGCATGGCATTTAATATCGGGCTCGATTATGTCGTCGGGATGGTACCGTTCATCGGCGATGCGTTTGATTTTGTGTGGAAAGCAAACCAGCAGAACATGGATCTGATCCGCACGCGAGCCGCCGGCCACGGTAAAGGCACGACGAGTGATTACGTATTTGTTTTCGGGTTGATCGGGCTGTTGATATTGATGCTGATGGGTTCGATCCTTGCGAGCGGGTTTATTCTGTATTGGGTATTTCTCAGCCGCCCATTTTTATAAATTACCCACAGATAAACACAGATGGACACCGATAAGATCAAGTATTTGATCTGTGTTTATCCGTGCCCATCTGTGGTTAAATTTCTTGGTCTTATAGGTTTTTATCGCCCGGTTGCCAGTCAGCGGCACAAAAGCCACCGCTCTGGAGTGCCTGTAACACTCGCAGCGTTTCATCGACCGAGCGTCCGATTGCCGGAGTGTTGACCGACGCATGTTGCAGTACGCCGTCGGGGTCGATGATGAAGAGGCCGCGGAGCGAGATGTTGGGTTCCTCGATAAGTATATTGTACTGACGCGACAGCTTGCCGCCGGCGTCGGAGGCGATCGGGAATTTAATTTCGCCGATACCATTCAACTCTTTTGGCATACGGAGCCACGCTCGATGCGAATGGGCCGAGTCGGTCGAGACACCTAAAACCTCCGTGTTGAGGCTACTAAATTCGTCAAACCTATTCGAAAAATGCGTAAGATCGGTCGAGCAGACGCCGGTAAAATCGAGCGGGTAAAATAGCAGGATGAGCCATTTGCCCTTGTAATCCGATAGTTTGACGTTTTCGCCAAGCGTCTCGATATTTTTGGTCGAGGCCATGTTAAAATCCGGTGCCGGCGTGCCGACCTTAGCGATCGCGGGCGTATTTTCGGTTGCGGTTCCTGTAGCTGTTGACATGTAATTTGTATCTCCTTAGTGTTCGATAGGTATAGGTCAATTCTAACCCAAACGCACAATAACCCGGAAATTTGGTCAGATCTTGGTCCGGTCCGGACCAAGTGGACCAAGATGGACCAAGGTGGACCAAAAAAATGGCGGGCATCTGATGCCCGCCAAAGTTTCGAGGGTTATTAGCAAAAACTATTGTAGCGGTTTTGGTGCGGTCGCCGGTTTTGGCGACGCTGCCGCTTTTTCGGCCTCGGCCCTTGTCACAGCGGTTCGGTAAACAGTCGCCGCATCGCCGTAGGACTTATAAGCCGACGGTGACGGAAACGTTTTATAACCTGTCGGTACGGTAAAGAGTGTCGGGTCCGGTTCGCTGCGTACAAGATTGGTCAGTCGATATGTCTGCTCGCCAAACCGCGGGTCGCTGCGTTTTGACATCACCACGAGCTGCAACTCTTTGGAATACCACTTTTCATAAACGGTTTCGATCGGACGCTCGTTGCCGATCGCTCCGGCCGGGATGGTGGTCAC
>JBGAUY010000019.1:0-52292 GCA_044228425.1 Pyrinomonadaceae bacterium | reverse complement strand
GAAATGCTTCGGGACTCCAGCTAGATCTCGCTCGCGGCATGGGCGAAGGATGGTCGGATTTTTACGCCCACTGTCTGCTGAGCGAACCGAGCGATCCGATCAACGGGGTCTATGCTCTCGGCGCGTACGACACGTTTACGGCTCCCGGCGGTAATAATAACTACTACGGCATACGCCGTTTTCCAAAAGCAGTGATGGCGTTTACCGGCGGTGCGTTAAACCGGCCGCACAATCCACTCACATTTCAAGACATCGACACGACCAAGATCGATCTTTCCGACGGGGCGTTTGCTCCGCGATTTAACTCCACCGCCGACCAGGTGCACAACATCGGCGAGGTCTGGAGCATCGCTCTGTGGGAGATCAGGGCTCGGATGATAAACCGTCTGACATGGGCGGTCGGCAATCGACGTGTGCTGCAATTTGTGACCGACGGCATGAAACTCGCGCCGCTAAACCCGACACCGATCTCGGAACGCGACGCGATGATCGCCGCAGGCTTGGCAAGCGGCACACCCGCTGACGTCGCAGACATGTGGGCCGGATTTGCTCTGCGCGGCTTTGGAGCAAGTGCCAGTATACAAAAGGTCGGCGGAGCGAGTACGGGCGGGTTGGGAACGGTGCGCGTCACCGAAGCATTTGACCTGCCAAACCTTTTCCAAAATCCTAATCTGACGCTGTCCGACACGATCGGCAACAACAATGGCGTTGCCGATCCTGGCGAGACTGTCGCTCTGACGATACCGCTGACAAACTCGACGGGCATCGTTGCAACGACGACGACTTTACAGATCGTCGGCGGCAACTCGGCAAATTACGGCACCATCAACAGCGGCACGACCGCGAGCCAGACGATAAACTTCACAGTCCCGGCAGGTACGCCTTGCGGCAGTGTTGTCACTATAACGCTCAACGTCAACAGCAGCCTCGGTGCGACCAGCTTTACGAGGACGATACCGGTGGGTACGCCTGTTGCGACATTTGTCCAAAATTTTGACGCCGTTACGGCTCCGACGGTTCCGGCCGGCTGGGTCGTTACCTCGGCGGGTGCATCGACACAGCCGTGGGTCTCAACGCTTGTTAGCGCTGATACTGCACCTAATTCAATGTTCGCAGCCGATATTGCAAACACGGGCGGGTCGACCAGCCTGACATCGCCCGCGATCGCGGTGACGGTACCAGCGGCAACGCTGACATTTCGGCATCGCTACAACAGCGAGCCCGGCTTTGACGGCGGTGTTTTGGATATCAGCATCCCAAGCGTTTCCGGCGGAGCGTTTCAGGATATCGTAACGGCGGGCGGCACATTTATCCAAAACGGTTATAACTCCGTATTACCCGCGACGGGCACAAACACACTTGGCGAGCGTTTCGCATGGTCGGGCGACTCTGGCGGTTATGTGACGACGGTCGTCCGCATGCCGGCGGCAGCGGTCGGGCAATCTGTGCAGCTTCGCTGGACGTTTGGCTTTGACTCGAGCGTTGCTCCCGCCGGTGGCGGATGGAATGTGGACACTGTCCAGTTTAACGGCAACTCGCAATGTATCGTGACCGCTGCAGGCGTTAGCGTTTCCGGGCGTGTATTCGCGAGCGGCGGCCGCGGGCTTCGCGGTGCAGTTGTTAGATTGGCCGACCAAAATGGCGTGATGCGGACCGCAGTCACCGGAGCGTTTGGCTTTTACCAATTTACCGATGTCGCTCTCGGCCAAACATATGTGGTTAGTATCATGTCGCGTCGATTTAATTATTCGCCGCGGGTTGTTCAGTTAAATGACAACATTGTGGGGCTCGATTTTCAGCCTGAGTAGCCTAAATTGTCACTCGAAGAATATGGTTGACTTGCTCTTTGGCTGACAACTATTCTTTTACAAGACAAGTTTTGCAGACTTTTAGGCGTAAATAGCCGTCAAATTAGCAAGTTACCTGTAGGATTTTTCCGGAGTTTTATTCAATGAGATCTCAAAAAAGGGGTTTGGCCGCCATAAAATTAGCCGTTATCGCGATCGTTTCCGTCGTGGTTTTGACCGCTTTTTATTGGAACGGCACCGATAAGGCAGTGGCGTTTTCCAGCGGCCCGCCATTTGGTTACACTGGTGCCCCGGTCGAAAATAGCTGTACCGATTGTCACGGTTCATTTCCGGTCAACAGCGGCTCAGGGACGGTCGAGATCCTCGGCATTCCGCATGACTACAAACCCGGCCAGCAGTACACAGTTTCGGTCAAGGTATCGCAAGAAGATGCGATCCTATATGGTTTTGAGGTGACGGCGATCAATCGGCTTGGGACGCAGGCAGGCACGCTGGCGGTGACAAATGCGACCCGTACCCAGTTTGACGAGGGCCCCGTCGGGCCAAATAATCTCTGGCGTCAGTATATTTTTCACACCTCGACAGGGACTATCCCAAAAGGTTTCGGTTCAAACACCTGGAGCTTTACCTGGACGGCACCGGCACAAAAGATCGGCAAGATCGATTTTTATGCCGCCGGAAATGGAGCTAACAGCAACGGCAATTCCGGAGGCGATTATATATACACGACATCGTCGTCAACGTTAGCCGGGTCGGCGCTTTCAAATTTTGACGGCGATCTGGCAAGCGATGTCGCTTTTTTCCGCCCCGGACAAAACAAGTGGTTTAGTCAAAATATTCAGACCAATGCCACGCTCAATACCACGTTTGGAGGACGCGGCGACCGCATCGCTCCGGGCGATTACGATGGCGACGGCAAGACGGATAATGCGGTGTTTCGCGGCGGCAAGTTTCGCATTCAGCGCAGCACGCTCGGCTACACGGAGGTGTTGCTCGGTACGGCCGCTGATGCACCCGTTCCCGGTGATTACGACGGCGATGGCAAGACCGACTGTGCAGTCTTTAGAGCCTCGACCGGCGAGTGGCTCCTGATCCAGTCAACCGCAGGAGCGGCAACGCTAACGCTCGGACAGGCCGGCGACAAACCCGCCCAGGGCGACTATGACGGCGACGGCAAGACCGACATCGCTGTATTTCGTCCGTCAAATGCCACATGGTACATAACCCGCTCGACGCTAGGCTCGACTTCGATGGCGTATGGTGCAAGCACCGACCGCCCCGTCCAAGGCGACTACGACGGCGACGGCCTGACCGATATTGCTGTGTTTACAAAAACGACCGGCACCTGGGGATTAAATCGCTCCAGCGATGGCAACACGACCGTCACGCTCGGCTCGGTCAACGACATACCCGCACCCGCTGATTACGACGGCGACGGCAAAACAGATGTAGCCGTCTATAGCCCGCCTATCTCTGCCGCCACCGGCACGTGGCGGATCAGAAAAAGCACTGACGCAACACTCTACACCCTAAACCTCGGCCTAAACCGCGACGTTCCAATTCCCTCTGGTTACATAGCTCAGTAAAAAATGAGAAAGGCCTCGCGAGATGCATAGCCCTTTTCATTTCGCCAACGGCGACTATATAATGCGAGTTTGGTCCACCTGGTCCGGACCGGACCAAAAAACTCGTGGAAAAACAAAAAAGGCTGTCTGGAATTCCAGACAGCCTTTTAGGGATGGAAACATAAACTCAAGCGAACAGACCGTTATGGCTTGATCGGTGAGGCGGATGGTTCCGGTTTTACTACGCCCGGGGTTTGGAATACGACGGGTGACGCATTTTCGACGACCGGCTGTGAGTTTGACGGAGGATTGCCCATCGGCACCGGCTGGAGAATCGTTGCCGGTCGCGGTGCAACACCATTTTGATTGCCTGCGTTGTAATCAGGACGCGTGATACGCGGCGTGATGAAAAACAGGATCTCGTTGGTATTACGCTGTACGCCCTTACGCTTGAACAGGTTGCCAAGCAGAGGGATGCTCGCGAGGCCCGGTGTGCGGTCCTGGCTTTCGCGTTCGTCGTCAAAGAGAACTCCGCCGACGACCGTCGTTCCGCCATCAGGCACAACGACCTCTGTCTGCATACTCTGTGTATTGATCGCCGGATTTGCTCCGCCGACTACGGACGCTGTCGAGCTGTTTTCTGCGGTCACCTTGAGTATGACGGTACCCTGATCGGTGATCTGCGGGGTGATCGAAAGTTTGAGCGGCACGTCGACATAGGTCGTCGTTGCGATAACTGCACCACCTGAGGCAGCACCGGGCTGGATCGTCGTAACAGGTATCTTGGTAGCGCTCTTGATCTCGGCGGGACGGTTGTTGAGGGCCGTCACACGCGGGGTCGCGATGACCTTTGCCTGTCCCTTTTGCTCGCCGGCCGTGATCATAGCACTGATCTGTGCCGTTCCAAATACTCCCGTCGTCAAACCTATCGCAGAATTAGCGATCTTTGACATAAGATCGTTACCGATGCTGGGGATCGGTGTTCCGGGAGTAGGTGTAATGGCAGATGTGGCTCCCGGCATTGTTCCGCCGACTCCGCCGCTACCTCGGGGACCGGTAAAGATCGCTCCGAGCTGGACGCCGATGTCGCGGCTAAAGTTTCGCGATGCAACGACGATGCGTGCTTCGATCTCGACCTGCGGTTCAGGCTGGTCAAGTATCGAAATAAGCTGTTTGATCGCTGCGATGTTCGAAGCAACATCAGTGATGATAAGCGAATTGCTACGCGGATCGGTCTCGATCGAACCGCGACGCGAAAGCCGACGCTTGATGATCGGGAGCAAACCCGATGCACCGCCGCCGCCTGACGACGCCGACGAACTCGAAGAAGAGCTACTGTCAGTTCCGGCGCTTGGGCCACTCGGTGACGAACCGCCAGATGCTGTTGCGTAGTTCAGACGGATCAGTTCTGTGTAGAGCGGCGACGTGTCGAGTTGATTGTTCATCTTGGCGTTGTATAGTTCGCCCTCGGCCGCCAATATCTTGTTGTCGGCAATACGCAGAATGTTTCCATTTACCTGTACGCCAAGCTCTTGTGCCTGCAGCACCGAATCAAGTGCGATGTTCCAGGGAACATCGTTGACCTTAACGGTGACCGGTATTTCTTTGACCGATTTGTCGATCACGAAATTGATACCGTACTGGTCGGTGATGTATGACAGGATGTCGCGAATGTCAGCATTGACGACATTAAGATTGATCGGTTCGCCGCGAAAGCCCGGCTCGCCGTACATTTTACCTTGCGATTGCGGCTCAACCTTTTGCGCGACGGCTGTCAGAGCAAGGGTGCTCACGATAGCCAACGCGATGATGGCTTTTTTAGCCGCTCCGCTTAATTTGATCAGTGAATTCATGTTTCCTCCGTAACTAAATCGATCGTTTCCCTTACAGGATCGGATCAGGTCAGAACTTTTTTACTGCCCGTCGTTCTTTGCGACTTTGACTGGCTTTTTGGTGCCTCTCTTTGGTTTATCAGTCTCGGTTTTGACCGGCTGATTGTTCATCTCGTCAAGCGGCGAGAGAAACGGGTTAGACGCAGGCTTGGCAGCTTTTTCAGATGCGGCTGCCGGCTGGTTTTGTGCAACCTCGGCCGGGCGGTCCGACTGTGCCGGAGCCGTGCCCTCGACCTGCGCTTTCATCGAATACTGTTTCAAAGGCTTGTTTTCGACCGATGCGACAAACTTACCTTCGCCCGTCTTTGTCACCTTGCGGAAAACCAGGCGGTTTTCTTCGACTGCGACGAGCTGCCCGTCAAAAAACTTTTCGCCCGGATATATCGTGTATGAGAGCTTGATCGGCGTTGCTTCGACCATCGCGGCATAACCACGCGGGGTTTTGAAGATACCGGTCACGGCCATTTCGTTGAGCGTCAGCACGCTGGTCACCTTGGGTATCGCCGAGCCGTTGGCGGCGGCCGTTTCGCGCAGGCGTTTGTAATATTCAATGCGAGCTTCGATCGCCGGCGGAGCGTAGCTCATCAGCGATGTCGAAGGACCCGTTTTTACGGCCTTAGTGCCAACAGGGATCTGCTTTTTCTCTTTTTTATAGCTTGGCTTGGCAAACGGATCACGCTGGGCGTTTACCTTTGCAAACAAGCCGCAGAATAGAAGCAGGCCCGCGGCCGCGGCTCCTACGCTGATATTGCGAACTATTTTCGATGTGTTGATCATGGCTTTTCTCTCGTAAGTGATTTATCGGTGGGTTACTTGGCGACAGGTGCTGGTGCGGCGGGTTGTCCTGGTGCCGGAGCAGCGCCGGGAGCAGCAGGCTGGCCCGGAACCGCCGGTTTGGCATTTGCGTCAGCCGGGACGGCATAGAACGCGGTCAGCACAAATTGTGCATGCAGCGTCTTTGTATCGGTCTGCTTATCAAGCTGATTGAGTTTGAAATCGGTGATCGACACAATACGCGGCAGTTTTGCCATCGCGTCAAAGAACGCACGCAGGTTGGTAAAGTTGCTGTCAACCTCGACCTCGACCGGCTTTGCCATGATCGAGTCCTGCGACGTATCGTCACGGGGGCTAAACCGCATCACGATCAGACGGCTGCTGTTAGCTGTATCCTGTAGCCCCTGCAGCACGTTGGTGATCTCACGCTGTTCGGGTAAGAGAACTTTCAGCTCGTCATACTCGGCGGATTTGCTGGCAAAAAGTGCTCGAAACTCATTGATACGCTGCGTCGCAACGCGTGCCGTCTCGTTCTTTGCCTGCAGCTGCGATACTTGGTCGTTGATGGCTGTGACCTCTGCTCGCAGTTCGCTGGTGTAGAAATACCAGACGCCGCCGTAGATGAGTGCAGCCAGGCCGACAAGCATCACCAGGTGATAGTGCCATTGTAGATTTTTGATTTTCTCTAACATCTTCTTTTCCTTCTATGTGGCTCTGTTTAATTCTTTGCTACCTGAACAGGTTGGGCAGGAGCTCCGGGAGCTGCGGCGGACGCAGTCGTGGGGTTGCCGTTGTCTGCGTTCGGAGCTTTTGACGGTGTGTAAGCACAACGGATCGTAAAGTTGACGATCGAGAGCTTAGGAGTCTCGCCCTCAGCATTTACCTTTTGCGGAGCATTCTGATTCTGGACATCGACACGCGTTGTCTCGATACTCAGATTCGAGAACAGACCGTTTGAGAATTCCAAGCTGCGGCCAAACTGCGTCACCTGTGCTTCATCCGGCGAATTTCCTTTCAGAACAATACTGTCGCCGGTCTGCTCGATGTTTTCTATATAAAGGCCCGGGACCATTGCGATCCTTTCACGCATCGCGTCAAGCACCGCACTCGGACCGGCTTGTGAAGAACGGAGCCGTTTGATCGACTCGATACGTGTATCGATATTTGCGATCTTTGCCTCGAGCTCCTTTTGCTCGTTCATGACGACTTCGAGTTCGGCAGCGATCTGTTTTTGCTCGTCAAGCTGACGTTCGGCCTCGGTCTTTGCCATCGATGTGCTGATGACATCCCAACCGATGACCGCTGCGAGCAATACCGAGACGACGACCGACATCAGGATCATTCGCGATTTAGCGCTTGAGATCTTGCGGTCGACGGCAACGACTGCACCGCCCTGTCTTTCTGTAACCGAATTGAGTAGATTGATCTTGATCATCTTTTTTTACACTCCCCTGATAGCTAATCCGACGGCTACAGCCATTTCAGGCACGATCTCGCTGAGATAATCGGGGTCGAATTTTTTGGTATCAACGTTTATATTGCGGAACGGATCGAGAACCTCGACGGGCAATTCGAGCCGTGTGCTGAGTTCTTGGGAAAGTCCCGCAAGCTTAGAACCGCCGCCCGAGATAAGGATCTTTTGAACGACTGTCTCGTTGTCCTCGGTCGTCGCACGATAAAAATCAAACGTTTTCTGGATCTCCATCGCGACGATCTCCGTTACGTTATTCATCAAAGGCTCGATAGATTTTTCTTCGACGCCCTCGACCGCTTCGGCGACGCCGCGTTTGACAGCCTCAGCCTGCTGAAAATTCAGCCCCAGGCTTCGCTGCAATACGTCTGTGAACTGGCTGCCCCCGACCGTGATGTCGCGGGTAAAGAGCGAACGCGTTCCCTTAACGATATTGACGTTCATCGTCGAGGCTCCGATATTGAGCAGCGTGACGACGTCATCCTCGGCGGGGTTGTAGTTCACTTCGTAGCAATTTTGCAGGGCAAAGGTATCGACATCGATCACCACCGGTGTTTTACCGGCAAGCTGGATGGCCTGTTTGATATTGTCGATGCGCTCACGTTTGCAAGCGGCGATCAAAACGTTGGTCGAATCTTCGGTCTCGGCGGTCACCTGATAATCAAGGCTGACATCGGCGAGATCGTATGGGATATGCTCCTCAGCGTGCCAGTCGATCGACTCTTCGAGTTCGTCTTTACTCATCGCTGGCAGAACGATGTTCTTTAATATGACCGAGTGTCCGCTCACGCCGGTAACGACGTTGGTCGCGTTGACCTGATGGTTTGTACAGACGCTCTGGATCACGTCGGACACGACGTTGAGCTCCATGATCTGGCCGTCGATGATCGTGTCACCCGGCAGATTTTCAAAGCCTAAGCTCACCAGATTGAGATTATTAAGCTTGCCCTCAAGCTCAACCATCTTTATCGAACTGGATCCGATGTCTAGACCGGCTACACTTTTCTTTTTACCGAACATTTTCTGTTTGCTCCTATTGGCTGCAATATCTTTTTGGACTAAAAGTTTTCTTGAGTTCCCATCCGAAGATGCGTGTTCTGATTTATGAAGGTTTTTGCCACTCAGTAATAGATCGGAAAGTTGGGACTATTCATTCGACAGGTCAACTAACAAGATGTGCCTAAAACCCGCATTTTTCGGATGTTTCGATCACGAGGCGTGATCGGCGGAAACTAATTAAATTCAAGAAAACTTTGCCGCTTGGTGGCGAAAGGTGTAAGACCTGTAAGGTCATTACTCTATAAAATTTACAGTAATGCACAACGTCTGTCAACAGTTTTTTACATTGTTTAACCGCATAATGAAAGAAAATCGGGCAGGTTGATCTAGCGATACGGTCAGAATGACCTTATTTGGGGCGGAACTTGAACTGGCAAGATCAATAAATAATATCTGCGAGTCTTTAACTAATGCATTCAGTGGGCTTATTAAAGTTTTTTCAATTCCATTTTTGCGATCGATTCAAGATGTACTTCGTCAGGGCCGTCGGCAAGACGAAGGGTGCGGGCGTAGATCCAAAACTGTGCAAGCGGAAAATCGGGTGAGACGCCGCCGCCGCCGTGAACCTGTATCGAGCGATCGATCACTTTCAGAGCCATTTGAGGTACCAGTGCTTTGATCATCGCGATCTCGAGGCGGGCAGCTTTGTTGCCAACGCCGTCCATCATCCATGCCGTCTTGAGTACCAGCAAACGGGCTTGGTCTATAGCTAGGCGAGCCTCCGCGATCCACTGGCGAATGACGCCTTGTTCGGCAACCGGTTTGCCAAACGCAACACGCGACTTTGCTCGCGAACACATCAATTCCAGCGCACGCTCGGCAATGCCGATCAGCCGCATACAATGATGAACACGGCCCGGGCCGAGACGTCCCTGTGCGATCTCAAAACCGCGGCCCTCGCCAAGGAGCAGATTTTCCTTTGGCACGCGTACGTTAATAAATGAGATCTGCGAATGACCGTTCGGTGCGTCGTCGTAACCAAATACGTCAACCTGACGCTGGACGATGACGCCGGGCGTTTCCATCGGCACGAGGATCATAGATTGCTGCAAATGCCTGGGTGCGGTGTCATCAGTCTTGCCCATAAATATCGACAGTTTGCACCGCGGGTCTCCGCCGCCGGTCGACCACCATTTTTCGCCGTTGAGAACATAATCATCACCGTCGGATACGATCGAGGCCTGGATATTGGTCGCGTCGGACGAAGCCACATCAGGCTCGGTCATCGAAAAACACGAGCGGATCTCGCCGTCGAGCAGCGGTGCTAGCCATTTCAGTTTTTGCTCGGGCGTACCGTAAAGGTGAAGCACCTCCATATTTCCCGTATCGGGCGCCGAACAGTTAAAAACCTCGCTAGCCCAGACGACGCGGCCCATCATTTCAGCGAGCGGGGCATATTCGAGATTTGTCAGGCCCGAAACGTCGGGCAGAAATAGATTCCACAATCCGGCGGCCTTTGCTTTGTCTTTGAGAGCTTCGATCAACCCGCTAGGTTGCCAGCGGTCACCCGCATCTATCTCGGCGGTGAACGCGGACTCGTTCGGATAAATATGCTCGTCCATAAACGCCGCGAGCTGTTTTTGCAGTTCAATTGTTTTTGCTGAATAATCGAAGTTCATAGGGTAAATTTAGCCACAGATTAACACAGAAATAACAAAATGCAGGAAACGAAACCGATCCGTGCCGGAGAGGAATTAGATATCGAGCGTCTGAGCGGGTATCTGGCTAGTCAGATGCCATCGGCAGGCGGCCACATCGTGGTCGAGCAATTCCCCGCCGGCAGTTCTAATCTGACGTATCTCGTTCGCATCGGCGACGCTGAATATGTGCTTCGCCGCCCGCCGTTTGGTAACACGGTCAAATCTGCGCATGACATGAGCCGCGAGTTTAATGTGCTGGCAAAGCTCTCTGCTGTGTATCAACCCGCTCCTAAGCCTTTATTATTTTGCAACGACGAATCGGTAATCGGATCCGAATTTTATCTTATGGAACGGCGCCACGGGCTGGTTATCAGAGGCCGTTCGCCCCATGTTTTGGTATCTTCGACTGCGATGCAATCCAATGTATGTGGGGCTTTCATCAAAAACCTCGCCGATCTGCACACTCTCGACTACAAAGCAGCTGGTCTCGGCGACCTCGGCAAGCCCGAAGGCTATGCCCGCCGTCAGGTCGAAGGCTGGACGAAACGCTATTTCGCAGCAAAGACCGATGAGCACGCCGAACTCGAAGGCGCGATCGCTTGGCTTAATGACAATATTCCGGCTGACGGCGGAGCATCGCTCGTCCATAACGATTACAAGTTCGATAACGTCATGCTCGACCCGGACGATCTCACAAAAATAACGGCTGTGCTGGATTGGGAAATGGTCACGGTCGGCGATCCGCTGATGGACCTCGGCACGACGCTTGGCTACTGGATGTCACGCGAAGTCGGCGACGAGCTATTGAATATGCCCTTTAACCCGCGTGTCCTGATGGAAAATATTACCCGCCAAGAGCTTGTCGAAATGTACGCCGCAACATCCGGCCGCGACGTAACAAATATACTGTTCTATTACGTCTTTGGCACATTCAAGATAGCCGTCATCGCCCAGCAGATCTATGCGAGATATGTAAAAGGATTTACACAGGACATGCGGTTTGCCAGTTTTGATAAATTCGTCGCGGCTCTCGGACAGATTGCCGGACTCGCAATTCAAAAACGGCAGATATGAATCTCAACCGCCGTTCAGTATAAATAATTACTAATTAAACAATTAGTAATTAGTATTTAGATTGTTAAAAGGACTCTTTACGTTCCCGCTGTTCGCTGACGCCAGCTCTCTGTCGGGCCGCCGGCGTCGCGGCGTTCCATGGTGATCGCTCCGGGTGACGGGCAAATGAGGTAGCAGAGATTGCAGCCGACACATTCGGCTTCGATCACGCGGGGGTAGCGTTTGCCGTCAACCTCTTCGAACTCAAAGCTCTGGTGGGCTCCGTCTTCGCAGGCGACGTAGCAAAGATTGCACTGGATGCATTTATCTTTGTGGACGAGAGCTTTGACGTCGTAGTTGAGGTCAAGGTCGCCCCAATCGGTAATACGATGAACCGATTTTCCGACGATGTCGCCAACGCTCGCAAATCCCTTTTCGTCCAGGTAATTATTAAGCCCGTCGATCATATCCTCGACGATGCGGTATCCGTAATGCATCACCGCGGTACAGACCTGAACGTTTGCCGCACCAAGCAGCATAAATTCGACAGCGTCACGCCATGTGTTGATCCCGCCAATTCCTGAAATAGGGATGTTAAATTCCGGATCGCGTGCAAGCTCGGAGACCATATTGAGAGCGATCGGCTTGACCGCCGTGCCGCAATATCCGCCGTGGGCGGCCATGCCGTTAACGTTTGGGTACGGAATGAGCGTATCGACATCGACGCCCATCACGGAGTTGATCGTGTTTATCAGCGAAACGGCATCCGCACCGCCATTTTGAGCAGCTTTGCCAGGCGGGACGATATGCGTCACATTTGGCGTGAGTTTTACGATCACCGGAATATTCGAAACTTCTTTGACCCACTCCGTGACCATGCAAGTATATTCCGGCACCTGGCCCATCGCGGCTCCCATCCCTCGCTCGCTCATACCATGAGGGCAGCCGAAATTAAGCTCAAAACCGTCACATCCCGTGTCTTGCGTCTGCTTAGTGATCTCTTGCCAAGCCTCTTTCTTCGACTCGACCATCAGGCTGGCGATAACGGCGTGGTCAGGATATTTCTTTTTGCACTCGGCCATCTCTTTGAGATTGACCTCAAGCGGGCGATCCGTGATCAGCTCAATATTATTGAGCCCGATCATCCGTACCTGGCCTTGATCAAGGGCAGCGAGCCGCGACGAAACATTTGTGATCCGTTCGCCGAGCGTTTTCCAGACGGCTCCGCCCCAACCGGCGTCAAACGCTCGCTCGATCATCGAACCCATATTCGTCGGCGGAGCCGAAGCGAGCCAAAACGGATTAGGAGATTTTATTCCTGCAAAATTTGTAGTTAGATCTGCCATATATTAATGCGGATTCGGATCGACCGGTGCTTTTGGCGGGTCGCGTAAGATCGCCCCTGCGAACTCGACCTTTTCTCCCGTCAGCGTTTCGTGAATACCCATCGCGGCGTGCTTTCCCATTTGCGACGCATCGACCGCCTCGGCACCGCCATTGGCACAGTCGCCGCCGGCAAATATTTTCGCGTCGGAGGTCTGCATCTGTCCGTTAACAACGACGCGGCCTTTTTCATCTACATCGACACCCGCAATATCAGTAAAGAACGACGCCATCTTTTGCTGGCCGATGGCTTTGATGACCATGTCGCACTCGATATTAAATTCGCTCTCGCCCTGCCGCACACGCATACCGCCGACGCTTCGATCACCGCCGATCTCGACGGGTATGGTTTCCCACATAAACTCAATGCCGTCTTTGCGGGCAAGCTCAAGTTCGTATTCGTATGCCGGAGCGTCTTTTTCGGTGCGGCGATACATCAGTGTAACTTTCTCCGCTCCCAAACGCTTGGCTTGTGTAACCGCATCGATAGCCGTGTTTCCGGCACCGATCACAACAACATTTTGCCCGAGCGGAACGCTTTTCCAGTCACGGGTTTTGATCTTTTCAATAATCTCGAGAGCGTCATAGACGCCGTCGAGGTCCTCGCCGGGGATGCCGAGGCGATTGGTTTCGCCCAGCCCAACAGCGAGGAAAACGGCATCGTGCCATTCCCTGAGCATTGCCATACTGACGCGATTGACCTTGCCCAATATTTCGGTCTCGTCATCACCGCCTGTTATCTGCGTGTTAAGGATAAATTTTACGCCCATCCGGGCAATATGATCGACCTCGCTCAAAGACACGCTCTGCGGCATTTTGTATTCGGCCATGCCGTATGTGTCGAGCCCGCCGGCCTTTTCTTTGGCCTCATAAACGGTCACGTCATAGCCGAGCCGGGCGAGATAGGCCGCACACGAAAGACCCGCCGGGCCGGAGCCGACGATGCCGACGGACTTGCCGTTTGGCTCGCCTTTTTCAAAGATCTGCTTATCGACCGCCATCGCGTGGTCGGTCGCATAACGCTGGAGACGTCCGATCTCGATAGGTTTTTTGATCAGCGTTTTCTCGACGCACGCACCTTCGCACAGAACCTCGACCGGGCAGACGCGGGCACAACTTGCACCGATGGGATTAGCGTCAAATATCACGCGGGCAGATCCGATGACGTTACCGCTCGCGATCTTTTTGATAAATGCGGGCACATCGATATGAGTCGGGCACGCGTGCATACACGGCGCGTCAAAACAGTAGAGACAGCGGTTCGCCTCTTGCATCGCCTCGGCGGCGGACATTGCCGGATTGATCTCGGCAAAATTATGCTCGATCTGCGTTATATCCAGCGGTGTACAAAATGCATTATCCATACGCTCTCAACTGACCTTTACAAAATATTTGCCATCAAAACGATAGGTGATAAATTTGCTCGTTACGCGACCCTGCGGCGTGCGTTTGTCTTCGATAACGACCGGAAATCGAAAACTCTTGTTCGCCTCGTTGTAAGAGAAAAGCCTGACCGGCCGCTCCGGATGATCGACGACAGTAAAAAAATCAAAGGCAAAGCCGACCGAATTTTTGATACCGGTCGTTGTTTTAATTACCTTGGCTTCGGTATCGAGCTTTTCGCCATTTATGCGAAACGCTTTGATCGTCTGTCCCGCAAGCGATGTCGAACCAATAAAGGTCGAGACACCCAGATATATCGGCCCGCCCGGCACATCGGTTTGAAATATCTGATGGTAAAAGACCCCGGCACTTTCATCTTCTCGGTCTTCTGTCCAGCTATAAACCTTCCCGCTCTTGCCGCGATACTGAAACACACTAGCAAAATCGTGCATCGTCCCGCCGGTTTCGAGATCCCATGAATAAATACGCAGCCGCCCGTCCTTTGACGTCGTGACGTACATCTTGTCTTTCAGCCCGGGAAAACCAAATTTCAAAATGTCCGCCCGCTTCCCATATTTGAGCAGCTTTTCTCTCAGATCGGCGTTGTTTTTAGCAAGCTTTCCGTCGTCGTAACCGCCGCCGTAATTACCGTATTTAGAAATATTTTCGAGATAGCCGACAAACTCACGCTCGACAGACTTCGGCGTCTGTGCAAACGCAACGCCCGCGAAGACCAAAAAGAGAATGACTAAAATGCTTTGTCTCATTCTTATTAATCGTCAATGATCGGGCCGTACGCATCCGGACGGCGGTCTCTGAAAAACTGCCATGTGTTGCGAACCTCGCGGATCTTGTCCATATCGAGATCAGCAACAACGAGCTCGTCCTGATCGCGCGAGCCGACCGCGAGCATCTGTCCGCGCGGGTCGCAGAAATAGCTTTGGCCGTAAAATTCGCCGATGTTCCACGGAGCTTCGGTTCCTACGCGGTTGATCGCTCCGACAAAATAGCCGTTCGCAACGGCGTGGGCGGGCTGTTCGAGTTTCCAGAGATATTCCGAAAGTCCGGCGACGGTCGCCGACGGGTTAAAGATGATCTCGGCTCCATTCAAGCCCAGACATCTCGCTCCTTCAGGAAAATGACGGTCGTAGCAAATATAGACGCCGATGCGGGCATACGCCGTATCAAAACACGGATAGCCCAGATTGCCTGGCTTAAAGTAAAATTTTTCCCAAAACCCGGGAGCGACGTGCGGGATGTGTGTCTTGCGGTACTTGCCAAGATATGTGCCGTCGGCGTCGATGACAGCGGCGGTATTGTAATAGACGCCGGTCTGCTCTTCTTCGTAGATCGGCACAACGATGACCATACCGTGCTGTTTGGCGACCTCTTGCATCAGTTTTACCGTCGGGCCGTCAGGGATTCTTTCGACCGCCTCGTACCAACGCGTGGTCTGTTCGGCACAGAAATAAGGCATCGTGAAAACCTCTTGAAAGCACAGCATCTGAACGCCCTGTTTTGCCGCATCTTCGACCATCGTCATCTGATGATCGATATTCGCTTTGCGGATCTGCTCGATCGGAGCATCAGTCGGGGCAACGTTATGAGCCTGTATCAGGCCGGCCTTAATTATTCTCGACATAAATTGTTTGTCCTCAAATATTATTTTTTCACTGTCGGGGCAAATTTTTCATCGCTGACGGCCACGTTATTTTTTACATCGACTATCTTTCGCATCCACTGGATTTGCGGCATCGCGTATTTGATCGTCGTCGGCAGCTTAACACCGCCAAAATCTTTGTGGTCTAGATAATCTACCTGAAAAATATGGTTACCCAAAATGGTCGGCGACGACGCCGTTCGACGTACCAGAAAGCCCGTCGCGACATCGAAATAAAGGCGCTCACGGGTGTTGTCGGCAAGCGTACCCAAGACCATATAAACGTCGCGGCCCTCGATGCGGTCGAGGAAGCGAAATTCGAGCTTCGTATAAACGGGCTTGAGATCCGCGTTGGCAAAGATCTGAGCCTCGCGCTTTATCTGCTCGGTTTCATCTGTTTTCAGATCGATCTTCGAACTGTCACCCGTCTTCCAGGCAGTATTACCATCAAAAACTTCGCTGACTACGTATTTGCCGTACGTCGTATTCGACGCAAGCTTTTTGCCTTTTTGAAAGATCACTTCTGGCTCGGTCGTTTTTCCATCTGGCTCAACGCGGGTCGCCTTGATCTCGCGTGAAGTCACCTTTGCGATATTTGCCGCTCCGCCCATCGCGGCTTCGTATTTGGCTAGTATCTCCTCAACGGTCGGTTTCTTTTCCGGTTGTTTGGGCCGTTCCTCCGCAGGTTTTGCCGCCGTCAGCGGAAAGCTCGGCTGCGGATGCGAGCGGCCGTTGTGGCAGGTGTTGCAGTTGATCTCTGGCCGTCCGTTAAAGTTGACCTTATTAAGGTCAAACATCATCGTCATCATTTTACGGGCCATGTCCTTGTGCTCAAAGCCCTCTTTCTCATAGTCGCCGTCGTTTGACGCATGGCAGAATGCACAATTGACGCCGAGCGACGCGGACATCATATTCATGACCTTGCCCATTTGATCGGCGGGCATGTCGTTCAAGACCTTAATGCTTTTAAACTTTTGTCCGGCGGTCTCGACCTGAGTCTTTTGAGCGAGAGACGAGCCTCCACCGATCAAAGCGGTAATGCTAAAACACGCAATAATTGCTAACTTAAGCCAGTATATTTTCTTCATAGATTCACGCCGCTTCGACAGCATGCTCGCAAGGCAACGCCTCGACATATGCCCGAACTTCCTGCCAATTAGATATTTTCGACGGGATCAGCCAGAGGCTTGTGCCGTCATTAAACTGTATCTCAGTCCTCCAGAGCATCGGCCGCCCATTATCATTCGTAGCCATTTTATCAACCGTTCGACTGAGCTGCGACCAAGGCAACTCGGCACCATCGTTTCGACCAACACCTCTTGCGGAAAAGTAGCCAACGCTACGCCGGTACGCTCTAACGAGAATAAATAGCAACACTGCAAATAGCACTAGCAGCATCGCCCCGATCCCGAGCGGAACCATTTTTCCGCCGCTTAATCCAGAAAACAGCATCCAGATACCGACCGGCACAAAAAAGATGCCAAGACCCGCAACCAGTACGATCTGTAATTTGCTTGTGACGACCTTTAGATCATTCATAGGAGTTATCTATTGCGATCAGCTCATCCAATTGACACCCGCCTCGGGATTCCATTTTGTTGTCGTCTTTTTCAACTTGGTCCAAAATTCGATCGAGCTTTTACCTGTTATGTCGTTTGCCCCAAATCGCGAATCGTTCCAGCCGCCAAATGAGAAAGGTTCACGAGGAACCGGCACACCGATATTCACACCGATCTTGATGGCCTCGTCGAGCGTGTTTGTCCGCATTATCGAGATCACCGGGCCAAAGATCTCTTCGGTGGCGACAGACATTTGCGGGGTTACATGATCGATGACGGTCGGGCCGACATATGTACCGCCCTCTTTCCCGGCGACAACCGCTCCTCGACCGTCAACGAGGATCTTTGCCCCGTCGCGTTCAGCCTCAGAAATAAATCCTTCGATACGTTCTTTCGCCGCTTGAGATATCACTGCTCCGAGATTCTGGCCGGGCACGATCTTACGGGCCTCAGCACATATCTGATCAATGATCGGGTCGACATCTCCTACCGCAAGCATCGCCGAAGCGGCCATACATCTTTGGCCCGCACAGCCTGACATCGAAGCGGTGACGTTTGACGCCGTCATCGACGGATTTGCATCTGGCAGCACAAACAGATGATTTTTTGCTCCGCCGAGAGCGATGCATCGTTTCAAAGCGTTGGTGCTTTGCTGATAAACGAGCTTTGCGACCTTGGTCGAGCCAACAAAACTAACTGCTTCGATATCCGGGTGAGCACAAATACCCTCGACGATCTCTTTGCCGCCATTTATGACATTGAAAACACCATCCGGCAAACCCGCATCTTTCAAAAGCTGAGCCATTCTCAGAACCGAAAGCGGCACGAGTTCGGACGGTTTCATGATCATCGTATTGCCAAGCACAAGAGCATTAGGCATCGTCCAATTGGGAACCATCAGCGGAAAATTGAACGGAGCGATCGACGCAACGACGCCCACGGGAAAATGCTCTGTCCGGCACTCGACCCCACGGCTGACTTCCAAAACCTCATTAGAAACAAGCTGCGGCATCGAACAGGCAAATTCTGTCAGCTCGATGCTCTTATCAACCTCAGCTTTTGCCTCGTCCCAGGTCTTGCCGTTTTCCTCTGAGATGAGGGCGGTCAACTCGTCCGAGTTTTGCTCGAGCAGATTCCTATATCGGAAAAATACCTGGACCCGCTCCTTGATCGGCTGATGTCCCCAAGACTCCAATGCCCCTTTTGCCGAAGCAACGGCTTTATTCAGCTCATCAACGGTCGACATCGGAACGGTCGATAACAAATTGCCGTCGAGCGGCGATGTGACATCGAGATCGTCCGTCGAGCCACTCTCTACAAACTCGCCGTTATAAAAATTACTAACTCTTTGATACTTCATTATTTCCTTTTATCCGCGGCGGAACGGCCGCCATCAGAGCCCAATGCACGACAAATGAAACGCCAAATCCAACAAACCAGCCATAATCGTAAAGCGCACTGAGACTTGGAATTATCAACCCTATCCACGCAAAAAAGCAACCCAAAAGCGTAGCAACCACCGCACGCCAGTTCCAACCGCCGTAAATTCCCTTGCTGCGGTACAGATCGCCGAGGTTTAGGTCTTTACGGCGAATGATCCAATAATCGGCGATCAGCACGCCCGCGATCGATCCCAGCCCACCCGAATAACCGACAAGCCATCCAAAAATATACCCGCTTGGATCGGCAAGCAGTTTCCACGGCTGCATCAAGATGCCGATAATTCCGGTGATAAGGCCTCCGGTGCGAAACGAGATCAGCTTTGGAAATGCGTTGGCAAAATCATTGGCTGGCGAGACGACATTTGCCGCGATATTGACCGAGAGCGTTGCCACAACAACCGTAAACATCGAGATCGCGACAACTATAGGCTGCGAGAACTGGCCGACAAGCTTAACGGGATCCCAGGCATCTGCCGAATTCATGTGCGGGAAAACAACGACCGCCGCTGACGTGATCAAAATACCCATTGCCGCAAATACGACCATCGTCGTCGGCAGAGCAACAACCTGACCGACTGCCTGCTCTTTCTGGCTCTTACCAAACCGCGTAAAGTCCGGCATATTGAGCGACAGCGTCGCCCAAAAACCGATCATTGCAGTCAAACTCGGTATAAACACCGGCCAGAACTCACGATAAGTGTGAAATTTTCCCGGTTCGTGCAAAAGGAAACCGATACCGCCCGCTTGATACAGTATCCAGCCCAGCAACAACGCCGTCATGATCAGAACATAAGGTGCGGCCCAATTTTCAACAATTCGGAGCAGATCCATTCCGCGATATATGATCAGAATATTTAGCCCCCAAAACAGCATGAACGACAGCCATTCGGTCGGCGTATGGCCGCCAATTGGCCCGCCAAGCAGCGTCGCCCAGCCGGGAATAAACGCCGCAAAAAATGTCTGCAAAGCCTGTCCGCCGATCCATGCCTGTATGCCAAACCAACCACACGCGACGATCGCCCTCATGATCGCGGGCAAGTTAGATCCCCACGTTCCATAAGCCGCGCGAGCAAAAACGGGAAAAGGAATGCCGTATTTTGTGCCGGGATGCGAATTGAGCAAAATTGGCGCGAGAACGATGATATTGCCGAGCAGGATCGTCAGCAGTGCCTGCCACCAGTTCATCCCCGCCGAGATCAGCCCCGACGCCATCATATACGTCGGAATGCAATGCGCCATCGATATCCAAAGCGCGGCATAGTTATACGTCGTCCAATTACGTTTAGCGACCGGCACCGGTGCAAGATCTTCGTTATAAAGCACCGAACCCTCGATCTCCCGCAGGGCCTCGTCCTTTAACTCCACGCGTCCGTCGTCGTGTTGAATAGTTTCGGTCATAAACTGCGCATACGATCCTGATTCTCTTAGAAACGGCTGATATTTAACTTTTTGGAACTCTACGGTAGTTAGCAATTTTAATGACTACGACCATTTAGGTCAATAGGAGAATCAAAGTGGCCAAATACTGCTACCAACCCAAAATATGTCAGTTCTTGATGACGGCTGTCGTTACGCTTTTATTAGCTAACGGTTTGGTCGCCCATAACGACAGGGGAGTGAGCAGTGGTTCTAAAAACAACGAGAACCATCAAAAGACCGATTTCGGTTTCGACGGCTTTGAAAAGGTCAACAAACAGCTTGCTAAGGAATTCAAGGACTTCGACTTCGATGCGGCCGCATCTGCGTACAGAAAGGCCATGGCTATCGCACCCGGCCCCGACTCGTACCTGATGGGTCAATGGTCGCCGGTGCTAGATCTACCGCTCGTCGCGATCCATAACGCGGTACTTCCAAACGGCAAGATCCTAATGTGGGATTCGGTAGGCGATCTACCGGCCCCTTTTTATCCGGTCCACAATACAACCCGCGCAATAATTTGGGATCCGGCTACGGGCAATGCTGCTCGGTATGATGTTACGACCGGCTACAACCTATTTTGCTCTGGGCATTCCTCGCTCCCCGACGGCCAGCAGTTTATTGTCGGAGGCAACATGAATAGCAATCTTGACGGTTTGAACGTCCTCCACACGTTTGATCCGGCAAATTCGACATGGACTTATCGTGGCACGATGACACAAGGTGAGCGTTGGTATCCGTCAGTTACAGAATTGGCGAATGGGGAAATGCTCATCACCGGAGGCGGTCCGACCACCCCGGAAATATTCAATGCGCAGACGGGGATCCGGCCATTAACAACCGCTTCTATGGAATTGTCGTACTACCCGTGGCTGCTTGCTGCCCCGAACGGACGGACCTTATATTTCGGGCCCTATAATGCACTAAGCTACCTCGACACCAGCGGTACCGGTGCGTGGGAGGCATCCATCGCACGTGACGGAATAGAGCGAGATTATGGTTCATATGCGTCTTACGATGTCGGCAAGATACTCGTAGCCGGAGGTGGCGAATCTTTGCAAAGCACGGTTGTCGTGAATATGAACGGGACATCCCCTACCGTCTCGGCAACAGCTGATATGAGCACGGGTCGGCGACAGCATAATCTAACAGTTCTACCCGACGGCACTGTACTCGCAACGGGTGGCAATTCAAACGGGGCTTATCTAGTCGATATTAATGCCGGAGTGTACTCGGCTGAATTATGGGATCCGGCAACAGGCGCGTGGAGAACTCTTTCGGCCATGCAAAGGACCAGGCAGTATCACTCAATGTCGTTGTTGCTTCCGGACGGCCGTGTATTAGTAGGCGGCGGCGGTATTTGTGGGGATTGCTACAATGCAGGTTATTTGGAAAAGAATATCGAGATATTTTCACCCCCATACCTTTTCAAACGTGACGGGAGCGGCGTTTATGCGACCCGCCCGACTATCCGATCGTATCCCGCATCGGTCTTGTATGGTCAAAGTTTCAAAATTTCAAGCGTTTCGGCTAGACCGATCACCCAAGCCGTCCTAATGCGTCCAGCATCAGTTACCCATTCGGTCAACTTTGACCAGCGGCGCATACCGCTTCACATCTCAAGAGGCAAGAAAGGCTTTGATGTAACAAGTCCAACCGACGGTTCGATCGCGCCCCCCGGATACTACATGCTTTTCGTAATAGACGATTTAGGTGTACCGTCAGTCTCTAAAATGATAAAGGTAGGATAGCAATCCCGACGCGATCATATACGTCGGTATGCAATACGCCATCGAGATCCAAGTTGGTTTGTTGAATGTGGACATGTCCTAGACCTTCCCCCAAAAGCCCGTCAAATACTGTTTCTTCGTCTCCAAATATCGTAATAATACCGCCTGCATTCAGGGCATCGTTTCATACTTAGGTCTCGATTATAGACACAGACGCTATTAGATCTCGGATTCGATCCAGTCGGCGACGCGTCCAGCAATCATTGCGACGACTGCGTTCGGATGGCCGCGCGGGACAGACGGCATCACGGATGCATCGGCGACCCAAAGCCCGTCGACGCCTTTGACTCTTAATTTCGGATCAACAACGGCTCGATCGTCAGTTCCCATTCGGCACGTGCTCGTTGGATGATAAACGGTTTGCAGTTCCTTGGCAGCGTAAGCGAGTAGTTCTTCGTCGCTTTGAGTTGACGGCCCGGGCCGCGTTTCGCCTGAGCAAAAAGTATTAAGCGGTTCGGTTGCGACGATCTTTCTGATGAGCCGGACCGCGGCCAGAAATACAGAAACGTCAATACCCTCAGGATCGCTAAACAACCCAAAGTCGATCGCTAAGGGCCCAAGAGGGTCAGTATTTCGCAAAGCTACACTCCCTCGCGATCTTGGAGCAACCACCGCGGCACCGACGCTAAAAGCGTCCGCGAGCGGCGGCTCAAGAAACTGATCTCGACATTCGAGTGGCGCAAAGATCAGTTCAAGATCCGGCGGGGCTGTCTTGTCACCACTCGCGTTAGCAAAAGCGAATGCCTCGATGCCGTTCGACGCCAGCATTCCGCGCTTGAAAAGGATGTAATTCGCCAAGCTCCCAGGCGTCTCAGCACTCCTAAAGGTTCTCGCATCGCGGGATAGAAATACCAACGGAAGTACCGGATGGTCCTGAAGATTCTCACCGACGTCCGGACTATCAACCAGTACCGGGATGTCAAAATTTGACAGCATTTTCGCTGGCCCAATGCCTGAATGCATCAGTATTTGCGGTGACCCGAACGCTCCGGCAGAAAGTACGACGCCACGGGCATTGATTGTATCCTCGACGCCGTCGCGAGTGAACGTGACGCCTGATGCACGCCCGTTCTCGAAAACGAGCTTTTTGACTTGAGCGTTGGTGATCACTTCGAGATTCGGCCGAGAAATAGCGGGTTTGAGGAAAGCGTCGTAACAGCTAAACCGCTTTCCCTTCTTGTGAGCAAGTTCACAGATCCATGCTCCCTCGAACGCCTTACCGTTATAACCCTGCGAATTGCCAAGCCCGCAATTGTGAGCAGCCGTCACGAAAGCATGAGTCAGCGGAAGCGCATTCTTATTCGGTGAGATGATCATCTGCCCGTCGCGGCCACGGTCCGGATCGTGGTCGCCGGTCCACGATTCCATTTCTCGGAACATCTCGCGCACATCATCCCAACCCCAGCCCGACGCACCAGACCCGACCCAGCCTTCAAAATCGGCCGGATGACACCATTGGTGTATCTGAGCATTCATGTTCGATGACCCGCCGAGCATTTTGCCGCGCGGGGTGAAGACGCGTCGGCCACCGACCGACATCTGCGGCTCGCTCTCGAAAGCCCAGTCGTGATCACTCTTGAAAAGCTTTGTAAATCCTGCAGGTATGGTCACAAAACGGCTGGTAGGCTTTCCGCCCGCTTCGATCAATACGACCCGCAATTTACCCGACCGCGTTAAGCGATCGGCAAGAACACAGCCGGCCGTTCCGGCTCCGATTATGATCAGGTCAGTCATAATAATCTAGTTAAAAGGTCTTGCCCGCTTTTAGGGCATCTTTTCATAGGCTATAGGTACGGATTTTAGAAACCTATTTTAACTTTACAATTGCCATTTGGTACGAGTATAGGCGATTTCGAAACCATTTTTTTGAGCGTTCTTTTGTGACTGGCTGCCGGGCAAAGCACCCATTATCGCTAAGCTACAGCCCTTTTCGGCAGCAAATTTCATGCGTGCCGCGAGCAGAGCATTTTGGGCCCCTTGGTTGCGGCCTTCGGGAACGGTGCTGGCACCGGCAAGCATCGCTATGTCATCTTGGACAAACAACATTCCGGTCGCGATCGCTTTGCCATCAAGTTCTGCAATGTACGGATACGCTCCGGCACATTGAGCAGAGATCCCGCCAAACTTGTACATAAATTCCGCTAACCCCACGTGCTCGGTCGCCCACGCATCGGCAGATGTTTTTGCCCAAAGATCGACCTCATCCGGGGAGATTACACGCGTTTTAATACCTTCGTTTCGCACGACAGTTTTGACGTCACCCGGGATCTCGCGAACTAGGATGCTCGTTAGTTCGATCGGCCGATAGCCGCGAGTCGATAGCAAAGACATTTGCGAAGGGTCAGTCAACGGACTCACCTCATGAGAAACCGGAGCACCTCGTTCTTGAAAAAATGCTTCGATCTCGTCTAGGTGTTCTTGAGTGGTTTCTTCGAATATTCCCAGCCCGAATGTTTGTGTTAGCGGCGATTCGACACCGTCAAACATCGCGTAGGCTCCACCAACCTCGATCCACGCCGCCCCAACCTCGGGCATCAGCCGAGCGCGGGTCTCGACAAAATCAGCATTTGAGCGAGCCTCGGCTCGTTCGATCTTTTGTGATAATTCTCGGTCGATGTAGATCATTTGATCTTGCTTTAAATTCCTCGCAATTATAGGTCAACATTGTGGTTTTCCCATAATTTCAAAACCGTCATTCAGACTTTCGCTGATATTTGTTTACAATGTGTGCAAGCGATTTTTTAGGTAATTCGCATTTACGAAGGAGACAAATATTTTGAAAAAACAATTCCAATTGATACTCACCATTTCGGCCATCGCCGGAGCCGCTCTAATGATCGCATGTGATCAGATCGACGAAGCCAATAAGCTCATCAACGCGTCGAATCAAAAGGTGCTCGAGGCTCAAAAGATCTTTGAAAAAGCCAACGCGGATAGCGATGCTCTGCTAGCGGGCGAGGTCGATGACCTGAAGACGAAAAATCAGGCCAAGGCAAAAGAGACGATAGCCGCCTATGAAAAAGCAGGCGAGATGTTTAAGGCAGCAGCCAAGGATTTTGACGACGCCGGCAAACTAAAGCTCAGCGACAAGCTCAAAACTTATGTTGGCTTAAAATCCAAACAGCTCGTCAAAACGGGCGAATACGTAGCATCGCTCAAGGACGGCCTACAGGTCCTGATGTCCGCATCCGTCGAGGATCTGGAAAAGAAAATGAACGACTACAAGACAAAGAACGAAGCGCTTTCAAAAGAAGTGGACGATCTCGCCGCCCAGGTCAAAAAGTTTGAGGACGAAAACAAAGACATCATCAAATAGTTAGTGTTGAGAGAAAAAATGGTCCGCTGTCAAGAATGTTTTTGGCAGCGGATCTTATTATTTGACGGCTACAAGAGGTTGAAAACCGGCGATTTTTATACCGGCATTTTCGAGATCACGCCCCTTTGACGTATTGCCTGTCAGCAGCGTTACTGACCGTACACCTAGTTCTGCAAGAATCTCTGCCGCCGGGCGATAGTCGCGGGCATCAGCCGCAAAACCGGCCGCAACATAAGCATCAGCCTGACTTAGTCCAGCATTTTTGAAGGGAATGCTTTTCATCAAACCAAGGTGTCCGTTCCCTTTGCCTTCCTGATCGAGGTAGATGATAACGCCTCGTCCGACTTGCTGAATCGCGGCCTGTGCAGCGGCCATTTCGTCGGCACATTCGCACTCGACGCTGTTAAAAACGTGGCCGCCAATACAAGCGGAATGGATGCGACACAGTATATTTTCACCACCCGCGATGTTCCCCATCACGAGGGCGATCGACTCGGATTGGCCGTCGTAATAAAGCGTCTCAATAAATATTCCGAATCTTGTTTTGAGTTCTCTTTCCGCAAGTCGAATGATCATTCCATATAATTTACTATTTGATCCGACATCATGGCTAGCCCGATCATCCTACGATCCGATAGCTGCTTGCGCGGCTGCGAGTCTGGCGATCGGCACTCGAAAGGGTGAACAGCTTACATAATCCATGCCTAGTTTGTGACAGAATTTCACGCTGTCGGCGTCACCGCCATGTTCGCCGCAAATGCCGACCTTTAGCTTGGGCTTGATCTCGCGGCCCCGCTCGATGCCCATACGGATCAGCTCGCCGATGCCGTCGGCATCAATGGTCTGAAACGGATCAAATGGCAGTATCCCGAGGTCGAGATATTTCGGCAAAAATCCGCCGATGTCGTCGCGGCTAAACCCAAAGCTCATCTGCGTCAGATCGTTTGTTCCGTAACTAAAGAAATCCGCGACCTTCGCCATTAACCCAGCCCTGATCGCCGCCCTTGGCGTCTCGATCATCGTACCGTATAGGTAAGGTATCTTTTTGAGCTTCTGTTTTTCACAGACCTCTTTATAAACCTGATCGACGATCGTCTTCTGATGTTTCAATTCGTTGAACGTGCAGGTTACGGGGATCATTATCTCCGGCAGCGCTTTTTTTCCAGTTTTGATCAATTCCGCAGTCGCCTCGAGTATCGCTCTGACCTGCATCTCTGTTATTTCCGGATAGCTGATCCCGAGACGAACGCCGCGATGGCCGAGCATCGGATTGTTTTCTGCCAGGGCGATCACTCTTCGTTTTAGGACGCTCATACTAATGTCGAGCACCTTGCTTAACTCCAACAGCTTGTCCTTGTCATGCGGGACAAATTCGTGCAGCGGCGGATCCAGCAGCCTTATCGTCACCGGGCGGCCGTTCATAACTTTGAGCGTGTCTTTTACGTCTTTTTTGACGAATTTGTACAATTCGTTCAACGCTTTGCGTCGTTCCGTTTCCGACTTGCTGACGATCATTTTTCGCAGAAGGAACAGCGGCTGCTCACCGCCTTCGCCGTAGAACATATGCTCTGTCCTGAAAAGGCCGATGCCCTCAGCCCCAAACTTCAAAGCCTGTGACGCGTCCTCGGGCGTTTCAGCATTTGCCCGAACTCCCATTGTTTTGACCTTGTCGACGAGCTTCATCAGATCCTTGTACGACTGGTTCTTATCCAGATCGATATCGACGAGAGCCATGCTCCCGGTGTAAACAAGCCCTTTGGTGCCATTCAGGCTCAGCCAATCCCCTTCGCGGATAACTGTCCCGTCTTTTGCTTTGAAATTTCTGGCATCATGGTTGATCTCGATGTCGGAGCAGCCGACGATACAGCACTTACCCCAGCCACGGGCAACCAGAGCAGCATGCGAAGTCATACCTCCTTTAGAAGTAAGGATCGCCTCCGCCTTGTGCATTCCGTCAACGTCTTCAGGCGACGTCTCCTCACGAACCAAAATTACCTTTTCACCTTTCTTGGCCCATTCGACAGCGTCATGCGAGGAAAATACTACCCGACCGCGTGCCCCGCCAGGCCCCGCCGGCAGACCTTTAGCGATCGGCTTAGTGCTAAGTTCGACCTTTGGGTCGAGCATCGGGAGGAGCAGTTCGACGAGCTGATTCGGACCGACGCGCATTACCGCCGTATTGATATCGATCAGTTTTTCAGCGTGCATTTCCGTCGCCATTCGAACGGCGGCAACGCCATTGCGCTTTCCGACACGGCATTGCAGCATATAGAGTTTTCCCTTTTCAATGGTGAACTCAATATCCTGCATATCCTTGTAATGCACCTCGAGGCGTTTTTGATATTCAAATAGCTCGCTATAAAGCTCGGGCATCAATTTCTCAAGCGTCTTGAACTGCTTGCTCTGTGCATTCTTCGAATATTCATTTAATGGAGCTGGCGTCCTCGTTCCCGCCACCACGTCTTCTCCCTGAGCATTGACAAGATATTCGCCGTAAAATTTGTTCTCACCATTTCCGGGGTTTCGCGTAAAAGCAACGCCCGTGCAGCTATCCATACCCATGTTGCCAAAGACCATCGCCTGCACGTTCACTGCAGTTCCCCATTCATCGGGAATATTCTCGATCGCACGATACTCAACCGCACGCTTGCCGTTCCAACTGCTAAATACCGCGCCAATACCGCCCCACATCTGATCCGAAGGGTCCTCAGGAAAATCGGTCCCAAGCACCTTTTTTACCGTTTTCTTAAAGTCCGTAACAAGTGCTTTCAACTCCGGCACAGTAATGTCTGTGTCGCTTGCGTATCCCTGTTTGACCTTGATGGCTTCGAGCTTTTCGTCAAGCTGCTTGCGAATTCCCTTGCCGCCCTTCGGCTCGATGCCTGCCCCCTTTTCCATCACTACATCGGCGTACATCATGATCAAACGACGATATGCATCATAGGCGAACCGCTCATCCCCGCTTTGCTCGATCAGGCCCTTAATGGTCTTTTCGTTCAGTCCGACGTTCAAGACAGTCTCCATCATTCCAGGCATTGAACGCCTGGCTCCCGAACGGATCGACACCAGCAGCGGGTTCGATTCGTCGCCGAACTTCTTGCCGGTCAGCTTTTCCATCCGGAGCATCGATGCCTCGACCTCGGCTTTAAGCGTCTTTGGATAGGTCTTTTTGTGGGCCGTCAGATAGGTACAAACCTCGGTCGTTACCGTAAAACCGGGTGGCACCGGGAGTTTTAGTTTCGGGTGACCTGCCATTTCGGCTAAATTCGCCCCTTTGCCGCCCAAAAGGTCCTTCATTGACTCATTCCCGTCGGCCTTGCCGCCGCCGAAGAAGTAAACATATTTATTGTTTTTTCCTGTCGTTGCCATAGATATAAAAATCACTCTCCTTCGACGAGAATATGACCACACTTCGTCAAAACATAGGACGCAGGTCACAAAGCCACCGTTCCGAAAGCAAAATCTGGCTGTCAGATGTTTGAATCTTCGAATTTACTAAGGCGACTAAACCTTTCCGCACTCGCAGCCTACTTGATCTTTTTTGCCTTGGCCAATTGCTGCTTGCCACGCATTACGGCAAGTTCGGCAACTAAACCGTTCTCGCCCTTTATAAAACTGTATGTAAGCAATGGTTCGTCATCCATAAAGTAGTCCGTTTCGCTCTCAGGCAGCAATTCTTGCTTCTCGGCGTCCGAGCCTTCTTGCACCATCAACTTTCGTCCTTCGCGTGTGACGATGACGATAAAGGTTGGGTCAGACGGATTGGGCTGATACTGTCCGACAAACGCATCAAATATTTTGGGATCGACCTTTGCCACAGATCGATTGGGTAGCACGTCAGGAATATAATTATCCGCGACCCCTGCAGCGATCGAGGCAGCATTTGCACCATCACCATTTGTCAGCACAATTACCGACAGCTTATCATCCACTAATCGCGTAAACTCAGCTCGAAATCCGGGCAGCGAGCCGCCGTGACGAACCTGTCTATGATTTCCCGCCGGTTCTAACTGCCAACCGAAACCGTAGGGATATGTCTCGCCATTATTCAGCTTGACCGGCGTCCACATCTGATCACGTGTCGCTTTGGTCAAAAACATATCGGTATAGAGCGCAGCGTCCCATTTTGCGAGATCATTTACCGTCGAGAGAAACGCACCACTCGGACGAAGAGCAAAGTAGATGTCGGCGTTTTGGTATCTACCCTTTGACCAGGCGTATCCATTTGCACGGTTTTGGACGAGATCGATCATCGTCGTTGTTCGCGTCGAATTCATTCCGAGCGGCGTAAAAATGCGTTCGGTCAGAAAATCACCCCACGGTTTTCCGCTGACTTTGCGTATGATCTCAGCGAGCGAAAAGTAGCCCACATTGCAGTACTGCCATTTATCGCCCGTTTTGAACACCAGCGGCACCCCGTATGCCGTCTTGATGACATTTGCGTCGCTCTGTATCTTGAGCGGATCAAATCCGGGAGCCTCGCGAACAAGTCCTGATGTATGGGTTAGAAGATGGCGAACCGTAATATCTTTCCAAGTGTCCGGTGTCCCGTCCAAAAACTTACTGATCTTGTCGTCGAGGCTCAGTTTGCCGTCCTGAACAAGCAGCATAATTCCGGCCGAGAGAAACTGCTTACTGACCGAACCGATTTTGAATACAGTATCCGGAGTCGCGGCGACGTTGAGTTCGAGGTTCGCCATCCCATATCCGGCGGCCTTTATCACCTTTCCGTCCCTAACCACCGCGACTGCAACCCCGGGCACATGCTGTTTTTGCATCGCCGCCCGGACATAATCATCGACCTTGTCGGCCCGCACGGCGACCGTCGCGGCAAACATCACTATCAGAACTAGAACGCCTGGGCGTCGTAAGTAATTCGTTTTCATAATCTTTCTGGGTTTCTCTATTCTTTCCGCAGAATCTTACGGCAATTTTGGCAGACTAGTTCCGATTTTCTAAACCTTCACGCACTCACCGCGCTTTAATCATTCGCCATCGCCTTATTTGCCCGCAGGTTGGCACCAGATTCTGTTAAGACCTGCATCTCTAAATGGTCACGGCAAAACAACCGGACCGACAAGAGACCATAAGCCTAACCCAACAGCCAAACCAAGTATCAACATTACGACTTCTCGAACTCCCCCTGCGATCCACGCTTTACGCAGAAAGATCCCTAGCGTTGCGAGAACGATCAGACACGTAAAGATCGCCGCACCGAGAGGGTCGATACCAAGACTGCGAGCAAAATTAAATTCGTCGAAATTCGGATTTGGCTGATAGCCGAGCGTCCGAAAGTAAACGTAAATAAAATTGACAATACGCCCTATCGGAGCCGCAAGGCCAACAAATATCCAGAATAAAACGTACCGCTTATTTGTCAAAAATATCGCCGCCGCGATAGTTAGATAGCTGATGATCGGCCCAACGATCGCAGCAATCGCGATCTGCGACGCACTGAGTGCGTCCTTGTCCGCCGATACCGACACAGAATGCAATACAACATTCGACGCTCCAAACAGTTTGTAAGCGACAAAATGTCCAAATTCGTGCGTAACGATGGTCAACGGAATCACGAGAATTCCAAAACCTATGTATTTAATAAGTTTCCACACCAGATCTTGCAGGTACTAAATCTTCACGCACTCGCCGCGTTTGAGGAATTGCCCGTCGCCCTGCTTGCCGGTGTGCTCGCCGTTTTGGATCACGACGCGGCCGCGGGAGAGGACCGTCTCGACCTTTCCCTTTACCTTCCAGCCTTCGTAGGAAGAGTAATCGACATTCATATGCTCGGCATCGACGCCGAAGGTGTGTTCGGTGTCGGGATTAAAAATGACGATGTCGGCGTCAGAGCCAACTGCGATAGTTCCCTTCTTCGGAAATAGGCCGAACATCTTTGCCGCGGCGGTCGAGGTCAGCTCGACAAAGCGATTCAAAGAGATTCGCTGCTCGACCACGCCGCCGTTGTAGATGAGGTTCATGCGGTTCTCGACGCCGGGTGCACCGTTTGGGATCTTTGAGAAATCGTCCTTGCCGAGTTCTTTTTGCTCCTTCATGCAGAACGGACAATGGTCGGTGGAGATGACCTGGAGGTCGTCCATCTTGAGGCCTTTCCAGAGGTCGGCGCAATTGTGTTTCTCACGCAAAGGCGGCGTCATCACGTACTTCGCACCTTCCCAGCCGTCGCCGTAATCGTCGATGGAGTGGAAAAGATACTGCGGACAAGTCTCGGCAAACGCCGGGATGCCGCGATCTCTCGCCTGCCGCACTTGATTGAGTGCATCAGTACACGAAAGGTGAACGATGTAAACCGGCGACTCGGCCATCTCGGCAATGGCGATCGCTCGATGAACGCCCTCGGCCTCGGCGATCGTCGGCCGTGTCAAAGCATGATACTTCGGAGCAGTACGTCCATCTGCCAAAAAGCGTTTGATTATCTCGTTGATGACGATGCCGTTCTCGGCGTGCATGCAGATGAGGCCGCCGCGTTTGCCGGCCGCCGACATCGCACGAAAGATCGTCGCATCGTCCGCCAGGAACACGCCCGGATACGCCATAAACAGCTTGAACGACGTGATGCCCTCGTCCATCAGCTTGTACATCTCTTTCTCATCGCCGTCCTCAAACTCGGTCGTGATGAGATGAAACCCGTAATCGATCGCCGTCCTGCCCTCGGCCTTTTTGTGCCACGCATCGACGCCCGCGGTCATCGATTCGCCCTTCGTCTGCACCGCAAAATCAATGATCGTCGTCGTCCCCCCAAACGCCGCCGCCCGCGTGCCCGTAAAGAAATCATCCGACGACGACGTCCCGCCAAACGGCAGCTCCATATGCGTGTGCGGATCGATCCCGCCGGGAATGACTAGCTTTCCTGCGGCGTCAATAACGACATCCGCCTCCATATCCAGCGTCTTCCCGATAGTCGTCACCGTCTCGCCGTCAATAAAAATATCCGCCCGATAGTCGTCCACCGCAGTAACAACCCGCCCGTTTTTGATTAGTGTTTTCATAGAATTATTTTGATCCTATTGCATTTTTAGTACTTTTTCATCGTAAACTATTTTCCCGCCGATGATCGTAAGAATACTGTGCGTTTTCGGCAGTTCAGGCACGGGAGCTGTAAAGATATCCTGTGAAAGGACAGATATATCCGCGAGTTTTCCTTTGCTTAAATTACCTTTCTCTTTTTCAGCAAATTCAGCAAACGCCGCAACCTTTGTATATGCGACTACGGCTTGTTCGCGTTTAATTGCTTCGGTTGGCCTTGAAGGATGAATTGAGGAAAACATTATGTTCAGATATGGATTCATCGGGCCATCTGAACCAAGTGCGAAATGCAGTCCGCCATCAATTAGCGAGCGAGCTTGCATGAAATCCGTCTTGGGGGAATATCGACTGTAAAGCATTTCGACAAACGACAAATGACTGGGATTTTGCACAACGATCACGCCCAGTTTTCTTCCGCGTTCGATCAGATCCCCACTAACTCCGTCACCGTGTTCGATTCGGACCCGCTTTTGCTTCCAATCAATTTTGATCTTTTCCATTGCATCAAAAACGGACGCGACGCATTGATCTCCGGAACAATGAAAGAGGATCTGTTGATTAAGATTCAGCGATTCTTTGAGCATTTTAGAGATCTCTGCTTCCGGAAAATTCATTTTACCTTTGGAACTCGGCATATCCGCGTAGGGCCGACGTGTCGCTGAACCGCGTTCGAAAGGAGTGCCGTCCAAGATCCATTTGATGCCGCTTGCCTTAACTTTTGACTTTGGAAAATTGAGTTTTGACAACATCTGAAATTCAGACAGATCGCGCCTGTTTTCAAAAGTGAGGGCAAACGGAATGGCACGTACCCGAATTGGCAGATCAGCCTTGACCAATAGTTTCGCAAACCGGTCAATACTCAAAGTTGACATAATTTGCATCGAAGTAACGCCAAATCGAACAGCTTCGTCCGACATCTTTTTCAATTCTGCGATGGCAATTTCATCCGAAGCCTGATCGGCCAAGACCCTTGCCGGTGTCCACTGAGCATATTCCCAAGATCTGCCGTTAATTTTCTGCGAATTTATAACCCGTTCAAAATATCCGCCCAGCACGTCGGGCTCGTCATCGGCAATTTTCAAAAGCGGCATAGCTTTTGAATTGACGATATTACCGTGTCCGTAAAAAGCACCTAGTAAGATCGGATTGTCAGGCGAAATTTGGTCAAGAGCAAAACGGTCGGCCGTTTTTTCGGACAGAGCGTTGTAACCGATAGTACCGAAGATCCATTTTCCCTTCGGCGCAGTTTTGACCGCTTTTTTTATGGCTTCGACCGTTTCCGCCCAAGTTGGCTCCATACTGTCAAATGTTAATTGAATGCCCTCAGGAAAAGGCGTGAAATGAAAATGCGCGTCGTTGATACCGGGAATGACAGTTTTGCCCTGCAGATCGATCAAACGAGTTTTGTTGCCGGCAAGTCGTTTGATCTCCTCATTTGATCCGACGGCCAGGACCCTTTCGCCGCGAATCGCAAGGGCTTCGACGGTCGATTGATTAGATTCGGCAGTAAATATTTTCCCGTTAAACAAGATCAGTTCGGGCGAACTGCCCTGTGCGAGCGCGAAAAGCCCTGTCAGAAGTACAAGTGAGAGTATTAGAGAGATTTTCTTCATATTATTTCATCGAATGGTCGTGGTAATGGCGAACAGCCCGCTGGAAATCACGAACTAGCTCGCGGCGCCGGTAACATCATCCGACGACATATCAAGCCGTTTGCCGATAGTCGTCCACAGCAGTAACGACCGGGACATCTTTGATAATTGTCGCTGGACAAACGGTGTCTATTTTTTCGCCCGTTCAACCAATGCCTTGAATTCACTTCCCGCCTTCCACTCCGGCCGTTTCGCCGACTGGGCAACATTGTAACCAGTTATTAACAGCCATCTAGCGTCTTCCGCGGCCCCGGAAAGGTCCCAATCGAGCTTAACCTCATCCGATACCTGGTGATAGCGTTCTTGGGAATACGCCTCCCAGTTCTTGTCGCCCCAATCGTTAGGTCTCCCGATGTATTCCGAGCCGCTGAAGGGAAAGCATGCTGGGATTCCGACCTTCGCAAACTCGATCTGGTCCGACCCGAAGTAGAGTCCACCGTTGTCGATAGCCTCGTTTATGAATTTCCTGCCCTGGATCCGAGCGGCTTCGGCGAGGAATTCGTCGAGCGTCGAGAGGCCGTAACCTGTTGTAATGAGATCCGCGGTCACACCCCAAACATTTCCGCCATCGAGGTTTATATTTGCGACCGTTTTCGCGACCGGGAACAAAGGGTGCTGAGCGTAATATCGCGAACCGAGAAAGCCCTTTTCTTCAGCCGTCACGGCAATAAAGAGGATCGACCTTTTCGGTTTGCTTGCCAGTCTGGCAAATCCTCTTGCCACCTCCAATAACTGGGCCGTACCGACAGCATTGTCCTGGGCACCGTTAAAGATCTGGTCGCCTTTTAGATTCTTGTCGATCCCCAGATGATCCCAATGCGCCGAATAGATCACGTATTCGTTTTTCAAACGCGGATCCGATCCTTCGATACGGGCGACGACATTATGACTGGTGACGTTTCGCAGCTTGGTCTTAAGTGAGATATTTGCACTGGCATTTATCGAAACGGGCCTGAAATCCTTACGTCCAGCCGAGACTTCAAACTTATCCAGATCTTTTCCCGCCGCTGCAAACAACCGGCGAGCAGCATTGATAGTCATGAGTCCCGCCATCGCAAAAGCCGGAGTCGGCGTTCGCGGGTTTAGAGCAAACCCCTCCATCTTGGCGAACGTCTGAAAGAGCGAGTATGTGATCGACTTTTCGGGATCGGTGATAACGAGAATTGCAGCGGCTCCCTTCTTCGCCGCAATGTTGTATTTGAATTCCCGCGTCGAGTAGTATGTTCGCGTATCGCCTTTGAAAACGTCTGGGTCGAGCTTTGAGGGATCGTTCTTATCCGGAGCCGAAGGCTCGCCGCTGAGCACAATAACCAGCTTGTTTCGGACGTCAACATCCTTATAGTCGTCCCAGCCATACTGCGGAGCAACGATTCCGTAACCCGCAAATACCACGCCTGAATTCTTTGTCGATACCGAGGAGCGTAAGGCCGGATAGTCGTGGACAAAATCGTTCTGAAAATTCAACGGCACTTTCTTGCCGTCTGATTCCACATCGATCGTTGGCTGTGAGAGAAAACCCACCATCGGTACTTTCTGGACGAATGTACCGTCGGGATTTCCCGGCTCAAGTCCCGACCGCTTAAATTGATCGATCAGATAATTGACCGTCAAATCTTCACCTCGTGTTGTCGGCCCGCGGCCTTCGAATTCGTCCGACGAAAGCTTCTTTATGTGAGCGAGAATTTCTTCGCCCTGGACGCTATCGAGTGCCGGCTTGAGAACAGATAAAACAGAAGACTTTTCGCCGAGCTTCTGACCGACCGCAGGAAAACTGTACACGATCAGTGAACACAACAAGACAACGACGCATATCCTGCGAGAATTCATAAACTGATATGACCTAACAAAGAGCCAGACCGGCATCGAGCGCTTCGATGACTTTGTCGATCGAGTCGGTGGTTGAGTTGAGCATGACGCCGGTGCGGATGACGTTGCCGTAGAGGCCGCCTTTGCCGATGAGGACGCCCTGGCGTTTGGTCTCTTCGAAAACGCGAAGGACTAGGTCGGGGGCCGGTTCTTTTGTTTGGCGGTCCTTGACGAGCTCGATGCCCTGCATCAAACCCATGCCGCGAACGTCGCCGATACAGGCGTATTTTTCCTGCAATCGGAGCAGCTCATTATGGAAATAATCGCCGACGACGCGGGCGTTTGTGCGGAGGTCGTCTTCTTCGATGACGTTGATGACCGCGAGGCCGACAGCCGATGAGACCGGATTGCCGCCGAATGTCGAGAACGTCAGCCCCGGGAAAGCGTCGGCGACCTCAGGCGTCGCGATCGTCCAGCCGATCGGCACACCGTTGCCCATACCTTTGGCCGAAGTGATGATGTCCGGCTCGACGCCCCAATGCTCGATGCCAAACCATTTGTCGCCTGTCCGGCCCCAGGCGGCCTGGACTTCGTCGGAGATAAACAACCCGCCGTGACGGCGTGCGATCTCAGCGACACGCGGGAAATACTCTTTCGGCGGAATGATAAATCCGCCAACGCCCAGAACCGTCTCAGCCATAAACGCCGCGATGTTGCCGGTCGTCGTCGTATTGATCAATTCCTCGACATCATCCGCACAAGCAACACCGCACGAAGGGTATTCGAGTTTGAACGGACAGCGATAACAATAAGGTGCGTGAGCATGAACGATCCCCGCAACCTGCGAAGCTATCGGCTTCCACGTCTTATGCCCGATCGTCGAAAGTGCCGTTGCCGAACGCCCCGCATAACTGTGCCGCAGCACAACGATCTCGTTATTCCCCGTCGCGATCTTTGCGGCGAGGATGGCCGTATCATCGGCCTCGGTTCCGCTGTTCGAGAAAAATGACTTCTTCAAATTCCCCGGCGTGATCTCAGCCAGTTTCTCGGCCAGATCACCCTGCGGCCCGTTCGCGTAAAGCGTCGACATATGCGCGATCTTATCGACCTGATCCTTCCACGCCGCATTGACCCGCGGATTGGCATGCCCGACGCTCACTGTAAGCACTCCGCCAAAGGCATCGAGATACTTATTGCCCTGATCATCCCAGACATACTCGCCCTCACCTTTAACAAGAGCCAGCGGCTCTTGATAATAAGTGGCAACTGCCGGGAAAAGAAATTCTTTATGCTTGTCAATAGCACTCTTTAGACTTGATTTTTGGGGTTCGTAGTTCATAATTCAATTCAACTGAAAAAAGATTTGTATCCGCCTCGCGCACGATTATAATACAGGTACATAAGAATTTTTTACAGCCGTCCCGTTGTGAATAGATCGGCATTTTTCGCAGGCCCGCACCTTTGGAGAGTCTAGTATGAAAAACAGAGTTCTCGCATTGATCGTCGTTTGTGTTTTTTTGTGCAACCTCCCATTTAGCGGCTTCGCACAAAGCGAAAAGCAGACCCCATATTGTGGCACCGCCACAACGCGCAACTCATCTTGGCTTTTGAATGGCAAGGGCGACCGAACAGCCCCCCTGACCCCGTTCAATGAATTATTGATCTTTGTTAATTTTAACCTTCCTCAAGGAACGCAAATCACGCCGGGCTTCGACAATGCCGATCTTTTGCGAAGTTCGTTGCTTTCCTCGACGCGGACTTTTCCAGCGCCATTGTTGAGTGCAAGCCAAAAAACCGAGGTTCTTCGCAGAGTAAAGGACGATTTCTCGCCATTCAATATTAGGGTTACGACTGATCAGGCGGAGTTTACTGCATACGACCAAGCGCGAAAGTTCATGTGCCTGGTCTCGACATCGCCGACGGTCGGGGGTTTTCCAAACGGAACGGCAGGTGTATCGCCCTTTACAGGCCAACGCATACCAAACTCGATCGTCTTTGTCTTTAGTCAAACTGTCGGAAACAATCCAATCGAGGTAGCAAATACCGTCTCGCATGAGATCGGCCATTCTCTTGCCGGCCTGCCACATCAGCATCTCTACAATAACGACATGGCCTGTCAAATCGTCCAAGAATACCATCCGAACTTCGGCACCGGAGCACTTTCCTTTGGGCCGCTGATGGGTGCGGCTATTGGCGGCTTTACTAATTGGTGGGCGCAACCATGTATCGAACCGACTTTTGGTGTGCCCTTTAATGATTTTGTTTCCATCAATAATCAGGTCGTGCTGCGTCCCGACGACTTTCCAAATGGAGCAATTGGCGAGCCCGTCACCTCAAGATTGATCCAGGGGATACTAGAACAGGCTGCAGACGTTGATTTTATTAGGGTGAATTTCAAGTCACGCGGACCTATTACGGTTACGAGCGACAATATCGACCTCAAGGTTACGCTCTACAACCGCATCGGTGTTCCGATGGGGGAGTTTGACGACCCGAATGCGACAAATGTGACCATCCCGGCTACCCCAAGGGTTCGATATATAAGCGTCCAGGCGGGACCCAATCCGAATATTGGAATGGAATTCATGACTGGGACATATGTCGTGAACTATTAGTTTACGGCCTTTTGCTATCTCGCATAGCGGCAATCACTAGATTCTTAATTTTGACCAACGCTAACCGTCAGCACGCCGACGAAGGCGTCGAGTTACTCTTTCCCCGGTCATTCCAGACGAATTCGCTCTCACGTTTAACAAGGGCCAGCGGCACTTGGTAGTAAGTGGCAAGCGCTAGGAAAAGAAATTCCCAGTGTTTTTGGATCGCATTCCTAAGTGGCGATGTTCGTTCTGCTTGTGTCAAATATCTAAGATAGAGAAAACTGAAGTGGACATTGTTCTATTCCAATTTAAAGCGGAATCTATGTAAAAAGGTCTATTTACACGGCGTAGTGACCGTGTCGCCTAGTTCGATCACTTTCCGCTCATCTGCCAGCGCCAGCGATTTGTTTCCCATCGCACAATGTGCATTGGCCCGAGCTTTGAAACTCAACGACCATTGCGGCTGTAGTTCGACTAGCTTATTTGCATCCGCCAGCGCCAAAGATTTATTACCGTCGGCCAAATATGCATAAACTCTCGAAACCGTACACCAATGATCTTTTGGCGAATAGACCAGACAGTTAGTTAGATCGGCAATCTCACCCTTAAAATCCAGGAGCGAACCTCTCAGAGCCGCGTGTTTAAGATACAGGCCGCTTATCTTTTGTGCGGTTTCCTTATCGCCCTTGTCTCGATTTATCAGATATTTGATCTGCTCAAAAACATATGACGATGCCCAGACAATATCATCCGCAGTCGGTTTAACGCCGCGGTCGCGCCAAGTGGTGATCTTCTCAAGCCGTTGATCCTCAGCCGGTGTCGGCTGACGTTCTGGCATTAGTTTTGTCGGAGTCGTTTTTACAGCGACCGACGGCGACGTAGCAGGTAACGGTTTCGGCTTAACTTCCGTGACCTTGTCGGTCATTCCCAAAGTAGGCGGTATGCCCGGGACTATATTATCCGCGGCCTGAGTGATCGTCATGTTGCCAAGCAGCGGGTCGATCTTTTTCTTGGCCTCGGTAAATCCCGGATCAAGTTTTACCGCACTTTCATAGTCGTCCTGAGCCGCGACTTTGCGGCCGACTTTGTCATATATCAACCCTCGGCCATAGAAAGCTTTTGCCGTGAACGGACCTGTTGGCTCTTTGGTTATGACGGCCGTGTAATCATCAATTGCTTTTTGGTTCTCAAGACGCTTGCTGTAAAGCTCGGCGCGGTAAAAATGAAACTTCGCGGCACCCTTTGTCAGTCGTATCAGCGAAGTGTAGTCACCGATAGCGGCAGAGTAATAAGCAATCTTCTCGTAGGCGGATGCCCGCAACTGAAACGCGTCGACCGAATCCGGCTGAGCGTCAATGGCCTTGGTACATCTAGCTACCGCATCCTGATAGTTCTTTTTTACTAAACTATCCGAACATTGAACTAAAAATTGGCCTGCATTCTGACCAGCGGCTAGCCCCGCAAAAACCAGCGATAGAAAGATAAAAAAAACAACTCTGTGCATCTTCATAGTTATAGAAAAAGTAATCATGTCTTCGTGTTTGCTGACGGGTAGACTCTCAAGATTTCTATCCGCTATTATTTTTTGTCGTCTTTGGCCTTGTCGGGCGACCCGGGCTTTTGGGGTCCGAATGCCAGCTTCCACATGCCGTCCTCTTTGATAAATTCCATCGGCTTCCATCCGCCTTTTTCGTCTAGGTATTCGATCGTCGCGTAGTCGCCGTCGATCTTTTCGTTACGGGCCTCGGCGGTTGCGGCTTGCGGCTTTTCACACAATTCTTTTAGCTGGTCGTCGAGCGACATCTTTTTCTTTTCGTCGGCGTCGCCAACCATTGTTAAAAATTCAAGCACGTCTTTGGACATCAGCTTTTTCAGTGCCTCGATATCTTTGTTCTTACGAGCCGTGTAAGCCGCTTTGTAAGCTGCGGTCGGCGAATCGGACGCAGGCGGTGAAAGTACCGCAGGCGGAGGCGTCCGCGCATTTGCGGCCTGATTGGTATTAGTCGCTGCCTTGCTGTCGTTAGCGTTGTTGGCAGCGGGTTTTTGACAAGCCAGCATCGCACCAAAAATGGCGACGGCTGTAGATAAAGCTATAATTTTTTTTGCGTTGTTCACATTTTCTCCTAATTATTCTGAAACAGAATGGGATCGCTCTTAAAGCAGATCCTAACAAGATCTACGTTCCCGAAACTTTCGCTTCGAGTCGTTCCCAAAGCTTGAGATTCTCTAGTTCGGCTACGGTATAGAATGACTTTAGTGCCTCATAAACTTTTCCGCCTGCGTGTGATTTGCCGCCTGCCTTGTCACCCACATAATACTGAACCAGTATGGGGGACAGATACTTGACCGCAAGTTCGGCGGGTTGGCGGCCAACATTATTGCACGTGTTGCCAAACCACGTCTTAAACTGGCTGCCGGAGATCAACATTTCGACCGACGGAAATGGCAGATTACTGTAAATGGAAGCAGGCCTTGAAAATGACGTATAGAGATCATCGCTGTGCGTCAGATAGAGATCGTCCGCAATAAAATGCGCGAGCGAGTGCTGACAGGTAAATGATTGTTGGACCGGAATATTTACTGTCCGCAATACGCCGGACAAAAATCCCGTTGTGCCGTAGCATCCCGCAGACCAGTTACCGACCTCTTTTAATTTCTGTGTTTGATTGATAGTCCCGTTGATGACTCTGGAAAGCGGCGGCATCCCCCCGTACTGCCAGTGTGCTTTCATATTTTCGGTCGTAAAGTCTCCGGCAAAATGGCGCAGATAATAGCGGCCCCAATCAAATAGCCGCGCAATCGTCTTGGCACGGGCGTTCTGTGCAGTCGGGAGTGATAAAGCACCCAGCGGACGGCCCGTCTGTTTCGGCACGGTTACCAGGCCAGGTATGCTTCCGAGTCCGGGGATAGATACGGCCCCGATCTGGTTGAGAAATTTCAAGCTAAACTCCGGCGGCGACGGTGTAAAATAACCATTATCCGTTTTCACCCTGTAACCATTTAGTGAGCCATCCCATTTATACAGCTTGTCCGCGTCAAACAGCACGGCGAGAGCTTCGCTCGAATACGTCTTGACCGACCATGGCACACGATTACCGATCTCGACGGCTAGGCTCAATGCAACACTGGCCTTGAAATAGTTCCACGCCTGATCTGGCGGCAACACGGTCGCCGGAAAATTACCGGACAGCTCCAAATTTGTAGGCAGATCCGGGGCGTTACTCGGCTGATTGTTCCAAGCTGCTTCAAATGCTTTGACCAACTCGTCCTTTCGGGTCGTGACCCAAGCTTGAAATGACTGCTTGTCGGCCTTAAAGGTCTTTGTGTTTGGGACAAGCCATGAGATCGAATCGCGAACATTCGGATTGGCGTTGAGCCACTCATATAGATTTGGCGGAGCGTAGGGCGAAGCTCTCACCGAAGATACCGATCCCGATAGCAGAGACATTGCCGTGCCGCCCAAACCTATTTTTACAAATGAACGCCGATCGATTTTCATCTTTAATTTCCCTCCTTGAAATTAATCGAAATTTTACAACAAAATGATAAATTTGACAGGTAAGTCGATATTTACCACTATCAAAACTATGTTAAGTACGATCGAATATTCACTACCAAATGATCTCGAAGCCATTGTCAATGCTGAGACGGAAAACTGGAAACTCGATGATAAGATCGCTCGGATCTGGTCAAAAGACGCATCCGTCTGGACAAACGACGACGAGGCAAGATGGCTCGGCTGGCTGGATATTATCGGGGAAGAATTGGACGATCTGCAAAAGTATTGCAACCTGCAAACCGACCTCGCCGCCGCCGGTTTCACGGATTTTTTGCTGATGGGAATGGGCGGTTCTTCGTTGTGTCCGGAAGTTTTGGCGATGACCTTTGGCAAGGCAAATTTTCACATTCTCGATTCCACAGTTCCGGCTCAGGTCAAGGCGGTGGAGGATAAGCTTGATCTCACGACGACTTTGTTTATCGTCGCGAGCAAATCCGGCTCGACGCTCGAACCAAATTGTTTCAAGCAGTATTTCTTCGAAAAAGTCGTCAACGCCGTGGGCCGCGAAAACGCGGGCAAACAGTTCATCGCGATAACCGATCCCGGTTCGAAAATGGAACAGGTCGCCAAAGACGACGGTTTTCGGCATATCTTCTACGGCAAACCGCAGATCGGCGGACGGTTCTCTGCCCTGTCTGCATTTGGCATGACAGCCGCGGCGGCAATGGGGATGGATGTCGAGAGCTTCTTAACAAACGCAAACGAAATGGTCGAAGCCTGCCGCAACGACGACGCGGCCGCAAATCCCGGAGCATTGCTCGGACTTATTCTCGGGCTTTGCCATAAACATGGACGTGATAAACTAACGATCTTTACCTCACCGGAAATTCACGATCTCGGTGCGTGGATGGAACAGCTTGTTGCCGAATCGACCGGAAAGAATGGTGTTTCGATAATCCCGGTTGACCGCGAACCCATACAAGCAGCGGCTAAATATGGCGACGACCGAATCTTCGCGTTTCTGAGTCTGAAAGGCGATAAGTCGTTCGATGATGCCTATGACGAACTCACCTCTGCCGGACATCCAGCGGTCAAGATCGAACTCGATTCTATCGACAACCTCGGCCAGGAATTTTTCCGCTGGGAATTTGCGACTGCGGTTGCGGGTTCGGTAATGCAGATCAACCCGTTCAACCAACCCGACGTCGAATCGGCCAAGATCGAGGCCCGAAAGATCACCGACGAATATGAGCAGACCGGCTCATTGCCCGATGAACAAGCTTTTTTCGAAGCTGACGGCGTCTCACTCTTTACTAGTGATGAGTATGCAAATAAGTTAGAAGCCGCCGGATATGACAGTTCGTTGCGAGGAATAATTGATGCGCATTTAGCCCATGTCGTCAAAGACGACTATTTCGCGATCCTCGGTTACATCGAAATGAATGCTGAAACGGAAAAGCTCCTGCAAGCAATCCGCGAAAAGATACTTACCCGCACTGGCGTCGCGACCTGTCTCGGTTTCGGCCCGCGTTTTCTACATTCGACCGGACAGGCCTATAAAGGTGGGGCGAACAATGGTGTGTTTTTGCAGATCACGTCAGACGATGCGTTTGATCTCGCGGTTCCGGGACAGAAATACACTTTTGGCGTTGTTAAATCCGCACAGGCACGTGGTGATTTTCAGGTTTTGCTTGATCGCGGCCGACGGGCATTGCGGGTTCATCTCGGGGCGGATGTAAATAGCGGCCCCAATATGCTATCTGATCTTCTTTGATGGCCTCGATCCGTTGATCTTTAGCAGATGAGTTTGAATTTGCTGCTGATTAACGCCGGCGTTGAGTTGGCCCGCCGAAACCGTCGCCGGAGCTATTGTCGTTTCGATATGTGTCAGACGTTCCGCCGCCATTATCGGCCTAGAGAGCGACAAAGAGTAGTTTGACGGCGAGTTGCCCTGATTCCAAACCCTCGCGACTATCCCGCGGCTGATGCCGTCTTCGGCAGGCTTTAACGCCCACAGGAAAACATTCGGATCCGATATCTGCAAGAACGAATAATTGTCCGCAGGGTAGGGGCGCTCCTGCAAGCCCGTGCCGTTTATCATGATCGATGCAAAAGGATTCTGATGTTCGAGCGACATTTTCATCGCCGATGCCTGATCAAAGTTTCCGTGAGTCTGTATCGCAAACCGCTGTAAAAACTGGCTGTCGCCGCCTTGATCCGGGATCCCAAGCGAAGGGCCGTCGGTCTGTCCGCCGGCTAGAATGTTGAACTGCGGCGTCGAGGTATCGAGAGCCGTGACCGTGCTCGATCCTAGCCGCATAAAATGATCATCTGCATTCGACACCGTCACGCCAAAATTATTCGTCACGCCGTCCGTAACGTCGGCGAAATGATTCATCGTCAGCCAGTCGTAACGCGCATTCCTCGTCGCATAGTGGCCGCCGCTCGTCGTGAGTTTTCCGCGGATGACGGCTCCGACCTCTTCGTGCCAGACGTCCGGTGAATTGATATCAAACGAATAGCTCCAGGTCTTGAGGTCACCAAAATTCGCTGAGATCGTGTTGCTGATGTCGACGCGATCTATATCTTTGTAAAGCGTGACACGCGTTGTATGCTCGATCGGGCTCGACGAGACTGCTTTTAACGTTACGCTGACGGGGCCGGAGCTTTCGACCGTTACGTTGCCGCTTCGGTTACCGCCGATATCGTTGAGCACGCGTCCGCCAATGTTTCGCACGGTTTCGCGATTGCCTCTGGTCTTGTCTATTAGACTCGTGATGGCTCCATCGGGTGCGACAGTGACGCTGTAGTTATCATTCTCAACCGTCGACCCATTCACCGTCGGAGCACCCATGGACACCGTTCCCGCCCCTTGCCTGATCTCGTAAACCTTAAAACCGGCGGAGGGCACGTCTCCCGCAAGCACTCGCAGTACCCTCTGCGTCCGAGCCCCGATTATCTGCGAGGGCACTTCGAGTCCCGTCGAAACATCAACGACATGAACCTTTTTGCTCAAAATTTTTAATGGAACATCGGCAAAATCTGTCCGCGTCCAACTAAGCGGATTAAATACTGCGAATCTCTCCTCACCGCCCGATCTGGATATCTGAGAGCTAAGAGCGGCCTTGGCATCATCGTAGAGTTTGTCGACATACGACGTTATCTCTTGCTCGATCTTTCGGTTCCACGCCGCCCGCTCGCCTCGCGTTATTATCGTTCCGTCTGCCGTCCAATCGTGCTCGAAATAAAGCCCGAGATTGATCATCGCCCTGTCACGGGCGGCAATTCGCGAATCCATGAACGTCGGCTGATTTATCGACACAAGCGTCGCCATTGCCTCGGCGGTTCGCAGTTTTTCGGTGCTGCGCTTTACCCGCGACGAGACCTCTGCCAGCGATGCAATCAGGGTGTCCCATTCATTGCCGAACGACGCCGAATAGGTCTCGAGACCCGCTCCGTAGTTGGTCTCAAAATCCTGAAAGAAATCTATTTGATTCGAAACGATCAACCGGCGATTGGCATTTGTATGTTGCTGGGCGACGGTGACAAATTCGTCGCTCGTGTATTCCAGGTCGTCCCAACCGCGGCCAAAAGCCCCGACCACAGGATAGGGATACTTTAAAATGAAGGTAGGATCCACCTCAGCAAAGATGATCGACGCCAACGGGTCAAATGCCTCTGCGTAGCCGCCATATTTCTTGTTAGTATTTAATTGCGAATGCCACTTTAATAAAACTTTGCTGCCGTCGCGGCCGCCAGCGTAGTATATCTCGCGGTCGCGGTTGTACAGTGCCGTTACCTGCGTCGCACAGTCGCAGACACCTTTCCATGAATACTTAGCACCGGAACCAGCCCATAACGAAGCGAGTCCAAACGGCATCGTTTGATCCTCCATCGCGATAGCGAGTGGAAACTGCACATTGTGACGCCGCTCGATCAGTCCCGGATAATACATGCCGCGAAGAACCGATTCGGTCGGAGCACCGCCCTGCACAAGCACCAGCGGATTGAGAGCAACGCTCATATGCCCGTCGCGAACGCGCGACATCATCCGCGCAAACTGTGCGGGTGTGCGGTTTCGCTCGTATTCCCACATCCACAGGCTGCCGTCGCAATTCCAACGCATCTGCTGGTCCGAAGGATTTCCAGCGGTTTCGTCCATTTTATTCAGGTAATAATCGATCATCGTAAGGAACGCCTGACGATATGTTGCTTCGTCTCCGGTCCAGTAATAATCGGTATGATCGTCAGGCGAGATGTAGATACGCTTTTGCGCTGTTACCGGGTGAACGAGTAACAGTATTGCAATCACCAAAACGAGTCCTAATGTTGGTAACGTCCGCATTTCGTAACAATAAACATATAAAACGCCGTGTTTTCCAAATCGGTTCGTCTGTTGATCGTACTATTACCGTACGGCTCAGTTGGCTTTTGTAATCTCGGTTATCATCCGCCCGGGAAATGTATGAAAACCGCGCTCGAGCAGCTCGGGGGTCGGACGGCCCTGGTCATCGACCTTGCCCATCAACCGCAAAACGGTCGGCATAAAACTGAGGTTGTCGTACGGTTCCTCGATCAACAACCCGCGTGGAATCCCAGTTTTTGCTCCGCCTGCAAACATCAATGTCGAATTTGTCGAAACGCGAAAGTACGAACCGTGATTGCCGCCGGGATTAAAGCCGGCGACATTAAAATTCCAGTGATTCGCAGCCAAAACGAGCATATCTGCCTGAGTCACGTCTCGTTGTCGCTGGCGAAATCGCCTCATCAGACGCCCGTCGACTGAGACGTCCGCACCGTCATCGGCCGGTAACTTGTGTCGGTCGATCTGCTCATTTAGACCGATTATTGCATTAGAATATATCGTCTTATGCGTTGCTCGCAGCCACTCGACCTCACTATGCCAATCATTGATCCAAGCCTCACGATCTGGCACATCTAGTTTCTGATCCTCAAAATATTTTAACGGAAAACCGTCAGCCCATTTCTGTCTGGTAAAGGCAATTTTCCCCCGAGCATCCTGACGAAGTGCCGAGATCGGCAAATATCGATAGCTCTGCCCACCATCGGCATCGACACGCGTTAGGATCAACGCCTGTTTATCAAATCCACCATATAACCATATAGCGTCCTCGCTTGAACGAAGTTCGGGCGGCAACACTTCGGCCAAAGCGTCTTGCGGAATTCTGGTGGCCGTAAAGTCAATCGGGCGGCTACTGACTTCCGCCTGGACATTGCTCCGCACCTTCTGTTTGTGCAAAAGGTCGAAATAGTCGACTCGCCGAAAACTCTTTTCGAGGTCAAGGCTTTGGTCCGGGTTCAGAGCCAGTCCGTTCGGCGATAGCCCGACCACATAGTTTTGCAGATCGAAAACGCTATTTTGCTCACCCATCGCCTCGGGTGCGATCACCTCCTCGATCTTTAGGTTTTTGGCGTCGAATGTTTCACGTTTCAAATTTATGAGATTGTTCAAGATCGCAATATATTTCCGGTAATCGGTCTCTGAACGCTTTGCGAGTTCGGCAAGGGCATAAACACGGCGAGCCTCTTTATCGATGCCGTGAGCATAGTCCTCGGGCGTAAATTTGTCGGGCTGAGCGGCTATGACCTTTTCCTGTTTTTCTATTAAGCGATGAAGAGCGTCCATCTCCTCGCCGAGTTGGGCTGCGGTGGCCTGCCAGCCTTTTCTATACTTATCAATTATCTGAAAAAACAAGTCCGTAGCGGCTTTTTGCTTGGGCTGCGACAGGCCCTTAACCTTTAATTGTTGCAGCAGTATCTGCAGAATATTCAAATCATTTTGGCGAAGGTGGATAGATGCCCGCTCATTACCGTCGAGATCGACGAGAACAGTCGGATAACGGTCGTTTTGGCCTTTAAGGTAAAAGGATTCCTTAGATTCATTCGTGACAATTGGCAAAAACGGATAGATCGCTTTTATCGAATAATCGGACATCATTCTCTGCTTGGTTACAACATGGTGTCCGCCGCCGGCCGCGCTCCTGAATAAATTTACCAAGTTAAATCCCTGGCTATAGATCTTCTCTTCAGAATTAAATCCGTGATCGGAAACTAGGACCATTGCTGTCTCGTCTGCACGAGATGAGGACTGGATAGCGACCCACATTCGACCGATAGTTCGGTCAAGGGCCTTTAACCCAGCCAAACGAGAGGCAGTATCGTTATTGGCGTGCGAAACATGATCAAAGTAGCCTGTAAAATAATCGAGATAATTAAGTTCGGGCATGGTTACGACCTTGTCCACGACGTCGCGTTCGGCTTGATTGATGGTGAGATTCAAAAAGTCGAGCCCGATCGACCATTCGTCAACAAAATCCTTTGGCTTGCCGGGATAGAGATTTACAAAGCCGCTAGCGAGATTTTCCCAGCTATTACCGCGCTGATAGAGCTGCTGGGCGGTATAGCGTTTATTATACGGAAAAGCGTCGCACATAAGCGGTATCGACATTTGATCCAGAACCTCTACCGCGGGCATATCGGCCTTTTTCTTGAAAAGATATCGCACATAATATGGAACGATGTAGAGATAATCGTAACCGTGTTTGGTTAGCCGATCGTATTCGATATTTCCCTTAATCTGGAGGTGCTGTCCGGTATCGAGCATGCTCCAGGAAGGAGCCGAGAGGCTGATTCCTCGGGTGTAAAAATTACTAACCCGCGACCCGTTCTTATAATAGATCTCATCAAACCACGGCAGCACGGACCTGCCGGTCACCGGGTCACGCTGCTTTACAAATTGGTCAACATAATAAGCCGGCAGGCCGTCAACCTTTACGACGACGACGCGCTTTACATTTTGTGCAAAGCCGCCAGCAGCAAAGATCGCCGCCAGCATCATTGCACCAAATAATTTGTTAGACAGTGGTCTCGATGACATCGATCTGAGGTGATTGAATGCTCTTAATTCCCTGAGTCTGCGGTGATCCCGGCGATCGAAGTTGCGTCACGCGTTGATATCCGCTGACCTTCTTTGAGAGCCCGTTTAAGGTAATTGGCACAAATGGTTCGCCAGCGTTCATTAATGTTCACATTTCTATACATTGCAAGAAGTTGGTTCTTAGCCGCTGAATCATTGATCTCGTATAGGCCGGCTAAGCACATCGACCGGATATCCTCATCCTCACTCAAGGCAAATATTTTTGACAATGAGCGGGCAGTCTTTTCATGGGCGTCTGAGCCGTGTTCAGCGACAAACCGCAGAGAGCGTTTTAGAGCGGAGACATCGCTATCGACCTCCGGTTTAGCCGATCGAAAGGCTGTCTCGTTTATCACTCTTTCGTGATAGTTTAGTTGCCGCCGAATATCCAATTTCGAAAGCATCTCAGGCGTTGCGGTTTCACGATGCGTGTAGAGCCCAAGCGTAAGAAAATGCGCCGCGGTATAAAGGGCTCGTCGCTTTCCCGAATGCGTCAATTTAACCATCTCCTCGCGTCTGTCACGATCAAGCAGTGCCGGTAGGCCATCGATCCGTTTCGCGTACTCGATCAGATTACTGTACTGGCGGCGGGCAAGTGCCGCTTCGACCGCGAGGTCGTTTTCCAACGGATTTAAGGACACCTTCTCCACTCGATCCGCAATTTCATCCCGGAAATTTACATCGATCGTTGCATCGAGAGCAAGCAACAACTTTAATTGGGCATAGGATCTAAGCCGAGAGGCCTGATTGATATCGGTACCGCGTCGGCCGGTCAAAAGGTCGTAGGCGAACTTCCCAAGGAAAAGCGGAAGACTGCCAAAGGGCGAAACTGAGATCACACTGTTCGTTAGATCTGTAAGCACCCGCCTAGACATCTCACGCCGCTTTGCGTTACGCGTATCACGAAAATCAACGAGGATCGTTGGTATTTTAGGATTATCGAGTCCATACAATGCCAGTGGAATCAATGTTTTTGGCTTGGCATTTACAGTATTAGGCTCAACGAGTCGATTCTCGTCATCAAACCATTTCACCTGAGTATAGCCTTGCCAATTTGCAAGCCGTTCGTCATTCCAAGGATCCTTGATATTCAAAAATCTTGATTCAAACTTACGTCCTTTATTACCAGCCAGATCTTCTGCGGCTACCCATACGGTTGCATGGCGTGCCGCGCCGTCCGGCATTTCCATCGGCTCAAAATACAGGCCCTGAGCCTCAGAATACTGCCTTAAAAGCTCCCAATTGAGGCCGCGTCTATCCCGTTTTTTTACAAGTTCTTTGTCGTAAACGCGATTTAATTCCTCATCCGGCATCATCGCACCAAAAGTTTTGTCTGTTAGCCAAAGCCTTGCTTGGATGTCTTTTGACTCAGCATCGCTCAAAATTTTTTCGCCACCGACCGACTCAAAAAGGGACAACACGGTCAGAGCTTTTGCGACGGATGTGCGCCTGTAGTCCTGTGAATTTTGCCGGTACTGGAGCACAGATGCCTTGGGGCCGACACCCATTTCACCAAGGATGATCCTTTTGAATACTACCCAGAGGACCTGCCCCCAAACCCCACTATGGTTACTATTCATATCAACCACGTGCGGAGGCGGAGCGGTGCCTAAATCTTTTTTATTTGTCGTCCGAAGGTAGAGGAAAGGCACAAAGGCCGCAGCTTTTTGCCAGAACGACGCTTTTGTATAGGAATGTACCCAAACGTATCTCAGGCGGTCGTTCTCAATTTTGTCGTCACCTAGCGTGTCCCGCATCACGCTCAAGAGCGGTATCTCCATGGCACCGTCACGCATACCCTCGCCAAAGTTATCGTTTCGAGCAAAGATCGTGATAATCTCGGCCCCGCCTGCGACCGGTATCTTTTCAACCCGAAAATCAGGCGTGTCGTTTGACTCCGCTCTGGCCTGTTTTGCCGGTTCCTCAATAGTCTGGGCACGGACGCTGAACGACAAAACGGCAAAAACAGCCATCAAAATTACGATCGAATGAAGTCTGAGGCGTTTTGTCCTTTTTTGAAGAGTACTAGCTATCATCAACTATCGTCGCGAGCGACTTTAACGGTCTCGATTTCGGCAGGAAGTTGCAGCGGATCGAAAAATTAATTGTTACTGTCTTTTCTCAGCGTTTGATGCAACAACTAGATCTCCGGTTCGACACATTTTACCAGACAAAATGCCTAAAACTAATCGTAATTAAGAGCCTCGACCGCGTCGAGACGGGCGGCCCGTAAGCCCGGATAGAGAGCCCCGATCATTCCGCTGATCAATCCGACCACAACGATCGTGCCGACCAGCGAAGGATCGATCGAAACAGTCAACGTCGTCCATTTGGCAAATGCGTATTGCAACCCGAACGTCGCAATTACACCAAAAGCAATGCCGCCGAGGCTGAGCATCAGAGCTTCCTGCACGATCGTCCACGCAATGCTCGTCTTGGACATACCCAGCGATTTGAGCACTCCGATCTGTCGCGTTCTCTCGGTCACAGTCGTGTACATCGTTAGCAAGATTATGAGGGCGGAGATAGCTCCGGCGACGCCGATGACGACGTTCAGAAAGACATTCAGTGCCGGAACCCCTTGCATATAAAGCTCTTCGAGTTCACTGGTGAGGATTATTTGGTCTTCGGGAAATTTCGCGTGCAGATTGTCGCCGACCGTCTGCGGAGTAAAGCCCTGTTTGACCTTGACCAAAAACGCCGACGCTTTGCCCTCGGCACCAAGCTGACTCTGCATCGTCGATAGCGGTATCTTGACCCTGGCACCCGCGCTCGGTTCGTATGTGCCAACGATCACAAAATCACGGTCGTAGACGCTCAATGTATCGCCGATCTTTTCTTTACGCGTCGCCAGCCACGCGCTGTCGCTCATTAATTCATCTTTGCCGTCGACAAATTTCCTGCCCTGCGTAACCTGCAGCCCCGCAACCGCCGCGTACTTTTCCCACTCAACACCATCGACCAAACGACTGCCCGTAATGCCTTCTTTTGACGAAACGCTGTTTTGCCCGATCGGCACGGCCGCCGCGACGCCCTCGACCTTTTCAATGTCAGGCCCCATTGTCACCGGCAATCGCAATACTTCCGAGCCGGTCAATCCCATACTTCCCGATGGCCGAAACATGATCTCGGCCCCGACATTCGCCTCGCGTTTTGCACGCTCACGCAGGCTGCCGTTCGCCAGGCCGACAGTAACGATTATCAGCAAAATACCGATGCCGATACCAATGATGCTCACCGCCGTACGAGCCGGACGATGTAGCATGTTTGAGAATACAAGACTATTCATAATCATTTAACCGCGAAAAACGCGAAACGACACTAAATTTGCCGTTTCGCGTTTTGGTAGTAATATTCGCGATCGATACTGCTAACTAAACCCCGACGGTCTCTTCTTCTTCAACCAAATAAGGCGACATCGCTGGTGCGTCTAGATCTTCGGACACGATCTTCGCGATGACAGGTAGCGAGAGCGACCGAGTTTTGCCGATCCCCGGCACCTCGTGGCCTTTGGCATAGACCGCATGACGGCCGTGATCCTTATAC
>JBGAUY010000018.1:0-52996 GCA_044228425.1 Pyrinomonadaceae bacterium | reverse complement strand
GCGACTGGCGTAACGCCCGTTCGGCCGACACCTCTTCCGAAGCCGAGTGTCGCGGCGAATACCGGAACGACAACGCCGGCGAAAACACCTGAAGCTAAACCGGCGGCGACACCTAAACCCGCTCCGACCACGGCAAAGCCGGCCGCTAATGGTCCAAATTGATTGTTGTTTGGCTGAAATATAAAATTTAAGATGTCCGCAAGCAATTTGCGGGCATTTTTGTTTATAATTGGATATGGAAATCGAGAAAATTCAAGAGGGCCTGACATTTGACGACGTTTTGCTCGTCCCCGCCTACTCAGAGATACTGCCGGCCGAGGCTGACACACGCACCAAATTCTCACGAAATATTCATTTGAACATACCGCTCTGTTCATCGGCGATGGACACTGTTACGGAGGCTGCTTTGGCGATCGCCCTGGCTCAGCAAGGCGGGATAGGCGTGATACACAAGAATTTCAGCGTCGAGCAGCAGGCCGAAGAGGTTGACAAGGTCAAACGCAGCGAATCGGGCATGATCGTCGATCCGGTGACGATCCACAAGGACAAACTCGTTTCCGACGCGCTCGCCATCATGGCCCGCTTTAAGATCAGCGGCGTGCCGGTGACAGACGATAACGGCTTGCTCGTCGGCATAATTACTAATCGAGATCTGCGGTTTGAAACCCGGTTCGATATTCCTGTTTCCGAGATAATGACGCCGCAGCCGCTGGTCACGGTGCCCGTCGGCACGACTCTGGACGAAGCAAAGGTCAAGCTGCAAAAGCACCGCATCGAAAAACTACTTGTCGTTGATGACAACGGCCATCTCAAGGGCCTCATCACCGTGAAAGACATCCAAAAAGCGATCAACTTCCCCATCGCCGCTAAGGACGAGCTCGGACGTCTGCGTTGTGCCGCCGCTATCGGCGCGACCGGCGATTTTCTCGAACGTGCCGAGGCGTTGGTTAACTCACGTGTCGATGCGATAGTCATCGACACAGCTCACGGCCACAGTTCGCGTGTTTTGAATGCAGTGAAACAGGTCAAGGCCAAATTCCCTGATATCGAGATCGTTGCCGGAAATGTCGCGACTGCTGATGCTACAAAGGCACTGATCTCTGCCGGTGTCGACGCCGTTAAGATCGGTATCGGCCCGGGTTCGATCTGCACGACGCGGGTCGTGACAGGTGCGGGCGTGCCGCAGGTGTCGGCGATCGTTGAATGTGTCGCGGCTGCCAAAAATACAGGCGTTCCGATCATTGCCGACGGCGGCGTTAAATTTTCGGGCGATGTCGCCAAAGCCATCGCCGCCGGTGCCGACAGCGTTATGATCGGCTCGCTCTTTGCCGGAACCGAAGAGGCACCGGGCGAGGTCATCCTGTTCCAGGGCCGCAATTTCAAGACCTATCGCGGCATGGGCTCGATCGGAGCGATGAAAAAAGGCTCAAGCGACCGCTACTCTCAAGAGGGCACTGTCGCAGACGCCAAATACATCCCCGAAGGAATCGAGGGACGCGTTGCATACAAAGGCACCGTTGCCGAAATGGTCACCCAACTAGTCGGCGGCCTTCGCTCCGGCATGGGCTACACCGGCTGCAAGGACATAAGCGAACTACAAACGAACGCTAAGTTTGTCCGCATCACCTCCGCCGGATTACGCGAATCACATGTCCACGACGTGATAATTACAAAAGAAGCTCCAAATTACCGAATCGAGTCATAGGAAGAATTTAACCGCGAAAAAGAATAAAAGACGCTAAATAAGAGGTGAACTCTTTTTAGCGTCTTTCGCGTATTTCGCGATAAATATTCTTTAATCGCCTAATTCCCCAGCGGCTTTGTCCCATTCGTTGTAAAGATCTTGAATGCGGGTTTCGAGGGCTTTGTGCTCGGCTGAAAGGGTGTTGAGGCGTTCGAAATCGGCGGCGATGTTGGGTTCGGACATCTGACTTGTTAACTCGGCGGCTTCGGATTCGAGGGTTGGGATAAGTTTTTCTATCTCGGCGATGCGTTTTTCGAGCAGGTTGCGTTGATTTTTTGACAGCGGCTCGGTATTTGGTTTTTGTTCTTTGGTTTTTGGCGTTTCCCGGAGCCCATTCGCTATCGCTCCCAGTTCTGACCTGGCGTTCGTTCCGCGTACTCCGTCGGTAGCGAGTTTCCAGTCGTGGAATTCGGTGTAGTTGCCGTCGTAATCAAGGACGCGGCCGTCGGGTTCGAATGAGAGCATCTGGTTGGCTATTTTGTCGAGGAAAAAGCGGTCGTGGCTGACGGCTATGATCGTGCCGTCGTATTCCTCAAGCGCATTTTCGAGCGACTCACGCGAAGGGATGTCGAGGTGATTGGTCGGCTCGTCCAGAATGAGCACGTTCTTTTGCGAGTAGATCAGCTTGGCAAGGGCCAGCCTCCCTTTTTCGCCGCCGGAAAGTGCTGAAACGGGCTTGAAAACGTCCTCGCCCATAAATAGGAACTTTGCGAGAAAGCCTCGTAGCGTGTTGTTATCTGCGGTCGGAGCGACCCGCCTTAATTCTTGGATGACTTCGTTACGCGGTTCCAGCCCTTCGAGATTTTGCGAGTAGTATCCGATATTAACCTTGGTTCCCCAATGGATCTTGCCGTCGAGTTCGCGGATATTGCCCAGAATGGTCTTGATCAGCGTTGTTTTGCCGGTACCGTTCCCGCCGATGATGCCGAGTGCATCGCCGCGATGGAGCGAAAAATTGAGCTTGCTCGCGAGTACCTTTTCACCGTAACCGATAGTCAGATCTTCGGCGGTCAGAACATTGTTGCCCGTCCGTTGTACCTGACGTAAGCCAAAATTGCCACCGGATTTTTCGCTGGTGACGGCTTCGATCCTTTCCATGCGGGCGAGCAAAGTGCGGCGTGATTTTGCCTGTTTGGTCTTTTGACCTTCCAGATTTTTACGGATAAATTCCTGCGTCTTGTTGATCAACTGCTGCTGATTTTCGTATTCGCGAATCTGCTGTTCACGCCGCAACTCGCGTTCCTCAAGATATTTCGAATAGTTGCCCTTATACGTCACGGCCTGGCCGCGATCCATCTCGATGACACGAGTGGTCGTGCGGTCGAGGAAATAACGGTCGTGGCTAATGACTACGTAGGTTTTTTCATAGGTTTTTAGAAACTCTTCGAGCCACTCAACGGCGTTGACGTCGAGGTGATTGGTCGGCTCATCGAGCAGCATTACGTCGGCGTTCGAAAGCAGCAGACGCACCATTCCGAGCCGGTTTTTTTGTCCACCGGAAAGCGTACGAACGTCATCACCCCAACTTTCCGCCGCAAAACCCATACCGAGCAAAACGGCCTCCGCCTTTGCCGCGTACGAAAATCCGTCAGCGTGTTCGAACTCTGTCTGAAGATCGGCGTAACGATTCAAAACCGCGTCGGAGTGATCGGTTTCCATCTGCTTTTCGAGCAGTCGCATTTCGGCTTCGATATCGTGGATCTCTTTAAAGGCGGAAAGAGCGGCGGTATGAACATTTTCGGCTTCGCCAAAGTCGACGTGCTGATCGAGCAGCCCGAGCTTGAGGCCATTCATCTTGATGACTTCGCCATCGTCAGCCGCTTCTTGGCCAATGATCAAACGGAAAACCGTCGTCTTGCCCGCGCCGTTACGTCCGACAAGGCCAACTTTTTCATTCGGGTTGACCTGAAACGAGACACCTTTTAGTATCTCGGTCCCACCGTACCCTTTCCAAACATCTTGCAGTCTAAATAGCATAAAAAACAGTAGTCGGTTGTCAGCAGTCAGTTGTCAGTAGAGACTCCTCGTGACAATTAACTTGTTGACAACCGACTACTCTCAATCGATCATCGAGAAAAACTCGACTATTTGTTAGCCGGAGCGTTTGCCGCTGGCTTCGCCGCAGGTTTTGCCGGTGCATTAGCAACCGGTTTGTTTGCCGGAGCCGCTGAATTGGTGTTTGCCGCCGCGGTGTTGGTATTAGCGGGAGCAGCGGTGTTGGCATTTGCCGCCGGAGCGGCGTTTGCTGCACCAGCCGGACGTGCACCGCTCAGCTCGTTAGGATTGTCAACGACCTTTTTAGCGAGGAAGTTTTCGATCTTGGCTTCGTTCATAGCAACGGCCTGATACGATGCCGCGAGGAGTTGTTTGCGGTTGTCAACAAGCGATTTCTGCACCTGCTCACGAACACCCGGACTCTCAAGCGTAACAGCCTCATCCTTATCGCTGCGTTCCTGCAGCTTGAGAATAAAGAATTTGCCCTGCGAACGCGTCGAGGTGATGCCGCCAATCTGCGACTGAGGATTCATCAAACCTGCGACAGTCTGTTCCGGGAAAGCCTGTTTCAAATCATCCTCTGCCAAATAGCCAAGATCTCCGCCCTGAAATTTGCTCTGATCTTCGCTAAACTCGCGAGCTACCGTTGCAAAATCCTGACCCGCTTGGAGCTTTTTGACGATCTCGTTACCACGAAGTACAGCCGATGCTTCGTCAACGGTCTGGTCGCCCTCGCCGCTGTTTGCCGGATCGATTATGATCGCTGCCAACTTAACGCCTTTCTTTTTAACAAAAGCCTCTTTGTTGCCGTTATAAAACGCTTCGACCTCTGAATCTTTCGGGGGTTCGATCTTGCCCGTGATCTTGTCAACGAGTTTTTGGATCGCGATCGACTTTTTGACCTGATCGCGAAGAGCGGCTTCGGTCATCCCCTGCTCTTTCATACTCTTTTCGATCTGATCGGTCGTCTTGCCACTTGCGGTCTTTTGCTTATTGACCTCGGCAGTGATGTCGTCCTCAGAAGGCACGGTGCCCTCTTTTTCAGCCTTTTGGAACATTACCTCTTGCTCGACTAGCGTTTGCAGCACCTGTAGGCGTGCCCCGGCGAGTTCGAGCGGCGAGAGCTTGCTCTCCTGTCCCTGAGCCTGCGCTTTGACCGCACGGTCGACCTCTTGCATGGTGATGATCTTGCCGTTAACCTTTGCCGCGGTTTCGTTCGGGTCACCGCCTGCACCGGTATTGGCCGTCGGACCGCCGCACGCACTAAAAAATGCTGCAAAAACTGCCACAGCCGCTGTTAACAAGAACCCTCTTTTATTAATTTGCACGATTGCTTTCACTCCTTTCAACTTATCCATTGTTTGTCTCGCCTTGACTAAGCCCAAGGCTGTTTGTTATAAATATCGTTTTGAGTTTTTCGTAAAACTCTTTGTAGTCCCCATCTAAATGGGAGGAAAATTATTATGGCAAAACGCTGCGACATATGCGGGAAAGGCCCGCAGTTTGGAAATAACGTTTCACACGCGAACAACAAGACGCGACGTAGGTTCAATCCGAACCTGCAACCTGTCCGTGTTCAGCTACCGGCCGGCGGCAACGGACGAATGAAAGTCTGCACCCGCTGCATCAAGACCGGAAAAATTATCAAAGCCGCTTAAGTCTGTTTGAGACACGGCGTCTCGTTTAGGTTGCCAATCCCGATAATTCGGGGTTGGCTTTTCTTATTGGCCAACAACGGCGATGCAATCGATCTCGACCTTAGCATCGCGCGGCAGTCTCGCCGCCTGAACTGTCGCTCTCGCCGGTTTGTTATCGCTAAAAAACTGCGAATAAACCTCGTTCATCTCGGCGAAATCATTCATATCCGCCAAAAAGACCGTTGTCTTTACAACGTCGTCGAGGCTCGTTCCTGCTGCTTTCAAAACCTCGCTGAGATTCTTCAGAACCTGCTCGGTCTGCTCGCTGACTACGTCAGAAACAAAATTGCCAGTCGACGGGTCGATCGGTATCTGTCCTGAGCAAAAGACCATGCCGCCGGCCTTTATCGCCTGCGAGTAGGGACCGATGGCTCCGGGTGCATTATCTGTCGAAACGATCTCTTTATTCATTACGTTCAGGCTCAAAAAGTCACTCTAAGCAAAAGGCGAATTCTAGCAAATTACTGGACAAAAAGAAAGCAAGCGGGCAGGGTTTGTTTGGATATCAGGTATTTACACGCTCGACGGAGATGACGCCCGGAACTTGCTCGATAGCGGAAACCACCTTATCGAGGTGTTTCTTGTCAAAAACCTCGACGGTCACCTCGATCAAGCCGATGTCGTTTTTAGAAACATTAGCACGAGCGTCGCGAATTCCCGTTTTGATATCAGCGATCGCGTTTGTAATGCCCGCGAGCATACCCGTTCGATTCTCGGTAGTTGCTAGTAGTTGGACGGATTGGATCTGCTCCTTATCACTTTTAGCCCACTCGACCTCAACGATGCGTTCTTTGTTGACCATTAGCTGTGAGACGTTCTTACAGCGTTTGTTGTGAACAACGATACCCTTGCCCAGGGAGATATAACCCACAATCTCCTCTCCGCGAAGCGGGTTACAGCAGTTTGCCCGGGTTGTGAGCAGGTTGTCTACGCCTTTGACGACGATCGCGTCCTCGCCCATCCCGATAAACTTCTTGACCGCTTTCATGCCGGTCTTGAGACGGGTTTCTTTTTGATTGTCCGGGTCAAGTTCGCCAAATTTCTCAGGGCCGAGGAATTTCGCGACTACATTGCGGGGCAGCGTCTTGCCATAACCAACCGAAGCAAAAAGGTCGTCCGGACGGCCCAGGCCATATTCGTTGGCGATCCGCTTCATCTCAGTCTCGTTATTGACAAACTTTTTGACGGGAAGACGAAATCGCTCCGCTTCCTGCTGGAGCAATTTGCGGCCGAGGTCGATCGATTCTGTCCTCTGTTCCTGAGATATCCAGTGCCGAATGCGGTTGCGGGCACGAGACGTGATCGTAAAGTTGAGCCAGTCGCCGGACGGTTTTGAATTTTGCGTCGTGAGGATCTCGATCACATCGCCGTTATGTATTTCGCTCCGCAGCGGAACGATCCTGCCGTTGACCTTTGCCCCGGTGCAAGTATCCCCTACTGCCGAGTGAATGGCGTAGGCAAAATCGATCGGCGTCGAGCCTCGAGGAAGTTGGATGACTTTGCCCATGGGCGTAAAGGCGTACACGTCCTTAGGGTAGAGATCAAGTTTAAGCGTTTCAATAAAATCTGCCGAATCTTCCGTTTGCTCGCTGTTTTCAACCAAGGGCAAGAGCAGCTTTTCGACCGTGTTTCTCAGCTGATCGAGAGCCTCGTCCTCTTCTTGCTTGCCGAGATTGCTTTCCTTGTATTTCCAGTGGGCTGCAACGCCTTCCTCGGCAATTTGATGCATTTCCTCGGTACGGATCTGTACTTCGAACGGCTGCCCTCCATCACCGATGACGGACGTATGGAGGGATTGGTATAGATTGTCCCTTGGGATGGCGATCCAGTCCTTAAAACGCTCAGGAACAGGCGTCCAGATGTCGTGAATGACGCTCATCGCGAGATAACAATACTTGCGGTCGTTTTCAGTGATGATGCGGGCAGCGATCAGGTCATAAACCTGTTCGATCATGATCTTTTGCTTTTTTAGCTTTTTCCAGAGCGAATAGAGTCGTTTGACCCGGCCCTCGATGCTTACGAATGGCACTTGGTGCTCCGTAAGTTGGTCGACGATCGTCGATTTGATGCTTTCGAGAGCAGCTTCAAGCTCCGGCCGGCGTGCATCAACCTCAATAGCGAGGCGTTTGTAATCGTCGGGGTAGAGATTCTGGAAAGATAGATCCTCAAGTTCGCTTCGCAGCTTACCCATACCGAGCCGGTGGGCGATCGGAGCGTAGATATCAAGCGTCTCCTGCGATATTCGTTCCCGTTTTTCGGGCTTAAGATACTGCATCGTCCGCATGTTGTGCAGACGGTCGGCGAGTTTTATCAAAACGACGCGGACATCTGTGATCATTGCCAGCACCATCTTGCGGACATTCTCGGCCTGCTGTTTTTCTTTTGAGAGATCGCTGATATTTGCGATCTTTGTTAAGCCGTCGACAAGCAGCGTGATCTCGTCACCAAAGTACGAGCGAATCGTTTCAATATCGACCAGCGTATCTTCAACAACGTCGTGTAGCAGACCAGTTGATACACTAACCTCATCGAGCCGCATTTCGGCAAGTATCTCAGCCACCTCCAGCGGATGGACAAGATAAGGTTCACCGGACGCTCTTGTCTGGCCGCGATGATGCAAGGCAGAAAAGAGGTACGCTCGGCGTATGAGATCCGTGTCGGCCCCGGGCCGATTCTCATTTACCTTAGCAATTACGTCCTCAATGCGGATCATAGAATTAAAAAAAGGCGGTGCCCAATCAATTGTAATTGAGCACCACCCTTACTGGAAAGAAAAAGTGACTTATTTTTTGTTAGCTTCGGCGTTGCTGTTTGCTTTTTCAGGTTTGCCGGCCTCTTCTTTAGCGGCAATTCTGGCATCGATCTCAGTTTGGATCTTTTTAACAACGTCACTGATCTCAAGGAAGCTGGCACGAGCAGCGTCAGCCTGTGTCTTGATGCTGTCGCGATCAGGCATACGGTCTTCCATTTCAGCAACGCGCATCGACTGGAACAACAAACTCGCTTTGTAAGACCTGGCCGATTCAAAAACCTTGAGTAGATCCATGGTGTCCTGAAGCTGCTTGTCGTTCGCTCCTTTGATATCAAAGCTCTTAGCATTTTTCACCGTATCCGGTTCCAATGCGATAGCCTGGTCGATCAAAGCGGTTCCCTCAGCGGTGCATTTCTTGAGTGTTTCAAAGTCCTCAGGCTTGGCCGGTTTTACGAACTGAAAGGCCTGCTTGCCATCTTTGGTAACAGTCTTTTTTGTTGCCTCTGTATCAGAGATATCGTTGGCACACGTATTCTTTTTCGCCGCAAGCGACGTAAATGCCTCAGCCCGCTGCTCGGGAGGAAGACTTGTGTCCTGCGAACGTTTGGTCACCCACGCAAGCCATTCGTCAGTTTTCTGAAGATTTTCATAAAGACTGGCAATAGCCTTGTAAGAACTTTGGTCCTTAGGGTCATTTGCCAAAGCTTTCTGGTACTCAGCGATCGCTTCCTCTGCTTTAGCGGAATTCTTACGATCTCCGATATACATCGAGTGCAGAGTGCGGGCTAAAAATAGCTGAGCTACCTTGCCCTCAGTCGTTTCACCTTTCGGGTCACGTGCAGCCGCGGCCCGGAAAAGCTTCTCGGCTTCAGGGAACTTTCGCCCTTTATACGCATTCGACCCGTCGACCAGATCCTTACGGGCCATAACCCGGTTATAATATGAGCAATTAGCCCCTACCAAAACGATCATTGATAGAAGAGTAACTACCCCAATACGAGACAATCTCATCATTTGACTCCATTCACGGCCAATAAAAGCAACCGGGACGCTGACGTTGGTCACAACGCCCGGCTGATGCTTTCTGGCAAAATTATTCCGTTAGATCATCGATCTGCAGACCGATCGGTGACGCACCTGCGGCTTTGGCCGCATCGATCACTTTCACCACGTCACCGTATCTTACAGATTTCGGCGACTTAAGAAAGATCGTCTTTTCTACCTCATTCGTACCCTCGCGGAATACGCCGTTGTTCTCTCTTTCCTTAAAGATCTCTTTCAGCTTGTTCAGCAACTTTTCAGTGTCCGAAACATCGCCGAAATTCTCATTATTAAGAGTGATGCCCTTGGTCTCTTTGTTTATCGCAACCACGAGCGTCAACGGATTAGGCTTGACGTTTACATCCTGCTGGTCTTTCGGTTCCGCCGGAACCTTTGCCTCAAATCGGCTCGGTTTGAGCGGCGTGATGACCATAAAGATGATGATCAGAACGAGCAGCACATCGATCAACGGTGTGACGTTAATAGTCGGTTTGGCATCATCACCTACACCGCCTGTAGACATTCCCATAGCTTTATCCTTCCTTGAATCTGCGAAACTTCTGCATCTTCAAAACTATTTCGGCTGTTCGCCGCCCTTTTTCTTATCCGCAACGAGGCCCACCTTATCGATGTCCTGCTTGCGAATAGTTTCGATCGCCTGTACGACACGGCCATAATCGACATCCACCCCGCTCTTGATATAGACGATGCGTTTCTCGGGCGTTTTGCCCTCCATACGCTTTTTGATCACGTCACCAAGTGCGTCAAGCGGATACTGCTCTTTCCCGATGTAAAAATTGCTGTTATCGGGAATAGCTACGATCACAGAAGTGTCTTTAGCGATGTCTGCGTCCTCATCGGGACTGGCCATATCTCTCGGCAAATTAACTGAAACACCTTGTTGAAGTAGCGGTGTGACGATCATGAAAATGATCAGCAACACTAGCATCACGTCAACCATCGGGGTCACGTTAATGTCCGAATTATATTCGCTGGTACCACCTACACTTGCACCCATAGCAGTATTCTCCTGAGTTGGTTAAAAGATCCTACGCAATAAAACTAGCCGCGAAGACTCTTTGAACGCTGCTTGATAAAGTAGTCGACAAGTTCCGAGGCTGAGTTTTCCATTTCAACGCTAAAGCTTGTGACTTTGCTGGTGAAGTAGTTAAACAGCCACACGGCCGGAATAGCCACGAGGATACCAAAAGCGGTTGCGACGAGAGCTTCGGCGATAGCACCACCGACGGCGCCGATACCGGCTGACTCGTTGGTTTTCAAAGCCTGGAACGCACCGATGATACCAACAACCGTTCCAAACAGACCGACGAACGGTGCCGTCGAACCGACTGTAGCCAAACCTGAAAGGCCGCGCTTGAGTTCAGCGGTCTTAACGGCGATCGCACGCTCGAGAGCACGCTTGGATGCTTCCATTTCGTCAGCCGAGATGTCCGAATTGCCCTGATGAGCAGCAAATTCTTTCAAGCCCGACGAAACGACCATCGCAAGGTGCGAATCTTTGTGCTTGTCGCTGATATTGATGGCCTCATCGATATTGCTGTTCTTCAAAGCCTGAGCGACTTTCGGAGCGTATGCACGAGACTGTGTTTTAGCCTTGTTGTACGTCAGCCAGCGTTCGATGCCGACAGCGATCATATAGACCGACTCGATCAGCAGGGTGATGATAACGCCCCAACCCGGAATGGTCAGGCTCTTAGCGATATCGTAGATACCAAATGAAACGCCGCCCTCGGCGAACATCAAAATTGTCATGGTTTTTCCTCCAAAGAAATCAAAAATTAATGATTGCGATAATTTATTGCGGGAGCATCATTAGACGCGTGCTCCCGCAAAACCTTTTGTTCCCTCTACGGAACGAAATTGTAAGTAATGACGCCTGAAACCTTAACGGGTTGTCCAGACAGCATCGTTGGGCTAAATCGTGCACCTCGTGCAGCACCCTCAGCAGCCGCTCTCAAGAGCGGATGGCCGCTGACCGCATTTGCTGAAATAACACTGCCACTTTCGCTGATCAGCACCTGGACACTGACCGCACCACCGGCACGAACTGCTTTTGCCGCTGCCGGGTAAGCCGGCTTCGGCAAGCTGGTCGCCTTACCGTTAAGCACGCCGCCTGAAACTGTCTTAGGCACCGGTTTCGGCGTAGCCTTTGGCGGAGGAGCATCCTCTTCACCGCCGGTCGTCGACGTTCCTGTTGAGGTCGAAAGCCCACCTGTGCCACCGTCGGTGACTACTCTGGAAACACCGGGATCGATGCGAGCTCCAGTATCCGAGTCACTGCTACCAAGCTTAGTCATGCGGTCGAGACGCATTTCCTTGACCTGATTTCTCGTAACACTCAACGTGTCGGGCGGCTTAATCGGGGTCTGCATCATGTTTTGTATCAGTTCTTTACGAACGTCCACATCCGGCTGCTTTTGCTCAGGCTGTTTCTCCGGCTTGGGTGGCGGTTCCTCATCCGGCACAGGTACCGGAGCGACCAGTGTGGTCAGTGACAGATCGTCACCGCCCATACCAAAATCCTTTGCAAACAAGCTATATGTCCATGAGGACAACAAGGCAACCACGGCGATCGATGCAACAACCAACAAAAACTCACTTTTGCGCTTGTTCTCGGCCGAGTTATTTTTGGATTCTACTAATTGATCAAGCATTTTACTTCCTCCCTTTTTCCGGTGCCAGGATAGGTCAAGGGTTACGAAACCTTACTTTTACTCAGATGATACTTATACCCAACAAGTTGTTGTCGCAAAATATGCGATTCCCAAACTTGCGATCGAAAAATGTATTAACCTTTTACCTCTATTCATCTTAATGCAGAAACGCATTAACACTTACCGGCCTAAAACGGAAAGCTTTACAAGTTCGGCTCCCTATCCAAGCGAGCAGCTTTGGACAGAGCAGAAGCAAAACAGTTAAATTGACCAGCAACGAAGAGAAGTCTAAAAGTTTAACTTTCGAAAGTCAAGAATAATCGCCTTGATTTCGAAGTGTTTTAACACTTTTTTCAAAAAAAGTTAGCGTCATAACACGACTATCTCGTGACAGGCCGACGTGTGACCGTCCGGCGTGACGATGACGCCAATTTTTCGCCTGCCGCCGGCTGTGGCGTTACATCTCTTACGCGTGAATCACCGAGTTTGTTTTGCCACCAGATAGCGATCGGGCTGGCAATCGCAATTGTCGAGTACGTTCCGGTAATTGCACCAACAAATAGCGCCAACGAGAAGCTCCTCAAAACCTCACCACCAAACCACACGAGAGCCAGCACCGAAAGAAAAACAAGGCCATTGGTCACGATGGTTCGCGACATCGTCTGGTTTATCGACTGGTTGGTCATCTCGTAGAGCGACCCAGTGCGGTTGAGGCTCAGGTTTTCACGGATACGATCAAAAATAACAATCGAGTCATTTACCGAAAATCCGACAAGCGTAAGCAACGCCGCGATAACGGTCAGGTTGATCTCCCACTGAAACACCGAGAAAAACGCCAACACGATAAGCACGTCGTGAAACACCGCGATAACAGCACCGGCTGCATATGTCCAATCGTATCGAAATGCGATAAACAGCAAAATGCCAAGCAAACCAAAAAGCGTAGCAGTCACGGCTTGATTTCTAAGCTTCGAACCAGCAACGGCACCGACCGAGTCGGTCCCTACGATCTTGTAAGCGGCGTCAGGAGCTGTATCAAGGGTCGTCTCACCGTCTGCTTCTTTACCAAAAGTATCGAGAGCCGATTTTACCGTCGCTCGTCCTGCCTGGACCTGCTCCGCAAGTTTATTTGCATCGGGGGCGGTCTCGGGCTGTGATGTTCCCTCTACGAGCGGGATCTTGATGAGCACTTCATCGGTTTTATCGGTCGAAGCCTGTATCACCGGCTCTTTGACGCCGACGGTTTTCAAAGCTCCGCGGATATCATCTTCGGTCGGACGTGCTCTGAATTTTGCGATAACGACCGTACCGCCCTGAAAATCGACGCCGAGATTAAATGCATCAGTCCCTCCGGGCGTATATTGACGCCCGATCGATGAAACGAGGCCAGCAAGCATGATAAATATCGAAACGGCAATAAACGCTTTGCGTTTACCTAGCCAATCGATGTTAATGTTCTGAAGAAAGTTAGCCATTGTGTTCGAATAAAACTAGATACTGAGCTTCTCCATTTTTGGATTGCGGCTCAGGATCCACATAAAAATTGTACGTGAAACGAAAACTGCGGTGAAAAGGTTAATGAGCAATCCGAGGATCAGCGTCACAGCAAAACCCTTGATAGGCCCCGAACCTGTCACATACAGGATGATCGACGAGATAATGGTCGTAATATGAGTATCGATGATCGTGACGAAAGCCCGGTCAAAGCCCATGCTGACCGCTTCCGAAACCGTAAATCCGGCCCGAAGCTCTTCACGAATGCGTTCGAAGATAAGCACGTTCGAGTCAACCGCCATACCGATGCCGAGAATAAGGCCGGCAATACCGGGAAGCGTTAGCGTCGATCCGAATACGATAAGAGCTGCTAAGGTTAACAGCATATTAAGGACCAAAGCGATCACAGCATTTACGCCCGATCCACGGTAATAGACGAGCATGAACAGAATTACGAAAATAAGTCCGCCGATCGACGCGGCGACGCCCGAACGGATCGAATCCGCTCCGAGACTGGGGCCGACGGTCCGCTCTTCTTGATACTCGATACCCGCAGGCAATGCTCCCGACTTTAATGTCAAAGCAAGATCATCCGCAGTGTTCTTAGTAAATCGTCCCGATATCTCACCCGAATCAAAGATCTGTGATTTGATGTAAGCGGCAGATTTGACCTCATCGTTAAGTACGACAGCCATATAGTTGCCGATATTCTTACCTGTCCAATCACCAAACTTCTGAGCACCGGCCGGTTTGAACGAAAATGTAATTTGATAATCGCTGCCGCCGCCTTTGCCCTGTATCGCTGCCGCTTCGCGAAGTTCGCTACCGTCAACGACGGCCGGACTTTCAACAACAACATATTGTTTGGGCTTTTGATCGGGCGGTATATTAGCGGCTGTCGCCGAGTCATCACGATCCGTATATAGCAAGACTTTCCTTGAATCGGATTCTTTGCCGCCGATCGATTGCAGTGCAGCTTCCTTAGAGGGATAGATCTGCACGGGCGTCGGGTTCGGCGGGCTGACGATCTTCATCAGCTCAAGCCGCGACGTTTCGCCAACAAGTGCCTTGACACGCTCCGGATTCTCAACGCCGGGCATCTGCAACAAGATCTGACCGGAATCCGCAGCACCCTGTCGTTGTAGCGTCGGCTCTTTAACGCCAAATGCGTTGATTCGGCTATCGATGATCTTTAACGCCTGTTCCGTGGCCTGTTCTTTTAGCCGTCCTTGGGCCTGTGCCGGCAATGACCAAACGATCGAATTGCCAGATGTCGATTCGGTCCAATTAACAAAATCAACCTTCTTTTTGACCGCATCGATCACGGCTGCGGCTTTTGATGCGTCCGTTAGATTTATCTTGACCTGATAATTACCGTTCTCGGCGACGACTGACCCATCAGTCACGCCAAGCGGATTACCCGCTTCGTCCTTAGCTTCTTTCGCAGCGAGCAAAGCCGCACTCTCGTTATTTTCGGCGAGGCGTTTGAGGTATTCCTCAGTTTTAACACGCATCACAAGGTGCGAACCACCCTTGAGGTCGAGGCCGAGGTTGATATTTTTCGCTAGGTTGTCCTTGACGCCCTGCAACGAAAAATCGCTAGCATTAGGTGCCCGCCTAGGCCCAAAGACCAAATATACTGCGACTACGGTGATGACGATTATTATCGCCGTTCTTATCAATAAACCGGTATTCTTCATTGCTGTCTTACTGCTACTAATGTCTTTTTAGGCACCAACCTCAGGCTTTTTACCGACAACGGCGCTTTTGCCTATCTCAAGAAATGATTTCTCAGCGCTTTGGATGATATAACTCGTTTCCTTCACCTCTTTGATCTTGCCGATGATGCCGCCGTTGGTGACGATCTCGTCATTGATCTTGAGCGAAGCGATCATTTCCTGAAGCTGCTGCTTTTGCTTTTTCTGGGGCAGGATCACCAAAAAATAAAAAATGCCAAAGATAAAGGCGAACGGAAGTATCGTCCATAAGATGCTTCCACCGCCCGTTGCGGCTTCCTGAAATAGAAATAGATGTGTATTCATTGCGAACCTCTGAAAGACAAAAGCAAGATAATATACATTTACCTTACCTTAATCAAACGCTGTCCGTCGCGTTTGCCTTAAGTTTATCCAAAAATTCTTCGCGAAACGTCTGAAAACCGCCCGCACGTATCGCTTCCCGCGTCCGCTGCATCGTCTCCATAAAGAAAGCGACGTTGTGGTGAGAGATCATTATCGACGCATTCATCTCGCCCGCCTGATATAAATGACGCAAGTAGCCAAGCGAATATCGACGGCACACCGAGCAGCTGCATTCCGGATCGAGCGGCCGGTCGTCAGTCGCAAATTTTGCGTTGCGAATATTGAGCTTGCCCTGCGAGGTGAAAGCGCTGCCCGTGCGGCCGTTGCGTGTCGGTATCACGCAGTCAAACATATCGACGCCGGCGTTAACCGCTTCGACCAGGTCCTCGGGCGTACCGACTCCCATCAGATATCGCGGAGCGTCCTCGGGCATTTTGTGTGCAACAAAATCAAGCACCTCATACATCACGCTCTTTTCCTCGCCGACGCTCAAGCCTCCGATAGCGTAGCCGTCAAATCCGATCTCGACAGTTCTCTCAAGGCTTTCATTTCTCAGGTCAAGATGGCCTGCTCCCTGAATAATGCCAAAAAGCGATTGTTTTCCGCTCAAGTCAGAACCACCTGCGTTAGCGGGTCGTTCCTTATACCCCGTGTCCATTCCCTCTCGCTGCAGTTGATCGAACCGATTCTTTGACCTTGCCGCCCAGCGAACGGTCAGATCGAGGCTCGCCTTCGTCGCCTCATATCCCGCGTCGCCCGGCGGGCATTCGTCGAAGACCATTACGATCTCGCTTCCCAATGCGGCCTGAACCTCCATCGAAACCTCAGGTGATAGAAACTTTTTGCTGCCATCAAGATGCGAGCGAAACTCAACGCCCTCTTCGGTGAGCTTTCTGAGATCCGTCAAGGAAAATACCTGAAAGCCTCCGGAGTCGGTCAGAAAGGAACGGTTCCATGAAGTAAATTTGTGCAGCCCGCCAAATTGTCTGATCGTTTCAACGCCGGGACGTAGGAACAAATGATACGTGTTACCGAGTATTATCCGTGCATCGATCTCGTCCTCAAGCCACTCGAACCTAATTCCTTTTAACGCACCCTGCGTACCGACAGGCATAAAAACAGGCGTCTCTATTACAGAGCGCCTGGTCGTGAGCGTTCCCGAACGTGCGTTGCCGTCACGGGCGGTGACTGTCCAGTCGAGCGGTTTCATTTTGTCTATTTACGTTTTCCGATCAGTGACCAAATGTCGTCAGCACCAATGGCAGTTTCGGAAATAAACTTCCCGTTCTCATCCACAAGGATCGCGGATGGCGTGCCAAACTGGCCAAACTGTTCACCGATCTCACGTTCCGGGTCCACTATTATCGGTGCTTTTAGACCAAGTTTGAGATGTTCCTCTTTTTCACCGTCGGCAAAAATGACTAGGTTGGGTTCTGTACCGTTTCGAGCCTTATCGAACTCCTTTATGTCATCCATCATCGCCTCACAATACTTACAGTTTGGACTCCAGAAAGTCACGAGCGTTTCTTTCCCAATAAACTGCGACGAGTCTAAGATCTTGCCATGAATGTCATTAACTGCGATCTCAGGCACTGATTCACCGATCCTCAGAGCAGCGTGGCGGTGCTCCTGAGCATTTGTAAAATAGGTAAATTCATCAAAAGTACCTGCGTCACCGACCTTTTCCATCAGCTCGCGAAGCCCAAGATCACCCGCGCCTGTAAAGCTTGCAATGCGGCCCTTCGTATCCATCAGCACGGCCATTGGCGTCCATTTTGCACGGAACAGTTCGGCGACCTCACGGTCCGTTTGTAGCAAGATAACCTTATCAGTATCACCGCCAAATTTTGCACGGTTGTCTTTTGCCGCTCGATTGCTGATAAAAACAAATTTTACCTTGTCGGAAAGGTCACGCTGCCACTGTTCGAACTGAGGCAGTAGTGCACGACAAGGCGTACAGGTTGGGGCAACAAAAAAGAAAACCACAGGTTTTTTGTCAGCCTTGATATCTTTTAACGAAACTGTCTTGCCATCGAGATCGGGCAGTTCAAAATCAGGAACTAGCGCTCCGAGCGGCAGGCCTTCGCGTGGATGGCCTATATCTTCGCGTTCGACATCACCGGCTTCGCGGCCTATCAGTTCCATCAACTCGATACGCCGCATTATTTCTTTTTGCTGAACTGAAACGTTTTTGAGAAACATCACCGCAGCGAGAAGCAGGACGATGATCGCAAGCCCGACGGCGACAAATAGAATATCCTGCTCGGTCTTGACGATATCTGTTCCCTGACGGCCGCGGCCTTGGAATATAAGGATGACCGCCGGAGCAAGCATCACGAGATTTCGGACAATGCTACTGATACCGACAGGTTCGCTATGGATCTGTCCAAAGCAGTGACAGTCGGGTGCGTTGCCCTTTGCCATCTGATAGAGCATTCCGACGGTGAAGACAAGTAAAAGCCCTGCGGCTCCGATCGCACCAAACCAAGAGCTTGGAGCAAATAGGAGTGTCCCCGCAACAGCTAGTTCGAACAGCGGCAATAGAAACGCGGCGGGACGCACAAGCGAGGCAGGGACGCCAAAATCAATGAAAGCCTTTTTCGAACCCTCGGGATCAAATATCTTCGCGATACCCGCGACGCCAAATAAACCGGCGAGTGCGAGCCTTAATAGTAAAAGAAAAATTTCCATGTCTTTTGATCGAAACCAAATTCTATCCAACAGGTGGGTGGGTTTTCAATCTAGGCTCCCTTCTTCTTTTTGGTCTTATGTCTCTCGACGAGACGGATCGGCGTTCCAAAAAAGCCAAACTCCTCCCGGAGACGGTTCTCGACATACCTTAAATAGGAGAAATGAAGTCCGCCTTTGCCGCCGGATGTAAATAAAATAAACAGCGGCGGACGAATGCCGGCCTGTGTGATGAACTGAATCTTGAGCCGCGAAAAACCGCCTTTGACAGGTGCCGGGGCCGATCCGCCCTTGGGCTGTTCGATCGCCTCTTCAAAAAATCGGTTGAGCTGAGGTTTGTTTACAGACGTACGTTTCGAGCATCGTACGCTTGAGCGACCAGCGGCAAGATCTTGGCAACACGCTGTCCGGTCAGAGCCGATATTGTCACGATCGGCGCCCAATCGATAAATTTCATCGCCTCGCGCAGGCTGCGTTCAAATTCGTAGATCGTATTTGTTTCTTTTTCCTCGACAGCGTCCCATTTATTTACCGCGAGGATGATCGAGCAACCGGAATCGAGAGCGTAGCCCGCAATATTCGCATCGAGATTTGTCACGCCTTCGACGGCGTCGATGACCATGATGGCCACATCGGCCCGTTCGAGAGCTTTTCGGGCCATTATCACCGAAAGCTTTTCGGCCATCTCGTTGGTCTTACCTTTGCGGCGGATACCAGCGGTGTCGATGAGCAAATAGTCGCGGCCGTCAACTGTCAAATGCGTGTCAATAGCATCGCGTGTCGTACCGGCAATCGGCGAAACGATTACGCGTTCCTCGCCAAGTATTTGATTGAGCAGCGACGATTTGCCGACATTTGGACGGCCAATGATCGCGAGTTTGATCTCGTTCGACGCTTCCTGCTCGACCTCTTCTTCGAACTCTAGATGGTCAAAAACCATGTCGAGAAGATCACCAATACCCGTGCCGTGCTCGGCTGAGATCGGCGACATCTCAAACCCAAAGCGGTAAAACACGCTCGCCTCGTTTTCCACGTTTTTAGATTCACATTTGTTGGCGGCGATGATGACGGGCTTGCCGGTGTTGCGCAGTAATATCCCGAGTTCCTCATCAAGCGGTATGATCCCGGCCCGCGAATCGAGCACCCAGATGATGGCAACCGATTCGTTGATCGCGTGCGACGCCTGTTTGAAGATATTTGCAGGTATGATCGCTTCGTCGTCAGGCACGATGCCGCCGGTATCGACGAGCCGGAACTCCCTTGCTTTCCACTCGACCTCGCCAAACATACGGTCGCGCGTTATACCCGGCTCGTCACCGACGATGGCCTTGCGGCTGCCGACGAGGCGGTTAAAAAGCGTTGATTTGCCGACATTTGGCCGGCCGATGATGGCTACGAGCGGTGCTTTCATAACAGGCGAAGGTTGATTCTAACAAATGGAATGTATAATTGGCGAAGTGATGCTATTTGATGTTAAACAAGCCACGGAGATACTGAGCCAAACCCCATACACGCTCCAGCGTATGCTGAGCGGTCTTTCGCCCGATTGGACACAGCTTGGCGGCAGCACAGAAAATTGGAGCCCGTATGATGTCATCGGGCATCTGATCCACGGCGAAGAGACAGACTGGATACCGCGGGCCGAGATCATTCTTGCCCAAGGCGAGAATAGAATTTTTACGCCCTACGACCGTTTTGCACAATTCGAAAGGTCAAAGAATAAGTCGCTCGACGACCTGTTGACAGAGTTTGCACATCTCCGCAGCGTCAATCTCGAAACACTTGTCCGCTGGCAATTGACGCCGGATCAGTTGCTGTTAAGAGGTATGCATCCCGAGCTTGGCGAAGTAACGCTTGAGGAATTGCTGGCGACGTGGGTCGTCCATGATCTGAACCACCTCCGCCAGATCGTCACATTTATGGCTGAAAGATATGCTGAGAATGTCGGCCCCTGGAAAGCTTACCTTAGCATTCTGCAATAGATCTATCCCTTTAAAAACTCATAAGTAACATGGATATTTAGTAGCCCGCTAGATATCTCTGGCCTCATTCCCGTAGCTCTCATGCGAATATTCCCTGTCCGCTGAATCGGGATGCCGAATGAGACTTTGTCGAGACTGAGTATCTCGATCGGGTTGAGCTTTTTGTCGATCGAGCTTTGCAGCATCTTGGCGATCATCGTCCCGCCGAAGCCGCCGGTGCCATTGAGATTGACGTTTAATACGCGAGCACGGCCGATCAGCCGCTGGTTGTTTTGGTCAAATTCGAGATCGAGATTTGCCTCGGCCCAGCCGGCAAAACCGACGCAGCCGATAAAGGGCGGCGCGTAATTTCCCGAAAATGCGAGCGGTAGATATATTTTCCCTTCGCGGTAGCGGACTGCTGTTCTAACACCGTTTGATTCCCTCAAGATCTTTATTGATTCATTACAGCCCGAAGTCTGATTCTCAGTGATCGGAAATTCCGGTGCGTCGTAATTTTGATATATCGAATCGAGTAAAGCGTCAAAAAACGCTTCGTTAAGGCTGACCGTGACCTCTGCCCGCTGAGCGTTTGCCGCCGTGAATAACAAAAAAACCGCCATACAGGCGGCGAACATACGTTTATGCATTATTTCGCCTCATTTTAGGGAATCTACGTCTGTCTGATGAAGTTGAGCGGGCCTGTGTTGTTTGCGTAATTTAAAGGCCGCTTTTAACAATGTCGTGAAGCCTCAGTAGCCCAACGCATGATCCGCCGCCATCAACCACGGGCAGAACCGATATCTGCGACGGGCGGTCTTCCATTAGTTTTAATGCGTCAAACGCCAGCATCTCAGGCATCGCTGTGATCGGCCCGGCGGTCATCATGTCGCTCGCTGAGAGTGAAGAGAGTCCTGACGGATCGGTCTTTTCGATCGTACGGCGCAGGTCGCCGTCCGTCACAATGCCGATCAGCTTTGCATCTTCGCCAACAACATTCACCGCACCAAGAGCATTTTTTGAAATCGCTTTTACAACCTCAAGCCAAGACGCCGCAGGATCAATATTCGGGCTCTCGTGCATCAGATCGTTGACGGTCAGCGTCAGACGTTTGCCGAGCCGTCCTGCCGGATGATTGGCCGCAAAATCCTCAGGCGTCAAACCTTTCGCCTCCATCAGAGCCATCGCTATCGCATCGCCGATCGCCAACGCAACGGTTGTCGAGGCCGTAGGAGCGAGATTTAACGGACACGCTTCTTTGTCGACGGACGCATTCAATACGGCGTCCGAAACCCTTGCGAGTGTCGAGCTATCATTTCCGACTATTGCGATGATCTGAACGCCGCGTTGTCGCAACGAAGGCAGGATCGCAAGCAATTCCTCAGTCTCGCCCGAATTGCTCAGAGCGATAACCACATCATTTTCCGCCACGACACCAAGCCCGCCGTGCAAAGCGTCAGACGGATTTACGAAAACGGCGACCGTTCCGGTGCTGGCCATCGTCTGGGCGATCTTTTGCGCGATCACGCCCGATTTACCAACGCCGCAGACGATAACCTTACCCGCACATTTTTCGAGCAGCTCGATCGCGAGCGTGACATGATCACTCTCAAGATTAGCCGCCGCACGGTCGATCGCAGCCGACTCGATACGCAGTATTTCTTTGACCTTTTCGAATTTATTTATCACTTTGCGGAATGGCTTTGAAGATATCTAAAACGATTACCCATTTGCCCGATTTGAATTTCCAGATCTGCATATAATTGCCTTTTTCGATCAATTTGCCGCCATCGATCCGGGTATACGTGCTAGTCATATATGCAAGATTAGCCGCCCCGAGGGAAACGCTCTTTTTGGCAAGTTTGACCTGACCTTTTTCAGAAGATGCGAGTTTAAGGGCGTCCTTTTTGCCGATCGCAGGCATTTCATTCTCGCGATAAAGCCTTATGTCATCAGCCGCGTACGCCTTGTATGCCGCCGTCAGATCTTGGCCGGACACGATCTCATAAAATCCACTTGCCGTGTCCATGGCTGAACTATTTTTTGCATTCGGGTCGGCTCTTTTGTCCTGCGTTGTAACCCAATCAGTGGAGTATTTTGCGGGCTTATCATGGCCGATGCCGATATCGACGACAAACTTATATTTTCCGTCCGGCTGACGAACCCAGACCGTTATGAATTCGCCAAATGCCACGGGCGTATCGTCTTTCCCTTTTGGCCGGTATTCCCAATTGCCAGTCGTGTAACCCATGATGCCGTTGGTCGAAACATCGGCATAATTTGGAGCCCACGACAGCAAACCTTTAGATCCAGCCCGGCCGTTCCAGTATTCGCGTCCATTAACCTTGTCTGGTTGAAACAAAACGGCATCGGACGTGAGAAATTCGAGAAAGGCACTCTTTGTATCGTGTTCAGCCGCGTACGCGGCAAAAGCATGCTCAGTGTCAATGATCTTTTGCAAATCGCTCTTTTCCTGAGCGAGCGTCGCCGAAAAGCCCGAAAGCACCAAGAGGATGATAAGGAATCGCTTCATCGTGATAATATCTTACACGAAAAGAATATTGTGTTGAGCTAAAATGCTCATAAAACCTCAGTTAGAATCAAAAATCTTCAGTTACCTGATAATGCAGAATCTGATCGAACCATACGGCGGCACACTCGTGGACCTAGTCGCAGACCAAAATGAACGTGCAGCCCTCCTTGACGAAGCAAGCAATTTGCATTCACTGCAGCTATCCGAACGCTCAGTTTGCGACCTCGAACTGCTGGCAACAGGCGGATTTTCGCCGCTCGATGGCTTTATGGGAAAGGCGGACTATGAACGCGTAGTTGCTGAAATGCGGTTGGCTGACGGAACCGTCTTCCCTATTCCAATTACTTTGCCTGTCCACCATTTTGACGGACTCGAACTCGGCAAAAAGATCGCGCTTCGCGATGCTCACAATGACTTGCTCGGCGTGATGACAGTCGAGGAATTTTACGAATGGTCGCCTCCGGCGTTTGCAAATAATGTACTCGGCACGAGCGATCTGCGGCATCCGCTCGTTACCGAAATGGAGCATTGGGGCAAATACAACATCGCTGGAAAGCTGCAGGTTTTTGCTTTGCCAAAACACCCGGATTTTCGTGACCTGAGGCTTACGCCCGCTCAAACACGCGAATCGCTGTCGAAACTTGATCGGGCAAATATCGTCGCATTTCAAACACGTAACCCGATCCACCGCGTTCACGAGGAGATGACCAAACTCGCAGGCGATATGATCGACGGTGCGATCTTGTTGCATCCCGCGGTCGGGCTAACAAAACCGGGTGACATCGATTATTTTACCCGCGTCAGAACGTACAAAACGCTTGTCGAAAATCATTACGATACGAGCAGGACGCTGCTTTCTTTATTGCCAATTGCGATGCGAATGGCAGGGCCTCGAGAGGCGGTTTGGCACGCAATAATCCGTCGCAATCACGGAGCGAATCATTTCATCATCGGCCGCGATCACGCGAGCCCTGGTGTCGATTCGACCGGAAAGCCTTTTTTTGAACCGACAGCCGCTCAGGAGCTTGCCCAAAGCGTATCGGATGAGATCGGCATCAATATGATGACCTTTGGCGAGATGGCGTACCTGCCGGACGAGAAAACGTACCGCGAGCTTTCCAAGTTGCCCTCCGGGACAAAAACCATCTCGCTTTCAGGCACACAAATTCGCGAAGAATATCTCGGCCGTTCGAAGCCTCTGCCTGAGTGGTTCACACGGCCCGAGATCGCCGCCATTCTTGCCGAAAGCTATCCTCCGCCTGAGAAACAGGGTGTTTGTCTGTGGTTCACAGGATTAAGCGGAGCCGGAAAATCAGCGACCGCCGAAGTTCTGACGATCTTGCTAAACGAGCGCGGTCGACGCGTGACGGTGCTCGACGGCGACGTCGTTCGCACGCATTTGTCCAAGGGGCTCGGTTTCTCCAAAGAAGACCGCGACCTTAACATCCTGCGTATCGGCTTTGTCGCATCCGAGATCGTCCGTCATGGAGGTGTTGCGATCTGTGCGGCAGTGAGTCCTTATCGCTCGACCCGCAGCGAGGTGCGGCAGATGATGGGAAGCGATAATTTTGTCGAGATATTTGTCGACACGCCGCTCGATGTCTGCGAAAGCCGCGATACTAAGGGGATGTACGCCAAGGTCCGCCGCGGTGAGATCAAAGGCTTTACAGGGATCGACGACCCGTATGAACTGCCCGACAATGCCGAGATCACGCTCGATACGACAAAAATGTCGGTGGACGAAAATGCCGATCTGATCCTACAATATCTTGCTTCGCGAAACCTCGTCGCCTAACCTATACTTTTGAACTATGAGTGAGCCAAAACCGATCGAGGTAACGGTCAGTCCCGAAGAGCAGGAAACGGCTTTGCGGATACAACAGGATGTCGACCGCGGACTCGAGTTTCTAAACAGCGGACAGTCAGATGCCGCGATCTCGGCTTTCAAGATGGCATTCCAGGCCGCACCCGAAAGATCGCCGGTGCGCGACATCGTTACCCACAATCTGTTGACGGCGTACAAAGCGAGGATCAGTCAGCTACTTGCCGCCAATGAACCGTTACACGTAAATCGCTATCTGCCTGAAGTACAGGCACTTACGCTAACTTCCGCGCTCGTTAACGATAAGGCTTTTAGAACGAAATTTGCAGACCAGCTTAGAAACTTATCGTTAGATTTTTATAACGCGGCTCAGTTTCAGGCAGCGTTATTTTTCATTCGCCGGGCTTTAGTCTATGACCAATGCCCCTCGTATTATATAGACCTTACTAATGCTCTTGCACGGGTAAAAACACCGGCTCAGCTTCGGGATTACACGAGACAATTTAGCGAGACCGACCTCGGAACCCATATTTTTATAACGTGTGCCCCAAAAAGTGGCTCGACCTTTTTAAAGAATCTGCTCGTTAGTATTACCGGGTTCAAGTTTATGTTTGCGGTTTATTCATCGCTCCAAAATGAACAGGAGCTCGACCTGCCGCATCTGATGAAATTTGGCAACGTCAACACTGTCACACAGCAGCACGCACGGGCATCCGAGGCAAACATCCAGATGATGCAGGCATTTGGCATAAGGCCGACCATCCTTGTCAGGAATATCTTTGACACTACCGCTAGCCTGCTCGATTTTTATACAAACGGTTTTGTATTCAGCACCTATTTTGACAAAGAAGAATTTCTTTCTTTTGACGACGACCAAAAGATCGATCTGTTGATCGAATACGTATTGCCCTGGTATTTTCAGTTCGTCGCATCTTGGCAGCGAGCGGAGAGTGAGGGCCGTTTAGAGGTCAACTGGATAACCTACGAAGAAATGGTTGCGGACAAGGCAAAAATGGCGACGAGCGTCCTTGATTTTTACGGCGTAAAAGCTCCGACCGCCCTTATCGACCAAAAACTCGCCGAGATCGAGGCCGACCGAGAAAGCAACCGGTTTAACAAAGGCGGGACGGGACGTGGCAAATTAGTACTGACCGAGGAACAACGCGATCGAATACGGCGGCTCGCCAGACACTTTCCCTCGACGGATTTTCGGCGTCTCGGCCTTTAGGATCATTCGAAGGTAATTTCTGAGAATTCGTCGTATCAGCGATAGAACCCGCAAATGCAACTTGTAGGTTTTGGGTTGCATCTGTGATAATAGGTTGGTTTTTGAAAGGTTCCATTTTATAAGGGGTTCAGACGTGCGGACTCAATATTTCAATATCCGCGTCTACGTCTGTGTTTTTTCTCTTAAATTTAGTTGAACTTTATCCCTTATATAGGTATCATATAGGGGTATCTAGTTTTTTTCAGGAGAGATAAGAAATGAAGGATTTCAGGCGTAACAGCCGAGCCAAGGTTTTGGGACTGTTGGGAAAAGTTCAGCGCTACCAGCTTTTTCTAGCATGCATGGTTATTGTTTTGTGCTTTGCGATCGGCAATGACGTATATGCAGCAAAAACAATTGCTCAAAGACATAAAGACCTATTGAATGGTCCAAGACGTGAGATAAACTACTTAGACGCTTTAAAAAAGCAGGCTTTTAAGACTGCGTTGCGTAATGATTCAAAACGTGTTTACCTCGTCGATCCCAAGAATCGCCAGTCGGGATCAATGCTGAGCGTTTTAGCTGGGGGAAGCGATTTGTGTGCATCGCCTCTGGCTATATTCCCTAATCCTCTCATTGTTCCCCCGTTGCCATTTAATGATACGGGCACAACGGTGGGTGCGACGGACAATTACGACATTACCGGCGACCCGGTTAATTGCCCGAGCCCGACATGCGAGGCTACGAGCGGAACTTTTCCCGACAGAGGCTATGCTTATTCCGGCACCGGAACAGGTCCGGATGTTGCCTACAAGATCAGTTTTGGAACGACCGCAAATCTGAGAATCACTCTTGACCCTACGGATGCCGCGCCGAATGCCGATGATCTCGCACTTCTCTTCTATGCAGATACATGCAGTAGCAGCCCTGCGGATGCTATCGTTCTTTCGGACAACTCGGGCAGCGGTAACCCTCCAGACGTACCTGACAATTCCGAGTATGTAACGCTAACTCAGATCCCAGCCGGTTCATACAACATTGTGGTTGATGCTTACACAGCCACGGGCGACCCAGCTTCGGCAGGGCCATACAGCTTGACCGTTGACTGTGCTCCGAGCATGACTTGCGTACAGCCGCTGCCTCGCAGAGCCCGTCGATCGGGTTCGTAACCTATAGCGTTTTGAATATACAGATTTGAGAAGCACTCAAGGTTGTCGACCGGAAATGTTCTCAAGTGTAAAGAAATTTTGTTCTATTGCTTTTTGAGGAACAGCAACCTCGTTTTATTCAAGGAGTTCACGAAATGAAGAAGAATCAACTGATCGCAGTAGCTTTCACGTTAATTGCAGCGATTTTAAGTTTCACGTCCCAAGCACGGGCGGAAACCATATTTGGCGGGACAGCGGCATCAAGCGTTGGGGCGAACCCTCTAATTGATCTCGTCAGTTTTGACAGCGCGACGCCTGGAACGGTTACTACCATTGGACCGTTCACTGGTATGATAGCTGGCCACACCGTCAGGACACTAGATTTCCGCCCATTTAACGGTATTCTGTATGCCATAAGTGCGAATGCGACAAATAATGTGGGCCAGCTCTATACGGTCAATACCTCGACCGCTGTTATGACGCCCGTTGGCGGAACTTTTTCGCTCGGCACAAATACTGATGCCAGGATTGATATGGATTTTAATCCGTCAGTTGACCGTATTCGAGTCGTCACTGGTGGAACCGGTACCTCTGGACTGAACAACAACTTCAGGGTTAATCCAAATGACGGCACGCTTGTCGCCACGGATACAAATCTCGCATTTGACCCAACTGACCCTAACAATGGGTTTGGCGACTTTAACATTATCGGCATAGCGTATAGTCCTAATACTCCGGGCGTCGCGTCAACCACGCTTTTTGCGTGGGATTACGCAGCTGATGAATTATTAAGAATAGGAAGCGTAGGCGGCACACCAACTAGCCCAAATTCCGGATCGATGTTTACGATCAATGTCCCTGCTGGCTTTATCACAACCAACTCGGGCCTGTCGATGGACGTAAGCGGTGCTTCGGGCACTTGTTTTGTCTCAAAAGATAGTGGTTCATCTGCTCAAATGGGATTGTACACTCGAAACTTGAGTACAGGAGCTGTCGCTCTTATCAACAACTATCCGGCCGGGGTCGCGATCCCAGCAATTTCCGTGCGACCTGCGGTTACCGCAAGCGGTGTCACTATTTCTGGGCGTGTTAATGCACCGGGTGAGAAACGTGGTCTGCGTAATGCGATCGTCACACTAACGGATGCTCAGGGAGTCACGCGTTCGACTGTCACCGGCATCGGTGGTTTGTACACATTCAATGATGTGGAAACAGGCGGAAGTTATGTGATCTCGGTAAGGTCACGAACCTATGACTATTCACCGCGTGTGGTTCAGGTATTTGATAGCTTGTCAGATATCGATTTCTTTGCAAACTAAATAATCCACTCCTTATTGAAAAGGCGGTCCTTGCGGACCGCCTTTTTTTTGCGCCGGTTTTAGTGACTGCCGAATCTATTCGACCCTCACAAAGTCAGTTCCCGTTCTGCCAAAGGTCTCGGGGTGATACATCTCTTCGGCTTTGGCGGGCGGCACCACGAACTGCCCCGGCGTTGTCGCCCTTGCAACGTATGAGTAGTTATAGACGCCTTCCCAGAGCAAACCCGTGAATGCTTCAGCACGCTCATCTCGGAAGTTCTGATGCTCAAACCAGTTCTGTCGCCACCACCAAGAGTTGTATCCGTACGATCGGCTGCTCACGCCAACAACCGAGGTAGCAGGCTGTGTATCAACCGGTATGGCCTCAGTTGTCGCAAGGCTTGGGTTAAGTATCTCAAGCCCGGCGGGTAGCGGGTCGACCAGTGCGACGTGGTAACGACGTGCCTGTGCGACCATCGTCAGCCTTACGCGAACTCTCGCTCCGGCTTTGATCGTCCAGGTGCCGTCAGCATTTTGCTTAACGTCGTCCTTATTATCGACCGCCTCATATTTACGCAGAACCGTAAAGCCGTAATCCGCCGGATCGAGCTTGAGGTTCTTAGGTGCGTATTTCATACCGATGCGGTAATACAGACGCCCAGCTCCCTGTTTGTCGATGATCAGGTTGGACGTGCCGCCCTGTTCGGTTAGGTACGACATCGGGATGTTGAGCTGATTTGAGTCAATAGAGCGTCCCTTAAAGACCTCTTCGCCAGCGTAAGTATTTCCGAGCCAGATCCGCGTCACAAAATCAGGCGTGACCTTTTCAAAGGCGTTGAAATACTTGTCGAGTGCGAGAAGAATAAAGACGTTCTCCTGCGTATTCGACCATGCACCCTTTGTACGGTGATCGAGCAATCCGCGAACGAGCTTTGGAATTAGGTCGTTCTTAGGATCGGCCTTAATCATCGCTTCGAGCAGTACGCCGTCGGCACGACGATTTGAATACATGATGAGCCAGGCACCGTCACCGTAGTTGGTGACAAAGTTTGCCGTCGCTGCCGTTTCAGTTGTGCGGTTCATAAGATGCCGTATGATCGCATCTGTCTCGACCTTAGATCCAGGGTCATTCGCGAGCACTGACAACACCCATCCAAGAGCCTCAAACGGCATCTTCTCGATCGTTGCTTCCGTAAGGAGCTTCTTGGTCTTCGCAACATCCTTGTCGCCCATCATGTCGCGGATGTACAGGGCATACGCCGAGATGGTCCAGCGAACCTCGGGTGAGGTCTTGTACCATTCGTCATAGTGCTTTTCTACGTCCTTTAGATAAGGTTTGACCTTTGTGATCATCTGATCGGGCACCTTGTAACCCTTTGCCTTGGCGAGGGCCAGAGCGTGGGCTACGTGGACCGTGAGGAACGGATATTCATACCGCTCCTTATCGCGTTTCCAGAGGCCAAAGCTGCCGTCGTTACGCTGACGCGATTGCAGTATCTCGATGTCGCGGGCAAAATAGCCTTCGAGTTTTTTGGCGTCGGGCATATCCTTAGCCTTAAACGCACCGAGCACATCACGCATCGCGGCGATCGAGATCATTCGCGACGAGATCTGCTCTGAGCAGGCGTACGGATAATTTGTCAGATATAGGAAAGCATCGGTCAGCTCTTGCAACTGCGTCGAACTGGTCGTTACCTCAAGCCCGCCAAATTGCGAATAGACATCTCCCGGCGTCTGCACCGGCTGTAATATCGCACCGTTTTGATCGGTCGTGCCATACGTGGCAAAAGCCTCCGTCGTCGCCGGTGTCCAGACAGGCAGCGAGATCTCAGCCGCGTCGCTAAATTTACCGGACGTGACCGCAAACTGGAACCGTGCAGTTCCCGCCTTCATCGCAGACACCGGGAATCGCACCTCTGCACGGTCATTGGCTTTTACAACAACCCGCTTACCGTTGCCTCCTGTAAGGTCGGCATTAGTCGCACGGATCGCAACATCAACAGCCATGTCTTTGTCGGTCTGGTTTTGAACCACAACCGGCAGTTCAACCTTGTCGCCAAAGTTCATAAACCTCGGTGCACTCGGCCGCACCATTAGCGGCTGTTTTGCCGTTATGGTCGATTCCGATTTACCAAACCGCCGTCCCGTATCGACCGAGACCGCCGTGATGCGGTAACGCGTCAGATTGTCAGGCAATTTGATATTGACCACAGCACGGCCGCTCGAATCTGTTTTTACAGTCGGCGAGAACAAAGCCAAAGCATTGAAATTTTGACGCAGATTTATCGGTGCTCCGTCGGGCTGATTCTGAGCCTTTTCCTCATCCGACGCGAAACCGTCGTCACGATCCTGCTCAGCGGCTTTCTTCATCGCCGAAACCGGCACCGGTTTAGCCGGGCTTGCACCGCCCGAAGCACGGCCTTCAGTTCGGAAATTCGAAATCTCTTGGCCATCAACGATTATCGCTGGTGGCGGAGACTTAACGTCGTCAGGATTTGCAAGCAGAATATCCTTTCGCAAGTGATAGTCCGAAGTGCCCGTCGAGCGAGCCGTGTAAAACGTGCTCATCGGATCGGCGATCGTGTATCGCGACAGGGCGAGCACGCTCTCGTCAACGACGATGATCGCGACTTCGCTATTAGCAACCGGTTCGCCGCGATTATCCTTGACCTCGACATTGACCTTGGTCTCGCCGCCGGGTGCAAGCGTTTTGTCAACCGGATCGGCGGTAACCGTCAATTTGCGAGTAGCGGTCGAGATCGCCAGATTGATATTGCCGGTCGCAAACGCTGGACGTTTTGCGAGTTTTGCATCAACCTCGCCCTTATCGTTCGTTCGCGGGCTCGCACCCACAAGATCAACCTGTGCCGTTATGTTCGGCAGATATTTTTCGTCCAGAGGGATCTTGAGCGTCATTGACGAATCTTTCATCGTAAACCGCTCAGTCTTAACGATGCCGTCACGCCGAAGCGTCAGCACGCCCTCAGCGGGTGCGAACGGCGAGATCACAAGCAGCTCGGCAACGTCGCCCGGAGCAAAGTCTTTCTTGCTAGGGATGATCTGTGCCTCTTCCTGTTCGACGTTGCGTTTCGGAGGCGTCTTGCCGCCGGGAACCCAGACGGTCAGTTCGCTCTCATTGAACCGCTCCTTGTCGTCCATCACCGTGGCAGTGATCGTGTAACGGCCGCCCTGTTTCGCGACGAACTCGCATTTCTGCTCTTTGTCCGTAGATCTGACCGTGCACGTTTGCTCGTCGATGGTTTCCTCTTTCCAAGCACCTTTATCAAAAGTCCAGTCTTTCAAAACCGCTTTGATCTCGGCATCGCGGCCGGTTTGCAAGTTGCCGTCGATATCGGAAACGATCGAATCGATTTGGATCTTTTCGCCCTTTTGAACAAATGTCCGGGGCGTTTTGATCCCCACATACAACGCCGACGGATGCACGAGCAACGAGGTAGAGCTCGACCATGCCTGGCGGTTAACGTCCATCACGGACGCAGACGCAGAGATAGTGTAAGGCCGAGCGGGTTTGACCGATTCAAAATCGACCTTGAGCAAATGCTTGCCGCTGGCGTCGGTTACGCCTTTGAATGATTGCGACGAACCGCCGCCATAGTTGCCTCTGCCGCCAAACTCGTTGTAATCGTAGCGTCCCCACCACGGCGTCCATGTGCCAAATGTGTAGTCGCCGCGATTTGGCGGAGTGTAATTTGTGGGCGAAGCCGTCACCGTCCAGTTGGCGTCTGCGTTGGCAAGCCCGCCGCCTGCATAATATTTTGCATCGACCGAAAGCATCGCATTACCGCCCACAAAGAACGGAGCCTCGGACGCGACCTTGGTCGATACCTCAAACTCCGGCCGGCGAAACTCCTGTATCTGGAATTGATGCGAATACGTCGCCCCCGAGATATTTGAATTCGTTGATAGATCGATACGTGCATAGCCAAGATTTGCGTTGTCAGGCAAAGAAAATTTGAAATCGAACGCACCAAACGCGTTGAGATTTGTCGTGCCCTTGGCGATCTCATTGTTACGCGGATCTTTGACCGAATAGGTCAATCCGTTAGCCGCATCACCGAGAGCCTCGACATCGCCGAGCTTTCCGGCCGTGAGTTTACGAATGTAACCCTTGACCGCAACCTCTTCTTTCGGCTTGTACATCTTGCGGTCGTCAAAAACGAACCACCGCAGCGAATCGGCCTGGCCCTTTTTATACCAATTGCCGTTGTCCTGCCAGTAGTATTCAGTATTTTCAGGCATGAAAGCTGTGTCACGCCCACGCTTAGCGATCAACAGATTCTGCCCCTGTTTTGGCGGCGAATCAGGCAATTGCAGCCGCAATATGCCATTATCGCCTGTCTTGTTAGTTTGAGCCTCAGGAACAGTTTCGGTCGTTCCGGCGGTTCCGTCTGTGTCGATAGACTCGAGCTCACCGGCATTTGGCCCGCGGCCAAAACTTGTGACCCATTCCCACGCACGAGCAATAAAACCTTTGTCTTCGCTTTCCACCGAAGGCTGATTACCGCTAACTAGCTTGCCGTTTGGAAAGATCGATAGATCAACGCCCGCGAGCGGTTTGCCCGTTTTGAGATCGGTTGCAAAACCGATCAGCTCGGTGTTATCGACAAATGCGTCGAGCCCGATCTGCGTAGCTTGGAGCCATGTAAAAATGCGTGTCCGGTCGTATTTGTCTTTGCGTACCGTCGGCTCGATATCGACAACTACGTTACCAAATCCACCGCTCAATGCCCTCGCAAGATCGATACGGGTTTCGACCATTTCATCGGGCTTGCTGGCGACCGCGACGATCTCGTCATACACGAGCCGCCCCGGTATCGCCGGACGCTTGCCGTCGTCATAATTGATGTGACGTACATAATCCTGAAACTGTCGCCAATCGTTCGGTTCGACCGTGTACATCCGCACCTTGACGGCGTTTTGATTGGTCGAATAGATCGAAAAAGTCGGCTTTGCCGTCGGGTCGAGAACGGTCATAAAACCGCCCTGTGCATACAGGCTCTTTTCGGCCTGGCCGACCTTTATGGTCGCCGTTGCGGGCTGCCCAAGCGACTGGCCAAAGATGTCGGAAACACTGCTATCGATCGTGACTTTGTAGGTCGTCCGGCCTTTCTTATAGCCGGTAATATAGACGTAATTGCCTGACGGATAGATCGTCAACCCCTCGACCGCGGGCTCGATCTTGATCATTTCTTTGGTAAATTGTGACGCCTCGATGGCGTTATTAAATTCGAGATACCACGATTCAAAAGGCGAGCAATTTTTGTTGTCACGCCAGCCGCAGTACCCGGCGCTAAATTTGAGCGGGCTGTATGTCTGAAAGCCAAAACTCTGTGCGGCCGTGCTCGTCAGCGGGCCTTCAGCCGACGGCGTTCCCTTTTCTACAACGACTGAAATTGATGATGATGCGGGCAGAGCATTCTCAGGCAAGCCGTCTGAATTTACTGCACGAAACGCGACCCAGCGTCGCGGCTGAGCCTGCTTTGAGTAATACGAGATGCTTGTGTCCTTGTCGATCTCGGCCTGTGTAGCAAGCCGCAGCAGCAGGCGTTTTCCCTGTCCCGTGACATTGATAGTTTTGAGGACCGCTTCAGGGTTTATTTCCTGGTCGAATTGCACGTACATCAACGCATCGCGTCGTGTGATACCACCATTTGGCATCATCGTTTCGACCTTTGGCGGAGGTGTCGTAAACGTCCAAACTACGTCTTTTGCAAGTACCTGTCCGGTTGCCGACTTAGTTCCGGCGGGCACGCGTGCAGTAAATTTTGTCGCCATCGGGAAACGCTTTGTCGTATCAAACATCAGCGTCTTTGTCCCGAGCCAACGCCAGCGTCCCTCAACCTGCGGCGTAAGTTCAACCGGTACGTATTTTGCAGCATCTTCTTGTGATGTGACTGCAACCATCGGCTGAGAAAACGTCACGCTCAGATCCGGTGCAAGCGGAACCTCTCCCTCGGGCGAGAAGCGAATCACCTCTAGAGCGTTTGATCTAGGATCGACATTTGGCGGATTTCGCATCTCGTCGGATGGAAACTTTACCGGGATCCTGTTGCCTGTTTTTGGCGCCGGCAGACTGCCGATACGCTTCGCAAACTCGGTCTTGTCGTCCGTTGCTGTCTTTATTTCCGGGATCCGCTTTAACAAATTGCTCGCATCGCCTTCGGACAGAGGATCGGTCGCCGCAAGCGCCTGTTTTTCGCGCTGTTCGGCCCCCTCGACGCCTTCGCTCAAGCGAAATTTAAGCCCGGCAGGCAAATCTTTCTGCTTTTGTTCCATTGTCTTTCCAAGAACCTGTCCGTGAGCGACAAGACTCGCCGGAGCGATATAACTTAGATAAATAGCGATTATTACCAACCAGGAAACAAGTTTTTTCATTATGATGATCTTCCTAAAAAATGATCTCGCAGAGAAGATCGAGACTTCTCCCTGCTTTTGGAACGAACCGGCCAGACATATCTTGCGTGTAATTAAAACCCTTCAAGTATCGCAAGTGCAGTTTCCCCACCGCCCGAGCTTATGTTGACAAGCGAGCCTGCGGCCAACCGGACCATCCCGCCCTCTACAACGCCCTGAAAAAGAAAAGGGTCAAAATCGACAGTCAGCGATCGTAGACGGGCTTCGCCATTCTCAAACATCGGTATATCGGTCCTTTCGACCGCGACCCGCTCCTGAACCACGTACTTCGCTGCGACTGCGCGTTCGATAGCGTCGTCCCACTCGGAAACGGTACTTTCCCACCCAAATTTGATGCCCTTTCCGCCATAATCGTCATTTGGTTTGAGCACCAAACGATTCCCTTCTTTGCGGATAAAGTCGATAAGGTCTACGGTTTCGCCACCATAGGTCGTGTTTCCGTATTTTACATTTCGTGTCCAAGGAACGTGACGTGTGATAGCGTCGATCTGGGCGTTAGTAAACAAGCCTCGGTACCGCTCGTCCGTAAGAATCGCAAAGCTCGCCTTTTTGTGGGGCACCTTAGAGCGGAACGAGTTTGCCATACAAACGGCTCCGTCCTCGCATGCCCGGTAAACAGCGTGCTCCTCGTCAAACCGGTCAAGAAATTCGTGAATTATTACACGCTTAAAAAAAACGTCTATCTTAAAATCACCCGACATCAGCACGCCGTTCTCGTACACCATGGATGTGGGGTCACAGATCTTTGTCGCATAACCGTTTGCCTCGAAATACTCTTTCAATATTTCAAACTCGGCTCCGGTCGAAACTCCGTCCCAGTCAACGATCGCGATATTCGGAGTAGATTTCTTGCCGCCGAATTCACGGTACGAGCGGTCAAGCGCTTCGAGCAACCGTATGTGAGGCTGCGGATAATGGTGAAGGTTATCGTTAAGGAACCGATCTACTAACGGCACATTGGTAAAAAGCCGCTCTAATGCAGCCTGATCGCCAATTCCAGCAGGATTTTCACCGTTGTATTCTAGGAAAGCAAAGCCGCCCGCCGACAAGAACGTGTCTAGCCGACTGTTGATGGAAACGTCGAGATATCCGGGATCGAGCCTCGCCCAGCGGATCTCTTTTTCCGACATCCCCAATTCAGCTAGTATGTTGTCGTCATCGAGCGCGGCCGCCGTCAACGAGCCAAATGCACTAAAGAGCAATGCTGCGGCCTGCCGGATCGAGTTATATCTAGATTCGGCAAGAAAATACGGCCTCAAAAACGGACAGATCGAGCGGTCGCCGTGCAATATGCCTGATTCGTGTTGAATGGCGGTCAGTTTCTCAAACAGACTAGTGTCCAAACGATATGCTTTCAGCAATTGCTGATCGAGTTCGGCGATAAGATTTTGGAAAGGTCCTGACATTCTTTTCCTTAGTTTAGCGCGGTGAATTTACTGTAAACCACTTACGGAAAAAAACCCAATTTTGTCCGCTTCGAAATATCCCAATTTCTCTTCCCTAAACAAATTTTCCTGTTATACTGATTGCGGAAAATGCAACTTTGGCCGATGGCGTTTCGTAAGGAATTTGGCGAATAGTTGTTTACATACAATTTTTGAGGAGCAGGTAGGCAAAATGGGACTTTGGCAGAGAATAACGAGAGTTTTCAGAGCGGGAACAGGTGCGGCGTTAGACAGGATCGAAAACCCCGAACTCGTGCTGCAGCAGACGATCCGCGATATGCGAGACCGTGTGCCGGAATTGAATAATTCTGTCGCGCAGGTTATGGCAACTGAACGGCTTTTGATCAAGAATCACGAAAACCTTGAAAAGCAGGTGGTCGATCTCGATTCTAAGATCAAAGCATCAGTCAAAATGGGCCGCGACGATATCGCGACCGCATACATCGGACAGTTGCAACAGGCGCAGATCGACCTGCAGCGAACTCAGGCTCAGCGCGAGCAAGCCGAGCTTTCTTCGAAACAAGCTCTCAAGGCCCGCGATAATTACGTCCTCAACATGAAAAAGCGTACCGCCGAGGCGATGCAGCTTATCAGTGCGGCTAAACAGGCGAAATTGCAAGAGCAGCTTGCTCAAACGATGGACACCTTTAACATCGGCGACGATGCGTCGACATTTAACGAGATGCGTGAAAAGATCGACCGCCGCGTTGCCGCCGCCGAGGCTAAATTGCAGCTTGGCTCATCCACCGTCGACGCCCAGATGCAGGACATCGAGCGTGAGGCAATGGACATCCAGTTACAGGACAAACTGCTCGAATACAAACAGTCGATGGGCATGCTTGGAGCCGGGACACCCGACAGCAAGCAGATCGCCGGGAGCAAAGACGGTGACGTTTTGGATGTCGCGAACGAAACAGGCCATTCGAACTAGGAGTATTAACAAACGCGGAGACGCACATCTGCATCTAGTTAGTTTGATATGGCTGATATAGCAAAATACCGGCAGGACATCGAAAAATTTAATTCGAGCTATGCCAAATCGGCTTTAATGGAGCCCGTAAATTTCTGGGGACTCGCGGGTTTTGCTGTCGCCGCCGCTTATACCGGCAGTGTCATTCCTCTGCTGATCGCCCTTATTTGCGAAGCCATTTATCTTGTTACTGTGCCAATACTGCCTGCATATCGCCGAATGGTCAACGCCCGCGAAAAGGAACGTTTGCTCAAAGCACACACCGCCGGACGCGAGGCTCTGATCAAATCATTCACGCCCCGCGAACGCGAGGCTGTCGAATATCTTCGCTGGCTCAAGAATAAGATCCAGGATAATTACCACAAGTTCACCGGTGCGGGCCAGCTGCCCAGCAACCTCAAGGCACTAGATCAGCGCTGGGAAGATTTTGTAGATCTGCTCGACACCTATCGCCGCCGCAAACAGCATCTCAAATCGATCAACCGTCAGGCTGTGCATAATCAGTTGTCGCAAGCATTTCGCTCGATGGAATCGGCGACCGACGAAAAGACTAAGCGTATCCAGCAGACAAATGTTGAGATATTAAAACGGCGTGTCGCGTCGTTTGACGAGATCGAGCGGAGCGTCAAGCTTGTCGAGGGACAACTGCAGTCGATCGAAAATTTCTTTAGCTATCTCAATGACGAGATCGTCACGATATCTACGCCTGAGAAATTCTCACTGCTTGATTTTGAGCAACTGTCAGATTCGATCGCGATGACAAAACAGATGCTCGACGCCACCGCTGACGAGGTCGGTGCCCTCGACGCTTTTAACCGCGAGATGGGCAATCTTGAGCTGCTACCCGGCATGAAATCCTGATCTAAACGTCGATCATCGTCCGCGAGTGATCCCACTCACGCATCCACGAAATGTCGAGATGCCCCGTCGACAATACTGAATACCGATTCCAGTCAAAGAAACCAATACTATCGGGCACGATCTTCATCTCATCATTTAATAGCCGCGCGACCTTTTCGTCGGGGAAGAAATTAAAGTCGGTCTTATCATGGCGCTCTTGCCTGATGCGGTGGATGATGCCCGTAAATGTGCTGCGATAGGTGCCAATAAACATATTCGCCGCCCCGCATATAAGCTCGTTTAGGATTGTCACTACATTAAAGTCTGTAAATTCCAAATCGTTATATTCATCACGGTATTCGTCAAAGATCAGCTCGTCGATAAATATCAGCTTGTAACCGGCAAACACCGTCGCAAACAATTCTTTCTCCTGTAGCCCATCGGTCGCCACCATGATCGGCAAGCTGTCGTCAGAAAATGTCGCTCGAATATATTTGGTGAAACGATCTATATTGACCGAATATTCGTCTGCGGCATAGTTCGTCAAAAAATCACCTAGCCGCAAATGAATCGCGTAATAGGCTCCTGCATCCGCGATGATCTTCGCCGCCAGCCGCTCGATCTCATCCGTGAACCTGATCTTTACAGAATCCAATAAGGCTTGCTTTTCTGCCCGCGGTAAAAAATAGAAGACGGCCGGACTTGTTGTCTTCGCATGTGTCCATTCGATCAGGTCGTACTTTTGTAGATCTTCGCGGGTAAGAGAAAACCGCCCGATACCAAACGCATTCCAGACAAACGTCCCTTCAAACTTTTCCCGCATCGCCTCGGTCGTCGCAAAATAGCTGTACAGCATCTGATACTCGGCTTTGTTCGCGACGTCGCGGTCGATCTCGCAAACGCGACGGTTCGGAATCTTGACGAGGTCCGTCACGAGCGAGCGCTCTGCTGTTAACAGGACGCCAAATTTATCTTTGTACTCATCTTTCGAAGCATAGTCCGGTGGCGTCGAGCAAGGTATCTCGTAATCAAAAAAGAAATCACGGTCGAGAAAGTTCGACAGCGACACGGCAAATGTGTAAGACATCAGGTGGGTGTTAAACCCTTCCTGTCCGAATGATGCGTTTTGTAAATAGAGCATTAAATAGAAAAACTGTCGCTTTGGAATTTTGCCTTTCAACTATCTATAATAATTGTATATGAAACGAGTAGGAATCTTAGTGGGACGCGAGCAAACGTTTCCCGAATCGATAATCAACAGCATCAACGAGAAAGGCAATGGCGAGGTCGTAGCCGAAATGGTGATCATCGGCGGCATCACCCTCGACGAGACAAAACGTTACGACGTGATCATTGACCGCATCTCGCATGAAGTGCCGTATTACCGTGCGGCACTAAAACGCTTTGCACTTGAAGGCACGTACATAATCAACAACCCGTTTTGGTGGTCGGCTGATGATAAGTTTTTTAACTTCGCGCTCGCCACGAAGCTCGGCGTCGCGATCCCAAAGACGGTGCTGCTCCCGCAGCACAGCTATATTAAAGACATTACCGAAGAAAGTCTTCGCAATCTCGAATTCCCGATTGACTGGGAAGCAGTGGTCGAGCATGTCGGATTCCCCTCGTTCCTCAAACCGTTCGACGGTGGCGGTTGGAAGAATGTCTCAAAGGTTAACTCCCTAGAAGAGCTCTGGCAGGAATACAACGCCTCAGGCACGCTTTGCATGACCCTGCAACAAGGCATCGAGTATGACCAATTCGTCCGGTGCTACTGCGTCGGCAAAGAAAAAGTTCTCATCATGCCCTACGACCCATCAAAGCCGTATCTCTCGGGAATGCAGTACGTCAATGTCGACGACTATCTTTCGCCTGAGCTACACTCCCGCGTCGAAAAAGATGTCATCACGATCTGCACCGCTCTCGGCTACGACCTCAACACCGTCGAATTTGCGATCAAAGACGGCATCCCCTACGCCATCGATTTCATGAACCCGGCCCCCGATGCCGAGCTTGCGTCTGTAGGTGAATCAAACCACCGCTGGATAGTCGACAACATGACCGAGTTCGTCCTAAAGAAATTAAAAGAAGGCTGGGAAACACCCGAATATAGATGGTCAGCAATGCTCAACCCTCCGGAGAAAGCGGTGAAAACAGCTTAGGCTGTAACGAACACTGACTTAAAAAAGGCTTCGTCCAATAAAGACGAAGCCTTTCTTTCTGCATCTCACCACCATATTCATGGACGCAAGGGCTCGTCGATAATAACTATCATTTTGGCGTAGCTAGCACCACCTCATGTTAGGGGGAATGATTCTAATGCTTCTTCGCTGCAGACTTATGACAAGTAGCACAATTTGTTGCGCTTGGAACCTTTGACCCCGTCGTTCGAAACTGGATCTCGAAATGACAAACGTCACACGCCGAGTGAAACGCGAGTTGATTTGTGATCATAGTTACCTGTTTGGTTTCGGGGTCGGCGATCGATGGTATCGCGTCCAATAGTTTCGGTTTGCGTCCGCTTCGTGCGTGACAATCGCGACAAGCAGCCACCCCGGCTTTTATCGGGTCTGCTGCGAAGAGTTCGGCGGTAAGCGTCGTTGTTCGTCCTATTGGCCAGACTGTCTTATGCGGAGGTATCTTATCAAGATCCGACGCAGGCTGGGCGGTGTGATGGCATTCGATGCAGAGGATCGGGCCGCCAATATTGTACTCGCCCCCGTTGTGCTTTACGTGATTAAACGTGACCTTGCCGAGTTTTGCCTCTTTTCCAAGAATGATCACCTCTGGGATGACTTTATTCTTTTCCTCAGCCGGTTTCGGCAATCGTTGAGCTTTAGGCCTAAGAGTGTCGACTATAAGAAAGCCCGCCGCCATCAAGAATATTACTAAAATTAGCGGCAGGACCTTTCTCATAACACGCAAATAAACACGATCTTTATGGCGATTCTATATCGTCCTATAAATATCTGATGTGATTGTGGTCACCAATAAATGGGGTGAATGGAGCAGTTCGCAACAAAGACAGAGCTGCGATCGCTGAGCAAAATGTTTGCGACCTAGTCGCCCGACTCGACCAGGGCATATGGGATCCGGTGTGATAGCATACGCGCGCTGATGACGAGGCCGGTCCATATCATTAAACTGACGGTCGAGGCGGCCCAGCCGATATTGGCGACGAGCGGGTCGTCAAAAAAAAGCCCGACCGCGATCAGCGGGAATGAAAGGAAAGTGATGTTCAGCGTCGTTCGTTTCGACCGTTCGAGCGTTTCGAGCATATTGACGCGGCCGATCTCAAGCTCCATGTACTCCTCGTCAGAATTAAGCGATGAAAAATAGTCGGCCTCGCCACGTGTCCAACGCCGAAGGCTCGGCGTCGTCGCTAACCGGTTCGCCGTCGAAAATTGATGTATGACGTGAGCGATCTTGCCGTCACGCAAAGACATTTCTGCCAATCCACGAGCCGCACGGAAATTTTCACCAATATGGTCAAACACCCGCTGAAAGATGATCTCCGCTCGCCGTGTCTCACCTAGTGAGAAGTAATATTCCCCGAGACGCGATAACAGGTCGCCATCGTCGGTAACATGACGCTCAGACAGCCGCAGAGCAGCGAGAGCCTTCCGTTCAAGTCGTGGGTCACGCTTAACGCCGGCAAAGGCATGGAGGCATCGGGCAAACTCAAATAACAGCAGCCCGTCAGATCCGCGGATCTTTAGTGCACGGCGAAAAGCCTCGAGTGCCTGCGGCAGATAGCCCGATATACGCAGTTCGTTGCCGAGCACCCGCAGATCTTCGGCCTTTTCATCGTCGGCAAAAGCGATGCCATTTCGCTGTTTACGTTTTTGGTTAAAAAGATCATAGATCGAACTTTCCAGAGCCTCAGCAGAAGGTATGCGGGAAAACTCAGCCTTCATTAGAGTTTCTTTAGGGTCGTTAAGAAATTCTCTAAGTTCAAGCGAACGGACATCGAGAGCGTTCTCCTCAAGCTTTGGCAAAATGCCCTTTATCATCCGGCGAAAATCTTCGCCGCCAGACGCGATGGCGATGGTGAGCCCCTTGCCGCGAAGTATTGTGCGATAACGATAATGGACAGTGCCGCCGCGCTTTAAAGCACGGATCGACTGTGTCTCGACCTGTTCGATATCGGTGATCTTTAGCCGACGCCGTGAGCCGTTAAACCACGACCACAGACGGGGCAGCAAACCTGTTCGCTGTAAACTCTTTCCATCAAAACTAATGCGGTCCCGCAGAGCGAGAAACGGCATAACGATCCACGAGATGCCAAACGCGGCAAAGCCCGCAATATCTATCTCAAGATAGAAAAGCAGTGCCGAAAGAAATGTACCTAGAAATAGTGCGGTGAAATAGCTGTGGGGCGAGACGCGTATCGTGATCGGCTCTGTGGGATGAGTGGCGGCAGATATGCCATCCGCCGCTTTGATACTGCTCAGGTCTGTCTGTTTAAGATCGCTCAATATTTGCCCTCGGATTTCCAATGCACTTTAGAAAGTACGATTGCGGGCGCGTTTCTCGTAAATATTAGCCGTTGCCAAATGGCGACTCGGGAGTCGGATCGACGATCTGCTTGGCACGTTCAGGGTCGAGCTGCTTGAGCTTTTCCTTGGCGTTCGTCGCTGTCTCGGTCATTCGGACGGGCTTGCCATCGAGGTCTTTTGCCTCGCTAGCGGTCTTGGCTATGTTGAAATAAATATCAGCCGCCTCTTGTTTCTTGCCCTGCTTTTCAAAAAGCTTAGCCAGTTCAAAATTGACCGTGTCTTTTGCAACGACCGGATCCGCCATTGCGGCGAGTTCCTGATAAAGCGTCACCGCCTCATCAACTTTATTGTCGTCGGCACGCGTTTGAGCGAGGGCAAATTTTGCAAGCTTTGCCGAATCGGAGCTGCCCTTTGCGATACCCTCAAGGTCAGCAATACCTGCCGCACGGTCGGACATCAGCTTATTGACGGCGATAAAGTATTTTGCCTTTTCGCCGACAGAGCCACCGTATGTATCGACGACCTTTTGAAACTCTGCGATTGCAGCGTCAGCGCGTTCCTTTTCCGTTTTAAATGTCTTCGCCGTCGAACCCGGCTGTGCTCCCGTTGCCGAGATCTGGGCCTGTGATGTCTCGATGGCTTTGCCAAGCGCGGTCTGGGCCGCACCATTTGATCGGCCATTCCATCGCATGAACAGTACGATAATTATCACCAGCACGAGCACGGCTCCGAGGCCGTAAAGTATCGTTTTGCCCTTGCCCTCAAATTTTTTGCCAAAGCCCTCGATCTTAGGAATTACCTGTTGTTGAAACGGGTCAACATAGGTCTTTTTTTCCTCTGGTGTTGCTGCGGCTGCCTCTAACTGTTCAAATCTTGTCTTTTTTCGTGACATCGTTCAAAAAAACTGCAATAACTGCTTGCTCTATCGTTATATAATCGGGCATACAAAGCCCTTTGCAAAAGAGTTAATTTAGCGTAAAACGGTCGTTAGAGCAAATAAGTAAAGGGTAATTATCAAAATGGCACCGATCAATAAAAATATTAGACATGAAATTTTTATGGGAACTAATTCCCATAAAGGGTGTCTAATATTTATAGCTCGCCAAAAAGCGGCAGGCAATTTGAGAGTTTCTCTGCAGAGAGAATACTAAAAGGCGGGCGATGACGTTGTTCAAGTCGATCACATTTGACGACGACGAGATCGGACAGGCAGTAGCGTCTGCACCTGTTATCTCTGCACACGCAAACGAAGAAATTGCCTTTATTGACAAACTACGAGCAGGCGAAGAGGCCGCATTTGAAACGCTGATCGACCGTTATTCGGGTGACATCTACGCGATGCTTTACCGGCTGACCGAAAGCCCCGAAGAAGCGAGTGATCTGACGCAGGACACATTTCTGCGGGCATTAAAAGCGATCAAAGGCTTTCGCGGGGACTCAGCGTTAAAGACCTGGCTCTTTCGAATTGCGATCAACGAATCGCGCAACCGCTTTCGCTGGTGGAAACGCCGTAGGCGTGATGTAACAATCTCGCTTGACGCAAACATCGGTGACTCGGAAACGAGATTTTCCGATACACTGGCCGATGATTCGATAAGCCCTGAGGATTCGGCTCTAGCCCGCGAACGCGAATATGCGATCCATTCGGTGCTCCAGGATATGCAAGAAATTTACCGCGAGGCGGTCATCCTGTGTGATATCGAGGGGTTGAGTTACGACGAAACCGCCGCAGCGTTAGGTGTAGGGCTTGGGACCGTAAAATCGCGTATCTCACGCGGCCGCGACGAACTGCGGCGAAGATTAAAGGATTTTTGACAATTGACGGGAATGGCTGACTCGCCCCGGTCTCATTTTTTATTGACTAAATAAATCGGTGCCAAACGATAGGTCAAGAGAGAGCGAGAGTTGGGTTTGAGTCACAGCGGAAAATCGGCGGTTGTTTGAATCGACCAGCAACATCGATCACAAGATCACCGAAAACGCCGCCGATCTTAAATACCGGATCACAGCACGAGCATTGTCACCTGATCAACAGGCGACAACCGGGGGTCAGTTAGCCATTCGCGTCAATTAAATTTACGGCAATGAAATGCTCGGAAATAAAAACTGAACTCGCGCTATATTCTGACGGCATCTTGACCGGCGCGGAGCAGACCCATGTCAAATCGCACCTCGACATCTGTCCGGTGTGCAGACAGGAGTTTGCTGAGATGAATGCGATAAAGACATCTCTCCGGCAAATGGAGCGGCCCGCTCTTTCCATCTCTCTGCAAAATCAGCTTAAACGCTCAGTTCGCACCGAGATACGCCGAGACAAGCGCTCTTGGCTGCCGGTCACAGGTGAGATGCGTGCGATATTTAACACACGAATACCTATGCGGTCGGCGTGATGGCTACACTGGTGATGGCGTTCACGCTGCTGACGGTCATGTTCTCCGGCATTCGCGATCGTGGTGTCGTAACTGCGTCAAATCCGTCAGGTTCTGAAACCCTCATGCTCGCGACCAATCGCGGCCCTTTGCAGAGACAGTACCCAGATTCCCTTTCTGCATCGGAATACGCAAAAACGCGTCTTGATATCTCCAGCGAATCGCCAAGCGTTAACCCGCAGGGAGCGTTGATCGCGTTAACGAAATCGCTTGTGCGAGGCGGAATGAAAGATGATGAGGTTGTCGTCGTTGCGGATGTGTTTGGTAACGGGCTTGCCCGGATCTCTGAGGTCATCGAGCCTTCGCGTGACAGCAGGGCCATCGCGGAACTGCAAAAGGCACTAGAATCAGATCCATCTTACTCGCCGTTTGTCGCAGCAAATCTCGATAAACGCTCAGACAGCGTCCGGGTCGTCCTCCGCTTTCAGAGTGTAGATGTTCGTACCGGAATTAGTCCCCGCAAAACGACGCTGATCACATCTTGTCGATCTGCCTTAACGCGGGCTGCAAGAGCTGGATCAGCTTGGAGCAGCTTATTGTACTGCTCAGTCGCAGCGGCTTTATTCTTTACCCGCGTATAGCAAATTCCTAAATTAGCCATTGCTCTCGTAAATTTTGGGCTTAACGAGAGGCATTTCAAATATGCCGCGATCGCCTTATCAAACTGCCGATCCGCGAAATACGCATTTCCCAATAGGTACCACCCGTCTGAGTAAGCCGGATTCTTTGCCGTGTAATCAAGCAATCCGGTCACAGCGCGGGCATATGCTTTTGTCGCATCTGTCGGTTTATTGGATTGGACGTATGCGTTTCCAAGGTAAAAATATGTCTCACCATCGTTAGGGGCGATACGCAACGCCCCGTTGCAGGCCTTGATGGCGAGATCAAAACTCTTTGTCTCGTTATATGCACGGCATAAATTTGTGTATGCCATCGACTGATTTGGCAGGAGTTGAATGCCCGCCTTTGCGGCGTCGATCGCTTTCGTTGGGTCACCCGCCAGACTGTAATACCAGCTCCAGATCCGCAAAAGATTTGCCGTCATTGGGAAATAACTTCAAACCCTGTTTAGATGTATTGATCGCATCGTTAAAGCGGTTCTCGCTCCTGTAAAGCTCTGAAGGTTTCGGTATGACTGAACCAGATCGGGCTTAGCATTTATCGATTTTTGATAAGCATCGATCGCCGGGCCCGCGTTTCTCAACCTTTGATGCGCTCTCCAAGAAAATAGTATGTCTCTCCAACAAAACGCGTTCCGTTAGCAAGTGCTTTTTCTGCTGTCATTGGCCTGCGATTTCGATCGTTAAGACCGAGGTGAATACGGGCGATGTTGTAATAAATATCCCCGTCTTTGGGGGCAAGCTGCGCGGCCTTGTTAAAGCTTGCGAGCGCCTCGGCATAGGCATTTCGGCCAAGATTGATCTCGCCGGACGATTTGAGCAATATGAGATCATTTGGGGTCAGCGCGAGAGCTTTATTTACCTCGGCTAACGCCGCATCAAAATTCTTTGTCTCGTAATAGATGTACGTTCGGATCTTGTAGATATCAAGAGGTTTGTAACCCTGACTAAGGGCAATCGCAAACTCATTTAGAGCTTCTACATTCTCTTGCAAATTATAATGAGAGTATCCCTTAAAGTAATGAAGTTTCGCATTTGTCGAAACAAGGGCCGCTGACTGACTATATTTATCGACGGCTTCGCGGTAATTTTTAGCAGCAAAGGCCTTATCACCCGCTTCCTGCAGCTTCTTTGCCGCATCTTTGTCTTTTTTGCTCTGGGCAAATGCACCTGCCGACATCACGCCGAGCAGCAGAAATAGTATCGATATTTTTCTAAAAAGGTTAGGTCTTTTCATTAGATCAAGTCTCCGGACTATTGAACAATTGTAGTGCGGTCATCACGCCCTTTTGGTTTTGGTGTCGCCTTTACAGTAGGCGGCTTGGTCGTCTGAGCCGGAGGAGGTGTTTTCGAGGCCGTCGGCGTGTCGGGTCGCGTGTCAGTCGGTGTCGTCAGAACGACCTTGTTGGTATTTGTGCCAGTATTCGTGTTGGTCTGCGTTACTTCCGCATCAGCGTTCGAATTGCTGTTATTCTCAACAACAACGCTTTCCGTTGGCGACGGTGATGCATTCGCTGCGGGTGTCGGGGTAGCTTTTACCTGCGACGGCAGATAGTAGTTGTTGTATGCGTACCAGCCACCGCCGGCAGCTATGGCCGCGAGCAAAAGTATTCCCACGAGTCCGCCGACCAATACCCCACTCTTCGATTTCTTTTTCGGCTGAGGCGAAGCAATGTTTGCTGCCGTCGCACCAGCCGATGCCGCCATCGCGACGGGAGCTTCGACCGCTGGCCGCGGCTGATTTACAACTGTTTCGATCTCGATCTCAGGTTCCGGCGCGGCATCAATGACCGGAGCCTCAAACACTTGCGTCCGAATATCCGATTGCTTGAAACCTTCGCCAGCGGAAACCTCGCCGATCGGGATCGTCTCTTCAGCATTCAGATGGTCTCCGATGGGGATCGTCTCTTCGGCATTCAGATGGTCTCCGATGGGGATCGTCTCTTCGGTATTCATTTCCTCGACGATATCAGTAGTCGCTACCGAGATCACCGGTATCTGTTCGGTCTCCTGTCCAGACAATGTTGGAGCTTCTTTGGCGGGGGCCTCAGTTATAACTTTTGTGGTTGCCTCATCACTGACTAGCAGGGTTGTGGCACCATCGACATCGGACGGTTTTTCAGCTCCGCCTACGCGGTTAAAAGCCCGCCGAAGTTCCTTTTGCATATCGGCGGCTCTGTCAAAACGGTTGTCCTGACGCACGGCCATTCCTTTTAGCACGACGTCGGATATCGCCTTATTGACCTCAGGGTTAATCTCGGATAGCGGTTTCACAGGATCCGGCAATCCTCCGAGCATTGCATCCGCCCGCGTCAACGAATCGGCAGGGATCGTATTCGTAAGTAACTGATATAACGTGGCTGACAGCGAATAGATATCACTTCGGGCATCTGTCCCGGTACCGCGAACCTGCTCCATCGACGCAAAATACGGCGAATAGCCAACAACGCTGCCGGTTCCAAGCGAAGCCGATTCAGATTTAGTATCAAAATCCTTTGACAGCCCAAAATCCAGAAGAACAATGTGATTGTCGTCCGTCAGCTTGAGATTCTCAGGCTTGATATCGCGGTGAATGATCGGCGGCTCGTGTGAGTGCAGATAGTTCAAAGCATCGAGCAGCTGATCCGCCCAAAACATTACCCAACTTAACGGAAAAGGCTTTGCCGCGCTCTCGAGCCTTTTGCCGACGTCATCACCGGAGATGTGCTCCATCACGAGGTATTGGTCATTGCCCTCGATAAAATGATCGATCACTTTTGTCAGAACAGGGTGCCGCAAACGACCCAATATCTTTGCCTCGCGTTCAAAGGCCGCACCAAGCTCGGGGTTTTCCTTGAACATCGTTCGCTTTAGTGCGACAGCGCTGCCAAGCCGCTGATCTACCGCAAGATAAACCTCGCCCATGCCGCCTTTCCCGATCATATGCACGACCAGATAGCGGTTTTGGATCATTGAATTTGGTGCAATTTGTTTCATTCTCAGCCCTTAATTAACGTGAAAATTATCCGATCTTTAATTTCTCAGGCGGCAGCATCGCCGGCATTCCTTTGTGCTGATAACAGCGTATATTTCCTTTTACGCGGCGCGAACACGGAGTTCCCTTTTTTGTCTCGGCACCGCAATAATACCCGATCTCTTCGACAGGCTTTTGCACCTGCTGATTTGTCGGCGTCGAAACAAGAGTTCGCGGCACAGACATCGAACTTTGTATGTCCGCCGAACGTGGCGGCTCAATATTCGCCGGTTGAGACGCTGGCGGATTCGCCGCCGTTGCCTGATTTGTTTGTTTTGTCGGTGGCTTTGCAACCAGAGCAGAGGCGGGTTGCGTACCACTCTTTAAATAAAAGCCAAGCCCAAACATCCCGATCAAAACCCCGGTCGCTACAACTGCTCTAGGTATAAGGTCCTGACCTTTGAATTCCGATTCGCAAACCGGACAAAACCTACGGCTCGTGAGTATACCCCAATCGGCACGCTCTACCTTTTCTCCACAGTTTGCACAAAAATTCGGGCGAAAAAGCATTCGTCTTCCCCACAACGTACGCCGTTCGACAATGAAACTGCTCTGGACACCGGCACATTTCGAAGTTGAAAAGATTATAAACCATAAATCGCGATCTGTTAAGGCATTTAGCACGAAGCCCATGCAACCGGGTTTCGATAATAAGCGTCAAATTGCTAACATTTCGATATGAGCTTGTCCAAAGCGATATTCCTCGTTACAGCACTACTATTTGGCATTATTAGCACGCAAGCGCAGGATGATGATCCGATCCGCGTCGATTCGTCGATCGTTCGACTAAATGTTGGTGTCGTCGATCCACGAGGCCGTCCCATCTTGAGCCTTAACAAAGATAGCTTTGACCTTTTTGAGGATGGCGTAAAGCAGCAGATATCCAGATTCGAACCAACCGAGGCCCCATTTAGTGTTGTGATAATGCTCGATATGAGCGGCTCGACACTTGGGTTTCGTCAGGTGATCAAACAATCTGCCGTAAGGTTTATCGACGCACTTTCGCCGAATGACCGCGTCGCGGTCATCGAGTTTTACGACAAGATAAATTTGCGTAATGATTTCACGACTGATCAAGCCGTAATTGCGAACTCGATCGCGGTGTCGAACGGACGAGGCAAAACACAGCTTTATAAAGCTCTCGATTTTGCCCTCGATAAACTTTCAAAAGAAAAAAGCCGCCGCAAAGCGATCATCGTTTTGACAGACGGTGTCGATTCCGATGTGCAAAATATCGACCGCAAATCGCTCGAATCTTTAAAGGACGACCAGGTCGCTACCGCCATTAAACCCGAGACAAGCGAGATCCTAAACCGCGTCTTAAATCGTAGCGACGCACAGGGCGTAACGATCTATCCGCTCGCTCTGCCTACCGGCGATCCGGCAAAGCTTGCTGACCCAACACCGCGTCAGGTCGCGATGTTCAAAGCCTCGCGAGCACGCCTACAACTTGTCGCCGACCGCTCCGGCGGACAGCTAAATTCCATTAATCGTCTCGAAGAAATGGGCCGACTCTACGCCCAGGTAGCCGCCGATCTACGCACTCTTTACACGGTCGAATACAACCCGTCCAACGAAAAACGTGATGGGAAATGGCGTGCAATAACTATTTCGGTCAAAAACTCCGATTACATCTCACGTACTCGTCAGGGCTACTTTGCTAAATAAACGCGAAACTTGACACTTTGCCCGGCGCTTTGTAGTCTAACTATTCGCTTTTCGCGCACCCGTAGCTCAGCTGGATAGAGTACTTGACTACGAATCAAGGGGTCGCATGTTCGAATCATGCCGGGTGTACCACTTTTATCTCCGCTCATTTAATTGATCGTGAAGGACGTGCCGCAAGGCCGTCTTTTTTGTGCGTTCGTCCTTATTGCATCGCACAAGCTCGAATGTTATATATATCCTTCCAGTAATTATTTTCTGACAACCCGATTTTGAAACTGTTTATCCGCCGCGGATCTGATGCCAAGAGTGTATTTGTAACTGCGGCGGTGATGGCTAAAGTGCTACCAACCTAAGGAGAGAATTTAGATGAATGGAACTGTAGTTAGAGTTTTGCTCATGAGCGTGTGTTTGATGGCGTCGGCTATGGCCGTTGCCGCTCAGGACACGCCGCCCGATACGCCGCCGACACCCGGCGGACAGCGTCCCGGCGGTGCCGGACCTTCGACCGACCCGCAGCCGTATGACAAGGTCATCACCAAAGACGCCAAAACCAAAAAAGGCCTCTTTGCCGTGCATCAGGTCAAAGACAAATATTATTACGAGATCCCAAAAACCGAACTTGGCAAAGAGCTCCTTTGGGTCACACAGATCGCCCGCACGACACTCGGCGTCGGCTACGGTGGACAGGCTCTCGGAAGCCGCGTCGTTCGTTGGGAGCGAAACGAAAACAAAATAAACCTCCGGAGCATCAACTACAGCGTCGTCGCCGACCCAAATAAACCAATATCAGAAGCCGTAAAAGCCTCGAATAATGACTCGATCATCATGACGTTTAACGTCGCGGCTTGGGGGCCGGACGAATCCGCTGTCATCGACGTGACGCGCTTGTTTAGCACCGATGTGTTCGAATTTAGCGCCCGCCAGCGGCTCAACGCCACGGCGCTCGACGCAACGCGTTCGTACATCGAACGAGTCACCCCTTATCCGACCAACATCGAGGCAGAGTCTTCGATGACCTACACACGTGCCGCTCCTCCTGCTGGAGCCGGCGGCGGTGGCGGTCCTGCGGGTGCGGCGGCAACTGGCGGCATGAACCCCGGCAGTGCGACGGTCGTGCTGCATTACAGTATGGTCAAGCTGCCCGAAAATCCGATGATGCCGCGTCTGTTTGACGAGCGTGTCGGATATTTTTCGCAGACCCAGATCGACTACGGCCGCAGCGAGCACAAAGCTCCTGAGACGCGCTACATCCGCCGCTGGCGTCTCGAAAAGAAAGATCCGACTGCCGAGCTGTCAGAACCCGTCAAGCCCATTGTCTATTACATCGATGCGGCAACCCCCGCAAGATGGATCCCATACATGATCAAGGGCGTCGAGAAATGGCAGAAAGCTTTTGAGGCCGCGGGCTTTAAGAACGCGATCATCGCCAAAGTCGCTCCGACCAAGAAAGAAGATCCTGATTTCAGCCCCGAAGATGCCCGCTACTCGGTCATCCGCTGGCTGCCGTCAACTATTGAAAATGCTTCGGGGCCGCACATCGCCGACCCTCGAACCGGCGAGATCCTCGAATCGGACATCCAGTTTTATCACAACATCATGAACCTCCAGCGTTCGTGGTATTTTCTGCAAGCCGGTGCTCTCGACCCGCGTGCACAGCGTTTCCCTTTCCCCGACGACCTGATGGGCGTTTTGATCGAATACGTCTGTGCCCACGAGGTCGGCCACACGCTCGGGTTTCAGCACAACATGAAAGCCAGCTCGACCTATCCGCAAGACAAGGTCCGTGATAAAGAGTGGGTCAAAAAGATGGGCCACACGCCCACGCTGATGGACTATTCGCGTTTTAACTATGTCGCACAGCCCGAGGACGGCATCGCTATCGAAGACCTCGTTCCCGGCATCGGCCCGTATGATGTTTGGGCGACAATGTGGGGCTACAAACCGATCCCTGCTGCCCGCACTCCTGATGCTGAGAAAAATACGCTCAACGAATGGGCAAAGGCTCAGGACACCACACCTTGGCTGCGTTTCTCGACGGATGGTACGGCAGGTAGCGATCCCGGCGAACTAACCGAAGCCGTCGGCGATGCCGATGCAGTCAAATCGTCAGGCCTCGGCCTGTTGAACCTGAAACGCGTCTCAAAGCTGCTCGTCGGAGCAACGACTACGCAAAACGGTGAAGACTATAGTGACCTTGCCGAGCTCTATGGCCGCATGATCGGCCAGTGGACGCTTGAAAACAACCATGTCGCCGCCATCGTAGGCGGATATGATTCGCAGCAGCGACACATTGGCCAACCGGGCCCACGTTTCACAGCCGTTTCCAAAGCCCGTCAGGCTGAGGCAGTCAAGTATCTGAACGAAAATGCCTTTGCCACGCCGACCTGGGCGATCGATAAGGATATTATTCGAAAGATCGAACCTATCGGAGCACTAAACCGCATCCGCAATGCACAGAACAGCACGCTTAATAGCCTGCTCTCGAGCTCGCGTTTCGCACGTCTGATCGAACAGCAGGCCCTTGACGGCAATAATGCTTATCAAGCGGCTGATTTCCTGGCGGATGTTCGCGGCGGAGTTTGGAGTGAATTGAGTGCCCCGAAGGTCGCCGTAGATGCGTATCGTCGCAACCTACAGCGGGCGTATCTCGACATCGCTAATACAAAGCTAAATGCTCCCCCGGCTGCGGCCCCACAAGGACTGCCAGCGGGATTTGCGGCAAATTTCATCACCAGCGGCGATGAAAAAGCGTTTTATCGAGCCGAACTTCGTACGATCAGCTCGATGGCCAGTGCCGCACTTGCCCGCTCTGCGGACAAGGCAACGCGAGCCCATCTCGAAAGCGTCCGCGATCAGATCGCAAAGATACTAAATCCTGAATCTGCCGGCACCGCAAACCGCGCGGGATTTAGCTCGATGGATATCTTTATGAACGATGCCACTG
>JBGAUY010000083.1:0-8590 GCA_044228425.1 Pyrinomonadaceae bacterium | reverse complement strand
TGCTGACGTTTTACGTGCTGACCAAATTGTTTCGAGACCCTGCGATCATTGCGTTCGTCATTATGGTCCTTGCGACGATTCCGACGATATTCTTTTTTTTCCGGCTGATACGAACGGAATTGACCGACGAAACGGCGCGGTACATGGCGTTCTTACTCGTGCTATTACCTGCGGTTCAAATTTATTATCTCGCCTCGCTTGATGCTTTGATCGTCGCTCTTTTGACCGGCGTTCTGTATCTCTTTTGCTTTGGAAAAAGCTACAGGTCGGTTATTGGGGCGATAGTTTTGCTGACCGCGTCTTTCCTGCTTACCTTTGTCAGCCTCTTTATCTTGCCTGTGTTGGCCGGATTCGATCTGATCGTTAGACGAAGCTTAAAGCGATCCGTGCTCGTTGTTGGCGGGATGGTCGGTGTTCACATTCTTTTCTATTTTGTCGCAGGCTACGACGCGTGGCATTCGTTTCGCAATGCTTCACTTCATGAAAATCCTAATGGCTTTATGCTGTTCGTCGATCCGGTAAATTACCTGTTTACACGCGTCGAAGATGTCGCTGAGATCTTATTCTTTTTCGGTCCATTCTTGCTGGTTCTGCTAATTCGCGGATTTAAGGCGAAGTTTCGGCTTCGGCCGCTCGCAGATCTACGTTTACGGCCTTTGCTGGTTTTAACCGTTCTTGCATGTACATCGCTGCTCGGTATGTACGCTGTCGGAGCGTGGCGGACGGGTGAGACGGCGCGAGCGTGTGCGTATATCTATCCGTATTTATTGTTTCCGGTCGGGTATTATCTTGAGGACGCCGAGCTTGGATCATCAGGCCGAATGCAGCTTGCAGCGTTAGTGTTTTTGCAATCGGTGGGAATGCAGGTGTTTGGCACGTACCACTGGTGAGCTATCGGCTGATCACGCCTGTGCGGGCGGTGCGGTGGAAATCGCGTTTTGCATTAAAGCCTTTTTCCTCGCGGGCGAGACACTGCCAGCAAACAACGATCTCCTCGTTAGTCGGAGATAAAAACGTATTGTAGTGATCCATTTCGCGGTCACATTTTGTACATCTGACAGCCGGCTTTTCTGACGGTTCCATATTTTTGTTTCTTTGCAAAATTCTATTTCAAATATAACAGGAAACCGAATTTGCCGAAAGAGAGTCGATCAAGACACTCGTTTTCTGAGCAAATACACCTTTTGTCCAAAAAAGCTTTGCTCGGTCTCGACCGTATAGTTGGCCGCGATATATTCGTCAAACGATTCGCAGATACCGGGCGTGTTGCATTCGTCATTCATAAGCAGCCAGATCTCGGGAGAGTCTTTTGGTATTTTTGACAGCGTGTACGCGGTCCGCCTCGCGACAAATTCCGGCGTCGGCGTGCCAAAATCGAACTCAAAATACCGCTCATCCGGCAATATTCGGTTCACCCCGCGATAGTGGTACGGCAGCGAAAGCGCGTCGTAAGTGTGAAAGATGACGATCGGCTGATCGGGCTTTTCGTTTTGTTCGATGAATTGCCCGACGCGGGCCCAGTCGCCGCGTTTTGCACCGTGCGGGTAAAGATTGACTAGCGTGAAAGCAAAACAAGCAAGCACAACGGCCGCGAAAGCCGGTGCCGCAAAACGAAAGACTTTGCGGCTATTTTCATCCTCGCCAAAAAGATCGTTGAGCAGCGATGCAAAAAACAGTATCAGCGGAGGGAACAGTAGCGATGCATGGCGAATGGCGACCAGCCAACTGCCGACAATAAAATATGCCACAAGCAGAAACGCGAGTATCGTTGCGACCGTCGTTGCTAGAATTATCGTGTAACCTGAAACCAGCCTTCGCCGTGCGATAGTAAAGCCGGCGATCACGACTAACAAAAAACGCACCAGCCACAATCTCGCGAAAGCGGCGGCGGATGTGACACCGGTCGAAAAGATCTCGGTCGGCAGTAGGTATGTGAGGACATGATTCCACAGGATCTTGAGCCCTGAGATAACGGATTTGTCCTCGATAAACACACTGCTCCGCGCGTTCATCTCAGACCGCACAAAGAGGATCATCGGCAGGAACGCGAGCCCGACGATGGCCATTGTCGCAAGATAGTTTGCGACCGCACGCCAGCGGCGATCGATGATGAGCGGTATCAGAAACCCGACGAGCATCGGCCCGAGATAATAATTTGTATAGAGTGCGATGACCGATAAAACGCCAAATCGCACGATCGGGGCGATGCGGCTTTCGGCGTTGTCCCAAAACGCATCGAGAAATGTGTAGACAAGAGCGAGCGATAGCAAGATCACAAGCGAATAGACCCTGATCTCGACGCTGGCCCAGAATAGAAATGGGTGCAGTGCGAAGAATGCGGTTGCGAGCAGCGCCGTTTGTGGACGCGCTATTCGATTCGCAAGCTTGGCAAAAAGCCAGATTGCCGCGACGCTGCACATTACAGAAAACAGCCTCGCAAAAAAGATCAACTCGCTCGCCATTCGCCAAAGACTAAGCACCCAAAAATAAAGCGGGGCTTGTTTTTGTTCGATGACGGCAGTTTGAAACGCGACCGAAAAGCCGTGTTGGGTCGCGTAGAGCGTCGATGCCTCGTCAGTCCAAATGTTTAGGTAATACGCGAGCGGGAGAGCGATGAGCAAATGAATGAGTATCAGCAACTCGATGCTGTATTTAAAATAGCTGGTGCGATCCGTCATTTCCATTAACAGCTATCTTACAACGCGATCTCGCTCGGTTGCTGTGTTGCAGGTTGGACGCGACGAACTGAATTTGCGTGTTCACGCATCGTTACGACGTCAAAAGACCGAGTATATGTATCGAGAAAACCATTGACCAGCGCCAGCTTTTTATCAAGCGGCATATTCATACCGGGAAAGAACTTAAGCTCGGCAATATCATCACCGCTCAGGAAATCAAGCGGGTGCAGCAGCAGCGAAGGTTGGACGCCGGTCAGCGAACACGCCGCAACAGCCGTCCGCCAATATGCTTTTGCCGCCAACGGCGAGAAGGCGGAAAGGTATAGAAGATATGTCGCGTGGATCGGTGTCTTTACGACCGGAAACGTCGTGACCGGTATCTCGACGAGATTTTTACCATCGGTTTCTACAACGTGCGGCTTTAGGGTCTGAAATCCGTCGGAAAACTTGCCGAAGAGTTTTTTGAGTTTTTCCTTTTCTTCGGCGCTCATCTTTGGCGATTTCAAAAAGTAAAACGCCCGTGCCAGTGGTGCGACGTATGTCGGCAGGGTCGAGCAATCGTATTCGTAGCCGCGTTCGCCAAGCACATCGATGACGGTAGGCGAGAGGCTAAAACCGGGGCCGCGAAAGCCGACTGGCCGCGTTCCGGTTATGCTCTCGATCGCATTTTCGGTCTTTTCAAATTCTTCGACTATCTCGTCTCGCGAATAAAGATGCAGCCACGGTTCGTGGTTAAAGCTGTGGTTTGCGATCTCGTGGCCGGCGTCATAGATCGACCTGATCGCCGCGTGGTTTTTCTCCAACGCTGCATCCTGTCCGACGATGAAAAATGTGATCTTGAGGTCTCGCTCTTTCAAAAAAGCAAGGATACGCGGCACGGCAAGGTCGAGATACGACGGGAAAGATTCCCACCCCGCATCGCCGTGCGTTTTCATGTATGCCCACTGATTGTCGAGGTCGAGCGAAAGGCTCGCGATTGGTTTCATAAAAGTCAATTTAACAGGATAGACAGGATTTACAGGATTCGTGACGTCTTATCCTTTACATCCTGTTGATCCTGTTTGAATTCCTGACTAAAGAATTTTTCAGCAAGCTGAACGGTCTCGTTAATGTTAAGAGTTCCGTTGACGATGTGCGACGAATTGACGATATGAACGCCTTCGACGGATGACTTCATCGGGGAAAGCGCTTCGGAATACCGGACAGTTGGTATCGGGAAAACCTGGCGGACGCGTGAGATCTTAAATGCCACGACGTCTTTTTTCCTAAACTTTGGATACATCTGTTCGAGTCCGTTAAGGAAATACCGCTCTATCTCTTCGTCTGTCTTATCAAACAGTTCGTCGTCCGGGGCGATGTATCGCGGAAGATAGACTAGAGCGTTGCCGTTAAATTCTCTTTTGTCCACGATCGCCGACATTTCGATAATGCCGGTGAACGGCGTGTCGTCGGTGATGTTTGTCACGTAATACTTGGATAGCGAGCATTTCATCAAAACGGACGCGCAGACGATGCCCTGATAACTGATGCTTTCGAGGTCCTGACGCTCGGTCTTTTCGAGTTGCGGCAACATCTTGGCGGCAACATTTGACGGACAGGTGAGGATCACGCGGTCGAAAATACCCGACGAACCGGCACGAGGAAATTGGCGGACCGTAGGCGTGCCCAGATTAGGCTCGGTCATAAATCCGGCTGAAAATCCGGGTGCCGTGACGGCGGCGGTTTGATACGTGGCGTATTTTGTCTCTTGCGGCACGATCTTTGGCTTTACGTCTTTGTGGCGGCGGGCGGCGGCGGGCGTGATGCGTATCTTACCCGAATCGAGCCTCTCGATCTTGTCGACTCGCGAATTGAGCCTGATCTCGACACCTTTTTCGACGAGCACTTCGCCAAAGCGTTCGAGCACACGGGCGTACCCTCCGCGAACGTAGCCAAACATCTCGCGTTTCATGCCCGAATTTCGTGCCGAATACATCCGCTGGATCGTCGCCCAGATAAATGAGGCGGCCGTTTCTTTGTATGCTTCGCCAAGTTTTGCCTTGAGCAAAGGTTTCCACATTTTTTCAAATGTCTTTTTGCCGGACAGCTTGGTGAGCCATTTTTCGACGGTGATCTTTTCGAGACGTTTCCAGTTCTTTACTTTCGAAGCGTAAAAAATGGTCGCTCCGAGCCGAAGTTTGCTGATGATGTCGAGCGGTTTGAATTTGAGAAACTCCATCGTGTCTGACATCGATAGCAGTTCGCCATCGGTGTAAAAACCTGTCTTGGTCTCGACCCAGCGAAACTCATCGCCAAGGCCGATCTCTTCGATAATATTGCGGGTGTGGCGATCCGACGCGAGCACGACGTGATAATGCTTGTCCCATACGATATCGCCGATGTCCCACACCGATGCCAGCCCGCCGATCTCGGCAGCGGATTCGAAAAGGGTCACTTTTGCTCCCGCGTCGGCGTAACGCATGGCGAGCGTCATACCGAGAAAGCCCGAGCCGACAATGGCAATATTCTGTTTCATATCTGGTAGCTTATTTGGGCAGATCTTTTGTAACGGGCGTCAACGTGGCCGGTGTCAGTCCGGACTGAGCCGGTTCGGGTTTGCCAAACATACGCAGCATCGCGAGACGGGACAGCAGTTTGATCGTGCCGACAATGGTTTTGAGCGTATTCATTTTTGAAACGCCAAACAGGCGTACGGCCAATACGGTAGGAAATTCGACGATTTTTCCGCCCTCGAGATCGAGCAGCCCGAGCATTTCGGGAACACCGTGAAAACCCGGTGCGGTCGGATTGATGTTGACCATCGCCGAGCGGCGTAATACGCGAAAGCAGCTCGTATAAGACGCGATCTTTGTACGCAAAACGCGTCGATAAAGCACCGATGCACCCTTAGAAAGCAATAACCGCCAGCCGGGTACATTCTGCACGGCGCCGTCCTTGTGATATGGCGAAGCTTGCACCATGTCTACGTCTTCGGTCAGCATCGGAATCATATAGACCAGTTCGTGCGGGTCAAATGTGCAATCGCAGTCGATCGAGCAAACGATCTCGTTCTTTGCCGCACGGATGCCAGTCATAATCCCGCCGGCAACGCCTTTGTTGACTTCGTGCTGAATGATTTGGACGTTGCGATGCTCGCCAAAGAGCGAATGCATCACGTTGAGAGTATCGTCCTGGCTTTTGTCATCAACAAATACCAGTTCCGATGTATAGCCGATGTCATTGAGACGCGTCTCGACCGAGGCAAGAGTTTTTGCCAGGTAAGGCAGCGATTCCTCTTCGTTGTAACAGGGAATGACGATCGAGACGGGCGTCAGCGTGTTTAGATCGTGAGCGACCGGTTCGATGTCGGCGATCTTGGCCGCAACGCTTTCCGCCAATTCACGGCTGAGGCCTAGATGATCGGCGACGCCTGTGCAGTCATACAGAGCAAGATTTTCGTGCAGTATCCACTCCATCTTGTCGAGCTTGCGGTAATGGCGGATTCGGTTATAACTCGACGCGGCCATGATGCGAGGCTGTTCGGGGTCGAGTTCCCAGACATGAAAGTAAAATGTGAACGGGTCTTCGTGTTTGTCGTGCCAATTTTTCACCGCTTTACGCATCAGCGTGTAGGGCAGCTGGCGAAAGTAATTGCCCCCCGAGATCGGCAATAGGCCGATGCCGAGATCGGCCGTCGAATATGGAAATTCCCATATCGTCCGGTCGCCAAGCTGTATCTCATGTGCGATGCGTTTTGCTTTTTCTGTTTTCGACGTGGGCAAAAACGATGCATCGTAAGTAAACCCTTCGTCCGCCAAAGTGTCCAAAACCCAGCCGCTTTGGTCAAACGTGAGCTTTTCGGCGGCGCGATAGCCGATCACTTTTTGCCCGCAGGCGTCCTCGATCACGCGGTTTGTGCGGCGGAGGTCTTCGCGAAATTCGTTTGGGGTCAGGTTGCGGGGGCTGCGGTGATAATATCCGCGGCTTGCGACCTCGTGGCCGCGCGACGCGATCTCGCGGATCAGGTCAGGATTGGCCTCAGCGATCCAGCCAAGCACAAAAAACGTTGCCTTGGTGTCGTAACGATCGAGCAGGTCGAGAGTTTTTAGGGTGTTTTGCTCGTAGCGAGGCTCAAAATTCTGCCAATTGCGCTGCTGAATAAGATTTTCAAACGCACCGACATGAAAATAATCCTCGACCAGGATGGTCAACAGGCTCTTTGAATTTTTTTTCGCGGCACTCATATTCGATCCTAAAAAGCGTGCTCCGGCCGTGCCGGATACCAAAAACCTTTTGTGGGAAGACGGGGTCGTGCATTGCGTTTTTCGTGTTTATCGCGGGGCTGCCGAATAAACATGAAAGGAGCCGGGTGCAAAAGCCCGAAGTACGCTCCTTTGTTAATAAACTTTTAAACGTAGTGAGTTTCCGTATTTGAGGTGAAGTTTTTTTGCGATGTGGGAATGGTGACGGATCAGAAAAGGGTGCCTTGCTCGGCTTTTGCGGCGCGGTCTTTGGCGGCGAGTTTTTCCTCGATGACACGGACTATCCTCGCCGCCGAGCGGCCATCACCAAAAGGGTTTGCAACCTCTTTGACAGATTTGATCCACGTCTCGACCGAGTAATTTTCCTCAAGCATCTGTTTCAGCGAGCCTGGGCTGTTGCCGATCAGTTTCGAGACGCCTGACCTTATCGCTTCGGGCCGCTCAGTGTTTTCACGCATGACGAGCAGAGGTTTTCCCAACGATGGAGCTTCTTCTTGCACGCCGCCTGAATCCGAAACGATCAGCCATGCGGAACGCATGATCGCTAAAAAGTCCGAATAATCGAGAGGGTCGAGCAAATATATCCGCTCACGTTTGCCTAGGATCTCTTTGGCGATTCCCTTAACATTTGGGTTTGGGTGGACAGGGAAAAACAGACAGACATTTGGCCGTTTTTCTACAAAGTCACGCAGCACTTTGAGATTGGTCGTCATCGTAGAGCCAAAACTCTCGCGGCGGTGCGTCGTCAGCAACAGACGCTTTTTGCCCTCGGTCTTTTTGATCAGCTCGGCGATCTCAGGGCTGACGTCGAGATTTTTGAGCATGTGCTTCATCGCGTCAACGACAGGGTTGCCGGTGACAAATATCTTTTCGGACGGCACATCTTCGGCGAGCAGGTTACGGCGGTTCTTTTCCGTCGCGGCAAAATGAAAGGAAGCGATCTGCGACACGACGCGGCGGTTCATCTCCTCGGGATAGGGACTCATCAAATTACCCGAGCGCAAACCGGCCTCGACGTGGCCAACAGGTATCTTGCGATAAAATCCAGCCAATGCTCCGGCAAGCGTCGTGGTCGTATCGCCCTGCACCAATATAAGATCGGGCTGTTCTAACGCAAGTATTTTGTCGAGCTTTGACATCACGCGTGAACACACGTCTGACGGAGACTGGTTGCGCTTCATCACACCGAGGTCAAAATCGACATCGATCTCGAGCGACGCGAGAAACGGCGTGAGCAGATGTTTGTGTTGGCTGGAAGAGACGACGACGGTTTGAAAAAACTTCTTTCTTAGCTCGTGGATAACGGGAGCAAGTTTGATCGCCTCGGGCCGCGTTCCAAACAGGACGAGAACCTTCATCCGCCAATCAACGGCGCTGCGCAAAATTTTACTTGGTCTCGTAGTCACGGTGTCGTGCATAAGTATTTTAGGTGAATTTTGATAAATTTGCCTTTGTTAGTACACATTTAAACACTACCGCATTCCTTTTTCAATCACTTTTTTCTCTGAACGTGCTCGTGGCCTTCATTTTTTATATGCGAGGTAACACACATACAGGGGCTGGTGTTAGGTATAGGCTCTTTACAGTAATTTAATTAACTGAGTAATTGCGCGAATAGAAGATAACGCAAAGTCGTCCTCGACATTTGAGGCGAACGGGTCTAGTCTTAGG
>JBGAUY010000082.1:0-8590 GCA_044228425.1 Pyrinomonadaceae bacterium | reverse complement strand
GGCATGTGCTTCGCCATGAGACGAGCGATGACCTTTGGCACGGCCAGCAGCGTACCGAGTCGGTTAAGCCGCGAGTGTTCTCACAGGAGATGAAGCCCGAAGACGGCAAAGCAAATGGAAATGGAAACGGGCATTCAAATGGCAAATCCAACGGATATGGCAACGGCAGCAGCCTTATCTTCGAGGACGTCGAGGATGACATTGACCTCGAAATTGGTTCCATGAACCGTTCGTTTAACAAGTTTAACTAAAGAAGATCAGGCATTGTGCAAACCTGATCAAGTAAGCACGGAGCAATCAACGATGAGCATCCTGAAAGCATTACAAAAGAAGCGTACCGAGGAACTCAGCGGCGTCGAAAAACCGGCCCGCGAGAACATAGTTCCCTTTAACCGAAGTTCGGAGCGTGCAAATCAGCCGCCCGACCTACTGGTTGGGGACATAAAGATCGGTAACCCAGGTTCGGCGTTCATAGGGCAGCCGGATTCTATGAACGGGACGGCACTCCCTGATCTAGGATCGGATTTTACTGCCGGGGCAAAATTGAACGCCGAAAGCTCAACGCGTGTCGTATCGCGCAGTCTGCCTGACTTTGTCAGTTGGACCGTCGATCCGACACGCGTTGAGCCACGTCTTGTTGCAATAACGAATCCTAATTCGAACTATTGCGAAGAGTATCGCAGCCTCCGTACTCACGTTTTACACAAAAGCCAGCGGCAAAAACTGCAGTCGATCGTGGTAGCAAGCGTCAACCCGAGCGAGGGAAAATCCGTAACGGCACTAAATCTCTCGTGGATGCTCGCACAGACCGACGGTGTTAAATGCCTGATCATCGACAGCGATCTGCGTATGCCAAGCCTCGCCGATTATCTTGGCATCGAGACCGATTGCGGCCTGTCGGATGTGCTTGCCGGCACAGCCACCTTGGCAGAATCCATTGTCAAACTCGAGCCTGCGGGACTCTACATCATGCCAGGCGGGGACGCTCGGCAGGACGTCGCTGACCTTATTTCGGGTCCAAAATTCAAAGAGATTCTTCGAGAGGCGCGTGAGATGTTTGACTACATCATCGTCGACGCACCACCGCTCGGTATCTTTACCGACGCGACGGTCCTGATCAATCAGGCCGACAGCGCGATCATCGTCGTCAGAGCAAACCGCACGCGTTACAGCGTAGTTGATCGAATACTCGAACCGCTGCCAAAGGATCGCATCCTCGGCGTCGTACTCAACCAAAGCGACGACGTGATGGAAGAAACGCATTACAACTACGGCTATTACAACTATAAACGGCTTGGTGAAAATATGACGTCGTAAACGAATTAGTTTTGGCCGCCCCGCTTACCGCCCTAAGCCCGGCCAGATCATAGGAATAATAATGAGTGCTACACGGTTCAGTCCGAGAATATTTTGGTTAATATTGGCAGATGCCGCTATATTGTATGGCGGCGTGATACTGGCGATGTACCTGCGTCTTGGGCTCGACGGTTCGGCTAATGAGCTAAGTGCCAAAAATGGCTGGTTCAAGATCGGCCTTGCCTCCGCGGTCTGCATCCTCATCCTCTATTTTTACGATCTTTACGATTACGTCGTGATGACCAATCGCCGCGAGCTGCTATTAAGGCTCGTGCAGGCGTTGGGAATTGCGTGGGTTTTGCTCGCGCTTTTGTTCTATTTTGTACCGCCTCTGATGATCGGACGCGGTGTTTCAGTGATCTCGGTGCCCCTCGTGCTTAGTTTGCTGCTCGGTTGGCGTATCGGCATCCATCTGCTTACTGGCCATCCGGAGATCGGTGAAAAGATATTGGTCGTCGGTACAGGACAGACGGCACTCGATACGGCTGAGGCGGTGTGGGAACGCCGCGATGCGGGTTATCGCATTGCCGGATTTATTTCTGAGAATGGTGCCAAACCCATGGAAAAGCTTGGCCGTTCGATCATTCTTGGCAAAGGGCCCGATCTCGAGGACGTTATTCGTAATGAAAAGATCGACCGCGTCGTCATCGCCGTTCGCGAACGCCGCGGTGCTTTTCCGACGGAGGCTTTGCTCAGAATGAGCCTCGCTGGAGACGTTTCGATCGAGGAATGCACATCGTTTTTTGAACGCATTACAGGCAAGGTCCATGTCGATATGCTGCGTCCGTCCTGGCTGATATTTGCGGGACGCCGTCGCGATTCGCCGGTCAAGCTGGTCGTTCGCGAGATGTTTCACCGCGTGTTGGCACTGATAGGGCTGATGGTTTCGCTGCCTATCGGGATCCTGACCGCGATACTTATCAAGCTCGAATCTCGCGGGCCAATTTTCTATAAACAAGAACGGGTTGGTAAGAACGGCAAGGTCTTTAACGTCATCAAGTTTCGCTCGATGAAAATGGACGCCGAGGCTGACGGAACACCGCAATGGGCGGTTTCGGGCGATGCCCGAGTGACCCGTGTCGGTAGTGTTATTCGCAAGCTGCGTATCGACGAGGTGCCGCAGTTTTGGAACATCCTTAAGGGCGAGATGAACTTTGTCGGACCCCGTCCCGAGCGTCCGCATTTTGTAAAACAGCTCGCAACCGAGATCTCATATTACGAGCATCGACATCTTGTCGCACCGGGACTGACCGGCTGGGCACAGATAAAATATCCTTACGGAGCATCCGTCGGAGATGCTATTCAAAAGCTTCAGTACGACCTGTATTACATAAAGAATCAGAGCCTGACGCTCGATATGGTGATCGTTTTTGAGACGGTCAAGACCGTACTATTTGGAAAGGGAAGATAAATTTTGTTGGGTATAAAAACTGGATTGAACCCGGTAATAGACATTTAATTAGCCACGAGGAAGTTGTTATGAAAGCTATTTTAACGTTCAAAAACCTTACAGTTGCCGCTCTCGGCATGATCGTTTTGACCGCCGCAGGCTTTGCCCAGTCGGTCGATCCTGGCAAAAAGGACGTCAAGAAAGACGGCAAACAGCCGGTCGCAGTCGCGCCGATCCCCGCACCGACCGTTACAGACGGAACGGCGACGGATGATCAAAAAACCCCCGAGGCAGAGGCGATATTGCCTTATTACGACAACTATCTGCGCGAATACCGCCTGGGGCCGTCTGACCAGATCTCGGTCGAGGTTTTCGGTCAGTGTCCCGATTACTGCAAAACCGGCATTACGATCCCGCCCAACGCGCGTATATCGTATCCGCTGGTCCGTGAAGGCATCCTCGTTGCCGGTAAAACGGTCGAGCAGATCGCCGCTGAGATCACAAAAAAGCTGGACGAATTTATCATCGATCCAAAAGTAACGGTCACGCTCGATAAGGCAAATGCTACCCGTTATAGCGTGATGGGCAACGTAGCCACTCCGGGTGTCCGCGTCATGGACCGCAAGGTCAGCATTTACGAAGCCGTACTTGAGGCCGGCGGAGTCACCAAAAATGGCGATAACAAAAAGGTCGCGGTCGTGTCATATGGTAAAGACGGACGTCTTTCTCGCCGCGTGGTCAATCTGGCCGAGATCGAAGCGGGCAAGGCCGACATGGTCTATCTCAGCCCCGGCGACCAGGTATTTGTTGCCGGAAAAGGATTTAGCCTCGCTAAGGCGTTTGACATTATGCTCAAGGCGAGTAGCTTGAGGTACATGGTTGGAAGCCCTCTTTGATCAGCGGCAGTGGCAGTAGGCAGTCGGCAGGTAAATATGCGAACGATAAAGTTACTTTCAATCTTAGTCATATTGTTGTGCGGCTTTCAGTCGGCGCGGGCCGATTGGGTCAAGCAGACGACGAACTCGTTCGCGTGGTTTCATGATGTCTATTTTTTGAACGACACGAAGGGCTGGATCGTTGGCGACGACGGTACGATCTTGACGACGGTTGACGGCGGAGCGACTTGGAATAAAGAACGAAAGATCATGAACGATTCGATCTCGCAGATCCATATGGTGAACGAGACGAATGGCTGGATGCTCTGTCAGCGCAATATATATGCTCGCGGAGCAAACGCTTCGTCGTATATCAGAAAGACCGTCGACGGCGGACGCAACTGGGAGAAATTTGAGTTTCAGGATGGCGGCCGCGAACGCGTGACCAAGCTACTCTTTAACAAAGACGGCTCGGCGACCGCGTTTGGCGAGGGCGGTATCTTTTACAAGCTGCAAGAGGACGGCGTCACCTGGAAAAAGATACAGACGGCCATCCATTTTCTGCTGCTCGACGGTTCGTTTGGCGACACGATGACAGGCGTTATCGTCGGTGCGGGTGGGACGATAATGTTCACCGATGACTCGGGGTTTACTTGGGAAAAGGCAACACTGCTTGGCGACACAAACGTAAAATTTAATGCCGTTGCGTTCATCGGTGGTAAAGGCGGCTGGGCGGTCGGCACGGGAGGACGGATATTTCATTCGAACGGCGGAGCACGGCTCTGGCGTCAGCAGCAATCGGCCACCGACTCTAATCTAAACGATGTCTATTTTGCGAGCGGTTCGAGCGGTTGGGCGGTCGGCGACGAAGGCACGATCCTCCGCACGACCGACGGCGGCAGCAACTGGTTCGAAATGAACTCGAAAGTTACGCACCGCTTAGAAAAGATATACTCGACCGGCAACAAGATATGGGCAGTCGGTTTTGGCGGCACCGTGCTCGTCAATGACGGCAAGTCGGCAACGCCCGAAACGCGTGAGAAACCCGTGTTGCTAAAACGATCTTGATCCCAACCAAACTCAATTTGTTAAGGCCGCTTTTTCGGGAGCGGCTTTTTCGTTGTCGCTCCGGGTTTTCGATTTAGCTCGGCGATCGCCAGATCGTATTCGACAAAGTTTTTATTTCCGTTGTCTTTTACCCAGTTCAAATGGACCTTTGCCGGGGCGGGGGTTCCGGCGATCATTTGCATGACGCCAATATAGGCGTGGGCTTCGGTCAGCTTGTCGTTTGTGTCGGCGGCTCCGAGCAACTGGGGGGCGGCCATCGAGCCTTGGAAATATTTCATTATCGATGTGGTCCAGTCTTCGGGTTTGACCTGCGGCAGCCATTCGGCGAGGAAGGTTTTGGCGGCGGCGGCTTTGCCCGCTTTTCTGAGGCCCAGATAGCCGGTGATGATCGCGTACGTCGAAGAGGATCCTTTTAGCCCGTTCAGTTCAAGATAGGTCATTGCCTGCTCATACGCGGCATCTCCCTTGTTCATATAGAGATAGACCCAGCTTCGGTTATACGGGGCATTTATAGCTTTTGGGTTGATCTCGACGGTCTTATCGATATCGGCAAGGGCCTTGTCGTATTGCTGTAGGTCGATATAAACATAATTGCGTTCCCAATAAGCATTTTCGGCCTTGGTGTTAAGTGCGATCGTCTTGTTCAGATCGGCAAGCGCGAGGTTGAGTTCGCCGATGCGTCGATAGGAACGTCCTCGATTGTAAAGTGAATTAATGTCGTCAGGGTATGTTTCTAAATATTTCGATAGATCTTTTATAGCTGCGTTGTAGCTGCCGGCAAAATATTCTGCGACCCCGAGTTCGTAATACCCATTTGTGTAGTCTGGTTTTATCTCTACGACCCGTTTTAGGTCGACAATGGCTTCGGTGTATTTACCGGTTAAACGATTGGAGAGGCCTCGATAGTAATAGGCATTTACATTGGTCGGATCAAGCTGCAAAGCCTTAGACGCGTCTGCGATCGAGAGGTCGTATTTTCCCTTAAAATAATAAATATAACAGCGGTCCTCATATGCGCGCTCATAATTCGGATCCAACTCGATCGACCGGGTATAATCAGGCAACGCTAGATCGTATTTTTCTTTACGGTAATATGCTAAAGCCCTGTTGTAATATGTCATGGCAGTATTTGGATTTAGCGAAATAGCCTTGCCGTAATCTGCGATCGCAAGATCAAAATTACCGTTGTCGTCATATGCGTTTCCGCGGTTTTCATAAGCGCTTGCGAAATTCGGATCGAGTTGGATCGCCCGTGTGTGGTCAGCTATCGATTGTGTGTAGTTCTTTTTGCTGTAGTGGGCCATTCCCCGGGCATTGTAGGCGTATGACATATTCGGATCTAGCTGAATAGCCCTCGTACAATCTGCGATCGCTTGGTCATAGTTCCCTTTGGTTTCATAGACTGCACAGCGATTTCCCCAAGCCTTGGAGTAATTGGGGTCGAGTTGGATCGCACGACTGTAGTCAGCGATCGCCTGATCGTAATTTCGCTTTTTGTCGTAAGCAAGACCACGGTTATAGTACCCGACCGTCGAGCTCGGATTCACGCTGATCGCACTGTTGTAATATGTGATCGCCTGGTCGTAATTTTTTGCGTCAAGCGCAGCGTTGCCGCTGGTGATGTAATCGTACTCGGTCTGGGCCCCAGTAGCTATTACAAATAACAGCAGGATCGAGGAGATTGCCAACGTTGATAGCGAAGATCTTTTGATCATGGCGGTAGCCTCCAAATTGTCTTTTCGACAGCAACATATCACCAACCTGTTTGTATTGCAAGAGTGAATTGCCCACGAACTGGGCACGGTGTTTGTGTCAAGCTTGACAATGTCTGACCACTTTCTTAAGCTATCAGTTCGCTCATTTTTGATTAAATGAGCGAGTTTTTTTGAAAATAATTTCGGGCACGCATACGAAAATATTCTTGTTGACACCAGTTTGGGCACTTATGTCAATTGGTAGACAGCCTCCCTTACAAGGAGGAAGTTAGGGGTTCGAGTCCCTTAGTGCCCACCACTCTTGCGGAGTCGTAGTTCAGTTGGTTAGAACGCCAGCCTGTCACGTTGGAGGTCGCGGGTTCGAGTCCCGTCGGCTCCGCCATTTATAAGCAAAAAAGAGGTAAGAACTTTTGGGTTCTTACCTCTTTTTCGTGATCAGTTGGTGGCTATTACTGCTTTAAGATCACCTCGACCGTAAAGGTGTTATTGCTCTTATCTATATCATCAGCAGTTTTATACGGTTTGAGGCTGACGAGGATCTTGTTGCTACCGTATTTGATTGGTATCCCTAGGACCAACGATCGGCTTCGTTCACCTTTCTTGAATCCCAAGGAGTTTCCTATGATCTTGCCGTTCACAGTCGCAGTCGCATAAGTCGAAAGAGTCCCAGCGTCCTGGTTGCGCATAATAAACATGCCAAAATTAAATTTGCAGCCGTCGGTTGTGCAGGATAGAGCGTCTTTGCTGTAAAGTGTCAGAGGCTTGTTAGGGCCCGCAAATGCCCGCGACGCATCGATCTCATAACCATTCTTACCGTTCTCGTACAGTGCCGGCCTTACTGACTGATCCAAGAAAATCCCTTTCGGAATATTTAGGACAGGACCGAAAACTGATGTGATGAGAGCGGGGGTCGGTTCGTCTTTCCAGATGTAAAATGATGGTCCGCCGCTAAAGTATTGCGTGTTCGGAAGGGCTTTCCATTTTTCATATTCGCCGCCCTCAAACCTGATCCTTGGATCATCGTCAACGGCACCTTTAGTTGTAAAATAATGGGCCCCCAGACGGTTCTCCCCACCATCCAATAATACATACGCAACAATAGGGCTGTCGCTGAAATATGGTTTCCATTTTTTCGGGCTCTTTTTGCTGGTCAGGTTCTTATACTCTGTTTCGGAGAACGTAAACAAAACGCGGGCTGGCGATCCGCCCAGTTCCAAAAGTGTCAGGCCGTAAAGAGCCGTAGTGCCCGCACGTTGCTCGGCGTAAGCATAACCCAGTTGTTGGACGATCCAGCCGCCCTTCGCCGCCTTGTCATCCATGACTTTTCGCTGTGAATTTTTAAGAGCATAAACTTCTCGCCCCGTCTTTTCCGAAACGTATCTGAATAACGATTTTTCGCCCTGTGCCATTAAAAAACTACAAAAGAAAACGGTCGCAAAGGCGGCCGCAACGGGCAGGCGTAGATATTTCGAAATACGCACGAGTTTTAATGCTGGTCTCATCTAAATCTCCTTTTTTGTTTGTTTAGTTTGTTCCGTTAAATGGTGTACGTAGGATACAAAATTTCCCCCGCGTTGAAAATCTGCAGCCTCAATTTGAGGCAAAAAATGACAAGGCGGTTGCCCGTATTTAGAACTTGCTTCCAAGCGCAAGTAATTCTGAATCCAAAGACGATACATGGACGAAACCTATTACGTAGCAGCCATTTAGCGAGTGTACGCAAACGTTCGTACGGGACGTGACCGAAAGATACATAGCGGCGGCGTGCTTATTGATACTTAACAAACTTTGGGGAGAACGAAATGAAACTGACATTAATAACAATTATTCTTGGAACGATGGCTATGCTGGTAGGATGCGGAGCACCGGCGTCTAACACTGCGGCAAACAACAGCAATGCGTCGAAAATGGCGCCTGCTAACAACGCTATGGCGAATACGGCAGCGGCCAATACCGCTACGGCACCGGCCGGAGACGGCAATCCAATGGTCGGCGGAGCTGCGATGCTCAAGACAAAAGACATCATCGACAACGCTGTGAATTCGAAAGATCACACGACACTCGTTGCGGCGGTTAAGGCTGCAGGTTTGGTTGACACGCTGAAAGGTGCAGGCCCGTTTACCGTATTCGCACCGGTAAACGCTGCTTTCGACAAACTGCCTAAGGGTACTGTCGATACGCTGCTC
>JBGAUY010000017.1:34836-54062 GCA_044228425.1 Pyrinomonadaceae bacterium | reverse complement strand
GCTGCAGGACACCCATGATCCGGAACGTCCCGAAATTGTACGGAACTACGTTGTAGAGCGCCAGATTCATCAGAGCAATTCCCGCGGCGGCAGCGGTCAATAGTCCTAAGGCCCACCACCATTTCCGCATCAGTACGGTGAGCAGTGAAAGTGCGAACGCGATCCATGTCAAGAGCTTTAGCCAGTCCGGCGCGTCCGATGCCTGAAACTGAAAGAAAGGTAAGATCGATATCGCTGCTCCCAAGAGATATATGACAATAGCTCTTGTGAAGACCTTGCGATACGGCCTTGGTTTGCCGGAGCCGACTGACTTCCCCATCGAGATCGCAACCGAGACGCCAACAATGAAGAGAAAGAACGGAAATATCCAATCCGTAGGCGTAAGGCCGTGCCATTCGGCGTGTTCGAGCGGCCAATAGACGGGCGAGCCACCGGGATTATTGACCAAAACCATCCCCGCGATGGTGAGTCCGCGAAATACGTCTAAGGATATAAGGCGGTTATTTTCAGCCATATCTATCCACAGCTAAACTTTCTACCAGCCGTTTCGTTCTCGCAAATGCGTAATATGTGCCGTATGATGCCGCGAGTGCCAAGCGTAGAGTGCTAAAGCGGCTTCGAGCGTCCATTCGCCGGTTTCGGGATGGATGAAAGACCGACCAAAATCAGCTTCACTCATCGATTCGAGCAGAGCCGTCCACCGCGTGTGTAGCGATTCTAGCATCTTTATCGAAACATCGATCGGCAATTTGCTGTCACCAAGCTCGGCCCAGCGCTCTTCGTAATACGGGCGAATGGTTGGCGACTCGTCTTCGGTCAACGCAAGCTTGAACCGCGTGAGCGAATTAGAATGGCTATCGGCGAGGTGATGGACCGTCTGACGGACCGTCCAGCCGTCGGGGCGATATCGTGTGTCGAGTTGAGTTTCGTTTAGTCCGGCAACCGCGTCGGCAACTGCAGCCGGCAATACCCGAATTACCGCAAGTCTCGCTTCGCGGGCTGCGGGTGAGATCTCAAAATCGGCGTTAAATTCACCGATAGGATAGCGTAGGTCTTGTGACATAGTTCAGATTTTACGGCCTATTCTCTGTAAGGGTTTTCGAACAAAGTATATTCCCTGATAAACGCGAGTTTTACCGTGCCCGTCGGGCCGTTTCTCTGTTTCGCAATTATCAATTCTGCAACCCCTTTGTTCTCATCAGTTTCGTTGTAATAATCCTCACGAAAGATAAATCCGACAACATCCGCATCCTGCTCGATACTGCCCGATTCGCGAAGATCCGACATCAATGGCCGTGGCGGATTACGAGCCTCTGGCGCACGCGAAAGCTGCGAGAGGGCGACGACCGGGACGTCCAGTTCTTTTGCCAGAGCCTTTAGCTCACGCGAGATCTGCGAAACCTCTTGCTGACGATTTTCGCTGCGGCGGCCGCTGCTGTTGCCGCCCATAAGTTGGAGATAATCGACGACGATCAGATCGATCTGTTTTTGCTCGGCCGCCAGGCGGCGGCATTTTGCACGCATCTCAAGCACCGAAATGCCGGGCGAATCATCGATAAATATCCGTGCATCCGAAAGCGTGCCGATCGCGTGGGCAAGATTTTCCCATTCTTTGCCCATCAGGTGTCCCGTGCGAAAACGGTGGGCGTTAATTTTCGCCTCGCTGCTGAGCATACGGGTTACAAGCTGCTCTTTCGACATTTCGAGTGAGAAGACAGCCACGACCGCATTCGATTTGACAGCCGCATTTTGAGCTAAATTTAGACAAAATGCAGTTTTACCCATCGACGGCCGTCCGGCGATGATGACCAGATCGGTTCGCTGCAAACCTGAGGTAAGATCATCAAGCTCATAAAATCCCGTCGAAAGGCCCGTTATTCCATGACCGGAACCGTTAGCGGCGTGTTCTTTAACGCGGGCGAGCACCCGATCGGAAATTGGCCCGATACGAGAAAAACTTTGATTCGTCCGGGCTTCAGAAAGAGCAAAGATCGCCTGCTCGGCGCGGTCGAGTATGATCTCGGAATCTTCTTCTTCGGCCAAGGCCTCGCCTGTGATCGAGTTGCACGTCCGGATCAGCGTGCGAATGACCGATTTGTCGCGGACGACCTTGATGTATTCTTCGACATTAGAAAAATGCGGCAAGCCAAATGTCAGATTTGTGATCGTCGTAATGCCGCCGATCGAATCGAGCGAACCTTCTTTTTTCAACTCTTCGCCGATCAGTATCGGGTCGATCTGCGTCTGTTTTTCAAACAGGGCGATCATCGCGGCAAAGACGCGGCGGTTCAGCGGCGAGTAAAAATCTTCGGGCTTAAGATGCTCAACCGCCTGTGCGATCACCGAATTATCAAGCAATATCGCACCTAGGATAACGCGCTCGCTTTCCTCGCTCGAAGGTAAAGGCTTTTCGAGATACTGCTCTCGTCGATTGTCGGGAAAAACACTTGCCATTTTGATGAAAATTCTTGTTGAGTGATGCTAATTTTAGCCACAAAAAACGGCCTTGTCTAAAGGCCGATATCGAAAGTTGGTAACCCTAAATAAAGCGGATATTTACGGTAGGTCAATAAGAATTTAACCACGAAAAACGCGAAATACCCGAAAACAATATTCGTATATTTCGCTCTTTTCGCGGTTAGATCTTACCTGTATTTAGGCAGCAGCTTCGTCTTCGGCTGGTGCTTCGTCAGCAACAACTTCTTCGACAACCGTTTCCTCAGCAACCGGAGCGGCTTCTTCAGCCTTGACCTCTTCGGCTTTCGCCTTTTTCTTGTCTTCTTTGACCGGCATTTCGCCGCCTTCGGCGGTGACGGTTACAGGCACAGCCAATGTCACTTCGCGATGAAGTTTGACGTTGACGGTGTATTCGCCCGTTTCCTTGATCGCATCTTTAAGCGAAATGCGGCGGCGGTCGATCTCGTACCCTTTGGCCTGCAAAGCCTCGGCGATATCCATCGACGTGACCGAACCAAAAAGCTGGCCGTGGTCGCCCGATTTGCGTTCAAATGTAAGGCTGATGCTTTCCATCTGCGCTTTCTGAGCGTCGGCGGTCGCCTTTTCAACAGCGGCTCTTTTTAAGAGAGCCTCTCTTTCCTGATCGATCTGCTTGACGTTGCCCTTGGTCGCGAGCGTCGCAAAGCCCTGCGGTAGCAGGTAGTTGCGAGCGTAACCGGCCTTGACCTTGACGATCTCGCCGCGGCCGCCAAGATTATCGATATCTTCGCGTAATAAAACTGTAGTATTTGCCATTATATTTCCTTTGCGGAGGCCCGAGCATTAGCAAGGGCGGAACATCCGACTTGAGTGATACGCCCTTACTCGACGAAGGGCTTCTTCAATTTAATCATCTACGAACGGCAGCATTGCCATCGAACGCGCACGCTTGATCGCTTTGGCGACGCGGCGCTGATCCTTAGCGGTGATGCCCGATATACGGCGCGGCATGATCTTGCCGCGTTCCGGCACGAACTCTCTCAAAAGATCGACATCTTTCCAATCGACATAGTCCGGCACCATGTTGCGCGGGCGGCGGCGCTGATATCGACGCGGGCGGTCGCCAATTACGTCTTCGCCGACGCCTAAACCACCGCGGTCATCCATTATTTCCATTTCATTATCTGCCATAACTTTTCTCCTCGGTCTCAGCGGTTACGCCTCAGCCTCTACCTCCGCTGTTTCGGTTGTCTCACCCGCTTCCGCCGTTGCACGGAACGTTGCACGCTTTGCTGCCTTCGCCTCACGTTTGTTACGGAGCTTTTCAGCTTTTTTACGATCCTCATCGACGCGGACGGTGATATAACGCAAGACCATGTCATTAACACGCATGCGGCGTTCGAGTTCCAGGATCTCTTGTCCCGATCCCTGTATCTCAAAGAGCACATAGTGGCCGGTGTTCTTTTTCTGGATCGGATAAGCAAGGTCTTTCATACCGATATCATCCATACGGATGACTTCGCCGCCCTCTTTTTCGATCAATTTTGCGACAGCGTCGTTCAATTTTTCGATCTTATCGGCTTCCGTTGCCGGATCGACGATATACATTACTTCGTACGTTCTGTTTCCCATTTATTTCCTATCTCCTTTCGGTTACAAACCTCATCTTCAACTGAGATGAAGTAAGGATTCTCTATAATTCAAAAGCTAATTAAATCTCGCCATCGCCGCGTCCACACCATCCGTAATGATGCACCGCACGGCTTCGGCGGCTATATCCAATGTCTTATCAAGCGTTTCGGCATCGCCCTTGGCGAAATTTTCCAAAACGAACCGACTCGCGTCCGCTACCGGATGCTCCGGCTGAATTCCTATCCGCAAACGGATAAATTCCTGTGTTTTCAAACATTCAATGATCGACCTCAGCCCGTTTTGTCCGCCGTGCGAACCCTGCGGACGAATCCGCATCGTCCCAAATGGCAACGCCAGGTCGTCTGAGATAACGATCAGCCGTTTGACCGACCTATCATCTTTCGCGATCAGGCAGCTTACCGATTCGCCGCTCAGGTTCATGAACGTCTGTGGCTTGGCCAACTCGACCGTTTGATTGTCAAGAATGCCGCGTCCTATCAACGCTCTGCATTCATCACGTTTGACCTGCGTCTGCAACCGGCCCGCAAGCATATCCACGAGCATAAACCCGAGATTGTGCCGCGTCTTTTCGTATTGCGGGCCCGGATTTCCGAGCCCGACAACGAGCCAGTTTGAAGCGTCCAATCCGGTCAATTACTCACCGCCATCGGCTTCGGGTTCAGCAGGAGCCTCGCCAATGACTTCAGGCTGTGCACCAGCTTCGATCTGCGGTTCGAGGTCAGCTTCCTGAACGATCACGATCGACGCGACTACCGTTTCAGGTGCATCGTGGATCTCGATACCATCCGCGACCTTGAGGTCAGAAACGTGGATCGAATGACCGTGGTCCAGATCCGTGACATCGACATCGATTGACTCAGGAGTATTTGCCGGTTCACAAAGCACCTTGATCTCACGCATTACCTGCGTCAGCACAGCGCCTGGTTCCTGCAAACCGATCGCGTGGCCGGTTAGGTGGATGGCAACCGTCATTTCGATCTTTTCACCCTTAGCAAAACGTCGCAGGTCGGCGTGGATCAGACGGCCCTTGACGGCGTCGATCTGACGATCCTGAAAAATAACATCGTTAATTCCCTGTCCCTCGATATCGAGCCCAAATACGGTATTAATACCCGAATCAGAACGGATGATCGCGGCCAGATCTTTTAACTCAGCCGTCGCCGCAAAACTCTCGGTACCACCGCCATAGACGATGACCGGGACCTTGCCCGCGGCACGCAACCTACGATTCTCATTCTTACCGCGTGTATCACGCTGTACTGCTTTTACAATTACTTTTTCTGCCATAACTTTTTCCTGTCAGTACCACCTGCGTCAACGGGTGGGTTCTTATATGAACAACGACGAAACACTCGTCTCGTCATGAATCGACCTGATCGCCGAAGCAAGCAGCTCGGCGACGCTCAAAACTTCGATCTTACCGCCCTCAACCAACGGCATTCCATTGTCGCTGATGGGGATGGTGTTGGTCACGATGACCTTTTTCAAATACGATCCGCTAATATTCTCGACCGCCTTGCCCGAAAGCACGCCGTGCGTAAAGCACGCCGATATCTCATTGGCGCCGGCTTTGTGCAGAGCCTCGGCAACCTTGCATATCGTGCCGCCCGTATCGCACATATCATCGATTATCAAACAATTTTTACCGCTGACATCACCGACGATGTTCATCACATCGGCTTCGTTAGCACGCTCACGGCGTTTGTCGCAAAGTGCAAGTCCCGCACCGAGACGTTTTGCATAAGCCCGTGCACGTTCTGCTCCGCCGGTGTCGGGTGCAACGACGATCAGATTTTCGATCGGGTTCGACTTGAAATAATCGACCACGATCGGTGCCGCGTAAAGGTGATCTACAGGGATATCAAAAAACCCTTGTATCTGCGACGCGTGCAGGTCTATCGTCAAAACCCGCTGCGCACCGGCTTTAGTTATCAAATTTGCTACCAACTTAGCGGCGATCGGCACCCGCGGACGATCTTTTTTATCAGAGCGAGCATAGCCAAAATACGGGATCACAGCGGTCACACGCTCTGCCGAAGCCCTGACAAAGGTGTCGATCATTATCAACAGCTCCATCAAATGACGATCTGACGGCGGACAAGTCGGCTGGACGATAAATACGTCATGGCCACGAACATTTTCCTCGATCTGAAAATTAAACTCGCCGTCCGAAAACCGCTCGGTGCTAGCTTTTCCCAGTTCAATTCCAAGCTGGCCGCAGATCTCAGCCGCAAGCTCGCGATTGGCATTACCCGAAAATATCTTGATCTTTCCCGTTACGCTCATATTTCCTTGCGGAGGCCCGCGCGTTAGCAAGGGCTTAACATTCAAGCTTGCGCGTTAAGCCCTTGCTGACGCGCAGGCTTCTGCAACAAAAACAAAACGGACGACCCCACCATAGATCGTCCGTCATCATTTCTAATTGGCTGGGGCGGGAGGACTCGAACCTACGAATGCCGGATCCAAAGACCGGTGCCTTACCACTTGGCTACGCCCCAATGCGAATTAAAGAAACTGATCGGAAACAACCTAACGCAAATGAAGCGCCTCGCGATATTTATCACGCGAGATGGTTGATACGGCAAACTTTCGCCAGGTCGATGCTAGATCGAGGGCTTTTATAGCAGCTTGTCGTGTCTCTTCTTTTTCAAATACTGCGAAAACGCTTGCTCCACTGCCGCTCAACGCGGCATTTGCCGCTCCTAGATCTAGTAATGTGTTTTTCACATTTTCGATCTCAGGATGAGCGGAGAAAACTGTTCGCTCAAAATCGTTTGTCAATACCGATAAGCGTGGATCCAAAGATCCGGCCTCTTCTCGGCAAACAGAAAGGATATGATTACGAGCCTCATTTGTCAAGGTCGTAGCGTTTATCTCCGCAAATGCATCCCGCGTCGAAACCCGTATTCGCGGCGTCACGATCAGCATGTATGACTCGTCCTTATCGTCGTACGGCTCGATCTGCTCGCCGCGTCCGGTTCCGATCGCCGTTCCGCCATACAAAAAGAACGCAACATCGGAACCAAGCTCGGCGGCGATCGAATGCAGATCGATCGCTTCATCAAGCTCCCATAACCGTGCAAGCCCTATCAACGCTATCGCCGCATTAGACGATCCTCCACCAAGCCCGCCCGGCGATGGTATGCGCTTCTCGAGATGAATCGCCGCACCTTGCGTCACCCCAAATCGTGCCCGCAAAATCGCAGCTGCCTTGAATATCAAATTTCGCTCATCTACAGGCACGGACTGGTTGTCGCACCTGAGCTCAAGCTCGTCTGACTCAGCAAACGAGATCGTATCGTGCAGCGAAACCGTCTGAAACACCGTAAAAAGCTCATGAAAACCATCACTACGCTTACCCAAAATACGGAGCGTCCAATTTATCTTGGCAAATGAAGGTAACGTGAAACCCGGCTGCATCCATCAAGCATAAAATAGAAATTCCGAATCTCCTACGCTCGCAGAAGATCCGGAATTTTTATCAGAGAATCTGAAATTTCAAATCTCCGATTTCCGAAATTTCAAATTTCAAATATTTCTTTTCTATTTCCTCAACAAAAACACCTGCGTAAAGTAATACGATCCATCCTCAGTGATCGCAACGCCAACCGCCGATTCTTTCCACGTTGCAGATAAAAGATTATTTTTGTGCGAAGGCGAATTGAGCCACAGATCAACAGCTTTTGCTATCGGATCCGCATAACCGCGATTAAACGCAATGTTCTCTCCGATCGAACGCCATTTTGACAGTCCGGCAGAATCTGCACGATCACTGACCGCTTTGCCGTCTAATCCGCGATGGCTAAAGAAATCATATTCGGCCATATTTTCCGAATGGCCACGCGCGATCTTTTCGAGATCGTCATTCCAGATCAGGGGTTTGAGCCCGAGCTCCGCACGCTTTTGATTAATGAGATTAAAAACAGTTTGCTCGACCGAGGCTACTTTTACATAGATCGCCGATTTGACCTCAGCATTGGCCTCAGCATTTTTCGTCGGGACGATCCGCGGGCGATCGCCTTCAATTATATCGTTAGCGTTTGGCCCGTTTCCGGTCTCGCCGACGATCCACCTGACTGCTACTGGTTTTAGAGAATTATTTGATTGGGCAACGACACAGCTCGCCAACGCGGCGAAAAGCCCAAGAAAAAGGAAAAGTTTTTTATGCATGTAGACCTCACTTCGGCAGCCGGACTTTCCCGCATTATCGGGAATCCTGGCTTTGCGTATGCCCTCTCGGACAATTGCCTTTTCGGTTAAGGTGGTAAAACGATGTAGTTTTACCTAGTTAAACAATATGGTTAATAGTTAGGCACTTCCAAAAAAAACTTTCACAATACTGTAAAATAATTTTATGCAGCAACCATTAGTGACTTTGGGTAGAAAAAAACCAGACGAAATGATCCCCGAACCGCATGTCGATCCGGTGTGTAAAATGTTGGTTCTACCTGAATCGGCAGCCGCGAATTACGAGCATAACGGCGTGACGTATTATTTCTGCATGACCGGCTGCCGAGATAAATTTGCCGCCGATCCCGCGAAATATTTGTCAGTACGGGGAGCTGTAGCGACCGGGGATTTCGACTCCGCACTCGAATACACCTGTCCAATGCACCCCGAGATCATCCAGATCGGTCCAGGCTCGTGTCCAAAATGCGGCATGGCACTCGAACCCAAAGAGATCTCGTTAGACGATGTTCCAGACCATGAATACATAGACATGAAGCGTCGGTTTGCGGTCTGCTCAGTCCTAACACTTCCGATATTTGTACTCGCAATGGGTGAGATGTTCCCCGCATTTCATTCCCTCGTTTCGCCGAAGACATCCGTATGGATACAGTTTGTGCTTGCTACACCGGTCGTCCTGTGGGGCGGCTTTCCTTTCTTCCAACGTGCTGTCGCGTCGATCAAAAACGTCAGCCCAAATATGTTCACGCTGATCGCCATCGGCACGGGAGCGGCGTATTTGTTGAGCCTAGCGGCTTTGTTCGCTCCGAAGATATTCCCTGCCGCAATGCGGGATATTCATTCGGGCATGATCCCCGGATATTTCGAATCTGCGGCTGTTATAACGACATTGGTTTTGCTCGGTCAAGTTTTAGAGTTAAAGGCACGCTCGCATACTTCGTCCGCGATCAAGGAACTGCTCCGTCTTGCCCCGGAAACCGCGACAGTCATTAAAGACGACGGCACGGATGAGGTCATCGCCCTCCGTCACGTCATGGCGGGACAAACTCTACGCGTCAAAGCCAACGAAAAAGTGCCGACCGACGGCGAGATCATCGACGGCAATACGTCTATCGACGAATCAATGGTCACCGGAGAATCGATGCCCGTCGAAAAACAGTCAGGAGCAAAAGTCATCGGCGGCACCATAAACGGCAATCGCAGCTTTACAATGCGTGCGGAAAAGGTCGGCAATGACACCCTGCTCGCACAGATCGTCCGAATGGTCGGCGAAGCGCAGCGCAGTCGTGCCCCTATTCAACGCCTCGCCGATGTCGTCTCGGGTTATTTTGTTCCGGCCGTCATCCTCGTTGCGATAGTTGCGTTTATCGTTTGGCTCGTCGTCGGCAGCTTTGCCTCAGCAGTCGTTGCCGCAGTTTCCGTCCTCATCATCGCCTGCCCATGTGCCCTCGGCCTCGCAACCCCAATGTCGATAATGGTCGGCACCGGCCACGGAGCAAAAAACGGCGTCCTCATCAAAAAAGCCGAAGCTCTAGAAACGCTTGAAAAGGTAAATGTGATCGTGGTTGATAAAACGGGAACGCTCACCGAGGGCAAGCCGAGAGTCGTCGGGATAAACGTGGTGACGGATGTCAGAACCGGGAGCGATAGCGACTGGGTTCCTACAGAGAAAAACATTCTGCAACTCGCAGGTTCGCTCGAACGCCACAGCGAACACCCGCTAGCATCAGCGATTACGGCGGAAGCGGCTAGACAAAATATCCAGCCACTTAGCGTCCAGGGTTTTGAATCCACAACCGGTCTTGGAATCAAAGGCAAAATCGATGGCAAAGAGGTGTTTATTGGCCGTTATCACGATGAATCCGCTCTCACAGTTACCGTTGACGGAAAAATTGCTGGAACGATCGACGTTGCGGACGCAATAAAATCCACCGCGAAAGCCGCAATAGCGGAACTCCACCGCCAAAACATCGAGGTCGTTATGATGACCGGCGATAATCACGTGACCGCAAACGCGGTTGCAAAAGAACTCGGCATCGACCAAGTTTTCGCCGAAGTCATGCCCGAGGACAAAGCCGCGAAGATCAAAGAGCTTCAATCCCAAGGCAAGATCGTCGTGATGGCCGGCGACGGTGTTAACGACGCTCCGGCGTTGGCACAGGCAGATGTCGGCATCGCATTTGCCAGCGGCACAGATGTCGCTATCGAATCCGCCGATATCACGCTGCTCAAACCCGACCTCGACGGCATCTTAAAAGCGATCAATTTGAGTAAGGCAACGATGACCAACATCCGCCAAAACCTGTTCTTTGCCTTTGCCTACAACGTCATCGGCGTACCGATCGCAGCTGGCGTGCTGTTCCCCGTTTTCGGATTGCTGCTCTCGCCGATGATCGCAAGCGCGGCGATGACATTCAGCTCGGTCTCAGTAATAACAAACGCCCTGAGATTGCGAAACACTCAATTATGATTCGAACAGGAAGTACAGGATAAATAGGATTTTCCGAGGAAAATAGAATTATCCTGCTCATCATGTCCATCCTGTTTTAATTTCTGGTATGCGTTAAGATACTCATATGAAATCGCAAATCGCGTTGGCAATACACGGCGGGGCCGGGACAATACTGAGATCGCAGATGACGCCTGCTCTCGAAGCAGAATATCGCGGCGGGCTCGAAACGGCACTAAAGATCGGCTGGGAGATACTTGAGCGTGGCGGTTCAGCACTCGACGCGGTCGAGGCAACAGTTTGCTCGCTCGAAGACTTCCCCTTGTTCAACGCGGGACGCGGCTCCGTTTTTACCCACGAAGGCAAACAGGAGATGGACGCCTGTATTATGGACGGCCACAACCTCAAAGCCGGTGCCGTTGCGTTCGTCAAAAATATTAAAAATCCAGTGCATCTGGCCCGCCTCGTAATGGATCGAACTGAGCACGTCCTGCTCGCCGGCGACGGAGCAAATCAATTCGCCGAGCAGATCAGCGTTGCTACGGAACCCGATGAATATTTCTTTACGGAACACCGCTGGCTGCAACTCCAAGAAGCAATGGCCGAGGGACGCGTTCAGCTTGATCATGCGGTGGCAAAACCGATCGGAACAGTCGGAGCCGTAGCTTGCGACACAAATGGCTATCTCGCCGCCGCTACATCCACGGGCGGCATGACCAACAAAAAATTTGGCCGCGTCGGCGACACCCCGCTCGTTGGCCTCGGCAACTACGCCGACGACACAGTGGCCGTTTCATGCACCGGCCACGGCGAATATTTTATGCTTGGTGTTACGGCCTATGATGTCGCCGCGCGTATGAAATATAAGGGTTTGTCGCTGGATAATGCCGCCCGTGAAACCATTGACCACCTTACGAAAATCAACGCCGAAGGCGGCCTGATAGCGGTCGACACAAATGGCAACGTCACGCTGCCGTTCAACTCGGACGGTATGTATCGAGGTTATGTTTCTCAAAACGGCGAGATCAAAACCGATATATTCGGCTAATTACCTACGCCTTTTTCTCATTCACCATATCGCGATATTCCTGCACGTAGCCGATATCCTTCGGGACGAGGTCGGCGAGGGTGACGACGAGCTCGCCTTTGCGTCCGTATTTGATGGCGTGGTGGATGGCGGTGCGGCCGTCGGGGATGATGCGTACCGCCGGCTTATTCTTGCTCTTGGCAATGCCCTCTTGCAGCAATTTATGCAGTTCCTCAGGGTCGCGTCCGCGTAGATAATTACCGGTTCGGATAACGATGCGGTCAAAATTATCGCCCGCGATCTTACCAAATTCGCGAATATCATCGTCGCGGCGGTCGCCCGTACCATTTAGCACCACGGTGCGGTATTTATTAGGCAGTTTCGAAATAAAATCAGCCAATCCGCTCAGCCCGGCGGGGTTATGAGCGTAATCCATCAGCACAGTAACGTCACCAACCTCAACAAAATTGAGCCGTCCCGGCGTCTGTGCCGTGCCCGCGTTAAAGGTAGATAGACCGTTTCGCAGATCTTCGAGCGAAACGCCGTGAACAAAACACGCAAGCGTCGCCGCCAGCACGTTTTGGATCATAAATTCGGCACGTCCGCCGTATGTCAGTGGTATGTTCGTAACCTTTTCAATGCGGACCTTCCATTTACCTTTGAGGATCGTGACGTAGCCGTTCTCATAGACGCACGAAACACGGCCGCGTCCAGCCCGGCGTTTGATGACCGGATTGTTCTCGTCCATCGAAAAACACACGACCTGTCCGTCAACAAGCTCTTTCATCTTGTAAACAAGTGGGTCCTCGGCGTTGAGCACGGCATAGCCTTTCTTTGAAACAGCACGCGGCACGACCGATTTAACGCGGGCGAGGTCCTCGAGCGTGTTCACATCTTTTAAGCCTAAATGATCGGCGGCGATATTCATCACAACGCCGATATCACAGTGGTCAAAGCCCAAACCCGAGCGGATAATACCGCCGCGGGCCGTTTCCAGCACCGCAACATCCACCGTCGGGTCTTTTAACACAAGCTGCGCCGAAACCGGACCTGTATTGTCGCCGGCAACGATCTGTTGGTTGCCAATGTATGTACCGTCAGTCGTCGTAAATCCGACCGTGCGTCCGCTATTTTTCAGAATGTGCGCGATCAGCCGCGTCGTCGTCGTTTTGCCGTTCGTACCGGTTATGGCAAAGATCGGAATGCGAGACGGAGTCCCCGGCGGGAACAGCATATCGATGACGTGCTCCGCGACATTACGTCCGATGCCTTCGCTTGGAGCAAGGTGCATACGAAACCCCGGAGCCGCGTTGACCTCGATAATACCGCCGCCATTCTCGCTTAGCGGCTCGCTGACATTTGGAGCGATCACATCGACCCCCGCCACATCCAGCCCGATGATCTTGGCGATACGCTCAAAGAGAAATACATTTTCCGGGTGGACCTCGTCCGTCCGGTCGATCGCCGTGCCGCCGGTCGAAATGTTGGCCGTGGTTTTGAGTCGTAATTCCTCGCCTTTTTTCAAGACGGTCTCAAGCGTATATCCGGCCTTTTCAATGCAACGCAGGGTTTGATTGTCAATATCGATCTCGGTCAGCACATTTTCGTGTCCATAGCCGCGACGAGGGTCGTCGTTCGTCTTGTCAATAAGCTTTTGGATCGAGCTTTTGCCGTCGCCGATCACGTGTGCCGGAACGCGCTCGGCAACCGCGATAAGCCGGTTATTTACCACCAGAGCACGAAAATCCTCGCCAATGAGCTGCTTTTCGACTATGACCCATCGCGAGTATTCCTGAGCTTTTTCAAACGCGACCGTTGCATCTTCAAGTGATTTGATTCCAACGGTAGCACCTTTACCATGATTACCGTCAAGTGGTTTAATGACAACAGGATAGCCCACACTATCTAAAGTGCCCTCGAGGTCTTCGATATCGCGAATACGGTATCCTTTTGGCACCGGTACGCCCATGTCACCCAGCAACTTTTTGGTCGCGTGTTTATTCCCGGCGATATCGACCGAGATCATGTTCGTGTTCACAGTTGTCGTCGCCTGAATTCGTTTTTGATGAACCCCATATCCAAGTTGAACGAGCGATTGGTCATTAAGCCGAATAAACGGAATATCGCGATGATCTGCCTCTTCGACAAGCGAACCCGTCGACGGCCCAAACCGCACATTCTCCCGTATCTCACGCATTTCCTGTATATTGGCAGCAAGTTCCGTTTTGATCGCATTAAGGTCTCGGCCCTCCGCCAGATCGAGCCACAAACAGACGGCAGCACAGCAACAAATCTTCCGACCTCTTCTCTAGATAACTATAGACAACGTTATAGATACCTTTTTCGCCAGTCTCACGCGTCCGGCCGTAACCGGTATCCATCCCCGCAAGCGTCTGCATTTCCAGCGCAAAATGCTCGATCGCGTGTCCCGCCAAGGTTCCCTCTTCAACACGTTTTAGAAATCCGCCGGGCTCGCCATAGCTGCAGCCATGCGATTGCAGCGACGGCAGCACATCGATCATCCGTCGTAAAAGCGCTTGATCTTATTCGTCGGCTTTTTCTCATACGCTCCGATATCGAGACGCATGATGATGAGTTTTTTCCAGTAGCCGCTCCAATAATTCGGCCCACGAAGTGTACGAACCTCTAAGATTTCCATAATCGTAATTTAACCGAGATCGGGCAATAAAAACTCATTTGGCGGTTGGATAGGGTTGCGGTCGATGTAGTTATAAACCAACCCTTCACGCAGCACATGAAACTGGACTCCGCAGATGCTAAAGGCTTCATTGTCAGCAACTTCTGCTATCTCATTGAAAGTGATCTGTGAGCCGTCGACAATCGTCGTTGAGCCCTGTCCATAAACCTCAAACTTTCCTTTACCATCCAGAATGATGGCAGTATTCTCGTCAATTCCAATGCCAAGATTGTACGGGTTGAACGAGACTGCGGTGATCAGACGGCTAATACGGCCGCGTTCGCTAAAATGCTGGTCGATAATGATATTTTTTAGGAAACCCAGTCCTGGTGACAGCCGGACCGCATTTTTATGCGGATGCGAGGTCGGCTCGCCGCGAACGATCATCGAAGTGCTCCATCGCCGCCGCACCTGCACCTCGTCCCGCCCAAAACGACATCCGTTTCGCGTACCAGTTTGCGTATCTTTTCCGCAAGCTTAGTGCCGCCAAGCAGCGACACTAGCCGCATCTGGTCGCCGCCAGTCATTATTCCCGTTAATACCTTCGCACAGCTTTTCGACATCTGCATTGACCACGTCTTGCCGCGATGTCGCCCGCAATCTCGTGGATTTGCGATACCCAGATTCCTAAAGCCAATATGCCAAACGTCCGCCGCAAACTCCGGATAGTCCGACGCAGACTTGAGCACGATCAAGATCTCCGCCTTGTCACCTCCCGCCAGCTCGAGAAATTTTCAGATCCGCCGCTCGTTATATTTATCCTCTGCCCATATGATCACGAGCAGATGCCCGCCAGTAATTTCGCGGTCATGCGATTCACTCATTACTTATTTACTACTGCTAAACTAAAGAAAACTTTACTTAAAGTTAGTGGAAAGCATTGGATTGGTCAAGAAACGACAGTCACAGAGTACACGGAGGACACCGAGAAGAAAGTGAACAAAAATTATGTTGGAAAAGGTTCTATGCTCCGTGCTCTCGGTGGTCTCGGTGGCTAGGTTCACATGTATTTCCTGCAAGCTCCACACCGTGATGTGTTCCTCAGACATTTTTGTACCGATCGCCTCGACCAGAGCCTCGGCACCTGTGATTGTCGTTACGCAAGGCACGTTGAACTGTAGTGCGGCTTTGCGGATGGCCTTTTCGTCATAGTGCGACGATTTACCAAGTGGCGTGTTGATAATGAGCTGTATCTCGCCCTGACGAATGAGATCGGCGATGTTTGGGCGGCCCTCGTTGACCTTGAAAACACTCTCGCACTCAAGCCCGACTTCGTGTAGCCGTGTGGCCGTGCCGTATGTCGCAACCAGCGAAAAGCCCAGTTTATGCAGCCGCCGCGCAAGCACGACCGCCTGGCCCTTGTCGGTGTTGTTGACAGAGATAAATGCTTTCCCTTTGAGCGGCAGTGTTAGCCCGGCGCCTTCCATCGCTTTGCCATACGCCTCGCCAAACGTCGCCCCGACGCCCATTACCTCGCCGGTCGAATGCATCTCGGGTCCAAGAACGGGATCGACACCGGCAAATTTTTTGAACGGAAACACCGGCGATTTTACAAATATCAGCGGCACCGGCAGGATGTCAGGCAGATTGAAATCGGCCAATTTCTTATCACCAGCCATAACGAGCGACGCGATCTTTGCGATTGGAACCCCTGTCGCTTTGGCGACAAACGGCACAGTCCGCGATGCCCGCGGGTTGACCTCGATCACATAAACGCGGTCGTCCTGAATGGCGTACTGGATATTCATCAGCCCCTTGACCTTTAGGGCGTTGGCCAAAAGCCGGGTGTAATGGTGTATCGTTTCGAGATGCTCGGCAGCGATCTTTTGTGCCGGCAAAACGCTAGACGAATCGCCCGAGTGAATGCCCGCTTCCTCGATGTGCTCCTGAATACCAGCGATCACGACCGCCGTTTCGTCGGCCAAAGCGTCCACGTCAAGCTCGGCCGCTCGCTCAAGAAATTTGTCGATCAGGATCGGTTTTTCGGGCGAAGCATCCACTGCCGAACGCATATATTCATCGAGCGATTGATCGTCATAAACGATCGCCATCGCACGGCCGCCAAGCACGAAACTCGGCCGCACAACGATCGGATAACCTATTTTGTTTGCAACAACTTTAGCTTCATCGGCTGAAGTAACGCTGGAGTTCTTAGGACAAGGTATTTTCAGCTCATCAAGCAAAGAGCCAAACCGCTTTCTGTCTTCCGCCAAGTCGATCGAATCCGGCGATGTGCCAATGATCGGCACGCCCGCCGCGTGCAGTCTGTCGGCTAAATTTAGCGGCGTTTGTCCGCCAAATTGGACGATCACGCCCTCAGGCTGCTCGACATCGACGACGTTCATCACGTCCTCAAATGTCAGAGGCTCAAAATACAGCCTGTCCGATGTGTCGTAATCGGTCGAGACCGTCTCAGGGTTGCAGTTGACCATGATCGTCTCAAAATCAGCGTCATGCAGCGCAAAGCTCGCGTGGCAGCAGCAATAGTCAAACTCTATGCCCTGCCCGATCCGATTGGGCCCCGAGCCAAGGATCATGATCTTTCGCCTGTCGGTCGGCTCGGCCTCACATTCCTGCTCGTATGTCGAGTACATGTAAGGCGTAAATGATTCGAATTCCGCACCGCACGTATCGACGCGTTTATAGACGGGCGTTATGCCGAGTGATTTTCTGCGGGTTCTGACTTCTACTTCCGTGGTATCCGTCAAATATGCCAAGCGTCGGTCTGACAAGCCAAGTTCCTTAGCTGTTTGGATCTCGTCGCTCGTATAATTATCAAGTTTCTGGCCGCCCGCTGACGCAGGCGGTTCTGACAGAGAGTCCTGAAACTCCATCACCTGCGACAGTTGGTCGAGAAACCACGGATCGATCTTTGTCAGGCGATGGATCTCTTCGAGCGAGTATCCGTTTTGCATCGCGTATGTAATATACGAGAACCGTTGCGAATTTGGGCGGGCGAGTTTTCGCTGCAATTCAGCATCAGGTATGTCCTGCAAACGCAGAGGTTTAACCGCCTCAAGCGAACGTAGCCCCTTAAACAAAGATTCCTTAAAAGTACGGCCGATCGCCATCACTTCGCCGACCGAACGCATCTGTGTATCGAGCACGTCTTCGGCACCTGGAAACTTTTCAAACGCCCATTTTGGTATCTTTGTGACAACGTAATCTATCGTTGGCTCAAACGACGCGGGCGTCTTTTTCGTGATGTCATTTGGTATCTCGTCGAGCGTGTAACCGACCGCGAGTTTGGCCGCGATCTTTGCGATTGGAAAGCCGGTGGCTTTTGATGCGAGCGCAGATGAGCGCGACACACGCGGGTTCATCTCGATGATACGGACATCGCCGTTAGCGGGGTTAATGGCGAACTGTATATTCGAACCGCCCGTCTCAACGCCGACCTTGCGGATACAAGCCTTAGACATATCACGCAGCCGCTGATATTCGACATCGGTCAGCGTCTGTGCCGGGGCGACGGTGATCGAATCGCCGGTATGCACGCCCATTGGGTCAAAATTTTCGATCGAGCAGATGATGACGACATTGTCGTTGAGGTCGCGCATGACCTCAAGCTCGTATTCCTTCCACCCAAGTATTGATTCTTCGACAAGTATCTGCGAATTTGGCGACGCTGCCAGCCCGCCGCGTGCGATCTCTTCGAATTCCTCAGGGTTATACGCCACGCCGCCGCCCGTACCGCCAAGCGTAAAACTCGGCCGCACGATCGCGGGATAGCCGGTCGTCTCAACTATCTCGCGTGCCTCTTCCCAAGTGTGTGCAAAACCGCCCTTACACGATGGCACGCCGATCTCGTCCATAGCGGCTTTGAATAGCTCGCGGTCCTCGCCGACCTTGATGGCGTCGATATTGGCACCGATCATCGTGACGCCGTATTTTTCAAACACGCCCCGCTCGTACAGCTCGACCGACAGATTTAGCCCCGTCTGCCCGCCAACGGTCGGCAGCACGGCGTCTGGACGCTCTTTTTCGATGATCGCGGTGACGGATTCGAGCGTGAGCGGCTCGATATATGTCTTATCGGCGATCTCGGGGTCGGTCATGATCGTCGCCGGATTTGAATTGACAAGCACGACCTCGTACCCCTCTTGCCGCAAAGCACGACACGCCTGAGTCCCCGAATAATCAAATTCGCAGGCCTGTCCGATGACGATCGGCCCCGAACCGATTATCAAAATTTTGTGAATATCGCTGCGTCTTGGCATTTATCGGCTTGGTCTAAACTCACGATTATACAAAAAAACCACGGCCCGCTCGAACCGTGGTTTTGTTTATAGAGGAATTTTGGTGTTGAAGGACGGAATTGCGGCATCTACCCTCACTTCGTAAGGTTTACATCATTGTGCTCTCAACGCGGTCTCGAAGCCATGCGGATATCTCTGCTTGGCCGACGCTAGGCTCCTCAAGAAAGGCGTTGTCCAAGCGACCTTGGAAAAGGGTTTTGAAGTTATTGTTGTAGAGTGGCGGAATCAAGTCCGGAAATTTATCTAGGAAATCCGTAAGAGGAGTAACCGGTATCGGAATGAGTGTCGCCGCGCATAACCATGTGTCGATGTCGGACGAGACAAAGCCAAAAAATTCCGGATCGTATTCGGAGGTTGCTATATCCTGAATGACTGCGAGCCACAGGTTGTTTATCGCAGTTTGCTTGCTTTCGCTCCATTGCTGGAATCCTGCCATACGCAGCTTATTAGCCGTTATTTCCGCAGACGCAAGCCATTCAGGGCCGTCCTCTATCGTGAGTTCGATAATGCGTGGGA
>JBGAUY010000017.1:0-34826 GCA_044228425.1 Pyrinomonadaceae bacterium | reverse complement strand
CATCGTCAGCAAAGCGTCGGAGGCGTAGGTGGTAAGTTCTTCAGCACTTAGCTCACTAAGCGGTTTAACGATGAGCGTCTTATACTCATCTTCGGTCATGCAACACGGACAGCCATCGATGCCCCTCGGCATTTCGATATCGGCGAAGGCTTCGTAAAGGGCCTCGATTGCTATTTTAAGCGACATACCACTCAATATCCGAGAACATTACGCTCCTGCCCTCCTTACTTATTTGCTGGGCTTTTGGATAAAACCCACGATAATAACGATTCTGGTCACCTTGGTCCATTTTGGTCCACCTGGTCCGGACCGGACCAAAATTTCAAGGGAATCGCGGCAGTTTTGGTATTTTGTTCTCGATCTTTCGCTTGGCGTCGTCGATCTGGGCCTTGCCGTTAAAGATGTTGTCGAGCCGCAGTGCCATATTCGGGTCGAGCTTTTTGAGGCGGTCGTACGTCTGTTTGGCGGCTTTTTTATTGCCGCTGGCATTGTATGCCTCGCCAAGGTTGAATAGGCCGGCGACGCTGCTGCCGTCCATATCGACCACGCGTTTGAAATTCGCGATGGCATTAACAAAATCCTTGAGCCCGCGAAACGCACGGCCCAACTGATTTATCGCAACGTTCCAGTTCGGGTGCAATTTGTCGGCGGTTTTGAGTGCCTCGACCGCCTCCTGATGCTCGCCAAGCTCGTTGTGCGTCGCACCCAGATTGACGTAAGCAGCATCAAACTGCGGTTCCTGGACGAGAGCTTCTTTGAGCGCGACCTTGCCCTTTTCATAATTTTCGGTCGCGGCTGCATCGTTCTTGGCGGCCTTTTGCGTATAGCCGGCGTTGTAATACGCCCAGCCGACATTGTTGTTATCGACGGCTCCGGGGCTCATCTGACGGGCGGATTCGAGCCTTGCGACGGCCTTATCCCATTCGGCGGTCTTTCCCAAACAAAATCCCCATTCGCTCTCCATATCAGCAGACTTGATGCCCTTGTCCGCCGCCGCTTTGTATTGGGCGTTGGCATCGGCATAGCGTTCTTGCTGGCGGTATGTGCTGGCAAGATTTGCATGTGCCTGAGCGTTGTTCGGGTCGGATTTGAGGGTCTGCTGATACGCGGCAACTGCATTTGGATAATCGCCTTTGTTGTAGTATGCAACGCCCATATCAAACGACGCCGCCGAATTCGCCGGGTCAACCTCAAGCGTCTTTTTGTACGCCGCGATCGCGTCATCGGGCCGCTCCATGCGGTCAAGCGTCTGGCCGCGATAATAATGGGCGGACGCAAAATTACCGTCAAGTTCCAGCGTCCGGTCGAACGCGGCGAGAGCCTCGGCATTTTTGTTTTGTTTGAATAGGATCACGCCGTTCAAGTAACGCGTCTCGGCGGTACCGATACCGGCGGCACCCGCTTTTTGCAGAGTGCTCTCGGCCTTGGCGATTTCGCCGTTATCGAGATACGCAACGCCCAGCGGCGGATAGAGCATTGTGTACGCCGGGTTTATCGCAAGAGCTTTTTCGTAATTGAGAGCGGCCTTATTGTTTTTGCCCTTGGCGTAGATCGCACCGGCTTTGGCGTAGGCGACGTCATTTTGTTTGTCGTATTTGACCGCCTCTTCAAACAGGGCGATTGCGGCTTCGTTATTTGTGTCACCGGCAACGTCAATTCCCTTTGCCGTCAGGGCGTTGCTCAGCCCTTCGGAGGCACGCGTGTTCTTGGGATTTTGGACGAGAGCGGCACGGTAATTTGTTATCGCGAGATCTGTTTGGTCGTTATCAAAGGCCGTCTCCGCTTTTGCCGTGAGCATATTCGACGAGGCGATCTTTTTATTTGCCGCAGCAATAGCGGCCTTTTTACGGGCAGCGATGGCATCGGCACGGCGTTTCTTTGCGAGAGCTGCGATCTGTCCGTTTGCGGCCTTTGCACCGCCGACACGTCCACCACCTTCGCCCAACGAAGCCTTGCCACCGCCGGCACGAACCTGCGGTTTTTTGCGAGACCCTCGAAACACGAAAACACTCGACCCGCCCGCGATATCATCAGTCGCGACCAGATCCTGTGCGGCAACCGTCGTCGGCAGCGGCAACAGTGACAATATGAATGAAGCGATTACGATAAGGGAAAAATTCGTTTTCATGTGTGAAGATGCCCTCAGGAAAGGTTAGCCGCTAAACGCCGACCAGTGTAAATTATACGATAAAAGCGGCGCTCGGTTCGAGCTTTTTGTGAGCGGTCAAAACCCTACAAATACTGGCTCAGGATCGAGTGAGATACCAAACTTGTCGGCGACCGTGCTTTGGATCTTATCTTTTAACTCCAAAATATCACCCGCAGACGCCCCGCCGCGATTAATGATCGCAAGTGTGTGGTGTGACGAGATACCCGCATTGCCTAGAGCAAAACCTTTGTTGAGACCCGCCCGCTCGATCAGCCATGCTGCCGGTATTTTTACCGCGTCGCCAAATGGGAAATTAGGCACGTTGCCGATCTCGGCCTGCAACGCAGCAAGCTTTTCGCAGCTGACGATAGGATTTTTGAAAAAAGAACCGGCGCTCCGCGAATTTGGATCGCCTGGGTCGATGACCATCGATTTCGACCGCCGAATGTTCAAAACTGCCTCGCGAATCTCCGTAAGCGACGGCCGTCGGTCGCCAAAATGTTCTGTCAGGTCTTTGTAGATGACCTTTGGCTCACCGCCCTTACGCATGGCAAATGTAACGCTCAACACGACATAGCAGTCACGATGCGTCGAATTAAAAATGCTCTTACGATAACTAAAGACGCAGTCAGCGTTGGTAAGCGTTACCAGTTTTTTTTGCTGGCGGTCGTAGCAACGCACTGACACGATCGATTCCGCAACTTCCTGTCCGTACGCACCGACATTTTGCACCGGAGTTCCGCCTACAAATCCCGGAATACCGCTCAGACATTCGACGCCTGCGAGATCATTTACGACGCAAGACGCGACAAAACCATCCCAATCCTCGCCAGCCTGTGCCGTCACGTATCGCGTGCCATCCTTCTCCTCAAATTCCGACACGCCCGAGAGTGCAATATTAATGACAAGCCCTTCAAACCCAGCATCCGCGATCAGCACGTTGCTGCCGCCGCCGAGGATAAAAACGGGCAAGCCCTTTTCCTCCGCAAATACAAGAGCATTAATAACCGCGTTCTCTGTCTCAGCCGTTACGAAATAACGAGCATTACCGCCGACCTGCAGAGTGGTCAGCGGCGCAAGCCGCACATTTTCTTTGATCTCGACAGAACTACTCATATATGTAAAAGCCGGACGTTAGCCCGACTCTTAGCAACAAAATACTAATTGAAAATAACTACAACCGCGCCGCTTTCATCGCGTTTTCGAGCTTGATCGCGTCGCCCGGGCTGAGCGGTCTTAGCACGTCAACGATCCGCTTGACCTCTTTGCCGTTTTTGCGTTTGATCTCGGCGTAACCGAGGCTTGTCAGAGCTCCGACGTATTTTGGTTCGCGGTCGAGCACGGCACGAAACCATTTTGCCGAATTATCAAAATCGTTGAGTTTGAAATAAGCCGTGCCGAGGGCGTAACCCGAAAATATCCATTCCGGATGTTTGCCGGCGACCTGTTTCAAAGCCTCAACCGCTCCGTCAAAATCACCCATATCGATGAGCACACCGCCAAGGTTTTGCTGCGCACCGTCAGCCACGACGGCATTTCCGGCAATCGCTTTTTGTAGGGCGGCTTTTGCGAGTTCGAGTTTTGCCGTCGCTGCGGGCTTGTTATTTGCGTCGAGATCCATTCGGGCATAGTTATAGTATGCCCAGCCGAGATTAGCTTGATCGATCGCATTGCCGCCGCTTAGCTCGACCGCTTTTTCCATGGCGGTCACAGCTCCTTGCCACAGATTTGTTGGACGTTCGCACGAAACAAATCTCGCGGTATTGGCTTCACATTGCTTTCCAAGCGAAAATCCCAATTTGCTGTTGAGATCGGCCGCGATCTCTTTACTGTAATTCGGCTGCTTTGTGTAAAACAACAGGGCGTTGGTATATCGCGGGATAGCGTTATTAAATTCACCAGACATCCGGAAAGCGTCGCCCAGCGACAAAAGCACTTCCCAGTTATCGCTCTTCAATTTCTCCGCCGCTTTTAGTTGTGTGATCGCGTCCGCATAATTGCCCATGTCGAAATATGCCTGGCCAAGACCCGCGAGGGCATCGATATAATTTGGCCGCAAGCTGATCGCTTGTTTGTATTCAGGGATCGCGTCAGCCGTGCGTTTTAGCCTGACGAGCACCTCAGCGGTGTTAAAATAGGCATCGGCGTATGTCGGATCGATCGTTTTGGCCTTTTGAAACGCAGCTAAAGCCTCGTCATTACGATTTTGTGCAGCTCTCACGAGCCCAAGGAAAAACTGTGTTTCAGCACTATCCCCCGAGGTCAGCAGTGCCTTGGTCAGCAGATCATCAGCCTTGGCGATCTCGCCCGATTGATAGTATAGGATGCCGAGCGGAACGTAGATCTCGGTCAACCCCTTATCGGTAGCGAGAGATTTCTCATACGAAGCGATGGCCTCAGCCTGGTTGTCGGTCTCAGAATAAAGCTCACCAAGCCCGAAATATGCCGCAGCATTTTTAGGGTCAAACTTGATCGCTTCGAGAAAATACCCCTTGGCTTGTTCGCCCTTATCGGCAACAAGCAAAGCGTTACCGTTCAGAGCCAGAGCCTCACTGTACCCCGTATTTGCCATCACGTTTTTCGGGTCGAGGCGGATTGCCTCACGGAAAAATTCAAAAGCCTGCTCGTATTCGGCCTTATCGACATAATATTCACCGACACCGGCAAATAGTTTGGACGCTTGAGCCGGCGGCAGATCACGCCCACCCTTTGGCCCAAGTTTATTCGGGTCGATGATCTTAGCACGGTTGACCTTAGTAGTGTTCTTGGCGATCGTCTCGTATTGTTTCTTGATCTTTACTGCTGAGGCCAATCGCTGGGTTTTTGTACGCGTCGGCTTAGCAACGGGGCGCGGTTTCGATCCGCGCGAACCGCTGCGAAAAACAAACACGCTCGAACTGCCGCTCAAACTGCTCACAGCGACGAGATCCTGTGCCTCAACGGGCAGGCTCGACATTGAAATTACCGCTATCAAAACCGCCGCTGTTACGGCCCTAAACATCCACGATCTATTGAACATTCATTTTCCTCACCAGCATTTAAGGTCAAACTTTATCAACAATACTATAAACCATCTTTTCGATGCACAAACTTTTCACGTGGGTTTCCCCATTGTTTCTTGCCTATTGTCTCTGTCTGATATAAATTTGAAAGTTACCAACAACTAGGGAGTTCAAAGTTCCAGGTTCAACGTTCCAAGTTGGGCGGCGAGCTATCGGACGACTTTGAACCTTGAACTTGGAACTTTGAACTTCAAATCAAGGAGAGCTTGCCGAACATGAAAGCATTCGCAACTGAGAACATCAGAAATCTGGCTGTCATTGGACACGGCGACGCAGGTAAAACCCAGCTCGTCAGTTCGCTTATCCACGTCAGCGGTAGTCAACACCGCTGGGGAAAGGTCGACGAAGGCACGACCATCACCGATTACGACGAAGACTCGATCGAACGAAAGGTTTCGCTCAACAACAATTTTGCCCACGCCGAGTATCAGGACACCAAGATAAATTTCATCGACACACCGGGTTACGCCGCATTTGTCTCGCACGCACGGCCCGCGTTGCGCGTCGCCGATTGCGCGCTAGTCGTCGTTGACGCGGTGCACGGCATCGAGGTGCAGACCGAAAAGACGTGGCAATACGCAAACGAATTTTTGCTTCCGCGTTTTATGGTCATCAACAAGATCGACAAAGAGCACGCGGATTTTGGCCACGCGCTTGAGACGGCGGCTGATTCGTTTGCCCGCTCGATCGTGCCCTTTACGTTACCGATCGGACGCGAAGGCAGTTTTCGCGGAGTAATCGACGTTGTCCATCAAAAGGCGTACGAATTTGACGCCGACGGTAAAGCCAAGGCTATCGGGATACCGAGCGAAGAAAAGGCCCTTCTCGATTCGACACGCGAACGCCTGATCGAGATCGTCGCCGAATCCGACGACGCTCTGATGGAAAAATACTTTGCGGACGGCACGCTGCCCGAAGAAGACATTATCCCCAACCTCGCTCGTGCCATCGCGGCCAGCAAACTCTGCCCCGTTTACGCCGCATCGGCCACAACACTCGTAGGGCTACAGATCTTGCTTGATCACCTCGTCGAATTTGCGCCAAACCCGGCGACGCACGAGATGGAATATGGTTTCACCGACAACGAAATGACCGGCGACCGTATCAATCGCAAATACAACAACGACGAACCGTTCTCGGCGTATGTATTTCGCACCATCGCCGATCCTTTTGCCGGACGTATCAACGTGATGAAGGTCATTTCCGGTAAGATCGGACACGACGCTACGGTAAGAAATACGACTCGCGATACGGACGAACGTCTCGGTGCGTTGCACGTCATTTCGGGCAAGACACTCGACAAGGTCGATTCCGCGGCGACGGGCGACATCATCGCTGTCGTCAAGCTCAAAGACACGCAGACGGGCGACACTTTGTCGGACAAAGCAAAGCCGATCGTCTATCCGCCGGTGCAATACCCTGAGGCGGCGATCGCATTTGCGATCGAACCTAAATCACGTGCCGACGAAGACAAGATCTCAGGTGCGTTGCACAAAATACTCGAAGAAGATCCGAGCCTGCATTTTGACCGCGATCCGCAGACCAATGAATTTATCCTGTCGGGCAGCGGCCAACTCCATATCGAGACGGTCGTCAAAAAACTCGAACAGCGTTATCACGTCGAGGTTGCCCTGCATCCGCCAAAGGTTCCCTACAAAGAAACGATCACAGCTCAGGCTGAGGTCCAGGGCCGCCATAAGAAACAGTCCGGCGGACGCGGGCAGTTTGGCGATTGCAAAGTGGTATTCGAGCCGCTCGAACGCGGTGCAGGTTTCGAGTGGGTCGATAAGATCTTTGGCGGCTCGGTGCCGCAAAATTTCCGCCCCGCCATCGAAAAAGGCATTATCGAAGCAGCGGCCAGCGGTGCCGTCGCGGGCTATCCGCTCGTCGATTTTAAGGTCACGCTGGTTGACGGTAGCTTTCACGCGGTCGACAGTGACGAGCATTCGTTCCGTGCTGCGGGACGCAAAGCGTTTCGTGCCGCGATGGAAAAGGTCAAACCGACGTTGCTCGAACCGATCATGGATGTCGAGGTTTTCACGCCGCAAGAGGTGTCCGGCGACATCATGGGCGACCTAAACAGTCGTCGCGGACGCGTTGGCGGTATGGAGGTTCGCGGCAAACAGCAAGTCATCAAGGCCAAGGTCCCGCTCGCCGAAATGCTCGACTATCAGTCAAAACTAAACAGCGTCACTCAGGCACGCGGCTCGTATCATATGCAGTTTTCGCACTACGATCCGCTGCCCGGCAACCTCGCACAAAAAGTCATCGACGAAGCCGTCGCCGCCGGACGCGTGCGTGCACACGACGACGACGAATAAGAAAAATTTGAACCACAGATGGACACAGATAAACACGGATAAGAAAACATTTTTTCATCGACTTCCGTATCTGTGTCTATCTGGGTTTATCTGTGGTTAATTTATCCTAGGAGTTTTATGAAACGCTATCTATTTTTGTTTACCCTCGTTATGATCTCGGCTATCGCCGTAAGCGCACAGGTTGTTCGTCCGCCGACACCACGCGGCAGCCAAAAGGCCGTCGCTTCTCAGACACTGGGCACGACCGACATCTCGATCACCTATAGCCGACCTGCGATAGTTGGTCGCAAGGTATTTGGCGATTGGCCAACCGCGGTCGCTGGTGAGGCGACACTCGACAACGGCAACACCCGCCCTGCTAACGCTCCGCTCGTACCTTGGGGCCACGTTTGGCGCGCCGGTGCTAACGAAGCGACGCTATTCTCTGTGACCGACGATGTGACCATCAACGGCCAGCTGCTCGCCGCCGGTAAATATAGCTTGCACGCGATACCGGGGAAAAACGTGTGGACAATTATCTTTAACAAAGACGAAGGCCAATGGGGCAGTTTCTCTTATGACGCTAAAAAAGATGTGCTTCGTATTCAGGTCAAGCCTGAATGGAAAAGGGAAAAAGTTCAGCTACTGACTTACACGATCGACGCCGATGCCCCTGCAAAGGTCGGTGACGTTACATCAAGGGCAACGGTCACTCTTAGTTGGGAAAAGGCCCGCGTGCCGTTCACCGTCGAGGTCAAAGATGTGGTCGGTTCGACGATCACGCGGCTCAAAGCCTATGTCGCCGCTGCGAAAGCCGATGATCCGGGCCCGCGTATCAACGCCGCCAATTATGCCCGTGATAATAAGCAGGCCGAACAGGCAAAGGCATGGTACGAAGAGGCTCTGAAATTGAACGATGCCATGATCGCGACCAAAGAGACGTTCCAAAATCTGCAGCGTAAAGCGACGATCCTGCTTGGTCTCGGACGCGCTGCCGACGCCCTCGTTGCAGCAGAGCGGGCTGTAGTCGTCGGCAAAGCCGATACGACCATCACCAAGGCTCAGATCGAGGCTCTCGAAAAACGCATCGCCGACATCAAAGCCGGCAAGCAATAAGAAAATTACGCACTAAAAATACGAAAGGCACGAAATAGGAGAGATCCTTTTTTCGTGCCTTTCGAGTATTTCGTGGGCTGATCCTTATGCCGTTTTCTTATGACACATCGTGCATTGGGTCTGGATCGGCCCTTTCGACGTCGCTACTGTCTTTCTGACCTCACCATGGCATCCCGCACATGTCCGGTGCAATGCCGTCATATTATTGAGCGTGATCAACGCGGGGCTACCCTCGTGCTTGATCTCGGGGATCGCATCGAGCAGTTTTGGCTTTTCGCCGGTGCGTGCATGACATTCGCGGCAACCGGCAACACCCGCAGCCTTTGCATCCTTTGCAAATAACTCCGCCGTCAGCGACGTCGTACGGTCTGCCGGCCAAGCCGTCTTAAGTGGCGCATGCTTAGCGATCTCAGCCGCCGGCTGAGCCGTATGATGGCACGAGATGCACGCTATCGGGGAACCTGGCGTAATGCTGTAAGTTCCGCCGTTGTGCTTAGCGTGGCTAAACGTGACCTGCCCGAGCTTGGCGTCCTTTCCAAGTACGATCACCTCAGGCATTTTCTGCTCATCAGCCTTTTGGGCCAATGTCTTGCCGACAAAACCATCTCCAATCGAAACCCAAACCCCAGCCGCGAATAAAAGACCCACACAAAATAAAAGCGCAATAGACCTCATAGCTCTCACCTCCTGGACAGATTTGATTCAAGTATATTCGCTCTACGAATCCGGCATTGTGACGCAGCGCACACTTTGCTCTATATTTTCTGATTCGTGATATTCGTGTAATTCGTGGCTAAACTTTCTTGGCCCACCTATCCCAACAAGCCTTTGCGATCTTTGCGATCACAGCCTCGCGGGTTTTCTCGTCGGCGGGTGAATCGGAAACAAAAACAGCGATGGCAATATGTTTGCCCATTCCGGTGTCAATAATACCGATGTCGTTTGTTGCTCCAGTTATGCCGTTCTGCGTTCCACCGGTACCAGTTTTATGAGCTACTAGCGTTTTGTCCGGAAGCAATCCCATTAGACGTTTTGCACCCGGGATCGAAGTTGCCATAAAAACAAACATCTCATCCGCTTCATTTAGTCCGTCCTCAACGGGCACTGGACGATGAGATCTTGCTGTTTCAAGCGATCTTAGCAACTCAACACTCGCCGTCGGTGTTGCCCAATTCTCATACTGCGTCTGCCAATCCTTGCCGAGCTCTTTTTCGGTGTTGACGACCCGCATATCGCGGACGCCGATCTGCGTTAGGTACGACTGGACATCGGTCGGCGGGACCAGACGGAGCAGCACATCGCTCGCGGTGCCGTCGGATTCGACGAGCGACAACCGGATCAGTTCGCGAATGGTATATTCGCCGCCGTTCGGGCTTTTGTCACGCAGCGGCGAACGCATCCCTTCGCGGACCATGTCCTCTTTTGTTACGCCGATGACCTCGTCGAGATCGAGTTTGCCAAGCCGCACCTGATCCATCACGGCCATCGCGATCGGCAGTTTATAGACGCTCTGCATCGGATAGTGCCCGTCAGCATTCAGAAACGCCGCCTCGCCCGTCTCAAGCACGACCGCCGCAAACCCGACCTTACCCTTTGCCGCAGCCGCGATCTCGGCGATCTGCTTCTCAAGCTCAGCGTCAGGCTTGTAAACTATCTTCGGCAAAGGCGTCGCCTGCGGCGGAGGTTCCGGCGTCGGAAACCCTTCAGGGATCTGCGGCATCTTGGTGCAGCCAAAGGTCATGCCTACTGCGAGCATTAGTATCAATATTGTTATTTTTCGCATCGCGGCCTTAACAAGTATTTTGTTATCGCTCACCACGATGGCTTTTGGGTTTGCGTTACATAAGCATCGCCGTCGATGACGATCATCGGGTCGCCGGTTTTTGGATGGTTGCGAAGTTCGATCGGATAGACGATCTTGCCGTTGGATTTTGAGTACGCGGTGATTGAATTTCGTGTTGCCGTCCAGCGACCTGAGTCGAACGAGCCCGACGAGCTGCCGCCGTCAGCTCCAGCCTGTGAATAATCGGTCGAGTATTCGTAGGTGCCATTCGCATAGAGCGTAAAGCAGCGTCGCGAATGATATGAGTTCGTACTATTCAGGTTTGCCTGATAGCACCATTGGCCGACAAACGCTTGAATAATAGAGCCTTCGCCAGCGGAACCGCCTGAGATGCCGCCGCCCGATCCGACACCTGTTCCCGTTCCTTGGCCGGCTTTTATCCGAGTATAAACCACCTCGCTGCCGTCGGCCTGAACGACCAGCGTATCACCGTCAAGTTCGTACGGAAACGCCATCACGCCGTCGTCATTCGCGACCGTTATCACCGAGTTTTTGACCTTGTAGACGAACTCGTCATCGTTGATCTTGACCGTTCCGTTCTCCCGGATCTCGATCACGGCAATGTCGCTTTTCCAACTGCCTACAAGCGGATTTTTCGTCGTCGTACCGGGCTGTGCAATAGCACTGACAACCGCCGAAAAAAGCACCGCAAAAACAAAACCAACAACCGGGAAAGCACTCCGAACGCGTTGAATATGTCTCATGATCTGCTCCTTAGTTCGCCGAGAAAATGTAACGGATTTGCAGGAATAATAGCAGAAGTTCGATGGGTTGTATAGCAGAATTTTTACCCCAAAAGCGTGCCTTCGATGCCGCATGGAATCGAGTAGACGCTGTTGTTTGTTGCGACGATCATGTCGCCTTTGCGGGTGAAACAGAGGCCGACGACGCTGTTGCCGGCGACGAGGTGTTCGGCGGTTGGGCCGTCGGGGGAAATTTTGACGATACCGTGGCGGCCTTGGTAGCAGGCGGCGGTGTAGAGGTTGCCGGCTTTGTCGAACGCAAGGCCTTGCGGACGTCCGAGTCCGCGGAAAAAAGCTTCGTCAAAACCTTCGCTATCAACGACATGCACCGAGTCGTGGCTCGCTAAGCCCGGTGCTGTGACAAACAACCGTCCGTCCGGGCCAAACGCCATGTGATATGCCGCGACCGACGGGTCCATCACGGTAAACGTCTCGACCTCGGCAAAATCACGAACGCGATAAATCGTGCCCGAACGGTCGCCGACATACATCAGCCCTTCGGCATCAAAACAAAGCCCCGTCGCAATTCCAAGCCCCGTCGCATAGACCGAACTCGTGCCGTCACGCCCGACCGAATAAACCTCGCCTTGCGCACGATTGGTCACGAACATCTGCCCGTCGCGGTCAAACGCGATGCCGGTCGGGTTGAGTATCGCCTCAGGCATCTCGTCGAGATAACCGTCCGGTTCGAGCCGAAAAAGCGTCGCCTCGAGGTGCTGTCCGCGCGACCCTGAGCGGGTTATGACAAGTGCGTCATCCGACGGGTCGATCGCCGGATTTGCGACGATATGCATCCCGTCGGTCAGCAGTTTGCCGACGACAATGGGAAACATATCGCTGCGCGCACCGTTGTTTTCGAGATGGATCTGCGTCCGGCCTTCGCCGTCGCCGTCCGGCACGATCGCCAATATCCGGGTGGACGAAGCAGCGACGACTCGGCATTGCTCTTCGCCTATGAACACGCCCCAGCCGGAACCAAAACGCGCGTCAAAACCCTCACACTCGACGGCGATCTCGCCCCCGGGAATGGCAAATTTGGGTTCGACCCGCGTGATTTTTCCTGCTTGGCTCATTTGAAATTCTGATTTTACGCTGTCATGGCGGCCATGTCGAACCCGCGTTTTCGCGGCAAAAAATTGATTGACCTCGGAGTTTGATACGCGTTAAACTTTACAGAGACGGTTTTTCTGTCGAGACCCGCCCGTTACGGCTATCCATCCCACTGCTTCTCACGTTTTATTATGGCGACCAGAATCGACGATCTTTTGCGAATGGCTATGAGCTTCGGAGCATCCGACCTGCACTTGCGGGCCGGATCCTACCCCGTTATCCGTGTGACGGGCGAACTAAAGCCGCTGTCGGGCGTCAACCGCCTGTCGCAGGACGAGACGCTTGAAATGGCGTTCTCGATGATGTCGAACCGGCAAAAACAGCATTTTAAAGAGGCTTACGAAGTAGATATAGGTTACGGCGTGTCGGGTTTGGGACGTTTTCGCGTCAATATTTTCCAGCAGCGCAACTCGATCGGCATCGTCGCCCGCGTCATTTCCGACACGGTCAAATCATTTGCCGAGCTCGGTTTGCCGCCGATCCTCAACACCGTCGCCGAAGAACGCCGCGGACTGATCCTCGTTACCGGCACGACCGGCTCGGGCAAATCGACAACCCTTTCGGCGATCGTCGATCACATAAATCAGACCCGTAATTGCCACATCGTTACGGTCGAGGACCCGATCGAATTTCTCCACAAAGACAAAGAATCTTTTATCACTCAGCGTGAAGTCGATGTCGATACACGTTCGTTTGCCGAGGCCCTTCGCGGCAGTTTGCGCCAAGACCCGGACGTTATTCTTGTGGGCGAAATGCGTGATCTCGAAACGATCGAAACGGCGCTGGTCGCCGCTGAGACCGGCCACTTAGTTTTATCGACGCTTCACACGCTCGACGCCCCCGAGACGCTAACCCGTATCATTTCAGCATTTCCGCCGTATCAGCAAAAAAGCGTCCGCATTCAACTTGCTGGCCTGCTAAAGGCCGTCGTCTCGCAGCGTCTGATGAAATCCGCCAAGGGAAACAGCCGCATACCGGCCGTCGAGGTGCTGATGTCGACGCCGTTGATCCGAGACTACATCCTGCACGAAGACAAGACCGCCTCGATCCGCGACGCGATCGCCGCCGGCACTTCGCAGTACGGTATGCAGACCTTCGACCAGTCGCTGTTTTATTTATATTCATCAGGCCTCATAACGCTTGACGAAGCCCTGCGCGGCTCGACAAACCCCGACGAATTTCGCCTCCGCCTCGCCGGTATCCAAAATACGACCGCCAGCACCCGCGAAGAGATGGAAAAATCGAGCGGCGTCGGCACCGTCAGTGATCTGATCACGCGAAACTAAATCGTACCGGCCACCTCTTTCGAAAGATCACGTAAATATCGATTTATCAAGGTTTTTTCTGCTCTCAAGTCTTGACAGCAAAGCACTTTGGCGTGTAAATTTTAGTATTACCACTTTGAGCGGACGATAGATAAACCAAGCAAACCATCATTGCCTGACTTTGTATCTGCTTTAGGGATCGCAAAACAGACGTGGCAAGTTGCCTGTTTAGTTTCAGATCAAAGCCGGTAAATTAGTAATTTAAGTAAGGAAGATAAGACACGCGTAAATGACAAACGAGGTTAACCAGGACGCTGAAGAGTCGGCAACGACTGAGACAACAGCGGTAGAACAATCAGAATCAACCAGTGCGGCCGTAGAGACGGTCACCGAAACCCCCGAAAGCTCTGCTCCCGAAGCACCAGCCGCCGAACAGATAGTTGAGGCACCCGCAGCCATCGAGCCACCGACTCCCGTTGCCGCGCCTGATCCTGTCGCTGCAATTGCAGAACCTGAGACAGAGGAATTCGACTTTGGAGCGATCCTCGAGCAGTTTGAGCAAGAGCAGACCCAGTATCAACAGGGCGATCTGGTCGAGGGTAAAGTCGTGGGCGTCACCGATCGCGGTGTGCTCGTTGATTTTGGCTACAAATCCGAGGGTTACGTCCCCGTTGAAGAATTTACCGGCCCTGACGGCAAGTTGACCGTCACGGTCGGCGAAGACGTCGAGGTTGTCATCCGCAATATCAACTCGGGCGATTCTGCTCCGCAGTTGTCACGGTTTGACGCTCTCGGCCGCAAGGTATGGGACGAGATCGAAGAGGCTTTCAATAACGAAACCCCGATCATGATCAAGGTGATCGACAAGACCAAGGGCGGCCTGCGTGTTGACGTTAAGGGCATCGAGGCATTTCTGCCCGGATCGCAGATCGACTCGCGTCCTATCCGCAGTCTCGACGCATACATCGGCCAGGAACTTGAGGCAAAGGTCATCAAATTTAGCCGCCGCCGCAACAACATTGTCCTTTCGCGTAAAGCCCTGACGGATGTCGAGGTCAACGCTCAAAAAGCCGAGACTCTTGCAAATATCGATGTCGGCTACATGGTCGAGGGCGTGATCAAAAACCTTACCGAATACGGCGCTTTTGTTGATATCGGCGGCATCGATGGCCTGCTCCACGTGACGGATATGTCATGGGGACGCATCCATCATCCGGCGGATCAGTTCAAGGTCAACGATCACATTCAGGTCAAGGTTCTAAAACTCGACCGCGAAAAAGAAAAAGTTTCACTTGGTTATAAACAGCTCCAGCCAGATCCCTGGTCAACAGTCGTCGAGGTTTATCCGGTCGACACACAGCTCAAGGGCATCGTCTCGTCGGTAACAGATTATGGCGTATTTGTTGAGCTTGAGGCAGGTGTTGAGGGTCTCGTTCACGTTTCCGAGCTTTCGTGGGCACGCCGCTCGCAGAGCCCGAAACGTATGTTCACCAAGGGACAAGAGGTTGACGTGCAGGTTCTCGGTGTTGACACGGTCGAAAAACGCATCAGCCTGAGCATGAAACAGTTTCAGGAAAATCCCTGGGATCTGATCGATATCCGTTATCCGATCGGCACCAAGATCCGCGGCAAGGTCCGCAATCTTACCGATTTTGGTGCGTTCATCGAACTTGAAGAGGGCATCGACGGGCTAGTCCATGTTTCCGATATCTCGTGGGCCAAAAAGATCAAACATCCTAAGGATGTGCTGAAGAAAGACCAAGAAGTCGAAGCGATCGTCACCTCGATCGACAAAAACGGACAGCGTCTGTCGCTCTCAATGAAAGACCTCACGCCTAGCGCATGGGAAGGTTTCGTCGCGACACATCGCCCGGGCGATGTCGTCAAGGGTACCGTTTCACGCTTTACCAACTTTGGCGTTTTCGTCGAACTTGGCGAGGGACTCGAAGGCCTCTGTCACATCTCGGAACTTTCCGATGACCGCGTCGAACGTGCCGAAGATGTTGCAACGCTCGGCCAGGAAATGGATTTCAAGATCCTCCGCATCGAAGCCGGCGACCAAAAGATCGGTCTTTCGCATCGTGCCGTCGGCAAGGACGACGAAGTTACTTCGTACACTGCTGACACGTCATCGTCGAGCAGTAGCGGTGGTGGCAGTTCGAGAGGATATTCAAGCGAAGCTAAAGGCGGCATGGCCAGCCTCGGCGAGCTTGCCAATCTGAAATTCGGCTCGGCCGCTGAGGAAACTCCGGCCGAAGAAGCACCGAAAGAAAAGAAAAAGTCGAAAAAAGCCGCCAAAGCCGAGGCTGATGCAGCAGCTGCCGACGCACCGGTCGCAGAGGAAAATCCGGCGGCCGAAGCCGAAGAGGCTCCAGTTGCTGAAGCTCCTGCTGAAGATGTCGTCGAAGAAACGCCGGTTGCCGAGGAAGTACCTGCAGAGGAAACGCCTGTCGCTGAAGCTGAGACTCCTGTCGAGGAAGTAGCCGAAGTAGCATCTGCCGCTGAAGCGGAAGAGGCAGCTCCCGAGGCTGCTGCAACCGAAGAACCTGTTGCAGACGAAGCTAAAGATGAGGCTTCGGATACGACAACGGCTTAAGTTCTGTAATTAGTTTTTATCAAGGGCAGTACCGGGAATCCATCTCTGGAGAGAGAAAGAAATGACAAAAGCTGATCTGGTCGAACGAGTTGCGCGTGAGGCCGACATGACCAAAAAAGATGCCGAAACGCTTGTCGAAATAGTCTTCGTGAGCATTACGGATACCTTAAACAGGGGCGAGAAAATCGAGCTTCGCGGGTTTGGCAGCTTTCGTGTTCGCGAACGCAATGCCCGTAAGGGCCGCAATCCTAAAACCGGTGCGGCTGTCGAGATCCCGGCAAAACGCGTCGCTTATTTCAAACCTGGCAAAGAGTTGAAAGAACTCATAAACGTCGAAGATTAAACCCGTGGACGTACTCTGGAGTCCGTGGCGATACGATTACATAACCGGCGGCGGTGAACCCAAACCTGCGGGTTGCGTTTTCTGCGAGATACTAAAAAACTCGGCAAGCGATGAGGAAAAATTTATCCTCAAGCGTGCCGAGTTTAATTTTGTCATCCTAAATATTTACCCATACACGACCGGCCACCTGTTGGTGCTTCCCTACGCCCACCTCGCGGGTCCCGCAGCAGCCGACAAACAAACCACCGACGAGATGATGGACCTTGTCAAAACGGCTCAGTCCGCTCTTACCGACGTTTACAGTCCCGACGGAATAAACCTTGGCATGAATCTCGGCAAAGCCGCCGGAGCCGGTGTCGCGGATCACTATCACATGCACCTACTGCCCCGCTGGGTCGGCGACGTCAATTTCATGACCGCCATCGGCCAGACCCGCACGTTACCGGAAACCTTGCCGGAAACATACAAAAAACTAAGAGATAAGTTTTGAGAGTTTGCCAACGAAAAACACGAAATAAGAGATAATATTCTCTATTCTCTTTATTTCGTGTCTTTCGTGTATTTCGTGGGAATAGTTCTTAAATTGCGGATTCGATCTTTGGCACGACGATAAACGCCGCGAGCAGATTGATAAAGATCAGCCCCGTACAGACGATCGGCGGCAGAAACGTAAAAAACGCCATAATCGCGAACACCGCTCCGAATATGACGACGTTGATCGCGATGATCCCTTTCATCACATTTGGTTCGGTATGTTTAATCAGCAGGTAGCCATTGGTGAGGGCGGCAAATAGACACAGAAACGTGAAACACGAACTGAGGGCGAGAAACAAACCTGAATATGTCGGCTGAAATCCGCCGCCTGCGTCCATTTTGTATGTTGTCAGCAAGGTAAAAAGTTGACGTTCGGTTTCGTTCACGGGTTCAGGCGTGACGAACAAACTCAGTGAATGGAGCAACCCTGTAATAAGTTGAAACAACACAGCCGCCGAAAACCAAAATGTATATCGTTTTAGCATAGAAACTTTTCCCTTTTAGATGCTGGGAGCGTCCGAACGATCGATCGCTTCGTCTTCGATCTCACCGCCGGGGCTGACCGGGATATCGGCGGGGTTCATGTAACGAAGCCCGCGCTCTTCGCTGTCGTGTTCGCTCGAAACAAATTTGAACTGGCCCGAATTTGGCGGCACATAGCCCGGATAATCTACCCGCGAATGATAGATCGCGACGAGCGATTTGATCATAGATTCGCGTATCTGAGTCAATTCCCGCAGCGTTAGGTCGCACTCGCCAAGCTGATCATCCGCGAGTATTGCGTCGATGATCTTTGTCACAATAAAACGGATATTCTCAGGGTTTGGCTCGGCAAGTGAGCGTGCTGCCGCCTCGCACGAATCGGCTATCATCATTATCGCAGCCTCTTTGAACTGCGGCTTTGGCCCCGGATATCGAAAATCGTTTTCGGAGATCTCTTCGTCAGGACGAGCCTGATCTTGTGCTTTTTTTAGAAAATAATGCAGCGTCCGGGTACCGTGGTGCTGCGGGATAAAATCGATGATCCGCTGCGGCAAACCCATCTCGCGGGCGAGCTTTGTGCCGTAAGTGACGTGGCTGATGATGATCTTGGCGGATTGCGTCGGCTTGAGTTTGTCATGCGGATTTTTCGACAATTGATTCTCTACAAAATGTTCCGGAGCCGCCGTCTTACCGATGTCGTGATAAAGAGCACCAATACGAGCAAGCAATCCGTTCCCGCCGACAACACGGCATGCCTCTTCGGCAAGCTGTCCAACGGCGTGCGAATGTTGATTTGTTCCAGGTGCCCGCAATGCAAGTTGCCCCAGCACAGGCAGATCGGCGTTCGACAGTTCGAGCAACTTTACATCCGTCAAAATGCCAAAGAAATTTTCACAGATCGGCAGCAGAACCGCCGTGACCGCCGCCGTTATTATCCCGCTCGCTAGCCCGCAGGCTATGGCGAGAAGTATCGTGTTCAAAATAAACGGCTGCTGCGTGTACGCGATCAGAGCGATCGCAAGCACGGCACTCGCCCCGCCGATAACGCCGCCAGCGATCGTCACGGTTTGGCGGTTGCGATAACGCCCGATGCCATAGACCGCGATCGACGAGGCGATAGCCGCAAAGATAGCAAATTCCAACCCGCGTGGTGCGAGCAGCCCCGCGATCAGAGCGTTCAGCATCCCTGTAAACAACGCCGTCGGACGATCAGCCAGCAGCGTCATCAACAAACTGCCCGTCGCAAACGGTATCGCAAACGACCACAGCATAGCGTCATTCATCGGAGCTTTGGCGTTTTGCAGAGCGGTAAATTCTGCGAGCCTAAACAGCGCCGCTGCGATCGCCGTCTGCGCGAGGACGACAAACCCAAGCAACGCAAACGTCCGTCCCGCCGACAGAGCGAGCCTTGGCAATATACCGCGATGCTGAACAAATTTCCACGCTACCCAAAACAATGACGTGATCAGCAGCAGCAAGCCTAAAAACCGATTAAGTTGCCGCGAAGACGACGTATAATTGCGGACGGCCCCGATCTTTGCCAACACATCAGCGGTGACGATGCCGCCTTCGTCAACGATCTTTTGCCCCCGTTTGAGCGTGATCGTGCGGGGCTGGATATTTTCGGCTGCAGTCGCTCGGGCGGTTTCGGTGGCGACGCTGTCGTATGAAATGCTCGGTTCGATCAGTATCTCGCCCGCTGTATAAAAGGCGTCTACCTCTTTTTCCGAAAGGCTCTTAATGGCGGCCAGACGTGTTCGAAATTTGTTTCGTGCGACCGACAGCGAAGTCCAGTTGCTCTCAGGCATTGCGACCGTCGATTGGAGATTTGGTTTTGACCTATCGAATACAAAAACCTCGTTCTGAAAATACTGCCGCTCTGAGTCGTCGTAAACATACCCCTCCGCCGCCTCGCGAAGCGCCGTCTGCACAGTGTCCAACTCATTACGGCTAAACGTCCGCGACGCGAGCGTCTTGCCGACATCTGCACCACCCGCACCTAACCAGTGCGTTTCGGCTTTGGCATCCGAATTTGACTGCTTGGTATTTGCCTCGCCGCCGTGCCGCTGTAGCTTTTCCCACGAAGAGAGAAACCCCTGCACAGCCTGTTCGGCCTTGTTCGATTCGTAGCGAAAGATCGGCTTGACTGCTTTTCTCGCCTCGTTCTTTAGCCGCTCCGATTCGTCAGCATCAGCGAAATAAACATCCGCCGGCGAACTAATGCTCTCGCGGGCGATGTCGCCCTCTTGGTATGGTTGTTCGCCGGCCGACCGCCACAGCGGATTGTGAATCAAAAGAGTCGTGAGCAGACAAAGAACCGCGAACCCGATCCAAAATTGGTGCTCAGGCGACAGCACGCCAAACGGCCGTGCGATCAACCCAAACAACCATTCCCGCCACTCAGTCACGGGCGATTTCAGATCTCTGATCCTCTTACTCATGTTTCGCTACCAGAGCGATGTCTTCCTCAAAATTAGGCTCTTCGGCGCCCGTGTAAACTTCGTTGATGATCTCGCCCACGGCTTCAACCATCGGCCGCAACGTTTCGCGGGCAATAGCTGAAATTGCCACGCTTGTCAGTCCGCTGTCAAGCGAAATTTGCCGTTCCAACTGCTCGATAACATCCCGCGTGAGCAGATCGGCCTTGTTGAGAACTATCAATTGCGGTATCTCGTTGAATTCCAGATCGCTAAGAATTTTGTTAACGGACGCGATCTGCTGGAGCACACGCGGATTCGAAGCGTCCACGACATGCACGAGTAGATTACTATCAGCGATCTCCTCAAGCGTCGCACGAAACGCCGAAACCAGTGCATCCGGCAGGTCGCGGATAAATCCGACGGTGTCATTAATGATGACTTCTTGATCGTACGGCAAACGCAGCCGCCGCGATGTCGGGTCGAGCGTGGCGAACATCTTTTTCTCCGCGTACACGTCCGATTGCGTCAACTGATTGAGCAAAGTCGATTTTCCCGCGTTCGTGTAACCGACCAGCGAGATTATCGGCAGATGTTTCTGCACACGTTTCTTTCGCCGTTCCTGTCGTTGAAAACCAAGATTATCGACCTGCTTTTCCAGATTTGCGATACGGTCGCGAACTCGACGACGATCTGTTTCCAGTTTCGTCTCACCCGGCCCTCGTCCGCCGATGCCGCCTGCAAGACGCGAAAAAGCTGAGTTCTGCCCGATCACCAGCCTCGGAAGCAGATATTTTAACTGGGCGAGCTCGACCTGCAACTTACCTTCGCGCGACTGGGCTCGCTGGGCGAATATGTCGAGGATAAGCTGTGGACGGTCGATGACTTTCAGTTCTGTCGCTTCGGACAAACTGCGGACCTGTGCGGGCGAGAGTTCGGTGTCGAACACAATAATATCCGCTCCGAGCCGCATCGAACGTATCAGCAACTCGTCGAGCTTACCTTTTCCCAGCACTGTTTTCGGATCGATCTTCGGACGGCGCTGGATGATCGTGTCGAGTATGACGACATCTGCCGATTCGGACAGCTCTTTTAGCTCGGCGAGCGATTCGGCGGCGATGTCTTGGTCGCCGGTGGTCACGCCGACGAGTATCGCCCGGTCGCGTCCGGTTTGGCGGTTTCGACCCGTCAGACGAATGCGGGCCATCTCGTCCTCGAGCGAATTTATGAGCTGTATAAAATTTGTATCGAGCTGCGAAGCGACGTTCGGCTCAAGATATTCGTACGGCAGAGATTGAGCCTCTGCCTCAAGACTCTCAGCCGCCGTCGGCACAAGATGCGCCGAATATACAAGCCCCGGCAAACCGTCCTTACGATCCACCTGAATGATCGACATCAGGTCGAGCCGCAGCAGAGCGAGGTCTGTGAGATCGTCCTGCGTCAGCTTTTCGCCAAGCAGGTGTGTATGCACACAGCGAAGCCCTCGAAAACGGTCTTCGGACACGCGTGCGCGTCCAAAATCGGGCAGCTCGATGCCCTTCGCCGTGCCGACCATCACATATTCGACCTGGCCCTTGCGGTTGATCAGCACGCCGACCTGCCGCCCCGTCTCATGCGAGATCTCCGACATCTGCCGCGCAAGCTCCGGCGACACAATGTCATCCGCAGCCACCCGCCGAGTCCCCAGACGCTCGATCCTCTTAAGTTGATTATGTTTTAATCCGCGGGTAAATCCGTGAACGGTGTTGATAGAGATCTATATTCCTCCGACTGCAATCTTGATTATATCAAAACACATACGGAAGAGATGCTGAATGGGCGGTGTGATAAATCCCACAGTTAACTGGCTATTACTCCTCTATGGTTCTATTAGATGTGAGCCGTTGTCCGTACCACAATGGAATTGCTACGAGCGATCCGATTGCGGTTCCCCAAAACATCAGAACCAGTACATCGAAAGCAAATGCGTGTCTAAGCATCTGCCCCGAATAGTGATCAAAATTTCTTTCCCACAATCTATCGCTATCGTAGTATCCGTTCAACATATGGAGGATTTCAAATGTAAGCCAAAAGAAAAGCGGGCAGAGGAAAACCGATATCGGAGCGACAAGATACCTCTTATGTCGACTTAGAAAGATCGCGAGCGAAATAGATAAGATTGGAGCGAGATAAAGTCCTACATTTCCGATCATCGCATAAAAGGATGCCGGAGGGAGTCCCATCATCTTATAAGGGTATGTATTGACGAGTCTGTGATAGAAAAAATACGATTGGCCCAACGAGCCCAGCAGTCCTACTACCAAAGCTACAACCGATATTATCCGCTCGAACATTGTTGTTGATAATACACCATTTCCGTGCGGTCTAAGATATTTCCGTCGGTAACCAGTCATCACATTTCGGTAAATGATCTGCGCGGTTCGGTAAGTCTTCGGCGCGTCTCGGTTTATGGTCTGCACGGTTCGGTAAGTCTTCAGCGCGTCTCAGTAAATGATCTGGGCGATTCGGTAAATCATCTGCGCGGTTCGGTAAGTCTGCTGCGCGGCTCGGTAAATGATCTGCGCGTCTCGGTAACGCCGTTTGTCGTGATATTTACTTGTCTAGCCGCACAATTTGCCCTCGCGGGCCTTTTTCGGCATACTTTTTATTCGTGTCTAATAAGAACCATCCGCTAACGCAGGCGGCTCTGCCAGTTTTTTTATGCCTAACACACCAACACCTAACGCCAGTTACAGCCTTACACTTCGCGTAAAGATACAGAATCAGCCCGGCAAGCTTGGCGAGATCACTACGGCCATCGGTAAGGCCGGAGGCGATATCGAGGGTATTGATATCGTCAGCGTCGGCAAAGATTATCTGGTCCGCGACATTACGGTAAATGCGGCGAGCGAGCATCACGCTAAAGAGATCGTTGATTCGGTCCAAAGTATCGACGGCGTCGAGGTCGCGAATGTCAGCGACCGCACTTTTTTGATGCATCTAGGCGGCAAGATCGAGGTTACCTCGAAAATGCCGCTAAAGACCCGCTCGGATCTGTCGATGGCATATACTCCAGGCGTCGCGCGCATCTGCGAGGCGATCCACAAAGACCCGGAAAAAGCGTTTAACCTAACGATCAAAAAGAACACCGTCGCGGTCGTTTCGGACGGAACGGCTGTACTTGGGCTTGGCGACATAGGCCCTGCGGCGGCGATGCCTGTGATGGAGGGCAAGTGTCAGCTATTCAAAGAATTTGGCGGCGTCGATGCGTTTCCGATCTGCCTGAACACTAAGGACCCGCACGAGATCATCGAGACGATCAAAAATATCTCGGTCGCGTTTGGCGGTATAAACCTTGAGGACATCTCGGCACCGCGTTGTTTTGAGATCGAGGAGCGTTTGAAAGAGGAGCTTGATATTCCGGTGTTTCATGACGACCAGCACGGAACGGCCGTTGTGGTTCTCGCCGCCCTCATAAATGCTCTCAAGATCACAGGCAAGCGAATGGAGGAAATTAAGCTCGTCGTCAACGGCATCGGAGCTGCGGGCGTTGCGTGCAGCAAGATCGTGATGGCCGCCGGCGTCAAAAACATCATCGGCTGCGACACGACCGGTGCAATTTACGAGGGCCGCAAAGACAATATGAACTGGGTTAAGGATTGGTACGCACGCAACACCAACCCGGACAATGAACAAGGCACCGTCCACGAGGTCATCAAGGGAGCGGACGTTTTCTTTGGATTGTCCGCCCCTAACCTTCTGACGCCCGCCGACCTCGACACGATGGCAAAAGACCCGATCGTCTTTGCGATGTCCAACCCGACGCCCGAGATCATGCCCGAGGACGCCGCCGGACACGTCGCCGTGATGGCGACCGGACGCTCGGATTATCCAAACCAGATCAATAACGTGCTGTGTTTTCCCGGCATCTTTCGCGGTGCATTAAATTGCCGGGCTGCGCGGATAAACGAGGCGATGAAACTCGCCGCCGCCCACGCCATTGCCAACATCATTGGCCCCGACGAACTGCATCCCGATTACATCATCCCATCGGTCTTTGACCGCCGCGTCGCCGAGGCTGTCGCCGAAAAGGTCGAGGAAGCCGCTTACGAGACCGGCGTCGCACGACGTCACCGCTCGACGGCCGATTCCGAGTTTTCCGCGTCGCCTTATTAAAGTACGTAACTAATACAATCGGTCCGCGAAAGGTCTGTTAACATTCAATAGATGCGAACAGTGATCAAAGAAAGATATCACCTGCTGGGCGTTGAGGAGGTTGCAAATGCGATCACTCACGGCCTCGGTCTTTTGCTGAGCATTGTGGGGTTTGTCTTTGTGGTTACAATGGCAGCGCTTAGCGGCGACCGCTGGCAGATCGGATGTGCCGTCGTTTACGGCACATCGCTTGTCGCTCTCTATGCCGCATCTACGCTTTATCACACCGCCGTGGGCGAAAAGGCAAAACTCCGGTTACAACTCGTTGATCATTGCTGTATCTATTTGCTGATCGCGGGTAGTTATACCCCGTTCGCACTGATCCCTTTGCGTAACGGCATCGGGCCGTATCTCTTTACATTCGCCTGGGCGTTTGCGGCGGTCGGGATCTCGATGAAGCTGTTTATGAACGTCCGTTCAGGCCCGCTTTCCGCGATAACTTACCTGCTGATGGGCTGGGTCGGTCTCGTCGCTGTTCAACCTCTATACGAGACAGTGGGGTTTGTGCCGATGGCTCTGATCGTCGCGGGCGGCGTCAGTTATACGTTGGGGACGATCTTTTTCGGTTGGCACAGCCTCAAACACCACCACGCCATCTGGCACATCTTCGTCCTCGGCGGCAGTGTGTTGCATTTTATCGCGATCGCCGGATATATCATTCCCTACACACGGTGATTAATGATAGAGTTCAACGTTAAAGTCGGCACCTGCGGATTTGGCCGCGCTAAACGGCCCGAGTACGTTGAGTTGCTGCCCGTGGTAGAGATACAGCACACTTTCTACAACCCGCCGCAGATCAAGACGCTTGAAAAATGGCGTGCCGATGTACCGGACGAGTTTGAATTTACGCTAAAGGCCTGGCAGATGATCACGCACGAATCGTCGAGCCCTACATACCGCCGCCTAAAACGTCCCCTAACCGAAAAAGAGACTGACGAAGCAGGTTTTTTCAAACCGACCGACACTGTCAGAGAAGCACTCGGTGTCACGCTCGCATGTGCAAGAGCATTGAAAGCCAGAACCATCTTGTTCCAATGTCCAGCATAGTTCCAACCACTGCCGGAGAACATTTTGAACATGAAACAGTTCTTTTCCGGGATCGACCGTGGCGATCTGAATTTTGCATGGGAGCCTCGCGGCAAGCTGTGGGAGGACGCCATCATCAAAGAGATCTGCGACGAGCTGGACTTGTGGCATTGTGTCGATCCTTTTGCTCGGGCTACTGTCACGCCGCAAAATTGCTATTATCGCCTCCACGGCATACCCCGCTGGCGGTACACCTACGAAGATGACGAGCTAATGGAATTGGTCTCGCTCCTGCCAAAAGGTCGGCTGTCGTATGTGTTTTTTAACAATATTACAATGAAAGAAGATGCGGTGAGATTTACGCGTTTCTTACTGGAAGCACAATCTTAGGCGAGGAACTTATAGCCCATGCCGTGGACCGTGTGAATGTATTGCGGATGACGCGGATTTTCTTCCAGCTTTTGCCTAAGCCACGCGACGTGAACATCGACGGTCCGCGTCGTCGGCATCGCATCATAGCCCCAAACCGCATCGAGCAGAGCGTCACGCGAATGCACCGTGCCGCGATTTTCAATAAAAAATTGCAGCAGCCGAAACTCCATCGCCGACAACTCGACCGGCTCATCGTTACGCGTGACCTCGGCTTTCTTGAAATCAATTCCGATATCGCCAAACCGAAAAGCACCGTTCAAAGTCGTTTCGCTCTGAGCAGGAGAACGCCGCAGCAAGGCTTCGACACGTGCGAGCAGTTCGATCACCTCAAAGGGTTTTGTCAGATAATCGTCGGCACCAAGTTTTAGCCCGAGCACTTTATCGATCGTCTCGCCCTTTGCGGTGAGCATTAAGATGGGTGTAGAAATGCCCTTTTGCCGTATGTCGCGGCACACATCGTAGCCATTCTTTTTCGGGAGCATTACGTCGAGAATGATGAGGTCGAACGTTTCGGACGAAGCCAGATCAAATCCCTCTTTACCGTCCACCGCCGAAGTCACATCAAAACCCTCGCTCGTGAGACGGTCGGTGAGCGTGATTATGAGGCCTTTTTCATCTTCGACTAGTAAGATCTTCATACCGGCAATTCGATCGTGAACTTACTTCCCTTTCCCGGCTCGCTTGCCGCCGTGACTTTGCCGCCGTGGGCTTCGACTATTTGTTTAACAAGCGAGAGGCCCAGACCGTTGCCGTGGATCTGAGCGTCCACGACCTCTCGCGAACGATAAAACGGCTCGAACACCTGCCGCAGATCGCTTTTCGATATGCCGATGCCTTCATCTTCGACCGAGATCTTTATATTTCCTCCACCGTTCTCGGCGTTGACACGCATTTTCGTCCCGCCGTTGCTATATTTGGCTGCGTTTATCAAAAGATTTTGTACCGCTTGTGTCAGAGCGTTTTTGTCAGCATTGATCGACGGCAACGCCGCGACATCTGTCTCAACGGCAATGCTTTTTTCATCGATCAGCGGGCGGGATGCGTCGAGTGCGTCGTTTATAACCTCGCTGACAGCCGTCTGTGTAAATGTATATTTCTTTTTGCCCGAGTTGGCTCCCGCAAAATCGAGTATCTGCTCGACCATGCCCGAGAGTTTCCGGCCCTCGCCTTTGATAAGATCGCCGTAGCGCGAAACTTGTGCATCCTCTTTGGCAACGCCGTCAGCTAGATTTTCGCCCGCCGAATAGATCACCGCAAGCGGCGTGCGAAATTCGTGCGACACGCTCGAGACAAAATCGACCTGCCGCTGGGCCGTCCGTTTGACCCGCTGTGCCGAGATGATTATCGCGGCGATCGCACACGCTAGTAGAAATAGCAGTCCAAAACCTACGCCCAAATTTCGCCGCAAATTAGACGCGGTAAATGCATCGAGCGACCCATAGACATGCTGCACATTCAGCGTCCAAGGACTGTCGCCCGGGCGGTCAGATGTTGTAGTAGTAGTCGCCGTAAAGACCGATGTGCGGGGCTTACTATCATCCTTTTTGATCTCGATCTTTACTCCGCGGTCCTTGTCGGTATTTGACTGGACTCGATTAAAACTGTGAGTTTCGACTTTTTGGCTGACCACAACATCCGACCGGCGTTCGCCGATCTTGTCCATTAGGTCTTTATTTGCGTAAAAAATAAAATTGTCCGGCGCGACATTAAATAGCGGTACCATCGCATCGCGGGCGTCGCCGCTCACAGCTTGAAAAACGCTCTCACCGGCTTTGTCCGTGATCGACGCCCGAAACTCACCATCGGCAAAATATTTAGCAGTCAGATCAGGCAGGAGATTATTTTTGATCAACGCCGGGTCGAGCTTTATCGCCAGATAACCAACCGTCGGTGGCATCGAGATAGCCGGCCTCCCGTCAGGCGACGGCGTCCGGATCATCATCGGTACCGTGCTTTTATGCCCTTCGCCGTGGATCGGCAGTAATAGCGTGTAGATATCCGCCTGGACCGGACGGAAATTGTTACTATCAGCAAACCGACTACGAAGATTAGCAACTTCGCTATTTTCTTCGACCGGCACAAACGAACGAGCCTCGCGGTCGTATCTTAGCGACGTGGCATACGGTCCAGTTCCTAAAAAATAAAAATCCGTGATCAGCTCAGGATAAGCGGTCTTTTCCCGCCAATAATCGTACCTTTCATTAAACGCTGACCAGTCTTTTTTTACCCATGTATCAGCTCCGGTCTGGAAATTAAAGTACGAGTTTTGTATCTCGCGGTTAAAATCCATCGCAAATCGCTCGGCCTGTTCCTGTACGCGACGATGGGCTTTTTCGTTGTCAGATTCACTTATCTGCCTGAGCCAGCGGTATTGCAAAGCACCTGAGAGCACCAGCAAGAGGCCAAGCCCCGCGATAAGCAAAATTGTAGTCCATGATCGATTCATCGAGATTCATTATTCCTTTTTCCGATTTCCCTTGTCTATCGTTTTTCGCCACATTTTACATCCTTAACAATTTCTTTGCGTTCTCTTAATCACTCAAGAACGCAGCCGTGCGATTATCCATAATGTCGAACGGGGATTTACGATGATTATGAAAAGATATTTCGTCATATGTTTGTGTTTGGTATTTGCCGTCGCCATCGCGGCACAAACCCCCGACCTTGCATCTCTCGATAAGTCCGAGTCCGGAAAGCGGGCATTGGCATACTTTGCAGCTTTCAATTCCGGCGACGACGAAAAACTAAAGACATTCTTTGCGGATAACCTAGATGGCGAAGCACTCAAACGTCGCCCCGTCGAGCCGCGTGTGGCTTTTCACAAACAGGTGCGCAGCGATTTCAAACAGCTTGCGATCAAAAAGGTCGTGTCGGTGACAGGCCAAGAGATCAACGTGCTTGCCCAGTCACCATCGGGAGAATGGGCGTCGATCACTTTCGAGATCGAAGGCTCGGCAGGAAAATTCGCGGGAGTCATGGTCGAAAGGATCGAGGCTCCACGCGCCGAATCTTCAGTTCCCGCCGCTCCGACAACTAAGTCTGAATTAACCCTTGCAATCGAACGTCTAATGGAAGGCCTCGTAAAGGCCGATGCTTTTTCCGGAGTCGTAATGATCGCCTACGGCGACAAACCAGTATTCACCAAAGCGTATGGTCTGGCCGACGCAGCCAAAAAGATCGATAACAACCGCGAGACTAGATTTAATCTCGGCTCGATCAATAAAATGTTCACACGCATCGCGATCGGCCAGCTTGTCAGCCAGGGCAAGCTGTCGTTTAACGATAAGCTGATCAAAATACTGCCTGATTACCCTAACCGCGAGGCCGCAGCAAAGATCACTATCGGCCAGCTCATAACGATGTCATCCGGTATCGGTGACTTTTTTAATGACAAATTTGATGCCGCTGACAAATCAAAGATCCGCACAAACAAGGATTATCTGCCGTTTTTCGCAAATGAGCCGCTCGCCTTCGAACCCGGCACAGACAAACGGTATTCAAATGGCGGCTATCTTGTTCTCGGCCTAGTGATCGAAAAGCTTACCGGCAAGGACTATTACGATTATGTCCGTGAAAACATCTTTAAGCCTGCCGGTATGTCTAGCTCGGATTCATTTGCGATGGACGCCCTTCCCCCAAATACTGCGGTCGGCTATGCATCGCAGCCAAGCGGAAAGCGATTACCGAATATAGCTGAACTGCCCGCACGCGGCAGCTCGGCCGGCGGCGGATATTCGACCGCAGACGATATGCTGCGATTTGCAGCCGCACTCAGATCTAAAAAGCTCCTTATCCCTAATGACGACGGCACTTTCCCGACCGAGTTCACGTCGACCGGCTTTGCCGGCGGCTCACCGGGCGTAAATTCCTTGTTTGTGACCAGTGCACAGACAGGCTACACGCTCATCGTCCTTTCTAATTTTGATCCGCCAGCCGCAGAAAAGCCCGGTTTAATGATCCGCGATTGGTTGAAACAGTTGAAGCAATAATGTACAAACAACGGAGGTAAATGTTATGAAACGATTTATATTTTCAATTTTATGTGTGTCGGTGTTTTTTATCGGCGTTGGTTCGCTGGTCGAGAGGACCGGTGCCAAATTCAAATCTGACGAAAAAGCGCTCGCCCTGATCGCTAAGGCTCGCCAGGCCATCGGCGGTGATGCTGCCGTCAGCAGCGTTCAGAGCATGGTCATCGTCGGCAAAACGACCCGGCAGATGAAGATCAATGGTGTCGCACAACCGCAGGAAGGCGAGACAGAGATCGCACTGCAGTTTCCGGACAAGATGTCGCGAACCATGAAAATCGGACACGGTAACGCCAACGGCGACGCTGTCAAAATTTTTGACAAGCAAGTCGATGTCGTTGTGATGGGCGGCGACAAAGACAATATGAAAGTCGTCGTCAATGGCGAGGGCCGCGGCGAAGGAACCGGAGCAAACATCTCGAAAAAGATCATCGTCAAAAAAGATGACGGGACCGTTTTGGAGCTGACCGGAGCCGATGCCGATAAGTGGATCGCCGAGCATCCGGGCGTTCCCGGCGAAAAACACGTCATTATTAAAAAAGATGGTGGCGATACGGAAGAATTCAAATCCAGCATGTCGGACAAAATGATCGTCCGCGACGGCAATGGCGGCAACGCAACATTTACGACCAAGGACGGCAAGACGTTTGACGTCAAAATGGCCGACCATTCGTTTATACGAACCGCCGGCGGACACGGTGACGGGGCTCGTCACAACGACCTGCTTCGTCTCACGCTCAGCCTGCTACTGACCGCTCCGCAGGGTATGGATGTCGAGTACACGTACGGCGGCACCGGCGACGTTGACGGCAGATCGTGCAACATCGTTTTGGCGTCATTTGGCGGCCAGTCGTACAAACTTTACCTCGACGGTGGATCAAATCTGCCGGTGATGATGAGCTACACGGGCATGCGAATGCCGCAGATGTTCACGGTCAAACTCGACCCGGCAAACGGCGGCGGCGATGCGATCAAAGACAAGATGGTCTTTACCCACAAAGTCGACGGCCCCGATGCCAAATCGGCTGAGTTTCAGGTGAGGTTTTCGGACTATCGCTCGACGGGTGGTGTGCAGCTTCCATACAGATGGACGCAAACCGCCGGCGGTGAGGTTGACGAAACATTTGACGTCACAAGCTATGAGATCAATCCGGCCAATATCGCGGAGAGATTTAAGGGGCTGCGTAAAATGTCCGGCGACATAAACGCCCGGGACGTTCGTCTCAAATGTCTCAGGGTCGTAAACAGGCACTTCGCCGCCCTTGCCCTGCTCGGTCTCGACACCGAGGCTCTTTAGCATTGTCAGATCAGCGTCCGAACCGATCAGCACAAACACCACGTCGTTTGGCAGCACAACGCGGTCGCCATTCTCATTTTCAAGCTCGACCTCGTCTTCGCGGATCTCGATGACCTTGCCAAGAAAAAATAGATTCAGGCAATGCTCTTTTAGCTCGTTTTCAAGCGGCTCTTTGACCCAGTATTTGATACAGCCTTGTTTCGGATCGGTGTTTTCCCAATCGTCCCGAAATATCGCAAGCGTAGTCTCGGCACCCTCTTGTGCCAAAAACAACGCCGCCTCCCCAGCCGAATTCCCGCCACCAACGATCAACGCACGCTTTTTGACCCACGGATAAGTCTCGCGAAACATCTCATGCACCTTCGGCAGATCCTCGCCGGGAACATTTAGTTTCCGAGGATAATCCATGGCACCGATCGCGAAGAGGATGTTTTTTGTATGATAAGTGCCTCTGTCGGTCACAACTTCAAACGAGTTCACCTCTTCCGAATTCTCATTCCGCATTCCGCAATCCGCGATCCGCACTTCCACCACCGTTTCGCTTGTCTGCACATTCAGATCGTGCTCAAGCACAAACCTCACATAATACGACAGCAATTCTTCACGTGTGGGTTTTTCGCGAGCCGGATCAAGCCCGCCGTCTTCGAATTCAAGTTCGTTGGTCGTCGAAAACACAGTCAGCCCGACGGGATAGTTGTAGATCGTGTTACCGATCAGGCCTTTTTCGATAACAAGATAGTCGAGTCCGGCTTTTTTGGCTTCGTACGCGGCCATTATTCCGGCCGGCCCGGCTCCGATGATTATCAGATCAAACATTTTCGAGTTTTTTGAGCGCTTCGGTAAATTTTTCGATCTGAGCGTGCGCGGCCCCAAGTTCCCGCTTTGATTCGAGGTATTTCTGCCACTCGCCGGTGGCGGTCAGGGCTTTGAGCGTGTCTTCGTCTAGAGCGTGCGACATGACGACGAGCAGATCGCTGAGAGCCTCGTGTCCGTCGAGGAGCGATTGGATAATCGTGTACGCGAGCTTTGCGTTTGGCAGATCGATGTCGAGGTCTTGCATAATTCGAAGAGATTTTACCACAGAGTCTAAGGCTATTTAATAAAGGGCAGGTTTGTAACCGTGGCAGCATTGCCATCGGCAATGAGATCTGTACCCTCCGCAAGGTAGTCGTAACGAACGAATGCGAGGGCGATCGTCTTATCGAGTTTTGGCGAGAACGTAACGGACGTAATCCGCCCGCCGTTCTTGCCTTCAGGCGTTATGAGTTCCGATCCAGCCGCTACCGGCTCCGACATGATCAGCCCTGTTAACCTTTTCGCGACGTGTCCGCGAAAGTATATACGGGCGATGATCTCCTGGCCGATGTAGCAGCCTTTGTTGTACGAGATAAGGCCGTCGATGCCGAGTTCGGGGACGATGGTCGTATCATCCATATCAACCCCGTATTTTGGAGTACCGGATTCGATGCGGAGGGTTTCGTAAAGGTCGTCGGAAATTTTTGCTGTGTTAGTCTCCGCAAGGTTTTGCAGAAAATGATCGGTTGCATGGAGTGGGATAAATGTCCCCCGAGTCGTTGTGCTGGCGAATGTTAAACCACCCGCTACCGCAGGTGGTTCTGACCCGAATATCTCGAAATATCGAAACTGCTCAGAAAGATCCTCAACAAAAAAATCTCCTGCGAATGTGAAACGAAACAAATTCTGAAAGACCTTTTCCCGCGTGGCTTCTTCGGTTTCGAAAAGATATTTATCACCTTGTCTCAGCACCCGCACGACCGCTAGCAGCCGCCCTTGGGCATTGGGAAACGCAGCGAGCATTTGCCCGCCGTCCTCGAGCGTTTTCATGTCGTTTGAGATCAGTCCGTCGAGGAATTGGACGGCCTCTTTGCCCCAGACGGCGATCAGCCCGCGCTTTTGTTCGTAAAAGCCGCTGCCTCCGTTGCGGATGTGTTGATAGGTGTTTTCGAGGTCTGTGCTCATCTTTGTTACAATACACTTTTACTTTATAACGTAGATTCGCATTTATACAATGAGCCAAATATCAGCAGAGTCAGTACTCGATTCTCTCAAGCAGATCATCGATCCCGATCTAAAAAAAGACATCGTCACGCTCGGGTTTATCCATAACCTCGAGGTCTCGGGAGGTGATGTGTCGTTCACGATCATGCTTACGACGCCCGCTTGTCCGGTCAAAGAGCAGATGGAATCTGATGCCCAGCGCATCGTTTCCGCACTCGAAGGAGTCACAAGCGTCGCCGTTAAAATGGACGCCGAGGTGCCGCAGGGACGCGGGCTGTCAAACAATTTAACCATCGAGGGCGTAAAAAATATCATCGCCGTCTCGTCGGGCAAAGGCGGAGTCGGCAAATCGACCGTCGCGGTTAATCTCGCCGTCGCACTCGCCGCCGACGGAGCAAAGGTCGGCATCATGGACGCCGACGTTTACGGGCCAAACGTCCCGATGATGCTCGGCACCGGTTACGGCCAGCCCGATGTCGTCGAAAACAAACTGATCCCGATCAAGGCGCACGGCGTCAAGATGATCTCGATGGCCGTGCTCGTGCCGCCCGACAAACCGATGATCCTTCGCGGCCCGATGCTCCACGGCGTCGTGCGTCAGTTTTTGTCGGATGTAAATTGGGGTGAGCTAGATTACCTCGTCGTCGATATGCCGCCGGGGACAGGCGATGTTCAGCTTTCGCTGGCCCAACTCGTGCCGGTGCAGGGTGCGGTTTTGGTCACCACTCCGCAAGAAGTTTCGCTCTCCGATGTGCGTCGAGCGGTCAAGATGTTTGAGCAGGTCAACGTGCCTGTGCTCGGCGTGATCGAAAATATGTCTTACTTTATCGCCCCTGACACGGGCAATCGCTACGAAATATTCGGACGTGGCGGCGGCCAGAGCCTCTGCGACGAATACGGTCTCAATTTCCTCGGCGAAGTGCCGCTCGGAATGGAAGTCCGTGAAGGCGGCGACACCGGCGTCCCGGTTGTTATCGGATCTCCCGATTCACCGCAATCGATCGCATTTCGCCACGTCGCCGAAGAAGTCGCAAGACAAGTTTCTATCGAAGCGATGAAGCCGGAATTAACAATAATTACACGGAGCAATGCATGATTCGAGAATATCTCGGGAAAAAAGCATCGCAAGCTATCTATAATTCGAGATTCAAACACAATAAGGCAGCTAGGATTACCGCCACTGTTCTGGATGACGAGAAACTTGACGAAATTGGTCATATCGGGCTGAGTGCGATCCATGAAGAGTTAAACCATCCGTATCTGCGATTCCGGATGTTCGCACTCGCCATCGCTATCAATGCCTTTTCCTGGCTACTGGTTTTGTTTACGCCAACTTTCGTCTCAAAACTTGTGACCGCATGTGCTTTGATCTTTCCTAAAGGGGCTGCTCTACTTTTGGCCCCGGCGACCGGCTTTACAATGATGGGAGTTTTTTCGCTACTTCGGGTCTATTTTCCGGAACAAAATCAGGAAGTGGAATCGGACCAAGTAATGGGCAGTTATGTTCATGAAATAAATTCGTCGCTCACTTGGAAACTTTGGACGGTCTCATGTGGTGTTGCAGGTGTACACGCGATACTCTTAGCCATCGGCTATCTAAACATGACCGACGGGTGGGATCGGTAGTCGAACTTGAAGTTCTGGAAGAAAATAAGGTAATATTTACAATTAAGTAAGGATTCGTTTGCGGATCCTCATTTTGATAGGAGACATAACAATTATGGCAGCAGTTGCAGCACCTACATTTGAATTGAACGTGACCGAGACGGCCGCGGCAGAGATCAAAAAGTTTCTCGCCACCGAAGACGATCTGCCGGAAACGGCCGGGCTTCGTGTCCGCGTTGTGCCGGGCGGATGTTCGGGCTTCCAATA
>JBGAUY010000081.1:0-9005 GCA_044228425.1 Pyrinomonadaceae bacterium | reverse complement strand
CCTGATGTTTTGCATCGGATTGCTAGTTAATGGTTGCACGAGTTCGGCCAACAGCCGCTATTTCGGCAAAACCGTCGCCCCCAAAGACAACATTTTGCGCTACGTTTCGGGTTCCGAGCCCGAGACACTCGACCCGCATATCTCGTCAGGCCAGCCTGAGGCCCGGATTTACATGGCGATCTACGAGGGCTTAGTCGAATACGGCCCCAAAGACATGCAGCCGATCCCCGCGATCGCAAAAAGCTGGGAGATCAGCTCGAATGTCGATGAGTTTGTCTTTCACCTTCGCGACAGTGCCAAATGGAGCGACGGAACGCCGATCACCGCTAACGACTTTGTTTACAGCTTTAGACGCGGCTTTGCTGCCGACACGCTATCGTCATCAACCGAGCTGGGCTTTTTTATCAAATATGCCGAGGCTTTTAATGGCGGTCAGGTGTTTGTAAAGAAAGGCGATTCTTTCTTGCTGGCCAAAGATTTTGGCGGCGAAGAGCAAAAGCCATCGACCGGGATCGGCCCCGACACGGATTTTCATAAGTTTGTCCAATCGCCGATACGCCTAACGCTCGACGGAGATGAAAAGAAACGTGCAAAACAGATCGATGCGGATCCCAAATTAAAAGCGGCAGTTGCGGGGGCGGAGTTTGTCCCTGTTAAGGCCGAAGATATCGGCGTTGAGGCGATCGATAATTACACCTTGCGTGTGACTTTGCGGCAACCCGCTCCGTTCTTTATTGGGCTGCTCGCCCACCAATTTTTCCGTCTCGTGCCAAAACAGGCGATCGACAAATGGGGAAAAGAGTGGACACGTAAAGAACATATCGTTACGTGTGGTGCGTTTCGCATCAAGGAAATACGTCCCTACGACGCGCTTATTCTTGAAAAAGATCCAAACTATTGGGACGCTGCGAACGTTCATCTCGACGGCATCGCGTTTTACCCGGTGGAGGACAACGCCACCATTCTAAACCTGTACAAAGGCGGTTCGGTCGACGCGTTTTTGAATCACACCGTGCTGACATCGTGGATCGAGCAGGTTCGGGCATTCAAGGACGAGTACATGAATTTCCCTGAAAATTCGACTGCCTATTACAGCATGAATGTGACGCGGCCGCCTTTCAACGACCCCAAGGTTCGTAAGGCATTTGCGATGGCTGTCGATAATGACGCTCTTTCAAATTTTCGCAAGATCACCAAACCGCTCTACGATCTGACGCCGACGGGGATTTTTCCGGAATATGACAAGGCCAGGGCAAAGGTCAGCGAAGAGATCCGTAAGGAACGTAATATTGCCCCGGACGTCTGGGCAAAATACGGAAAATTTGACGCCGAGCGGGCTCGAAAGACGCTCACCGAAGCAGGCTTTCCCGTGCAGAAAAGCGGCGACGGTTGGGCGTGCCCGACGTTCCCGACCGACAAGGTCTCGCTGATGTTCAACACCAATGAGAACAACCGTTCGATCGCCGAATTTGTGCAGGCGCAGTGGCGGCAAAATCTTGGTATCACAGTGCCTCTCAAGAGTCAGGAATTCAAAACTTTCTTAAAAGACCGCCACGAGGTGCAGTATGACGGGTTGGCTCAGAGCCTCTGGTCGGGCGATTACATGGATCCGTACACGTTTGTGGGATTGCATTACGGTTATCCGAATAACGGCGATGCGGGATTTAACGACCCGAAATACAACAAAATGCTCGATGACGCCAACGCCGAGCTCGACCCGGCAAAGCGTTACGAGATGCTCGCCCGCGCAGAGTTTTACCTGATGGAACAGCAGCCGTCAATACCGCTGACCATTAATGCGACGAACTGGATGAAAAAGCCCTACGTAAAAGGCATGTATCCAAATCCGGGGACGCTGCTGCCGTGGAAATTTGTCTATATCGAGCAAGACCCGGCGAAATGGGACAAGAACGTTGATAACGTGATGGCCGAGAGCGACCCTCAGGTCGAGAAACAATTGCAGGAACTGACCGCGACGCAAAAGACAGCGAAATAAGATGCTTAGCTTCATCATCCGCCGATTGCTGATAATTATTCCGATGGCTCTGCTCGTCGTGACCCTGACGTGGGGTCTCGTGCGGATCGCTCCCGGTAATTTTTATTCGGCCGAGAAGAAGCTACCGCCCGCCGTCGAAGCCAACATCCGCAAAAAATATGGCCTGGATAAGCCGTGGTACACGCAATACGGGATGATGATGTCAAACATCGTCCGCGGTGATTTTGGCGATTCGCTGAAGTATCAAGGCCAATCGGTCAACGAGATAATCCGGCGTCATTTACCTTATTCTGCGGTCATCGGGCTGCTTGGTTATTTGCTGGCACTTGCGATCGGCCTGACGGCCGGGACGGTCGCCGCACTAAAACAAAATTCCGGTTTTGATTACGGCTCGATGTCGCTGGCGATGCTCGGCCTCTCGGTGCCAAATTTTGTGCTGGGGCCGATCCTTGTCTTGATATTTTCATTTTGGCTTTATTGGCTGCCGCCCGGACGTTGGGGAGGTGTTTCCGGCATCGTTCTGCCGGTGATCACTTTGTCGGCGATCTATGCCGCGTATATCGCCCGGCTTACTCGAGCCGGAATGCTCGAGGTAATGCGTTCGGATTATATCCGCACAGCCCGTGCGAAAGGCCTCGATGAAAAGACCGTCCTGCTCCGTCACGCGATACGCGGTGGTTTGATCCCCGTGCTTTCATTCACCGGGCCGGCACTCGCTGCGTTGCTTGCCGGAACGGTCGTTGTCGAAAAGGTCTTTGCAATACCGGGCCTCGGCAATATTTTTATCCAGGCGGTTTTGAATCGCGACGAGCCGCTGATACTTGGTGTCGTTGCATTTCTGTCGATCCTGATCATGATCTTTAACCTGATCGTTGATATTGCTTACGGGTTTTTAGATCCGCGAATTCGTTACGAATAGTTTTTATGGCCGAGAATATCGAGATCGTAAAGGGAGCTTCGCTCTGGCGGGATGCATGGCGGCGCCTGCGGCGCAATAAACTCGCGATGTTTGGCCTCGGTGTCATCGCGTTTATGATCGTTGCCGTTACCATCGGCCCGGCGATCATTAAATGGACGACCGGTTACACATACGACTTTATTCCTACAGACCGCGATCTGGTCAAGGCAATGCCGCCGTCATGGCGGCATCTGATGGGAACCGATGACGCGGGCCGCGACATCTTTGCACGCGTTTTGCAAGGCGGACGCATTAGCCTAATGGTCGGTGTCATCTCGACAACCGTTTCGCTGATAATCGGCGTCTCATACGGAGCGACCGCCGGATATCTCGGCGGCCGGATCGATAATCTGATGATGCGTATCGTCGATATCCTTTACTCGATCCCATACATCCTAATCGTCATCGTTTTGCTGTCGGTTTTCGGCGGCCCCAGTACGCCGGAGTGGATACAGTGGCTCTCGACGACGCTTGGCGGGGCGGGGAATCAAGGGTTGAGTCAGATCTTTTTGCTGTTCTTTGCGTTGGGACTCGTCTCGTGGCTAACGATGGCTCGTGTTGTTCGCGGACAGATCTTGTCGTTAAAGAACCAAGAATTTGTGCTTGCGGCCAAGGCTACAGGCGTCTCGACATTTGGCATTATCTTTCGTCATCTTGTGCCAAACGCCCTCGGCCCCGTTATCGTTTATGCGACCTTGACGGTGCCAAGCGTAATGCTGACAGAGGCGTTTTTGTCGTATCTCGGGCTTGGCGTGCAGCCGCCGTATGCTTCGTGGGGTAGCCTGGCGTCGGACGGCGTAAAGAATATAGCCATTTTCCCTTGGCAGCTATTGTTCCCAGGACTGACGATGGCGCTTACGCTATTTTCATTAAACTTTCTAGGCGATGGCCTGCGTGATGCTCTCGATCCGCAAACGAGAAAATTTTAGGAGATCACTGATAGTGAGGAAAATGGTTACGGTTTTGGCTGCGACATTTTGCGTTGCTACTGTTGGGTTTGGGCAAGCCAAGCAAAAGCTGGCCCCGACTCCGGCAAAGTCTAAGCTAAATGTCATCAAAGAAGGTGCCGGTATCGAGGGCATCAAGGTCGGAAAATCTACTGCGGATGATGTGGTCAAACGTTTTGGTAAGGTCTATCGATGGGAGATCAACAAAAAATATTCGTACCAAATGACCTATGACCGCCTCGGGCTGTCGTTTTATTTTTGTCAGTCGGATAAGAAAGAGGAAATATTTCTGATCGAAATAAAATCGCCATATAAAGGCAAAACTAGCAAGGGTATTGTGCTAGGCCTATCAACGAAAGAAGAGACAGAAAAGGCGTACGGCAAGCCGAAAGACGGCTTTGAATATCCGGGTATCAACTTTTATTACAATAAATACGGCAAGCGAAATCTGATAACAGAGATCGACATTGTCGAAATGAGCGGGTTGCGGCAGTGTCAGGACAAAAAATGACCAGTAACGGCACAATTTTATCGGTCGATGGCCTTAAGACCTATTTTCACACCGAAGACGGCGTCGTCAAGGCAGTTGACGGCATCTCATTCGAGCTGAAAAAGGGCGAGACTCTTGGCATCGTCGGCGAATCGGGCAGCGGTAAATCTGTGTCCAATTTGTCGATCATGCGGCTGATCCCGGAACCTCCGGGAGAGATCGTGGATGGCAAGATCATCTTTGACGGTATCGACGTTCGTGCGTTGTCGATCGACGATGTGCGTAAGATACGCGGGCGGCGGATAGCGATGATCTTTCAGGACCCGATGACTTCGCTCAATCCGTTTCTCAAGATATCAAAACAGTTGACCGAAGTGACGGTGCTGCATCTCGGCCACACCAAACAACAAGCTCGTGAACACGCGATCAAGATGCTCAAACTCGTGGGCATTTCCGACGCCGAGCAGCGTATCGATAGCTATCCGCACGAATTTTCGGGCGGCATGCGCCAGCGTGTGATGATCGCGATGGCCCTAAGCTGTGATCCTGAATTATTGATCGCCGACGAACCGACGACCGCTCTCGACGTTACGATCCAAGCTCAAATTCTCGAGCTCATCAAAGATCTTAAAGCCCGCATGGGAACGAGTGTCATCCTGATAACGCGCATGAACAGGGAAAAGAGTTATATCAAATTCCGGGTCTGCCGCCGGATGTCGCCCATTTGCCTCCAGGTTGCCCGTTTGCCCCGCGTTGCAGCCGTGCCGAGGATATTTGCCACAGCGAATTTCCGCCGCTCGTCGAGATAAATCAGGATCATCATTCGCTGTGCCATTTTGCGAATGAGGTTTATGCCGAATCCAAACGCGAGGTGGCAAAATAATGCTGATCCATTTAACTTGCCCAAAATGTGCCGCCAACCTCGATTTTGATGACGGGATCCGCTTTATCAAATGCGAATTCTGCGGCGCCACATCTTTATTAGATCTTGAAGATGATAAACCGAGCCTGACACTCGAAGCTCCAACTCCTTCGGCGAAGCCGCAGATCCCGTTGGGAGACATTCTGATCTCGATCCAAGATCTCAAGGTCCATTACCGCTCGGGCGGCGGATTTTTGCGGCCAGCAACGGTCGTGAAAGCAGTTGATGGCGTGTCGCTCGACATTAAACGAGGCGAGACGCTTGGGCTTGTTGGGGAGTCCGGCTGCGGCAAATCGACCCTTGGCAAAGCTATTCTAAGGCTGACGGAACCGACGGGCGGCAAAGTCCTGTACAACGGCAAAGATCTCGCCATTCTGCCAAAATCGGCGATGCGCGAGCAGCGAAAAGACCTGCAAATGATCTTTCAGGACCCGTACGCTTCGCTTAATCCGCGGATGACCGTCGGCCAGATCATCGGCGAGCCGCTCCGCACATTTGGTATCGGCAACGGCTCGACTGCGTCGCGTGTCGAGGAACTGATGGAAACTGTCGGCCTCAGCCGACGTTTTATCAAACGTTATCCGCACGAGTTTTCCGGCGGCCAGCGTCAGCGTATCGGTATCGCGAGAGCTCTCGCCGTTGACCCCGAATTCATCGTCGCTGACGAGCCGATCTCAGCTCTCGATGTGTCCATTCAGGCCCAGATAATGAACCTGATGGAGCGTCTTCAGGCCGAAAAGAATCTAACGTATCTGTTTATTTCGCACGACCTGCGGGCGGTACGGCATCTGTCCGACCGTGTCGCCGTGATGTATCTCGGCCGCATCGTTGAGCTTGCGGGTGGCAGGGAAATTTACCGCGATCCGCTGATGCCTTACACACAGGCACTGATCTCGGCCGTGCCGGTTCCTGACCCTGAGATCGAAGCGCGCCGTGAGCGTATCATCCTGAAAGGTGATGTTCCGTCACCGATAGATCCGCCAAAGGGCTGTCATTTTCACACGCGATGTCAGTTTGCGATCGACGCTTGTAAGACGCAAGTGCCAAAGCTAGTCGAGATCAAGCCAAACCATTTTGCGGCATGTATTCGAATCTCGCCGGAGCATCCGAATATCACGTCAAATGCCGCAGACGGGCTCGGAGCATTGAGTTAATAAAAAAGGGCACGGCGGACGAACCCACAAACCTCAAGCCGCCTTCCTTGTCAAAGTCCTTTATTTCCAGTATTTTTTATAAAACATTTCAGTTACAGGATACGTCCGTTGTCAGTATGCTCAACTAGGAGATGCTCTAATGTGTAAATTTCCCGTTTGTACGACTCTCGTAATATTCCTTACGGTAGTTTTTTGCCTGAACGGGGTTGGTTTGGCACAGAACGATACGATGCCGACGCTTCGTGGTGACGACGCGGTTCGGGAATTAAAGCAGACCGGCGGTTACGATTCGTTGGTGAATGCTGTCAACGCCGTTACCGACGATCGGGAAATGGTTGCACCTGAGGCGACGGTCGTTCCATGGACAAAACTAGCGGCAACAGACGGCACTATTAGCGATCGGTTCGGTCAAAGTGTCGCGAACAGCGGCGATACTGCGGTCGTCGGTGCGTTTACTGACGACGTTGGAGCAAATACTGATCAGGGGTCGGCGTACGTATTTGTTCGATCGGGGACGACGTGGATACAGCAGGCCCAACTGACGGCATCAGACGGCACAGCAAGCGATCGCTTTGGCTTTAGTGTTGCCATCAACGGCGACACTATCATCGTTGGGGCCAATTTGGATGATGTCGGTGCAAACTCCGATCAGGGTTCAGCCTATGTATTTGTCAGGTCAGGTACGGCCTGGACACAGCAGACGAAACTTATAGCGGCGGACGGATCTGTGGACGACCGCTTTGGCTCGACCGCCGCGATCCTTGGTGATACGGTGATCGTAGGGGCGTTTCGGGATGACGTGGGGGCCAATACAGACCGCGGCTCTGCGTATGTTTTTGTTCGCTCCGGCACGGCATGGTCTCAAGAGGCTCAGCTAACGGCGTCGGATGGCGCGACCTTTGACAATTTTGGGATCAGCGTCGCTCTGGGCGCTGATATGGCTATTGTCGGAGCGTATTTAGACGACGTCGGTGCAAACTCGAACCAGGGTTCTGCGTATGTGTTTGTTCGCTCAGGCACAACATGGACGGAGCAATCGAAATTGACGGCGTCCGACGGTGTCGCGAGCGACGCTTTTGGTGGGAGCATTGCTATCAGCGACAACACTGTCGTTGTCAGTGCTACTGGGGACGATTTCGGCGCAAACACGGATCAAGGCTCGGCATATGTTTTTACCCGCTCGGGCCCGGCCTGGAGCCAGCAGGCGAAATTATCCGCGTCGGATGGAGGCTTAAACGACAATTTCGGCAATAGCGTTGCCATAGATGGCGATACGGTGATCGTCGGAGCATATATAGACGACACTGGTGCGAACGTAGATCAAGGCTGTGCGTATTTATTTGTCCGATCCGGCACGACGTGGACGCAAGCCGCAAAATTGACGGCATCGGACGGTACAGCAAGCGACTTTTTTGGCGCAAGCGTCGCGATCAGCGGGGAGAGGATCTTTATCGGAGCCAACGGCGACGACGTCGGAGCAAATGCCGATCAGGGCTCGACCTATGCTTTTCACACGCTCGGAAATAACTGGGTGCAGGAATCGAAAAAAGTAGCGACCGATGGTGCGGCAAATGATTTTTTCAGCTACCGTGTCGCTCTCAGCAGCGACACTGCGATCTTAGCAGCCGCAAGTGCTGATATTGGTGCAAACTCAAATCAGGGTGCGGTATATATATTTATTCGCTCCGGCGTAACGTGGACGCTGCAGGCAAAATTGACCGCATCGGATGGTGCTGCAAACGATCAATTTGGCGGAAGCGTATCGGTGGACGGTGACACGGCGGTCGTCGGTGCTGCCGGGGATGACATCGGTGCGAACGCCGATCAAGGATCCGCATATGTATTTGTCCGATCCGGAACAAGTTGGTCGCAGCAAGCCAAACTTACCGCATCGGATGGGGCAGCAAGCGACCAATTCGGCACGAGCGTGGGTATCAGCGGTGATACGGTGGTAGCCGGATCCATTAATAACTTTGTCGGTGCGGTTCGTCCAGGCTCGGCTTACGCGTTTGTCCGCTCAGGCACAACTTGGTCGCAGCAGGCTAAACTCGCATCATCCGATGGTGCAAGCGGGGACGACTTTGGCTACAGCATTGCGGTCAGCGGCAATACTGTGGTGGTCGGAGCATTGTTTGATCAAACGGGAGCCAATAATTGGCAAGGTTCGGCCTATGTTTTTGTCCGCTCGGGTACAAACTGGTCGCAGCAGGCCAAATTAACAGCACCCGACGGTGCGGCAGAGGACTTATTCAGTATTAGCGTAGCGGTCAGTGACGATACAGTGGTCGTAGGATCATATTGCGACGACCTCGGAGTGAACGCGGATCAGGGGTCAGCATATGTGTTTGTCCGTTCGGGCACAAGCTGGTCGCAGCAGGCGAAGTTGACAGCGGCCGACGGAGCAGCAAGTGATCTATTTGGCTGGAGCGTTGCTGTCAATCGTGACATTGTTGTAATAGGAGCGATCTGGGATGATATCGGTGCAAACGCCGATCAGGGCTCGGCATATGTATTTACCCGCTCAGGCACAATTTGGAC
>JBGAUY010000080.1:0-9571 GCA_044228425.1 Pyrinomonadaceae bacterium | reverse complement strand
CCTCAAAAAGAAACCACCCGCTAACGCAGGTGGTTCTGACTATCTGATAAAGTTGTAAACGATAACGCCCGTGACCTTTACCGCGACACCGGACAAGGTTGTGACCGAGAATTTTGCTCCTCTTGCCGCTTGTTCTGCGGCTGGTCGCAACAGCGGGTGGCCGTTGGCGGCGTTGGCCGAAACAACATTTCCTCTTTCATCGATAAGCACCTGCACATTCACCTGGCCCTGAGCCCCGACGGCTTTTGCGGCTGCTGAATAGGTAGGTTTTGGCAAACTGAGAGCCTTACCATTCATCACCCCGCCAGACACCGTCGTTTTTGGCGGATCCTTTTTCACGACAGGTGGCGGATCGGCTTCGACAGGGGGTTTGGTATTTCCCTGAATATTTGTTCCCAAGGTCTGTGTGCCGTCACTTGGGCCGGTCTCACGACGAATCGCGTTCGAGCCGTCCGGATCGGTATTAATATTAGAGATAATAAACCGACCGTCTTCAGGCCGTGCCTTCTGAAGATTCTGGGAAGTTGAGATAGTTGTCGGGACGATCGGCGTCTCGGCCAGATTTTGCATGTTGACCTGGCGCGTCGGTAGTTTGCTAGTCGAACTAGCCTGTGTCGTTGTGCGGATCTGTTGTTTTGGCGGTTCGGGTGCGACTTCGGCCATATCGTTCGGTGCGATCAGGTCGCTCAGCTCAAAGCTACGGCTGCCGAGTCCATAATCCGCAGCATAGATACTGATGACGACCGCCGTGACAAAGAGTATGCCCACGACGAACGATGACACCATAAAATAGCTGCGGCGATTGCGGAAATCTGCCCCTTCGGGTTCGGAAACGATCAATTTATCAAACATTTTGTTATCCTCCTGAACGCCGGTGCCCACGCGTTCTGATTAGTTAGACACCGGTGCGGAGGATTTGTTCCCGGGCGTTGCAAGTATCTAATGGCGGGGAGGCGTGATACTCTCGAGGCTATGACCCTATACGAAGTTTATGTGACGTGCGACCAGTGCGGACAGCCGCATTCGGTGCATGTGCAGCTCTCGCTCGAATCGCCAGACCTAAACAAAACTCCGCTTCGCGAAGTCTATCCCGGCGGCGATCTGCCGGCGACGATCGCCTATATGCAGACCAACAAATACCGCTGTCCGCACACAAAACAGTTGTTTCCGGCAAGCGATATCGACCTGGCGATGCTGATCGCAGCGTGATTTTGTTTACGCAGTAAGCAGCGGATTGTACATCATGATTGCGTGGTTTTCGGTGACTAGGGTTTCGGACATGAGGCCGTCGATGAGGCTTGTCTGGCGCCGCCAGATGCGGTTGTGCCGCGTGTAGCCGCCCCACGGCTGCATCTTGATCAGGTGGTCGGTCTCGTAAATTTTGTATTCAAATTCGGGCTCGCGGTCGCTGAGGATCTCGCCGTTCAGGTATTCGTCATCGATCCACAAATTTATCTGAAATGTGTCGTCGGTGTCGTTACGCAATTGCAGATCGATGTAGTTATATGCGAGCGTTGCCCCGCAAGCGAAGGGGATCGTGCGGTTGATGTCGGGGAAAACGTCAAAGCCGTGGCGGTAGCGCTCGGTGATAGTCAGCGGCGAATGCAGAGCCATCCAATAGAGCAAATTACCAAGCTGACAAAGCCCGCCGCCGATACCTTTTTCGATGCGGCCATTGTGCAGGACGAGCCCTTCGAGAAATCCGCGTCCGGCGGTCGGGCGGCCGACACGTTGCCAGATGGAGAACGTCTCGCCGGGGCGAATGACGATGCCGTTTATCGGGGCGATCGCGAGCCGCAGGTTTGTGATCTTATTGTGTTGCAGATACATCTCGACATCGCGGAGCGGCCGCAGCATCATCGAGCGGTGCCGCATGACCGAATGCTCAAGCTTGACCGAAGCGTCGGGTTTGGCAAATTGCCGCGACATTTGCAGCCATTTGAGCCGGCGTTTGAGGGAGTAGTATTCACGACCTAGGATGTTGCGTAAATTACTTCGTTTGTTGGGTTTAGGAACGTTATTGCTGTGCATTTGGGTAAAACACCTTTGACCGGAAAGTGATTCTATCAAATATCGAGCGGTACTTACGAATTTTTAACTGAGATCATCTCGGCAGCGATAGAAATAGCGATCTCCTCAGGTGAGCGGCTGTTGATATGCAAACCGATAGGCGTACGAATGCGGGAAAGACGATCTTTATCAAAGCCCTCTTTTTCCAGTGTGGTGAGGAGCGTTTTCATCTTTGCCTTACTACCGAGAACCCCAAAATATTTGAAGTCTCTTTCGAATAATGAACGTATGACGATCTCATCTGTCGCATATCCCAGTGTCATCACCACAACGTAGATATTGTCTTGATTCGGAATATGCTCGCCGATCTGGTCATAACCGTCGATGATCGTGATGTCATCGGCGAATTGATTTTTCTCGAGCGTATTTAGCTCAGGCCGGTCGTCGAATATCGAAATGCGAAAATCGAGCCTCGATGCGATCTCGCTCAAAGCAAGGGCACAATGCCCGCCACCTATAATGTAAAGTTCATTTTTGGGGCCGAGATTTTCGGTGTAGATGAAATCAGTTTCCGAAAGCTTTTCAAAATCCGTGCTCGGAGTCCCGCCTTTAGGCGGCCCTGTCTCGATTTTATTTTGTGTGACTGTTAAGCAAGACGCCTCTTTGTTTTCAAGGGCTGAAATTATTGCGTTGACGATCTTTGCATCGTCGGTGGTAATTTGCCGCATGATAACCGTCTGCCGTCCTGAGCAGATCATGCCGGATGGATGGTCGGCGTTCCGACGGTGCTCTTGCTCAATGATCTTCGCATCGGCTGACGCCGATGCTACCGACAAGGCGGCTCGACTTTGCTCGACGAGATTCACCTCCATCACGCCGCCGCCGATGCTACCGATTAGTTCGCCGTCTGCCGCGACCGCCATTTTGTAACCCGCACGGCCAGGACTCGATCCGCTGCTCTCGGCGACGACAAGCAGCATTACCGACTCGCCGTTCTTAAAACGCGAGGCGATGAATTGCCAGAGTTCGAGTTCGTTAGCCACGGAAAGATTTTACCGCAGAGTGTCCACGTCATAGTAAAGATTCATTAGGACTTTTTCCGGCGTGAACGGAAGATCGAACGCGGGCGAGCAATCGGTAAATGCTTTCACCGCATTTCGGATCGCAAAATATGCGCCGATTCCGTACATTAGCGGCGGTTCGCCGACAGCTTTGGAATTGAAGATCGCGAGGTTGTTGCGGTCGGTTTCGAGAGCGAGAACGTCGATCACTTTTGGCACGGAGTATATATCCGGCACCTTGTAGGTCGAGAGGGCGTTTGAGCGTAGCTTGCCTTTTTCGTCATAGACGACCTCTTCCATCGTGACCCAGCCGAGGCCTTGGACGATGCCGCCTTCGATCTGGCCTAGGTCAACGGCGGTGTTCATTGAGGTGCCGAAATCGTGACAGCATTTCACATAATCGACCTCGTAACGGCCTCGGAGACAATCGACCGTCACGCCGACGATCGCCGTTCCATAGACATGATATGCAAAGGGATGTCCCTTAGCGGTCGTCCAGTCAAACCCGATGCCCGGAGTCGCATAATGGCTGTGTTCACTTAGATTTACGCGTTGGAGATGAGCTTCCATCACGAGGTTTTGCCATTCTAAACTCGTTTTTTCGCCGTTGCGATAGACGAATCCATTTTCGAGCGATAGCTCTTCAACGGAAACGGCCTCAACGAGCGGCAAGGCGACCTCAAACAAACGGTCGCGGATCGTTTCGCATGCAAGCTGTGTTGCTTTACCGTTGAGATCGGCGGCTGCTGATGCGGCGGTCGGGCTCGTGTTGGCGATACGCAGCGTGTTGGTCGTGTGGACGCGGACGTGGCCGATATCGAGGCCGAACATTTTCGCCGCGACCTGAGCCATTTTGGTATTCACGCCCTGTCCCATCTCGACGGCTCCGGTCGAAACCGCGACGCTGCCGTCGGTGTAGACGTGCACGAGTGAACGAGCCTGATTCATTGGTGTTTTGGTGAACGAGATACCAAAACATATCGGCATCAGAGCCACGCCCTTTTTGAGATATTTTGACGAGGCGTTGAATTGGTCGGCCTCACGCTGCAACCCCGCAAAATCGTATTTGTCGTCGGCCTGTGTCCAGCTTGTTAAGGCTTCGCTGTCGGCGATCTGGCCGTAAGGGAATTCGTCGCCGGTTTGGAGTAGGTTCTTTTTTTGTATTTCGACTGGCGAGACTCCAAGTTTTTCAGCAGCGTGAGCAATTGCCGACTCGATGACGAACATCCCCTGCGGCCCGCCAAACCCGCGAAACGCCGTGTTTGGCGGCAGATTTGTCCGGCAGCAATACGCGGTCGCCGTGACGTTTGGGATGTAGTAGCTGTTGGTGCAGTGAAACAGCGTGCGTTCGAGCACGGGCGGCGATAGGTCGCACGAGGCACCGGCGTTTTGGAAAAAGCTGGCTTCGTAGGCGACGATCTTGAGATCTTTGTCGAGCCCGATCTTGTAATCCGACGAATACGGGTGACGTTTGCCGGTCGCACGCATGTCTTCCATACGGTGCAGGGCATATTTTACCGGACGTTTTGTAAGCTGCGTGGCGACTCCGACAATTCCGGCCCAGGCGTTTGCCTGATCTTCTTTACCGCCAAATCCGCCGCCGAGCCGCTGCACATCGACCTCGATCTGATGCATCGCAAGGCCCGTCACGCGGCATACCGCTCGCTGGACGGCGGTCGGCCCCTGCGTCGAAGAATAGACGCGCATCCCGCCATTTTCCATCGGCACGGCGTAGGCTCCCTGCGTCTCGATGTAAAGATGTTCCTGTCCGTTTTGCTCGGTCTTGCCCTCGAAAATATGTTCGCAATTGGCAAAGGCGTCGGCAGTATCGCCCATAACAAATTTCTTTGGCGGCACGATCAGGTCGCCCTTTGCCGCAGCGACACGCGGGTCGGTGACGACCTCAAGCTCGTCGATTTTGGCGGTGATGAGTTTTGCGGCTTTGTGGGCAAGAGCCTCGCTCGTCGCAAGGACGATGGCGATCGGCATTCCCTGAAAATGGACCTCAGTGTCCGCCAGCAAAGGCTCGTCGGGCACGATGCCGCCGATCTGATTTTCGCCTAGGATGTCCTCGGCAGTGATAACGCGAAAAACTCCATCCGACTTTTCCGCCGCACTCGTATCAACGCTTTTCAGCTTTCCGTGAGCCACCGGCGAATCAAAAACACACGCATACAGCGTCCCCTTAACGACAGGAATGTCATCGAGATAAACGGACTCGCCGCGAACGTGTGAATGTGAGTCGATGTTTTTCATACGTCAAACACCTCAACAAAATGTGCCCTAAAAAGCTGTCGCAGCAGCAGCCGTTTATAACTTTCCGTTCCGCGAACGTCGGAGATCGGCGAGATCTCGGATTGCATTATTTCGTTGGCGGCGGCGATCGTTTCTTCGCTTACGGGCTTGCCTGTTAGAAACGCCGAGGTCTCTTTTAGATAAAAGGGAATTGGCCCGACACCGCCCGCGGAAACGTGGGCGTCAGTAATGGTCAACGCATCGGCTGATGCCGACGCTACTGACAAAGATATTGCTGTATTGACGGTCGCGATGTCGAGATATGTGCGTTTGCAGACCTTTTCGAAATTGAATCGGAAATCGCTGCCGGGTTTTTTGAAACGGATCGCGGTTATTATCTCGTCGGGCTGTTTGGCTAGTTGTTTGTAGCCTTGATAGAGGTCTTTGAGGCTCAGCGTTCTTTTTTCGCCGCTCTGCGGCAAGTGTCGGCTGGCAGCCGACACTCCGACGAGGTCGATCTCGGCGTCGAGGGCGAGGAACCATACGGTCATGTCGCCGATGGGTGAGGCGTTGACGAAGTTGCCGGCGAGCGTCGCCATGTTGCGGATCGGTGTCGATGAGACGAGTTTTAGATGTTTGTATAGTTGGGGGAAGACCGACTGCATCACGGGCGAGACGAGCAGGTCGGTGACGGTCGCGGATCCGCCGATCTCGATGTGTTCGCCAAGGTCGCGGATGCCTCGAAGTTGTTCGTCGTAGAGCAGAGGAGTCGCGTCGGACTCGGCCATGTGCTCGGGGCGTTGGACGTAGAGGTCGGTGCCGCCGGAGACGAACGAGTGCGGAGTGCGGAGTGCGGATTGCGGATTTGAAGAACTGATCGTTGTAAGCCTTTCTGCAATACCTGAAAAATACTCTGGCACAACGCCCCGGAACCCAGTCGCTACCGCTCCTGGTTCTGACAAGAGGCCGCACACTTTCTCTGCTGCTCGCTCAATTGACTTGTAACCGGTGCAACGGCAGATGTTGCCGTCGACTGCTGAGACTGCCATTTGCGGAGTTTTGGCAGTTTCGTCAACGCAGAAACTTGTTAGAGACATCACAAATCCGACGGTACAAAATCCGCATTGCGTGCCGCTTTCATCGACCATCGCTTTTTGGACAGGGGTGAGGCTGCCATCCGCCGGGTTGATGCCTTCGACGGTGACAATATGTTTTCCGGCTGCGTTGGCGAGCGGCATCAGACATGAGGTCATCGTGCGGTATTTGACTTGATCCCCGACGAGTTCGCCGACCATGACCGTACACGCTCCGCAATCGCCCTCGCGGCAGCCGATCTTTGTGCCTTTTAGGTCTTTGTGATAACGCACAAAATCGAGCACGGTCGTGCCCGGCAGTTGGTCTGTAGAAATATCCTGATCGTTAAGAATGAAATCGATCATCGAAAATAGAAAACTGAATTAGTATTCGATCTTGTCGGGCTTTGCGGCCCAGGCGTCAAACAATGCAACGCCCTCGTCGCGGAGCAGGCTTATCATTACACGCTGGCGGTCAGCGTTTGGCAATGCAAGCTCGTTATAAATAAGGTCGTCGTCAAATCCGACGGCAGCGGCGTCTTCGCGGGTGCAGGCAAAGAAAACTTGTGCCGGACGTGCCCAGTAGATCGCTCCGAGACACATCGGGCACGGCTCGCAAGATGTGTAAATCGAGCAACCGTCGAGCTGAAATGTACTCAATGTTTTACAAGCTTCGCGAATAGCGACGACCTCAGCGTGGGCGGTCGGGTCGTTGGTCGATGTGACCTGGTTGCTGCCCTCACCAATGATCTGGCCGTCTTTCGCGATCACACAGCCAAACGGCCCGCCGACGCCGGAGTCCATCCCGGCACGTGCAAGCTCGATCGCCCGTCTCATAAATTGTTTATCCTGCTCGGTCATTTAGGCTGCGTTAGCTTTATCTCGTATAGTTTTTTCCAGTTTTTGCCGGTCACGAAAATGCGGTCGTTTTCGGCGTCATAGGCGATACCGTTGAGCGTATTTTCGCCCTTTGGGTCATACGGGTCATTGGACTTCGGCTGGTCGTCCGGCGAAATACCAGCTAGATCGATCCAGCCAACGATCTTACCGGTTGCGGGATCGATGCGTGCGATATGATTTGGCTTGCCCAAAATGTCGGCTCGCTCCGAATGCCAGACGTTGGCCCAGATCTCGCCTTTGACGAACTCCAGTTCGTTTATATTCATTAGCGGCCGCCCGTCTTCACGCATGACCGGGATCGTTTTGACCTGTTTGAACGTCTCAGGATCCAGTACTTTTAATACATGCGTGCCCTGCGACATTATCAGATTAGTACCGTCCGTCGTGATGCCCCAGCCTTCGCCGACGTATGAAAACTCGCGTAGCAGTTTGAGATCCGTTGGGTCAAAAACGCGGCCCACCTGACCCCGCCAGGTGATCATGTAGATCTTGTGGTTGAGAACGGTGCTACCTTCGCCAAAATCTTCGCTGGGCAGATCCCATTTTTGCAATACCTTTCCGGTCGCCATATCGACGCGGCGGATCGTTGATTCGCCCATCTCGCCGGTGCTTTCGTACATTACGCCTTTATAAAGAAAAAGGCCCTGCGTGAAAGCTTTAGGGTCATGCGGATACGATTTGACGACCTCGTAGCCATACACCGGCAGAGCGGCCTGTTTTGAGGCGTTAGCGTTGCCCGCGTTGACGTTCGGCTTAGTGTTATTGGCCGCATTGCCGCAGGCGAGCGAAACCGATATGAAGAGGAAAAGCAGCATTGATCGCATATTCTTTAAAGGCTATTTCTTTAACGCATTTTCGATGGCGTTCTTAAATCCGGCCGGTGACAAACGGCGAACGAACTGGCCATTGACAAAGATCGCGGGTGTTCCGTTTATACCGTATGTTTTGCCTTCGGCCATATCTTTACGAACCTCGGCGGCGGTTTTTTCGGAATTCAAGTCTAACGCAAACTGCGCCGCATTCAAACCGAGATCGGCGGCGTATTTTTTGAGCGAAGCGTCATCCAGAGCATCCTGATTTTTATAAAGTATCTCGGTGTACTCAAAGAATTTGCCTTGATTATTTGCAGCGTTTGCAGCAAGAGCCGCACGGAATGCATTCTCATGGAGCGTCTCAAGCGGATAATCTCGGACGACAAAGCGGATCTTGTCGGCGAAGGGAACCATCGCCTCTTTCAAAACGGGGTGTGTTTTAGAACAGGCCGAGCATTGAAAATCGCTAAACATCACGATCGTCACCGGTGCGTTTGCCGGGCCGCGGGCCGGATCGTCATCGACAGAGATGGTCTGGACAGGTGCGGCGGGTTCCGTAACTAAGATCTTGGCGTTGTATTTTGTAAAAAGTTTTGTACGAAACGCGGCTTCATATCCGTCACGTTCGGCGTCGGTGAAATCTTTCATCTTGCCGGTCACCTCGCGTGCGATCAGGTCGCCAGCGTCCATTTTTAGTGCCTTTGCTTCATCGATGACCAGCGCATCATAGACGGCGGCCTCAGTTTCCGCTTTGAGTCCCTCGTAGAACTCCGCCTCAAAACTGTAGAGCGTGAGCCGGTTGGCATCATCAAATTCTTTGACCGTGAGCTGGCCGCCGGTCATTGAATAGAGCAGGTCGGCAGGTTTTAGGCCGGGTGCATTTACATCTTTACCATAGACGACCTTGTATTTGACCGCAAGCGTGTCGACGAATTTTGCAAGAGCTTTTTCCTCCGGTTCCTGACGCATTACCTCGATGATCTGCGAGCGAACCTGCTCGAGCGTTTTGCCGCCAAGCTGAGCCTGATTTATGTCATAAACTGCCTTGATCTCGGCCGGCGTCGGGTCTTTGACCTTTTTAGCCTCGGCTCTGACGACGTCGAGAGCGGTGATGTTTCGATTTTTAGCCTCGACTTCGATGAGCGTCTCGCCAAGCATTTGCGAGAGGAGCTGTTTGCGGACATTCGCGACTTTGGCGGGAAATGTCGAGTGGGCCTCACGGGCTTCGGGCGGCAGGTCTTTGATGGTCCAGCTGCGGCCGTTTGCCGTTGCCAAAACATCGTCCGGCTTTTGGCCGAACGCCGAAAGCGATAATAATATACAAAAAATTAGTGTTAAAAGCTTCATTTAATTATGTCGAAAAACGTTACGATTTTATCAAATTTTCCATAAGTCTGACGCTGCGGCACACGCAATGGTTGTTTTACCGGTTTGGTAGAATCTGTTTATGAAGCTAACACGCGAATTTTATCTGCGTAAT
>JBGAUY010000079.1:0-10042 GCA_044228425.1 Pyrinomonadaceae bacterium | reverse complement strand
ATCGACAACCCGTCAGCTCGAGATAAACCCGAGCTTTACCGTTAGCCAGACCGGCCGTCGGTCGCGATATACCTTTAACAACGACCCGAGCGGCCGTTACGTCAATGAGGGTGTCAAAGGCGATTTTGGCATGACCGCAAAGTTTGGCCTGACGCCAACGATCACGCTCGATTTTGCCTACAATCCTGATTTTGCGCAGGTTGAAGCAGACGCTCCGGTCAGCACGGCCAACGTGCGCTTCCCTATCTTCTTTGCCGAAAAGCGGCCGTTTTTCCTCGAACGAATCGACATTTTCCAAAGCGGCTTAAACCTCGTCAACACGCGTGCGATCGTCGATCCTGACCTCGCATTGAAACTTACGGGCCGACGCGGAAAGAACACTTTTGGCGTGATGTATGCTTCGGACAACGCTCCTGGAAATTATTCGGTGGATGAGCGTGAAAATCTGCTGGCATGCCAGCGACTGCGGCTCACAAATCCGAGCGTCGTTTGCGGCATCGAGCGTTTTGTCGACAAAAATGCCGACATCGGCGTACTGCGCGTAAAACGTGATATCGGAGCTCAAAGCAATCTAGGCTTTTTTGCAACGACGTATAATTTTGTCGATAAGCATAACAATACTGCGTCGTTCGACGGCAGATTTAAGCTCAGCCCGAGTACAGTCGCCGAGTTTCAGGTGGTCGGAACGACATCAAGACGCAATTTTTACAATCCTGACATCAACGCCAACCAGTACCGCACCGGCAACGGTTTTGGCTATCGTGGATATGTGCAGAGGTCGGGGCGCAATTTGTATATGGATTTGTCCGCGAGCGGGCGGACGCAAGATTATCGGGCCGATGTTGGTTTCACCAACCGTACGGATACCAATTTTCTCGGCACCTTTATCCAATACCAAACGGACCGGGACGCTAAGAAAAAGATCATTTCGAAACGTCTATTTAATCAAACAAATATCGCGATTGGAAATCCCGTTTGCAAGGCATGCAGTCAAACACACAGGGCATGCTCGCTCTCCAACGGCAGATCTATATCGGCACGGGGCTCGAATTTGGCTACGAACGTGTTTTCGAGCATGAGTTTGGGCCGAGACGCTCGGCGACCCAGCAAGGTGCTTTCTTTGGCCCGAGTTCGGAACGCTCGGCAAACCGCAAAGAGGTTTATGGTTTTATCGAGGCTTCGCCATCCAAGCAATTATTTTTCTTCGTGCTGCTCAGCCAAAATTTTGGCAGCCTCGATTACGACTTTGGAGCTGGCCCCAAATATCCGCGTGTCAGCGCTCCATACGTAAATTGGTTTAATACATGCGCCTTAGTTCCCGGCTGCACAACACCCGCACCGCGTCAGGATCCGGGAGCCGGCAATCTCACATATTTCGAATCGTCGGTCCGCTATCAACCGACGACTGCGTTCCAGGTACAGGTCAATTATAATCGGTCGCGGTTGACCCGTAACGATACTAAACTCGTTGCGTTTGACGACAACATTTTTAGCCTGCGTTCGACCTATCAATTTACTCGTAGTATCTTTGCTCGTCTGCGGCTCGATTACTCGAATATCTCGACGCGCATTCGCCCTCAGTTCGTTTTTGGCTGGACTCCAAGCCCTGGTACTGCGATCTACGCAGGCTATAACGACGATCTTAATTACAAGGGGTATAACCCTTATACCGGACAACGGGAGCCCGGATTACAAGGCAACGGCCGCAGTTTCTTTATAAAGATGTCGTATTTATTTAAGCGGAGTTTTTAGCGGATCAGGTTCGGACCTTTGTAAGCAGGTAGACGCCGAACATTGAGAAAATCAGGAGCGGCGACCAAACTGCGAGCGTTGGCGATAACAGCCCGTTAAGGCCGAGCTGTTCAAATACGCTGTTCGTACCGGTAAATAACAGCCACAGCCCGATCGAATAGCCGACCGTGACCACATTTCCCTTTCGGCTCAGACTGAGGGCAAACGGAGCGGCAAACAATGCCATGATGAACGGCAAAAACAGCGTCGTGTATTTTTTCTCAAGAGCGACGGAAAGGTTGCGGCGCTCGACGTCAGATTCGCTCGATGCGATCTGCTTTTTCACCTCGCCGGTGCTCAACTGGCTAGGTTTCGCTCTCAACCCCAGAAAAGGATCCTGAGCTTCGGCGACTTCCCCGCCGGTTGAGTTTTCCGTTTCTATCCGCCCGTCACGCATGTAACTTTTTTCGACGTTCCCGGCAAAAGAAATTTTCCCGCGCTCCCAAACCGCATTTTTCGCACGGTACACGGATTGCAATGCGGTCCCGTTATCGTCAAATTGATAGATCGACAGATCGTGCAGGCAGCCGGCGGAGCATGGGACAATGGACTTATCGTTATCAGACGCAAATTCGACCGTACGGAAAGAATAGATCCGCTGATCGCTCGCTATCCAGTATTTCCCAGATTTGTCCTCTAATTTTCCACGAGCCCGCAACTGGTCGCGGGTACCATCCTGTATGCGGTTCGAGTTTGGCAACAATAGCTCCTGTAGCCCAAAATTTACCACCCCAAGCAACGCCATAAGCATAAAGCTCGGCACCAAAAGCCGGTAAACACTCTGTCCGGCAGATGTCCATGTAACTATCTCGTTCTGTCGGGATTTTATCGCGTAGGTCGCAAGCACGCCGATCATTGCCGCCGACGGTACAAGCTGGAGATATACGAACGGTAATAGGTAGAACAGATATTTAGCCAGCAGCACAATGCCGCCGTCCATCGAGCCGGCAAATTTCCACAATTCGAATGCGGTAAAGATGATAAAGATCGTCGTCAGAAAGGACAGCGTTAAAATAAAATTCTTGAGCAAATTGCGGACGATATCAAAATCACGAAGCCCCGTCGTCAGATCCACAAAAATATTGCGAAACTGTATGTTGCTTCTCGATCGGTTTAGTCTCCCGATCGCGGCTTTGATCTTTTCGACGGGCACACTCCAAAAATCAAGCCGCCGCGAATAGTTGAACCATAGGATTGCCATCGCGCTTACGATGATCGGTATCAAACTTCCCTGCGTAACGCTGATCGTGCCGGTGCGGGCGAGCTGTTCGCCAAGAAATGAAAGCAGATAAAAAGCGATCAGCACCGCCAGCGCGACCGCAATTCCCCGCCCGCGGCCACCTCGGTTAAACCGCAAAACCATCACCGTCCCCAGCACACAAAAGATAAAAGGCGTTATCGAGAGTAGCAATCTTCGCTGCCAGATCAGATCCGCTTCGACGCGGTCCTTCCCTTCTTTACCGGCGGCATAGGTCGAGAGTTGTGCTAATCCAAGCTCCTCTGGCGTCAATTCAGGGTTTTGGAGTTTATCGATCAGCTCCCCGCGTTTTGTCTTGATCGCGAAGCGCACCTCGCCGATGCTTTCAGAAATGTATTTTCCCGCTCCCGGCGTCATCGGTAGCGTCGAGGCTGAAGCATTTTCAAGCACCAGCTCCGTCGTTTCGTCCGACGTATCGACACGCCCTTGCGTTGACGTTATCAGACGCACACTGTTATTTGCGGCGTCTTCGCTGTATATAAAAATATTCTTCCAGCGGCCGGTTTCGATATCGCCGCCTTTTACATATATGGTGTAACCCGCAACTTCGGTGTTAAAGACGCCCGGTTCGAGCGGCGATTCGAGCTTTTTTATTGCGGTCTGGAGCGCGACATTTCGTACAAGCGACGCGGCAAGCGGCACGCCCTTGAGATTTACGAGAAAGGCAAAGCCCGATAGCAAAAGGCCAAGGATCATGATCGGCACGGCGATCTGCAGATTTCCGACCCCGGAGGCACGTATCGCGACCAGTTCACTATCACCCTGCATTTTTGAGAGGCCGATGATGGTACCGACAAGCATCGCCATCGGACACGTGAATGCGATCACGTTTGGGATAAGAGCGATCGTCAATTGCCAGACGAGATTAGTCGGGATATTTGCGCTAAAGAATATGTCCGAATATCGGCTCGCCTGTTGGACGAAAAGTATCACGCTCAACAGCAGCCACGCCATAGCAAAATACGGGAAGATGACCCGTAATAGATATGTCGAAATTAGCCAGCCGATGCGTTTCATTAACCTTGTGTCTTGATCGCCAGCGATTTTTCGCCGGTCACTTCCCTGCCTATCGCACTTGATACGATCAGCTTAAGTATAATAGATAAGGCCTTTAGAGCGTCATGGTTGTCGGCGGTAAATTCGGCAAATTTGCCCGGACTCAGTTTTCTTGCAGCTGCGGCGATGGATCGAGCCGTTCCGTCAAAAGGCCGTGTAGCTGCCCCTCGTCGGCAGGTAGGGCAAATAAGATGAAAATTACCCGACAAATTAGCCGTCTCCGTATCGTCAAATTCTCGCCGGCATATGTTGCAATGACCCCAATCCGGCAAATACCCCGCGAGCCGAAGCATCCACAATTCGAAATAAACACCTGTACTCAGCAACGTCGAACGGTCATTCGAAGCGGTTTCGACACACGCTTTGGCCATACGGTAAAGCGTCTCGTTAGGATCGTGCGGAGGCGAAAGCGTCAGGAGCAGATCACCGAGATAAGAAAATTTCTGTAAGAAATCAGGGTCGCTCGCGGCGTCAAAATTTGACTGGATGAGATCCGTTTTCTGGATTGAGACGAGCTCGACCGCGTCTTTTTGAAAATACGTCGTCTGAACAACCGAAAAGGGTTCTAATCCGCTGCCAAATTTGCTCTTAAGCCGCTTTGCCCCCTTGGCCACTCCACGAACCACGCCGTGATCGTGCGTCAAAAGGACGACGATACGGTCGGCTTCGGCCAGATTGTAGCTCTTGATGACCAGTCCCTCGGTCTCGACAAGCGGCATTTCGCTCCTATGATCTGAGTCTGGTCCACCTTGGTCCACTTTGGTCCACCTGGTCCGGACCGGACCAAAAGTTCAGCGTTTTTGAGAGAAACTCATGTTTCTACCACGGGATAAAATACAAGATCCACGCCAATACGAGGCTGATCACGGTAAACTGCAAAAATGTTTTGACACCGTAAAATACTCGTTCCCGCGTTGTTCCGTTGGAAAAGATCGCGAACGCTATCGAGACAAAAAATGCGAATCCTATCAGATAAATAAAGTGGATCATTTTTTCCTCCCGAGCGAGATATCGACTGCATCGACCGTCGCCAGATAGTTGAGCAGGCCGGCAACCTCGAGGAAACGCCCTCCGTATTCAAATGTCGCAAGTGCTGCAACCTGCGGCGAAGGCGTTCCGGCCATAATAAAGCTCACGATCGCCCCTAAACCGTTACCCAAACGGGCAAAAGCATTTAGCAGATACAGCAGCGTGCCGTCTTTGAAATCAAAGCCGGGATAATGAGCCCCGCCGCTCATCAGCGCAATGACGAACATTGACCACACAATCACCGCAATGATCGCCCCGCGAACCACGCGGCCCTGCATCAAATGCCCGAGTCCGGGTACGAACCATGAAATTAAACCAACCAATATCGGATTATCCATCAATATTTGCTCTCAATTATCTGCTTTAACTTTTTCCTGTATTTACTGGTAATAAACGTGTTATAAAACCTAATAAATTACTTTAACTACCAAAACTTGCGTATCGACATCTAGTGATACGAATTTCTGAGATCGAAGTTAAGTCTTTCTGCATTTCTCCACAAAAAGCTCAAATATCTCACGCGAAACGGCGTCAGTCGGTGACGTCATTTCAGGATGCCATTGTACACCCATTATGAACCGTCCTTTTCGCATATCTTCAACGCACTCGATGACGCCGTCTTTGGCCCACGCCACAGCTTTGAGGTTTTTCCCGACCTTATTCACTGCCTGATGATGCGACGAATTGACTCGGATATCGCCATTTGCACCCTTTACCGCCGCTAGACCGGCTAAAACACTGCCTTTTGCGATACGCAGGCTATGCGAATTTCGCGTATGCGGAGCACCTTGTTCATGCTTATGACTTCCCTTTACCTGGGATTCGATGTCCTGTATTAGCGAACCGCCGCGATATACGTTCAACGCCTGCATTCCGTAACAAATGCCTAGAAGCGGCAATCCGAGCCTTTCGGCTTCTGCCAAAACAAGCTGATCGGTCTGATCCTTTTCCGTGACGACCGTTCCGAGGCGATGATGCGGCTCTTCGCCGTAGTAATGCGGATCGACGTCCGTATTGCTCCCCGGCAACAAAATGCCGTCCAGACCGGCGACGGCCTCTGCAATAAACTCCGCGTTTGGGATCAAAGCTATGTGCACCGGAACACCGCCGCACGCCTCAATGGCCTCGCTGTAGTCTCGTCCAAGATAAAACCTGCGGGTTTCGATCTCTAAACGCATCGTGATGCCTATTCTCGGACGTTTTCCCATAAACCCCTTAATGTTCAGGCATATCGACCAATTATGTCAATTTGAGCATTTGAAATTAAAACCTTATCATTTAGTTTTTATGCAGCAAGAAAGCAATATGGCGAGGATTCGCTCAACTACGGTCCTGCTCGTTACTCGCAACGGCCAAACATCGATGGCTGGCGACGGTCAGGTCACGCTCGGCGAAACTGTCCTCAAATCCAATGCCCGAAAGGTCCGGCGTATCTCTAACGGCAAGATCCTAGCGGGGTTTGCCGGATCGACTGCGGATGCATTCTCGCTGCTAACCCGTTTCGAAACAAAGCTTGAGCAGTTTCAAGGCCAGCTTGAGCGGGCCGCGATCGAACTAAGCAAAGACTGGCGCACCGATAAATACCTACGAAATCTCGAAGCCCTGCTCATCGTCGCCGATGGGACGGACTCCTTTCTAATATCGGGCAAGGGGGATGTGATCTCTTCGGATGACGGCCTGCTTTCAGTCGGTTCAGGCAGCATGTACGCCCTCGCGGCAGCACGTGCTCTGATGAAACACACGTCGCTTACCGCGAAAGAGATCGCTGAGGAATCCCTACGAATTGCTGGCGAGATCTGCATTTATACGAATAGCAATATTATTGTGGAAGAAATATAGGTCAATGAGTATCGGTGGACGCCCGTGGGCGCGGGAGCAATTGGTTGACCAAGATAAACTGGGCGCCGAGCAGCGTCGGCTGGTGCTCACTGTTCTATTTCCACAGAGCAATCAGATATATCAATGAGCCTAGGATTTTGAGAGATCCCGGTGTACCTTCCCTTGATCCTGAGCTTTGGGGCCGGAGCGGGTTTGGCAGTTGGCTTTGCTCGCCTCGATTCAAGGTATTCAGCGCTTGTTTTTACAAGAGATCGGGTGACGTCAGTGACGTTTCCTACGCACCCAACGCGAACGGATTCATCGGCAGGTTCGTTTGCATTTACAGGGACTCCGACAATGTCGACAAACGCTTTGCCGTCACTGCTTTCGGCGTGGAATAGTTTGCCCGTGATCGAAAACTGCTTTCCCTCGTATTTCGCGTCAGTCGCCTTACGATCAGCGACCCATTCTTTCACCAACGCCGCAGCAGTGATCTCAATAGCCGGTTCATTCGAAGTTCCCGCATTTTGTTGCTGATCGCTATTTGCAATATTAGCGCCGCCGGTCAGACCGCATCCTCCGGCCAGGACCATTGAAACGCATATCGCAAGCACAAGTTTGTAGTTGTTCTTCATAATTTTCACCTCGAAGTGTTTGAGACACTTGCGGAACTCGATCCTTACTCATCACCAGTACCGAAACCGAATTCGCGTCTTACAGCAAATGACCATACGTCAGGATGATCTACTGCCAACTGCGGTCATCTGATTCTACTGCTTAATTCACGAATATAAGCATACAAACGGACCCAACTCCATAATTTCCTCAATGGCGAACAACTCAAAGTGACAACGCAGTTCCAAGACATTAGAATCATGTAGATGGCTATTTACCTCGGCGGAGAGACCGTTGCTGCAAAACCTGTGTTGGACGACCTGACGCCGCGTGAGATCGTGGCGGAGCTGGATAAGTACGTCGTCGGGCAGACGGCGGCGAAAAAGGCGTGTAGCGGCATTGCGAGCCGAATCTGGCGGCAAAGCTGCCGCCAGAGATCGCCGAGGATGTTTTGCCAAAAAATATCCTCATGATCGGTTCGACCGGCGTCGGTAAGACAGAGATCGCCCGCCGGCTTGCGCGCCCGCGAATTCCCCATTCATCAAGATAGAAGCATCAAAATTTACTGAGGTAGGCTATGTTGGGCGCGATGTCGAGAGCATGGTCCGCGAACTCGCGGATGTCGCCGTCGATATGGCGAAACAAGGGGCTTTTGAGGACGTAACACCTCGAGCCGAGCAAAATGTCGAGGAACGCTTGCTCGATATTCTGCTGCCGCCGTCCGATTTTAGTTATCAGACCCAGGACGACGACGAACCGGCTGAAACGCCTCAATCCATTCAACGCACACGCGAAAAGCTTCGCGAACAACTCCAAAATGGCGACCTTGACGATCGTTTGATAGATATTGAAACCACCGATCGCGGTAACGCGACCATCGATTTTATCGGCGGTCAGGGCATGGAAGAGATGGGCGTCAATTTGAAGGATATGTTCGGGAATATGTTCCCGGCTAAGACCGTTCAAAAGAAATTGACCGTCGGAGAGGCCCGTAAATACATGCTCCGCGACGAACAGGAAAGCCTCGTCGATATGGAACAGATCACGCGTCAGGCGCTTGAAAAAGCGGCATCATCCGGCATCATTTTCCTTGACGAACTAGACAAGGTCGCCGGCCCTTGAGACGAGGGAACCTGATGTTTCCCGCGAAGGCGTTCAACGCGACCTGCTGCCGATCGTCGAAGGCACCAACGTCAACACAAAATACGGCATGCTGAGCACAGATCACATCTTGTTCATCGCCGCCGGAGCGTTTCACGTATCCAAGCCCTCGGACCTCATCCCGGAACTTCAAGGCCGCTTTCCCATACGCGTCGAACTCGAATCCTCTGACGATCGACGACCTTAAGCGGATACTCGTGCAGCCAAAAAATTCACTCATTAAGCAGTATCAGGCGTTATTGGGCAACGGAGGGAATCGAGCTTACTTTTACCGACGACGCCATCGATAGGCTCGCCCAAATGACCGAGGAGATCAACAAAACCACGGAAAACATTGGTGCACGCCGTTTGCATACACTCGTCGAGAAACTTCTCGAGGACATCAGCTTTGCCGGCAGCGAGCTCGAAGAAAAGCAGCAGCGTATCGACGCCGCTTACGTTGATGAACACTTAAGCACCCTGATCGAGGATCAGGATCTGCGGCAGTATATTTTATAATTAAACAGATGTCACACATTGTCGCGCGAGACAGGAAATCGTTAAACATTGCCGTTAAGCACTTTGCTGTTAAAGCGCTGTTAGCACTTATAGCGCTTGTGGTGCTTATCGCTGCGGGCTGTGGTAAGCGCGGGGCTCCGGTACCCCCTAAGGAACGTGTTTTGCAGCGTGTTGAGATATCGGGCTTTCAGCGTGGTAACCAGGTGATTCTCTCTTGGAAAATGCCAGCAAAGAATGCTCCGGTCGGGAATGTCCAAAACATCAGCCGTGCGGATATCTACAGGCTGGCCGAACCTCTGAGTTCCCCACTGGCTCTATCGGAGGAAGAATTTGCCAACCGAAGCACGCTATCCGTGATGCCGATCTCTGATAGTGATTTGGCAATGCGTACCTGCAGTTCAAAGGATACGTTACGGGTACGGAACCAGGCGCATTACGCAATGCAGTTTGTGAATTCGTCGGACAGAAAGCGGCTTTTTCGAATGCCCTTTTGATCGAGCCTGCGTCAAAGGTCGCGGCTGGTAACCTCTCTGCTTGCGGAAACTGCCAGGACGCGATCCAGCTAAAATGGGATGCTCCGACGACGAATATCGACGGATCGCAGCCGGTCAGTTGCTGAATTTAATGTCTATCGTCGAATCGGAAAAGAGGCCGCTCGTCACGAGCAAGACGCCGATGCGACGACCAGTTTTGAACGAATTCTTTGATTTTGGCGAAGTTATTACTATTTCGTCCGTGCCGTTTCGATAGGCGTGCAGGCGGAACCGGTTGGGAAGCGTCGAATCGAACATTTTGAAGTTTAAGGCTGTGGATACG
>JBGAUY010000016.1:0-59077 GCA_044228425.1 Pyrinomonadaceae bacterium | reverse complement strand
GACCTGCCTCTAATTGCTGTGAGTTGGGGATTTTTGCTGGTAATTGCTTTTTCGACCATCGTGGCTCCGCGCATGAGCCTAGAATTACCACGCTCACGTTTTGCCATCAGCTTTTCAGATGCGGCGGTATTTCTGGCATTTCTGTATTATGGTGGGCCAGCCGCGATAATCGTCGCGGCGCTTGAAAATCTTGCAAGTTGTCTTTATCTCCGATCGAAGGGCTTTCAACTCAGCCGTTTGATGATCCTCACCAATGTCGCGATAAACTCAATTTCGATTTCCCTCACATATCTCGCTTGGCTGTACATTCCGCAGCTTCCTTTCGTTAACTTGGTCGCCGGTACGACGCAACATCTGGTTTCAACGCTCGGATGCATGGCGTTAATGCAATTTGCCACATCTTCGATCTTGGTGGCGATCGTTCGCTCAACCAGTGATGGTTCTAGCCTGTGGACGACCTGGAAACGAGATTGCTTTTCGAGCTCGCTGACGCAGATGGTCGGAGCGGCTCTGGCCGGCATTGTCTATAAGCTCATATATTTCGGCGATCTGTTGACCGGCCTAATAGCGTTCACCGCCCTTACCATCGCATATTTTGGCTATCGCCAGTCGATAAATAAGGTTGGTGAAGCGATGCATCAGGCTGAATCAGCTGAACGCGAAAAGGCTGAGGTCGAACGAGAACGCCGTCGTGAGGCCGAAAAACACGCCTCTCAGTTGACACTCTCGCTTGAAAAAGAAGAGCTTGCGAACGAAGCCTTACGTAAGAGTGAAAAGGACCTCCAGCACGCTGCACTTTATGATTCGCTCACGGATTTGCCAAACCGTAAACATTTCGGCGATATCCTGCGAAGACTTATCGAGCGTTACAAAAACGACCCTAAAGCTAGTTTTCAGATACTGTTTCTCGACATTCGTAAGTTCAAGAACATTAACGATAGTCTCGGCCATACGCTTGGGGACAAAGTTTTGATGGTTGCGGCGAAACGATTTGTCCGAATGGTAAATTCGGCGGATATGGTCGCCCGCATTGGCGGAGACGAATTCGCGATCATTCTTAAAGATCTCGGCACGAGTGGCAAGGCTCAGAAAGTTGCCCGTCGGATCTTTGACAGCATTTCACAGCCATTCAGCCTAAGTGGCAACCGTATCAGCCTGAGCGTAAATATCGGTATCGCCCCATGCGATGCCGAATACAACACCCCTGAAGAGATCCTCCGCGACGCTGACATTGCGATGCATTATGCTAAAGAGAAAAACAGCGGAGTTGCCGTATTTACCAAAGACCTCCGCGAGCGATTTCTTGAACGCGTCCGGTACGAGAACGACTTACGCAGTGCTCTCGACCGCGACGAACTAACAATGCATTACCAGCCATTGATAGATCTCCAGAACGGCGGACTGTTTGGTTTCGAGGCATTGCTGCGTTGGGGTCACAGCGAATTTGGCCAGATCCCGCCAAACAAATTTATACCGATCGCCGAGGAGTCCGGCCTTATCATCCCGATCACCAAATGGATACTCGAAAGCACTTGCAAGCAGCTCGCGGCATGGCAAAAGATCGAACCGTCTTATAGCGACCTGATCGTTAGCGTTAATATTTCGGGAAAACATCTGTCTAACGATGACCTTATCGACGATGTTGAGAACGCCCTCGCAATCTCAAAGATCGACCCAGCGTCGCTTAAGCTTGAGATCACATAGAGCGCCGCGATGGAAAATGCCGAACACACGATCAGCGTGCTCAACCGGCTTAAAGCCCTAGGCGTCCAGCTCAGCATCGACGATTTTGGCACCGGTTATTCGAGTCTCAGCTATCTGCACCGTCTGCCGTTCGACACCCTAAAGATCGACCGCTCGTTCGTTATTGCGGTTGGTGAGAACGGCGAAGATTCCGAGATACTCCAGACGATCATCTCGCTCGCCAAAAATCTAAAGAAAAAGGTCATTGCCGAGGGCATCGAGACCGAAGCCCAGCTTTCACTGCTACAAAATCTCGGCTGCGATTACGGCCAGGGCTACCTACTCTCACGCCCGCAGACCCGTGACAAAGCCGAAGCCGCCCTTTATGAGCATCGAAACTGGCTGCCAACAGCTTTCGAAAACAGCGTCGCTGATGTAACGAATACGGTCGCCGAGAACGTCCCTGTCTTTTAATTTCCATATACAATTTTGCTTTCGACTTATCGCGTCTTATACTTAGCGAAAATTCATTTCGCAAAGGAGTATTTACGCCATATGTTCAAGAAAGCTTTATTCTTATTGGTTATTTGTGCGTTTCTGACGTCAGCCGTTCCCGCACAAAAATTTGATTACCCCAAACCTCGTCGCAGCGATCAGGTCGATAATTTCCACGGCACCTCCGTTGCCGATCCGTATCGGTGGATGGAAGATACCGAGACCGCCGAGATGAAGTCTTGGATCGAGGCTGAAAACAAGATCACCGATGCCTATATCCAAGCGATCCCGCAGCGGGCAAAGATCAAAGAGCGTCTCACCGAGCTGACCAACTACGAGCGTTTTGGTGCCCCGGCAAAGATCGCCGACGGATTTTACATCTACACCAAAAACGACGGCCTACAGAACCAGAGCGTGTGGTACAGAGCCAAATCCATTGATGATCCTGGCACCGTATTTTTCGATCCGAATAAACTCCGGGCGGATGGCACTGCCGCCTTGAACGGTTCAAATTTCACTGACGACGGGAAATTGTGGGCGTACGGCGTTTCCGAAGCCGGCAGCGACCGCACCACTTGGCGTGTCCGCAACACCGTAACCGGCGAAGACCTGCCCGACACGCTCGCACCTAATCGCCAGGGCGTATCCGCTTGGCTCAAGGACAACAGCGGCTTTTATTACAGCAGCTATGCTCCGGTAAAAAAAGGCGAAGAGCTAAAGCAGACTACGCTGTTCCAAAAAATATACTTTCACAAACTCGGCACGCCTCAGTCTGACGATTACGTCGTCTATGAACGCCCCGACAATGGCGAGTATTTTAGCAGTGCCGAGATCTCAGAGGATGGCAACTGGCTGCTCATCACCGTCGGCAAAGGCACCGAGCGGATGAACATGGTCTATTTCAAAAACCTGACGATGGAAAAAGCACCGATCGTCCCGCTTGTCGAAAATCTTGAAAACAGCTGGAATTTCCTCGGCAACGACGGCTCGACTTTTTACTTTGAAACTGACAAAGATGCACCACGCGGCAAGGTTGTCTCACGCAACGTACTCGATCGTTCGATGATCTGGAAAGATGTCGTGCCGCAATCGGCGGATACCCTAAGCGGCGTCAGCTTTATCAACAATCAGTTCGTCCTCAATTATCTACAGGACGCTTCGACCCAGTTCAAGATCTATGAAACGAGTGGCAAATTTGTCCGCGACGTTAAATTGCCCGGCATCGGTTCGGCAGGCGGTTTTGGAGGCAAACGCACCGACACCGAGACGTTTTACACCTACTCGAGCTTTAACGCCCCGCCGACAATCTATCGCTACGATATGAAAACCGGCGAGAGCAAAGTCTTTCGCAAGGCAGGTGTAAAATTTGATCCTACGCAATACGAGGTCGAAAGGGTCTTTTACCCAAGCAAGGACGGCACGAAAGTCCCAATGTTCCTAACTTACAAAAAGGGCTTGAAACGCGACGGTATCAACCCGACGCTGCTTTACGGCTACGGCGGATTTAATATCTCGACGACACCCGGATTTTCGGCCTCACGCGTGGCTTGGCTCGAAATGGGCGGCGTTTATGCGTCAGCGTGTCTTCGCGGCGGTGCCGAGTACGGCAAAGACTGGTGGAAAGGCGGCTCGCGGCTCAACAAGCAAAATACCTTTGACGATTTTGCTTGGGCAGCAAAATGGCTGATCGCCAACAAATACACCTCGACGCCAAAACTCGCGATCCAAGGCGGCTCAAACGGCGGCCTGCTTGTCGGCGCGACGCTCAATCAGCATCCCGATCTGTTCGGAGCAGCGATACCGCAGGTCGGCGTAATGGATATGATCCGCTTTGATAAATTCACCATCGGCTGGGCGTGGCGTTCTGATTATGGCGACCCGACAAACCCCGAAGATTTTAAGGTGATGTATGCATATTCGCCTTACCATAACGCAAAACCCGGCACCAAATACCCGCCGACCTTGGTAACAACGGCCGATCACGACGACCGCGTGTTCCCTGCTCATTCGTTCAAATACACGGCAGCAATGCAGCACGCTCAGGCGGGTGATGCTCCGGTCCTCATCCGCATCCAAACCCGCGGCGGCCACGGAGCAGGCTTACCGACCGCACTCGCGATCGAACAGCAAGCTGACATCTACGCATTCTTGGTCAAAAGCCTGGGTATGAAGTAGGCGTTCAGAGTTATGCGTTTACGCATGATCTTCACGTCTAAGGCCGTAACTCTAAACAAAGGGCCTCGCACATCGCGGGGCCTTTTTCTCTTGCTCGCAAAACAAAACGGTGCTATATCTTTTTTGGACACAATATGAAGTTTCAAAAAGGAATCTTGAGCGACGATAAGCCCGTTGCCCCGGCACCCCAGCCGCAGGCCACCCCTCAGCCTGTCGCTCCGGTCGTCGTCGAAAAAGACCGCCTATTCCAAACCGTCAAAGAAGAAACCGGCAGCGAACGCAATTATCTCAAAGTCCTCGGCATCGTGGTCGTTTTGGTCGTCATCGTCGGAGGCATTGTCTTTTACTTAACGCTGCCCGGCATCGGCGATCAGGTTCGCGGTTCGACTCAGATGGAGATGGCAGTCCGCGATCATTTCCTGACAAAAGAAAAGCGCACCGCAACCGATATCACCTTTTATCAATGCGATAAGTATTTCTGGGCCCGGGTCGGAGTCGAGGTCCGCACCGATATCAAGACAAACCCCATCTACGCCCTCGACAAATACGCCGCCCGTATTGAGCCCGCTGGCAACGCTTTTAACATCACCGCCACGCCCGTCACGTCACCCGAGATCGACGTTCCTTGCCGTTAAGTTCTATTTTTGTTCAGGAGTCCAGCCTTCGTCGGGCATTGCGGGAAGCGATTGCTCCGTCGAAACGTTTTCCGCGGAAACCTCGGCATAAATGAAATTTTCCGACGGCACAGGAGCCTCGCCGTGTAGCCGTCTGAGCATTGCGAGCTGTCCGGCATGCGTCATCGCATCGGAAAAAGGCCCTTGTAGAAACCGCTCTTCGGTAATGCCGCTAAAGGCCTCGCCCCGCTCAAACCGTCCGCTCAGATCCTCAAGCATTTCGTGAAAAGCCGTTATATCGTCCTCAAAAACATCGGGCACAGGTCTATCATACGTACCGCCAATAAAAAACGTCCGTGCATAACCCAGCACGCCCCGCATGTGGCATATCAGCTCATGCGGCGTCCTAACGCCATGCCCCGCGTCAAACGACGCAAAGCCCTCAGGTGCTCCACGCAACGCCTTTTGAGTTCGATACGCTAGAGCGGCCAAAAAATGCCTAAGCATTTCATTTTTCGTCTGATCCGGCATTAGGCTTTTCATCTAATCCCAAGGCTTTCTTAATACTCTTAAGGTCCGCCTTCATTTCTTCTTGTTCTTCGTGAGCAAATTGATTCTTGTCCTCGATCACACTGGTCAAAAGCCGAGCGACGATCAGAGGGATAATGACGAGCGGCACGATGTGCATCAGAGCGATGGCCACGATCTTACCGCCGGTGGTCACCGGATAAAGGTCGCCGTAACCGATCGTCAATCCCGTCACACACGCCCACCAAAATGATTCGAACAGCGGTTTGCCCTCAAAGTACCCAAAAAGGCCCGCGGATACTGAAAGGACGACCAGGTAGTAACAAATTATCTCAACAAAACTGTCAGTCGCCCTCGCGATTAGTTTGGTAATCATCTTTCGTCAGCCTCGTTAATGTTCTTTCAAGTAAGCCGTCCGTTTTGCAGTGTCGATCGCCAACCAACTTTCTTGTCGAAAACATACTCGCACAACTCTTCTCAAATTTAAAAGGCCCCTCAGCCTTAACCGTCTCCGATTCTAATGAAAAGCATTTAATTCCTCTTCGTGTAGTAACACACATACGCGAGCACGAGGAACAGGTAAAATTGAGACTGAAAGAACGAGAACACTCTTTCTTGCCGTTTCCGCGCTTTCCGGATGTCGCGGTTGCCTGGCAACTCACCTCTTCAACTACATTCGACCGACCGTCATTTTGGCCTTGCCTCCAAGGCTTTCCCACAAAAGGAACAAATCATGTTAAAAATTATCTTAAGACCGACACTCATTGGCATCTGTCTATTTTTCATCGCTGCCGGCGTACAGGCAGCAACCTTGACCGTTACGAATACAGCCGATGGGGGGAACGGCAGCCTGCGGCAAGCGATAATCGACGCGACCTCAAACGCCGCGGCAAATACGGTTACGTTTAGCATACCGACGACCGATCCCGGCTTTAACGCCGTCACGAACCGGTTCACGATAACGCTCACGAGTGCACTGCCCAGCATTCCGCTGGCTCCGTTTAGCCTGAGCAATACGCAGCCGCAGGCTGTGACTGTTAGGGGCAACAATACCTTTCGCATATTCACATTCGTTAACAGTGCGGTCGTTATTTTTGAAAACTTTACGATCAGCAACGGATCGAGCAACGCCCCCGATCTGACCAACGGATATGGCGGCGGGATATATATGGGCAACAGCAGCACGCTCAATCTCAATAATTGCGTCGTCACCGCCAACACCGCGACCATCAACGGCGGCGGTATTTACATGGCAAATACTTCGACGGCCCACTTATCCAAAAGCACGATCAGCAATAACTCAGCTCCGAACGGCAACGGCGGCGGCATTCTCATTTTTGACAGCGGAACGCTGAATATTGATTCGAGCACGGTCAGCGGCAATTCGTCGGTAAACGGCGGCGGCGTCTATAACGGCACGAGCGGTACGATCAATGCCACCACCAACACCTTTGACGGAAACACGGCGGCACGCTCGGGCGGAGCCGTCATGAACACCGCGACGATCACCTTCACGAATAACACGATATCGAGCAACACGGCGGGATCAGGCGGCGGTATCTACAATTCCTTCACGGCAACGCTGCAAAACAACATCGTTGCTCTCAATACCGCTTCGCCCGGCAGCGACCTTTATAGCTCCAACGGTGGTGCTGGTTTTACCGGCGGCTACAACCTGATCGGAAACCGTGACGGCAGCCTCGGGCTGGAATCTGCTCCGAATATGTCGGGCACCACATTAAACCCGCTTGATCCTGTACTCGGCCCGCTGCAAAACAACGGCGGCCCGACGTTTACGCGAGCCTTGCACTTGGGCAGTCCGGCCATCGATGCAGGAACGTCGACCATTATCCTTGACCAACGCGGATCGTTACGTCCGATAGATATTTTGTCGGTCCCTAACGGCACAGGCAACGCGGCTGACATTGGAGCTTATGAGGCTCAGTCCGCACCGACAGCGGCCGACGTATCTGTCGGCGGACGGGTCACGATCTCGAACAATAGATGCCAAAGCGGACTAGTTGGAGCAAGAGTTACGATGACTGAAATGAACGGCACCTCAAGATCGGTCGTCACAGGACGCGGCGGATACTACCAATTCGATGATGTCGAAACCGGAGCAACCTACGTCGTCAGCGTCCAAAGCCGTCTATATAGCTTTGACCCAAGAGTGGTCACCGTCACCGACAGCCTTTTCGATGTCGATCTGGTCAGCTATTCAAACAGCTCCTTGAAATGCATCCGCCGATAAATAAATAACCACAGGGGACGACAAAGGTCGTGATCCCAACATCAAAAGGCCGGGAACCAACGCTCCCGGCCTTTCTTTTTTAGGATGTTAGCACAGGCGGGGTGGTGTTGGGCGGGGTTTTTGGGGAGCGGAGCGGCGGAAAGATCGCAGTGCGTGACCACGATTCTTACTTGAGTTTATTTTAAGGGCAGTTCAATCTTTACCTCGTTATGAGGTCGCCCTCGCTCCGTTGAAAAAACAATGCCAGTTCTTTTTTGGTCTCGATCAAGGGAATAAAATCCCCGAAGACTCGGGGATTCCACTTTTCCAAGCAAATAATTCCACATATCCGTTGTTTTGGCTGCTTTCTTATCATCAAATATTGCGACGCTTATTTCTTTGTCATGGCAATACCGGGTTGTGAGGGTATTGGCTAGGCGAACCATATACTCCCGATTGAAATCTTTTTGTTTAACGACAATATCTACCATAAGAATATAGGAAGGAAGTGTATTTCTGTTTTCAGATATCAACTTATATTTGACCCGAACGTTTGAATCCACATTGCACTTTTCGATCTTCTGAGCAGAAGTGCCGACAATACACATGGCAATAGTAATTCCTGTGAAAAAGATTAAGTTCACGCCTGCAATTGTGCGATATGTCTTCATTTTTAGGATGTTAGCATAGGCGGGGTGGTGTTGGGCGGGGTTTTTGGGGATCGGAGCGGCGGAAAGATCGCAGTGTCTGACCCCGATTCTTTTCGTCGGATATTCGTACCGCGTATAAGCCTTTTCCGTAGTATTGACGTAGACCGACTGCCTATCGAGCCCGCCGATGAAACCGATCTTTCTTATTTGGCTCCATACTTTTCTAACATTGCCGTCACCGCTCGCTGGTTATCCGATGGTGGCAGACTTCGCGAAAACTGAAGTGGCCTAATCCCTTTAGCATCAGGCATATTGGGGTCGGCTCCGTTTTTTAGTAACGTTTCCAGTTTTTTCATTTGCATTTTTTTCACCGCAACAAATACAGGAGTTAAGTGTTTACCATTTTTTTCATTAAGATTTGCGCCCGAGTCTATGAGCAACTGCGTCTTCATGATGTCATCACCTACCGATCCAAGAATGGTCGAGCCATCACTCTTCTGGTTTGGGTCTGCACCATGCTTAATGAGAAGCTTCATCGTATCTAAGTCACCTGCAATTGCAACTTTGAACAATGCAGTGATCCCGTCAGGGTCGATTAGGTCAACCGGCACTCCTTCCTTCAAAAAAATCTCAAGCAGATGGGGTTCATTAAGAGCCGCGTAGAAGAAAGCGGTCATTGTTTCATCACTCTTTCTATTGAGACCGTTCGCAAAGAGCAACCGAATGATGTTGAAACGATTTTTAGCAACGGCCATGAAAATCGGAGTCGCATACATATTGCCCTCAAGCCTCACGTTTGGCGTCATACCAGTTTTTAATATCTTCCGAACGCAGTCCTCATCACCCTCTCCACTTGCAACTGCAAAAATCGAGATTAGACTCTTCGCGTCGTTAGGCAACCTACACTTGAACTTGGATATTCTAGAATCTTGTCCTAGGAGGTTTACATTCCCAAAGATTAGTAGGAACAAACCCAATCGGATTGCACACTTCATTTTCCACCTCGCTTAGTTGGCATTTTACAGTTGTTCGACAACCAATCGTTGATTAAAACTGTAAAAGGAATGGGGTCAAAAAGGAATGGGGTCAGGCCTGCGATTCTGGCAACAGAGCGTGCCAGTGTTGCGGTAGGCCGGCAACCGGTGCGATATGTTTTCATTTTTAGGATGTTAGCACAGGAGGGTTGGTGTTGGGTGGGGTTTTTGGGGACCGGAGCGGCGGAAGAATCGCAGTGCCGGATGCGAATTCTCCCAATTCCTCCAAGAATATGCGTCGGTAGAAATTATTTTCTCACTACGATAACCGGCTCTATGAGTTGTGCCGGTAAATGTCCATCCAGCATGAGAATGATGGAACTCGCACCGCTCTTCTTTACGGCGTCGGCTACGGCAAATAGATCCGCGTAGGATCGATTAGTACCAACAATCTTTATCATGACACTCTTCTCGACGTTATTGGTATGAGGTTCGTAAGCGTTGTTTTTCGCCCGCTCGTCAAATATCTCAGCAAGCCCGACGGTCACGCTATTAAGATTCGATAAGCTACCCTGATTTTGATTGTTTAGGCCTATCGAATCGTCCTCTCTAAGCGAAACCATAAGGGGTACACCATCATTGGGCAACGGTGCCCCTTTGCAAGCGTCCAACACTTCTTTGTCAGTAAGAACCGGAGAGGAAGGATGCCACCATTCGCTGAAGACACAGTGATTTTCCCCAGGTGTCAGTTTCGCGTCAAAGTATGGCGGGATTCTGACAACGATTATCTCTGCAGGAACCTCTTCCTTTTGAGCGTTACATCCGACCAACGTCAAAACGGAAACGGCTAGAATCGCACTGAATAATTTCTTTGAGAGTAAGACTGGGGCCACGCCTGCGATCGTGCGATATGTCTTCATTTTTAGGATGTTAGCAGAGATAGTGAACAACGAACAGGGAAAAGTGATCGGTGGGCGGGGTGGGAATTTTATTAAAAAACGCTTGAACTTCATTATGATTTTAGGTATTTTGGTAGGCATTGGACTTACAAGGGGGCTTCAAGGGGGTTTTTGGGTAACTTTCACATACTCAGGAGGTCTTTTGCGAGATGAATATATACATTCCGGCCCGCGAATACATGTAAACCCGGGCGTCTCTCCACGAAATCACACAATTTAACCGCATTTTGCACGGCAACGAGTGTTTGCGGGCGTTCCGCGAGGGGTCGTTGGGTTGGAACGAGCGTCCGTTCCCGTGGAATGAGCGTCCGTTCCCGTCGAACGAGCGTCCGTTCCCGTGGAACAAGCGTCGGTTCCGGCGGAACAAGCATCCGTTCCAGCGGAACAAGCGTCCGTTCCGGTGAAACGAGCGTGCGTTCCGATGGAGCGTCAATTCGTTCCGGCGGAATGAACGTACGTACCGGACGAAATAGGTTAAATTGCTTTCAAGGCGGTCGGCGATATCGGCGCCGACGCGCTGATCCCCTAAAACTTAATTCATCAGGAGGTGAAAAATATGCCCGATTTTTATAAGAGGAAATTGGAGGACAGGGTTGCGTGGCACGAGAATCTTGCCGCGCACATCGGCGATTTTAAGACCAAGTACGGCATCCCGACGGCGGTGATCGACCAGATCATAGCAGACGCTTTGTGGCTCTCGTATTGGGTCGCGTACCGGCACGGTTTTGACGCGTCAAGTCAGCAGTTGACCAAGTTTTTCAACTCGATCGCGGGCAACGACGATTCGGTCGAAGCTCCGCTGGCGTTTACCGTCGCCGCTCCCGACACGCCTCCGGACCAGGTTCCGCCGGGTATCGAAAAGCGCGCCCGCGACCTCGCAAGCTTTATCAAAGGCAACAAAGCAATCTATTCGGAAGCCGACGGTGAGCTGCTCGGCATCGTCGCCGACGAAGAGACAAAAGAGGCCGTCGAAAACATGACCGCCAGTTTTACGCTCACGACGCAGGCCGAGTTTAAGCTCAAAGCCGATTTCAAAAAGAACGGCATGGACGGCATCAGGTTCGAATATCGCTACATCGGCGGCACGTGGCATCCCGCCGGCGTCCTGCTCACCAGCGGCGGCAAATTCACCGTCCCGCCCACCACGCCCGGCGTCGGCCAACAAGTCGAGATCCGCGGCATCTATATCCAAGGCAACGACGACGCAGGCAACTTCTCCCCCGCGGTGGCCGCGTTTATTGGCCCTTAACGTCCCGCGTCACTCTAACCAACGAAAAGGCCGCGAACATCACGCTCGCGGCCTTTTTTGTTTGGCTAACGATGAAATGTGCAAAATTCTTTTGGCTCTGAGCCGGACTTAAAAGTTTTTGCCTGTTTGTCGGGGCAATTTACCGTCGCGCGGTTTCCGGTCACAGGACAGACCATGATCGTCACGCTGCCTCCTGATTCGGCAGGGACACGGGCCTGGCCCGAGGGCGCGGCTCCGCCTGGGGGTTCTGTGCCGTCTTGCCAGGTTTGGTTTACCGGCGTCGGGCTCGGCGTCTTGTTTGGCAGCGGATCGTCGGGGATGGCGTCGTCCATCGGCAGGATCGAGCGGTTTGGGACCGTGCCGGTTATGAATATCTCAATGCGGCGAAACTCCGCCGGTACGTTGGTCACGTATATGTCAGGTTCGGGGACGGGCGGCAGCTCTTCGGTGTACGGTGTGGGTTCGCCTTTGGGTGTAACAGGCGTCGGGACGGGCGTGGGCGTTGGGCCTACATCACCGAGCGTGTCGAGTTCGCGGATAAGGGCGCCGTTGCGTATATCGATCTCGGCTTTGCGGATGCCGGCGGGTATTGCCCAGTCGCCGTTCCATTCGGGGTGAGCCGCAAGAGCCTCTTTCATAAAATCGGCCCAGATCGGCATTGCTGAATCCGAACCCTTCATCCCAAGGTCGTCGCCGTTGTCAAAACCGACATAGACCACGACTACCAGCTCCGGCGTAAATCCCGCAAACCACCCGTCACGCGACGTCCCTGTCTTTCCTGCAAACGCCGTTTTCCCGGGGTTGTTGCGAAAACCCCAGCTCTGAGCCTGAGCCGCGGTGCCGCGGTTGATGACATCTTTCATCATGTCATCCATCACATACGCAACATCGGGACGCACGACATTTTTGCGGTCGGGCGTCGACATTACGCTCGTGCGGCCGTCGCCCGATGTGACCCGCGTGATCGGCGTTGGCAGTACGCGGTCGCCAAGATTCGCAAACATCGTGTACGCCGTCGCCACCTGCAAAGGCGTCGCCTCAGCCGTGCCAAGTGCCATCGACGGATAGGCCTTATCGACCTTGGGCAGGCCAGCCTTAGTGGCGAGATTCATTACCTTGCCGATATTGAGCTGCATTGCCAGATCGACGGTGATGACGTTTTTACTCTTGACTAAAGCGTCACGCAGCGTCGTCTCTTTATTTGAGAAGGTATCGCCATAATTATTCGGAGCGTAGGTTTCTGTGCCAAACGTAAATGTCCGCTTTTCGTCTTTGAGGATGCTTGCCGCCGTAAACTGCCGTGTGCCGCTGTCGTATGCCGAGTTGATCGCGGTCGCGTAAACAAAGGGCTTAAAGACCGAACCCGGCTGTCGCATCGCGTCGGTCGCGCGGTTAAATTGGTTCTGAAGATAATCTCGCCCGCCGACCATCGCGACGATCTCGCCGGTCTTTGGCCGGATAGCCACCAGCGAAGCGTTCAACCCCTCTTTCTTTGGAAAATGCTTGTCTAGAGCCGCGAGCCGCTTATTGACGATCTCATACGCGGCCCGCTGCAGATCGGGGTCGATCGAAGTGTAAACACGCAGATGCTGTAAAGCCTCGGGGTCGTTAACTATTTTAGGAAGTTCCTCGATCGCGTACTGCGAAAAATATGGCATTCCCTGCAGATCCTTTGTGTTGGAGATCTGCTTGAGGACGATCTGCTCTTGCTTGTACTGCGCAAACTGCTCGGGCGTGATCTCGCCAACCTCCTGCATCGATTCGAGCACCTGATTACGTCGTTCGGTGACCTTTGCGAGATTTTTGTATGGATTGTAACGATTTGGGCTACGGATAATACCCGCAATAAATGCGGCCTCGGCAGGCGTCAGTTGCGACACGTCCTTGCCAAAATACGCATTCGAAGCCTCGCCGACGCCGTAGATCGACACACCCGATTGCTGACCGAGATATATCTGATTGGCGTAGAGCGTAAATATCTCTTGCTTATTAAGCCGCGTCTCAAGTATCACGGACATATACGCCTCAGTGATCTTGCGTTCCCAGGTCTGATCGCGCGTAAGAAGCAGATTTTTTACGAGCTGCTGCGTAATGGACGAGCCGCCCTGATTCGAAAGCGGGGTGTTTTCTTCGCTATCATATCGCCGCCACAGAGCACGCGCGATACCACGCAGATTGACGCCGTAATGCTCAAAAAAAGCCCGATCCTCGGTTACGGTGATCGCTTTGACTAGATGTGCGGGGATGTCGTTAAAGGTAACTGTCTTTCGGCGTCCGTCGCCCTCTGCGGCGATCGAGCTCAGTATTTTTGGCTCAAGCTTGGCTTCGGTCAACTGTGCGTTCGCATCACGGTCGCCGATCGCCGCAACGCTCTTTTGATCTTTTGAAAACTTTACCGACAACGCATGAAAGACCTTTTGCCCGTCGATCATGCCGGTCATACCGGGCTCAATGCCGAGCACGTCACCGTCAACGACATACCGGCTGCGGGACGCGTCAGCCTGATTGTTCCGCTCGATGTAGCCGGCTGATTTGAGATATTCGATCATCGCAGACATCGTCGTTGCTTCGCCGACCTTTAGCGTCTTGGGTGCGGAATATATGCCCGCCGATGCCGTATAGACCTCGCCGCTGAGTAGCTTTTGATCGATTCGGTCCGAAAATTCAAACCAAAAATACGTCAGCGTCAAAAATACGCCGAGCAGCATTATCAATGCGATCGAGATCGTCCAGCCATTAAATATGAGCCGCACGATCCGCCTAAAACGTGACGGCGGCGGCGCCTGATAAGCCGATGCCGGACGGCGCGACTTTACCCAGCCCTTAGGCGGCATCTTTGATCTGGCGGTCTTTATTGGTGCGTTATCCTGCATCGAAGGGTTGGAATTACGAAGACGAAGTGAGATTATCATCTTCGGCGGGAACCGTTTATATTTTAGCGAGTTTTACGCTGTAATGTCGAATAAATTCTCTTCCTATGACCGTCGGTATTTTCACCACTCTTACCAGATTAACGCGTCGCAGATTGATCTTTGCCTCGATGATCGTGGTAGCAATTATCGCGATCGGAGGTGCCGGATTCAGATATTTCGAGCAAGATAGCTGGCTTGACAGCTTTTATTTCGCCGCCCAGACCGTGACGACCGTCGGTTACGGCGACCTTGCACCAGTAACACCTGCCGGACGAGTTTTTGCGATATTATTAATGCTAACGGGCGTCGGTACGGTCCTATATGCATTAACGTTGCTAGCCCAGACCGTCATCCAATCCGAAATGGTAGAGGTTTTTGACCGGCGGCGAAAAATAAAAGAGATGGAAAAACTAGAAGGCCACTATATTGTTTGCGGCGCGGGGCGTGTCGGGCGGCGGATCATCCGCAACCTGCAAAATCAAAAGTTGCCGCACGTAATTCTCGAAACGGATGAGAAGCGACTCGCCGAGCTTGAGCCCTTCGATTCGCATCTGATCATAGGTGATGCGACGTTGGAAGAAAACTTGATCAATGCTGGCGTAATGCGGGCCAAGGGACTCGCAAGCTGCCTGCCCGACGATGCCGCAAACGTCTATGTTGTTCTGACAGCCCGCGGTCTCAACCCGGATCTGCATATCGTCGCGAGAGCCGTCGAAGAGCAGGCAGAACCGAAATTAATTCGAGCCGGTGCCAGCCGTGTCGTCGCCCCAACGATCATTGGCAGCCAATCAATGGCACGAGCCCTGCTAAAACCGGCGATAGCAGATTTTATGGACTCAATTGTTGCAGAATCGTTAGATCTTGTCTTTGAAGAGATAACTATCGCCGTGGGGTCTATCTATTCTGATAAATATTTGAAAGATACCAATCTGATGAGCGAACTCAGCCTGATCGTTGTTGCGATCCGTCGTAACGACGGAGCCCTCACCTTTCACCCAAACGGTGAGACGCTCATAAATGGTGGCGACCTGCTAATAGTGATCGGAAAGGCCGAATCTGTGCAACAACTCGTCGAAGCAAATACATAATGAAAGTCTTGGTAACAGGCGGCAGCGGATTTCTCGGCTCGCATATCCGGCGTTTTTTTGACGCGGATGACCTGTCGCGTCGTTCGGGCCTCGATATATTGAATGTCCAGGATGCAACGATGGCCGGTGAATATGACGTCGTCATCCATCTGGCCGCCGAACTCGATAAATCACCCGACAACGCCGAGAGCGTTTTTCGCACAAACGTTGAGGGTACGGTCAATCTGTTGCGTGAGTTGAAACAAAACGCCGTTTTTATTCTTGCCTCGACCAAAGATGTCTATGGCCGGTTTGCGGATAATTACGCGACCGTGCCGGAAACCTGTCCGACAACGTACTCCGGCCAGTCCGCCCTCGAATGGTCAAAACTCGTGGCCGAGCGATATGTCGAATATTACGCCAACACACGCGGTTTTCGCTCGTGCATATTTCGTCTTTCGACCGTGTACGCCCCGGCCAGCGAGGGCAACGTGTCAAATTTTGTCGGACATTATGTTGATGCAATCAACAAAGGCGAACCGCTCGCCCTGCCCGCAAAAGGCTTGCCGACGCGGGATCTGCTGCATGTCGATGATCTTGCAAGCGCCTGCCAAGCCTTTGCCGATTCGATAATCCGCCATGGGCTGTACAATCTTGGCGGCGGGCCGCGAAATGCCCTAACTTTACGCGAAACGGTCACGAAACTTGAAGAAGTATCTGGATATCAAGCGATAATCGAGGAGGACGCCAACATTCCCGCTCCTGCACCGATGAATTATATAACCGACTTGAGCCTGGTTACTCAAGAACTCGACTGGTCGCCAAAGATCCGGCTTGACGAAGGATTAAAATCACTTTTTTGATGAAGATAATTGTCCGCTGTACAAACTGGATCGGCGACGCTGTAATGTCAGTGCCCGCTTTGCGCGAGCTGCGGCGGATATTTCCCGATTCGCACATCACGCTGCACACGCGTTCGTGGGCGGACGGGCTCTTTCGCGATGCTGATTTTATTGATGAGCTCGTAACTTTTGACAAACACCGCTGGGCGATCAAGGATGTGTACGATAATTCACAATTTCTAAAAGACGACGGCTTTGAACTGGCCGTATTGCTGCCAAATTCGTTTGAGGCAGCGATCACCTCATTTTTATCGCGAATCCCTCGCCGTATTGGCTACAACAAAGACGTTCGCGGGCTGTTGCTGACCGATCCGATCGCCGTCCCCGAGTGGAAAAACCGCCGCCATGAAGTCTTTTACTATCTAAATCTGATCGGCGAGGTCGAACGCCGCGTTTTAGGACGCGAAACTGTCATCAACGCACTTCCCAATACAGCAATCAACGTGTCCGATGAACGTAAAGATGCCGCTCACCAAATGTTGGCGACCTCGGGCGTCGATCTCTCAAAAAAGATCGTCGCTCTCGGCGTCGGTTCGACCAACTCGCGTGCAAAACGTTGGCCCGCCGAGCGTTACGCACAAATCGCCGATATGCTTGTTTCGGAGTTTAACGTAAATGTTATCCTTGTCGGGTCACAGGATGAGGCAGAAATTGCCGCGAAAGTCGTTGATCTGTCATCAAAATCTCTGATTAGTATGAGCGGAAAGACCGATCTCGGCGAAGCCGTTGCAGCTTTGAGTATTGTCGATCTGCTCATTTCTAACGATATGGGCCTCGCACACGTTGCTCCGGCGGTCGGAACGGACACAATTACAATCTTCGGCCCGACAAACCCCGAAACGACCCGGCCTTTTGCCCAAAATGCTGAGATAATCAGAAAAGCTGTCGAATGCTCGCCGTGTATGCTCCGCGATTGCCCGATAGATCATCGCTGCATGACGCAGATCTCGGTCGATGAGGTTTTCGAGGCCGCAAAAAATAAGCTGTTCCCTCCTATTTTCGACGATGTTTATGATGATATTGAAGATGAGGTTTTGCCTGTAATTGGTTGATATCATTTTACTTATGAAACGACCTGCAATATTTCTCGATCGCGACGGGACCATGATAGAAGAGGTCAATTTTTTGTCACGCGTAGACGATCTGCGGCTTTTCCCATTCACCGTAGAGGCAGTAAAACTGCTCAAGGATAGTGGCTATCTCGTGATAGTCGTCACAAACCAGTCCGGCATCGGCCGCGGGATCTATTCTGAGTTTGATATGCAGGCCATCCACGACCAAATACAGGTCGAGCTCGACAATGCTATCGACGCCTTTTATTTTTGCCCGCATTTGCCTGATGACGGATGTCAATGCCGAAAGCCGGGTTTAGGAATGATCGAGTCTGCTTTGGCAGATTTTGATATCGATCTTGAGCGGTCTTGGATGATTGGTGATAAGAAGATAGATGTTGAGACTGGAATCGCGAGGAATATGTTAACCGCTTTAGTTTTAACAGGTTATGGGGCAGAACATCAAGCAATGCTTCAAATCCCCCCCACGCTTATTTCTACCAACCTTCACGATGCGGTAACGAGCATCCTCAATTCAAAATCAAACGGGTCGATCTAGCGGATTCCTCTAATTCCGTCCGAAATCATCCTCGAGCCGGACGATATCATCCTCGCCAAAATAATCTCCGGTCTGTGTCTCTATAAATACAAGCAATTGGGCGGTTTGCGGATTCTCGACACGATGAGCAGTTTCGCACGGAATATCGATGGCCTCGCCCGGATTGACTAGTTTTTCAACACCGTTTAATGTTACTTTAGCAATGCCGGAAACGACGTACCAATGTTCCGCCCGGTGGGAATGTTTCTGATAGCTCAAACGCTTTTCCGGAAGCACCTCGATCCTCTTTACTTTGTAATTATCACCTTCGTCCAGAACGGTGAAACTGCCCCAGGGACGTGTATCGAACAGGGGCGAATTGTTCTGATCGTTATTAGTTTCCATATTCGGGACCTCCGCAGAATATGCCCAGTTTAGACGAAAAGGAGCCGACAGCCAATTCCCGGCAGATGCAACGTATTCAAACGCTGATAATTGGGCGTTTGATGGTTATTTTTCTGCTGTTGGTAACTAGTTGGGTCTGGTCTAGCGGCACGTTGCGGCTGTCGTTCGAAAACTTTCCTCAGGGACTTTTCCTCGTATTTTTGCTCTCGGTCGGCCTGACGATCGTCTATTTCTTTCTTTTACGTCTCAGCAAAAATTATGCGTGGCAGATACGAGCCCAGTTTTTTCTCGATGCCCTGCTGATTACATGGCTCGTATGGCGGACCGGAGATCTTTCATCCCCTTATATTACGCTTTATATAGTAATGATCAGCGTCGCAAGCTTTTTCATGCGGCCGCTATCAACAATTTTCATAGCGGTAGTGTGTGCGTTTTTACTTGTTTCAATGTCAGTTCTGACCGGCAGCGGAGTGATCGACAGCTATGGCACGGCACAAACTGCCGGAAAAGCCGTTCAGATCGTGAGTTTTCATATCGTCGCATTGCTGGTGGTTGGTTTGCTTGCGTCAAAACTGTCTGACCGGCATTCGTCCGGCGAAGAACTCGCCGAAACCGCTAAAACACTTGCTAATCTGCGCGTCGTCCACGAACGCATTGTCGAATCGATCCGCTCCGGCCTCATCACGACCGATCTCGACGGAAATATCTATACATTCAACGCCGCAGCAACCGAGATCACCGGTTACAGACTCGATGAATTGCAAGGAAAGCCGATAAGTATACTTTTTGGTGATATTCGCGAGCAAACTGATCTATCCTTGTCCGCAGCGGGTAACGGTGAGCAATTACCCCGATTTGAGACGGATCTGCTTACGCCCGAAGGCTTTGCCGTTCGTATCGGATTTAGCGTTTCGCTGCTATTTAGTGAGGAAAATGAAGCCTCCGGGCTGATCATCACGTTTCAGGATCTGACAGAGATCCGTTCGATGGAGGAAAGTGTCAGGCGTAAAGACCGCCTTGCCGCTGTCGGACGCGTGGCCGCAGGGCTTGCTCACGAGATCCGCAACCCGCTCGGGGCGATGCGAGGTGCGATACAGGTACTCGAATCAAATACCGACCGCACACCGGTCCAAACTGGCTTAATGGATATTGTCCTGAGAGAATCCGACCGTCTGAACAGCATTATTACGAACTTTTTGAGCTATGCACGCCCTGCAGCGGTCGATTTTGCCGAAACCGACGTTTCCGAGGCGATCAAAGATACACTGACGTTGCTCAAGCACAGCCCGGACGTACGGGAAAACCATATCCTTAAGGACAACATAGGTAACGAGCAGATCATTATCTCAGCAGATTCGGCACAGCTAAAGCAGATATTTTGGAATCTCGCCCGAAACGCGATCCAGGCTATGCCTGACGGCGGCGAGCTTAGTGTCAGTCTTTCGTCCATTCCAAATAACCGCATCCGGATCATTTTCGAGGACACTGGCAAAGGAATGTCGCAGGAGCAGGTCGAGCAGCTTTTCGAACCGTTTTCAAACTCGACTTCCGGAGGCACCGGCCTGGGACTGTCAATTGTTTATCAGATCGTCAAGGATCATAACGGTGCGATCAACGTCCGCAGCCTCGAGGGCAAGGGCACAACGATCACCGTTGAACTGCCGAAAGACAATCGGCGGACATCTCTTGATCCGGATGCTGTGGACGAAAGACCGACAAAATTAAAGCAGTTTTTGAAGGTACCGGTTGACGAACAGGATGGCGAACAATAAATACAGCTTGAATTGACAGGCGCAATTCTGTGAAAATAGGAGTTAGAAGTAATTCGCTCCGATTTATTTCCGCCGACCAACATATCAATGGCAAATATACTGATCGTTGACGACGAACAAAGTTATCGACAACTCTTGAGTCTCGTATTTGAGGAACAAGGTAATAATATCCGCACGGCAATGAACGGCCGTCAGGCTCTCGAAGCGCTACAGGCTGAGCCTGCGGATATTATCATCTCCGACGTCAAGATGCCTGACATGGACGGTATCGAGATGCTACGAGCCGTGCGAGAAACTCTGCCCGATCTCGGCGTCATCCTGATGACGGCTTTTGCATCCGTCGAGACGGCCCGCGAAGCATTCAAACTAGGGGCCGACGATTTTATCCAAAAACCTTTCGACGTCGAGGAATTAAAGCTCATCGTCCGAAAGACGCTAGAAAAACAAGCTCTGATCGATGAGAACCGAGCCTTCAAACGTGCCCAGCGTGATCGAGGCAGCATAAAGAATATCGTCGGGTCGTCGTCAAAAATGACGGCGATCTACCAAATGATCGAAACGGTTGCTGAAGTGCAATCTACAGTACTCATAACAGGAGAAAGTGGTACCGGCAAAGAGCTCGTCGCCAGGGCCATCCACGACCTCAGCCCGCGTGCCGAAAAACCCTTTATTTCGATCAATTGCGGTGCGTTTACAGAAACCCTGCTCGAATCGGAACTGTTTGGCTATATTAAGGGTGCCTTTACCGGTGCAAATACAAATCGCAAGGGTTTGTTTGAGGCCGCAACCGGCGGAACCATCTTCTTAGACGAGATAGGTGAAATGTCTCCGGCGATGCAAGTCAAGCTCCTCAGAGTGCTGCAAGAACGCCGTGTAAGGCCTGTCGGTGCCCACGATGAGCTTGCGATCGACGCTCGCGTCATTGCGGCGACGAATCGAGATCTAAAACAAATGACCGATGACGGCACGTTTCGCGAGGACCTGTTCTATCGAATATCAGTCATCCCTATCGAACTGCCGCCGCTCCGCGACAAACCCGAAGACATCCCCGAACTCATCGCGTATTTTCTTAAGAAGTTCTGCGATCAGACCGGCAAGGATCTGACCATTTCTCCAAAAGTGGCTCAAATGCTAGAAAGTTATGCATGGCACGGCAATGTCCGGGAATTAGAGCATACGATCGAGCGTGCCGTAGCTCTCGAACGCTCAAACGAGATCCAGGCCGAGCAGTTGCCAGACCACATTACTAACTACAATCCCCAGCGGATCAAGGCTGAGTTCGACCTGCCGGATACCGGCATCAATCTCACCACGCATCTCGACAATCTGGAAAAGACATATGTTGTCGAGGCTCTGCGCCAGTCAGGCGGCAACCAGACGAAAGCCGCCGATCTGTTACAAATGCCTGTGCGTTCGCTGCGACATTTGCTCGACAAACATAATATCCGGTCTCTCTCAGCTCAAATGCGCAGTTCGGACGGATAGTTTTGGGCAAATAGCGGACAAATCCCGCCATCAATGACATTTTTTGTCATTAGAAACTAACAAAAATCTGTTACTGGAGACGCTTCTCACCGCATTTCCCTATCCATTCACGAAATCCGCCAGATCCACATCCCTCTTGTTTACAACATTTTACGTCTTTTTTTGATCCTACATTCCTTAATGGCACGCCGCTTGTAATAGAGACTGCGGCCTGGGAAAGGTACAAAGTTATTTCAAAAAATTTAGGAGATTGTGAACTACACATGAAAAATCAAAAAGGTTTCTCGCTTATCGAACTTCTTATCGTTGTTGTCATCATCGGTATCATCGCTGCTATTGCGATCCCGAACTTGCTTGCCGCACGTCGGTCGGCTAACGAAGGATCAGCTATCTCGGCTATGCGTACACTGCACGGTGCTCAGATGACCTATGCTTCGACCTACGGCGGCGGCAACTATGCCGGTGCAACAGGTACTGCGGATGGAACAGGCTTGACAGCTCTCGGAACCCCGGGTCTGGTTGACTCAGTTCTTGCTTCAGGCACCAAGAGCGGATATGTTTTCGTCGGCGGCCGCACGGCTTCGTCAACGACTCTTCCTGCAACGTTCTTCTTCTCGGCTAACCCGACGACCACATCTGGTGTAACCCAGACAGGTGCTCGTAAATTCGGTATCGCCACGGAAGGCGTATTGGTTGCTGATGCAACTGCAGCCAGCTTGGGTACCGCTTACACGCAGGCAACTATCACTTCAGGAACACCGCTCAGCAACTAATCCCGCTGACATATAACAAGACAAGCGGGAAGCATTTCAAAGTAGATGTTTCCCGCTTTCTTACTTCCACACACCAAAGCTCAGGATACGCAGAACAATAATTACCACTAACGCAATTATCTTGAACACATTGATCCCCAAATGGATAAAGGAGAATTACAAATGAAAAGCAATCAAAAAGGATTTTCACTGATCGAGCTCTTGATAGTTGTGGTCATTATCGGAATCATCGCGGCTATTGCCATACCAAACTTACTCGCCGCCCGCCGCTCTGCTAACGAAGGCTCGACCGTATCAGGCATGAGAACGCTTCACGGAGCACAAATGACCTACTCTGCCACCTATGGAAACGGCAATTATGCCGGAACTGCGTCTGGTACAGGTGATACGGTCGCACTAACGACACTTCGAACCCCCGGACTCATCGACGCCGTTCTTGGAACCGGCACAAAAAGCGGATACAACTTCGTCGGAGGACGTGTCGCATCGTCGCCAAGCGTTCCAGCCACTTTCTTTTTCTCGGCAAACCCGACTACCACGTCAGGTGTCACACAGACCGGAGCACGACGTTTTGGCATCGCCACCGAGGGCGTAATGATGGCTGACGCAACCGCCGGCAGCCTTGGAACAGCTTACACAGCAACCACGGTCGCAACCGCAACGCCTCTCTCTAACTAAATATTTCTTAAAGCTATTCGTAAAGGGAATTCCTATTCGGAATTCCCTTTTTTGCTGAAATTTCAGTGTGTTACAATAACGCCGTCCGATCTCGAACGTCCTACCAATCCAGAATGAATACCGCGCCTGTTAGCGTAAATTTAAGACCGCAATTCTCAACCCCGGCTGTCGTAATAGGGGTCGCTCTTGCGATCATTTTACTATCGGCCCTATTCTCAACACCTCGGCCGCAAGCGATAGCAAATCAGCCTTGGAGGGGCGAACTCCTCATCGGGATTTTTGCGATCCCGTTTCTTGTTTGGGTCTATAAAAAGGCCGGTGGCAAATACATTAACCTGGAGAGATCTATTTTTCGCTTTGCCATTATCTGCACCCTACTTTTCATCCTGTGGAGCGGAATTTCGGCCATTTGGTCACCGCTGCCTTTGACCGCTCTCTTTCAAACATTGGTCTGGGCGATCTACGCAGCAATATTTTACGCATTTCTGCAATTACTACGGGCTAATGCGGGTATTACAGTTATTCTTGCCACGTTTTCCATTGCGGGTGGCATTCTCGGACTGCTCGCGATCGTTGATTTTATTTCGATAACGGATTTTTCTGTCGCCCAAGGGATCATACGCGTCAGGTATGCCAAGTTTGCCGAACTCGCCCTGACTGCGGCTCCACTGATCTGCATTGCGTCGATCTACGCTCGCGGGCGGATCGCGTCAATTGGAACCGTTATCATCTGGATGCTCACCTGGCTGGCCGTTATGCTGTCATTGAGCAAAGGCGCATTTGTCGCCGGCATTGGCGCTCATCTCATTTTATTCGGCGGGTGCGTACTATTTTCACACAAGGCTTTTAGGCGAAAGATTTTGGTTCGGGCAACGATCTGGCTTTCAATCACAATCGGTGTTCAGATCGCGTTTTCCGCTTTTTCTTCGATTCCCGCGACCGCAGATTATATCTCCGGCAAAGCGGACAAAACTCGAGATACCTCAATGTTTAGGGTCTATGTGTGGCAGGTTGGTACGAAAATGGCGGCTGATCATTGGTTCCTCGGCGTAGGGTCCGGAAATTTCGGTGTGGCATTTAATGAATCACGAGCAGCATTTGCGGCTGCAAGACCAAATGACCGAGCTCCGGAATATGGCCAGGATTACATGTTCGGAACGAGCCCATAACGAAGGACTGCAGATCTTTGCCGAGTTAGGCATCGTTGGAATAATGCTTTTTGTTGCCGTATTCGGCTGCTTTATCTTTTTGGCGGTCAAGGTGTTCGTAAGAAAGCGGTTCAAGCTGTCACCAATGCTTTGGGCCGCAATTGCAGGTGTGTCGGGCTTCGCGATCAGCTCGATGGTAAGTTCGTTCTCATTTCGGGCGGTGCAGAATGGCGTTGTTTTCGTGATGGTAATTGCGGTAGCGTTTTATGAGCTAACCAAGGGCAGAATAAGATCAAATACTGAAACTTCCTCGACATATCCCAAACATAATATTTTTATCCTCTCACTCGTCGCGGCCGGGCTTTTGGTAGCAATCGCAGTCCCTAAGGCTATTGCCGAATACGATCTCTATCTTGCAGAACGGACTGCAGAATATGCGGATGCCGACAGGCTTTTCCGTACCGCTTTGCGGCTCGACCCCGACAACGCCTCTGCCTACTATTATTTTGCTAACCGCAGTAATTTTGAAGGCGACTATGAAACAGCCGCAAAAATGCTGCGGACCGGCATTGATAAAGGCATCGGCGTTACGGTGACGTACTCGCTACTTGCAAAATTTCAACTTTTGTCGGGGGATGCACTTACTGCTGAGCAATCGCTCGCCGAGGGAGTTCGCATCTTTCCAAATTCTGTATTTATGAGAGTCCGATATGCGACGTTTCTGGCTGATCAAAGAAAGCAGGCTGAGTATGATCGGGAAATGGAATTTGCCCGCTCGATCGATTCTCGTCAGGCAAATGGCTGGGAGATTCTCATCCAAAAACGCGGCACCGCGGCATTTTACGCAGCAAATCAAGATGCCAATATCGCCCCGCCTGCGGAATTGATACCGGAAAATGCCGTCTATGAATATATCGACAAACCACCTCTCAATTAACTGCCCACAAGCTAGAAAAATTAATTAAACGTGTTAAACTGAATTTGCCTAAACCAGTATTTCACGAGAGTAAAAGCTACCAGTTAACATAAAATGGCGAACGAAAGTGCCCGTTTACCATCGCGAATTCTCACCATATCAAGGAACGCCTTTCGCGAGGCGGTTCGGGATAGGATCTTGTACAATCTGGTCCTTTTCGTTCTCCTTATTACGGCTAGTGCGATATTTTTGAGCGAACTGTCCGCTGGCCAGGAATCTCGCGTTATCGTCAATCTTGGCCTCAGCGTGCTGCTCATTTTCGGAACTTTTATCTCTATCTTCGTCGGCGTCAGCCTGGTCTGGAAAGAGATCGAGAAACGCACGGTCTATTCGATCTTCTCAAAGCCAATCGGCCGCGGCGAATTTATCATTGGCAAATACATCGGCCTCTGTCTGACACTGCTTGTAAACGTTGCGATCATGGGCGTCGGTGTCTCGGTCGCGTTGCTCTATGTCGGTAACGCGTCGCTCGCTGGCAAGATATGGCCCGCCGTGCTGCTGATCTTCTTTGAGTTGACGATCGTGACGGCTGTCGCGATAATGTTCTCGTCGTTTTCAACCCCGGCTCTGTCCGCTCTACTTACATTTTTTGTATTTATCATCGGTAATTTCAGCACGAGTTTGCGCGAACTAGCACAAGGAATGAATTCTACCGTCGCACGCGGAGTCTTTGAAGGTATCTATTATCTTTTGCCAAACCTATCGCATTTTAGCTTTATAACCGAAACGTCAAATGGCATGATGCCCCCTGCGTCCATGGTCGGCGGCTCGATCCTTTATGCTGTGTTCTATGACATTATTCTGTTGACCATAACGGTGCTAGTGTTCACTCGGCGTAATTTTAAGTGATGCAAAAAAAAACACTTACCAGCATTGTGATGCCCGCCGTGATACTGATCGCGGGTTTTGCGGCTGTTATTTCACTGAGCGGATTCGTCGAGGCAAAACGTCCTCCGCTACCTGTTGGATACGTGGATGCAGATCTGAATATTAACGGCTCTGACCTTCGCGGATATGCGATTGGAACCGAAGGGCTAATTGCCGATTATTACTTCATGCGTTCGCTGCAGTATGTCGGTGACAAGCTTCTGAGCCAGGGAGATAAGACGATAGATCTAAACGACTTGCGTGGACTTAACGCCAGGCTGCTCTATCCAATGCTTGAAAATGCGACTGATCTAGATCCGCATTTCATCGCTGCTTATTCCTACGGAGCCGTAGTCCTGCCGGCGATCGACCCGCAAAAGGCCATAAACATTGCGAACAAGGGCATCGTCAACAACCCGGATCATTGGCGGCTGTACCAACATCTCGGCTATATCTACTGGCGGCTCGGCCAATTTGAAAAGGCATCTGAGATCTACGAAAAAGGTTCGAATATTCAAGGTGCGTCGCCCTTTATGCGAATGATGGCGGCCTCAATGAAGACCGAAGGCGGCAGCCGCCAAACTGCACGGGCTATCTATAGAGAGATGCTTGCGACGAGCGAGGACGAGCAAGTCAGGAACACCGCCGACCGGAGCCTAAAAGAGTTAGATTCGATGGACGAACGCGATGCGATCGATGAGGTACTACGCGAAACTAAGGAGCAAAACGCGAGGTGTGTGAATTCGCTCGCCGAGATACTACCGATGCTTCGCAACGTCCGGCTGCCCGAAGGACGTGAATTCCACCTCGATAATGCCAAGCGGCTGGTCGACCCATCCGGAGCCCCTTATCTGCTCGATAAGGAAAAATGCGGCGTCAAACTCGACCCCGAACGCACGGGGCTGCCCCAGAAATAGTATGGAATACGTTGTAGAGATCAGCGATCTGTCAAAAGACTATGAGACCGGCTTTTGGAAAAAGAAGCGGGTGCGTGCACTCGACGGGCTCAGCTTGAACGTACGCGGCGGCCAGATTTTTGGTTTTCTTGGCGGCAATGGTGCGGGTAAAACGACGACTATCAAATTATTGATGAGCCTTATCTTCCCCACGACCGGCTCGGCAAAAATACTCGGAAGCGATATTTCCGACGTGCAGATGCACAGCCGTATCGGCTACTGTCCTGAAAATCCATATTTCTATGATTATCTGACAGCGATCGAACTGATGGATCATTTCGGACGGCTATTAGGATATGACGCTGCCAAACGCCGGTCCAGGACCGAGGAACTGCTCACGTCCGTCGGGCTGCAGGAAAAAGACTGGAAAAAGCAGCTTAGAAAATATTCCAAAGGCATGCTCCAACGCGTCGGCCTTGCCCAATCGCTCATCAACGAACCCGAGATCGTCTTTATGGACGAGCCAATGAGCGGACTCGATCCGGTCGGCCGCCGCGAGATCCGCGAGTTGATCGCCGGGTTACGTGAGAAAGGCGTCACCATTTTTATGTCCACGCACATTTTGTCGGACATCGAGGCACTTTGCGACGAGGTCGCGATCTTACGCAACGGAAAACTCGCGGCAAGCGGCAATCTGAGTGACCTGTTGGAAAGTAGCGGCGAAGAGCGAGTGTTGGAGGTTAGCGTTCAGGGAGTCACGGCCGACACGATCCGCGAAGCGGTCGAGTTCATCGCGGGTGCGTCCATTATCTCAAAACCAAACGGAGCAAATATCCAAATTTTAGACGAGACGGACATCGATGCCGTCCTAAAGATAACCCGCGAAGCCGGTGGCCACCTGACATCGATCCAGCCGCTGAAACAATCGCTCGAAGAGCTTTTTGTAAAAGAAACAAGCAGCGACCAAAAAACGTTGAAATAATCCTGCTCTCGATGTAATCTAATGGCGAAATCTAACAAACGCCTCGACAGGAGCGGTTTATGTCATCCCAAATCCGGATTTTTCCTTCATTAAGAACTGCTGCCTTGGCCTTTGCTTTGGCGAGCATCATCTCGTTGTGCGGGACGATGAGCATATTTGCTCAAAAGCCAAAACCGGCACGAAAACCTGCTGGAACGAAACCTTCTACCGCCACCAAGCCAAAGGTTGTTGTGGCGGCGGCGGGAAAATGTCCGGGCTCGTCGCTTACAACCGATGAGGTCAACCAAGCACTCGCGGTCCATAATTTTGACCGCTCTGCTCACAACCTTGCACCGTTAAAATGGGACTGCAAATTAGCCGCAATGGCTCAGGAATGGGCAACCCGCGGCGTGTTTGAGCACCGCGACACACCTTACGGTGAAAATCTTTTTGTCGGGGCAGACCCAAACTCAACTATGAATATGATGATCGACATGTGGCTGGCCGAAAAGGTATTTTGGAACAACAAAACAGGAAGTTGTGCCGCCGGAAAAGCTTGTGGCCATTACACACAGATCGTCTGGAAATCGACCGCGAAAGTCGGCTGCGGCGTCAACCGCAATACGAGCGGTAAGTGGAAAGTAATGTTTGTCTGTAATTACGACCCAGCCGGCAACACCAGCGGCCCAGCCTATTAGCTAGCTGCTTTGATCGCCGTAACCTTCCACCGGATATTTGCCCGGTCGTCGTCCTTAGTAAAACCATCAAGCGTCAGCGTTATGGGTATCGTCTGGTCCGGGCCGAGAACCGGTTGCTGAACCGGAACCACAAGTATCCTGCGTTCACGAAGAACATCGTTAAACTGCGTCACCACCGCAACGTTTACCTCAAGCGCAGAGATAGTTTTGATTCCCTTGTTGCGGATCTTGCCATTGATATACATCGATATCGTGCCCATTCCTGTGGGCGACTGGACGGTTCCCTGGTCGGTCGAAATAATGATGTCCTTGTTGAGTTCGGCAAATTCGGGCGAGCCTTCGCGAAAAGACCCTTGCAGGATCTTGGCGGTCTGGTCTTCCATTGACGGCGTACGCGACAGCAACCAGATCGCTCCGCCTATCAGAGTAAGTCCGATCATTATCCCGACAATAAACACAGGGCTGACGCCCTTTTTTTCTTTTTCTGTATTGAATAGCTCGTCCATAAAATTACCTCAGCTAAATTAGACACCAGGTTTCGGCAAAAGGTTTCAATAGGTTATCATTTTGTCCGAAGACCCAAAAATGCCTGCATCTGAGCCCAAAGTTTCACCGCTGCCAATGTATGTCGAGGCCGCTCTGCCTGTGCCGTTGCGACGTGTATTCACCTATCGTCTGACCGAGGAAATGCGTGGTGTTATCAAGCTCGGGGCACGGCTCAAACTTCCATTTGGGCGGCGAAATGTAACCGGATACGCGGTCGGACTGCATACCAAACTGCCCGCAGATGTCGATATTGATGAATCAAAGATCAAGAATGTCATCGAGGTCTCAGACGACGAACCGCTCATCACACCCGAGATCCTAAAATTAACCCAATGGACCGCCGATTATTACGCCAGTTTTTGGGGCGAAATGCTCAAGGCTTCTCTGCCAGCCGGTATTAATAACGAAAAGGTCCGGCCAAAACGACGTAAAGCCGTTCGTCTGCTCACAAAAATTCTCGACCCGCTCGAAAAACCGCTAACAGATCAGCAGCAATGGATAATCGATCTTCTGGCGACAAACGGAGGCGAGATGCTATTTACCGACGTTCTCGAGCAATGTGATGTCGGAGCCTCGCCGATAAATACGCTCGCGAAACGCGGCATCGTCGAGATCTACGTTCAAGACGTTATGCGAGATCCTCTCGCCGGTGCCGCACTGCCCGGACGCGATGAACTGATCCTTACCGAAGAGCAACAAATTGCACTTGACGCGATCACTAAGGCGTTAGAGAAAGAAGACGAGTTCAAGGCTTTTCTGCTTCACGGTGTGACAGGCAGCGGCAAGACGGAGGTCTATATCCGTGCGATGCAGTCTGCACTCGACACGGGCCGCTCGGCGATAATGCTCGTGCCCGAGATCGCTTTGACGCCTTTGTTTTCGAGGCGACTGAGACGAGTTTTTGGCTCCGATGTCGCGATTCTACATTCAAATCTATCCGTCGGCGAACGCTACGACGAATGGCGTCGCATCCGCCGCGGCGACGCCCGCATCGTGATCGGAACTCGTTCTGCGGTCTTTGCACCTGTCGAAAATATCGGCCTGATCATTATCGACGAGGAACATGACCCGTCATACCGCCAGCACGAATCGCCGTTTTACAACGCCCGCGATGTCGGCGTTATGCGTGGGTCGATGGCCGGAGCTGTCGTCGTTTTGGGTTCGGCAACTCCGGCAATGGAATCGTTCTACAACGCTCAGTCGGGCAAATACACGTATCTCCAATTGCCCGACCGGATAGGCGGACGCGGTCTTGCGACAGCCGAGCTGATCGATATGCGTGAGGTTTTTAAACTCGCGGGCAAAGATGTCCCGCTTTCGCCTCAGCTTTTGGCCGAAATAAAAGAAACCCACGCACGAGGTGAGCAGGCCATCATTTTGCTAAACCGTAGGGGATTTTCGCAGTTCGTTCTCTGCCGCACTTGTGGCGAGACGCTAAAATGCAAAAATTGCGACATCACGCTCACCTTTCATCGTGGCGACGGCAAGCTGCTTTGTCATTACTGCAACTACCGCGAAAAAGCACCTCGCATCTGCCCGCATTGTCAGAGCGAGTATCTATATTTTGTCGGCGAAGGCACCGAAAACATCGCCGATCAGTTATCGAAAAAGTTTCCCGAAATGCGTATCGCTCGCGTCGATCGCGACACGATGTCGCACAAAGGTGAGATCGATAATGTGCTGCTCAAGTTCGCCGATGGCGGCCTAGATATGCTCGTCGGGACACAAATGATCGCCAAAGGGCACGACTTCCCTAACGTAACTCTCGTCGGCGTGATCTCGGTCGATATAGGTTTGGGCTTGCCGGATATGCGTTCGGCGGAGCGGACATTTCAATTGATCACCCAGGTTGCGGGACGCTCAGGCCGCGGCGAAAAACGCGGGAAAGTCTTGATCCAGACCTACTACCCCGAACACTACGCTCTGCGTCACGCCCGCGAGCAAGATTACGAGGGCTTTTACAACGAGGAGATAAAGTTTCGCGAACGGCTCGCCTATCCACCATTTGTGGTGCTGGCAAGCATTTTGATCAAGCACCGCGACCTCGCATACGCTTCGCGTCACGCCAATATTCTGAGGCGTTCGCTCGATGGGGCAAATACTGCCCGGCACGTCCGCGTGCTCGGCCCCGCACCGGCGTCGATCTCGCGTCTAAAAAATGAATACCGGCTCCAGATAATCCTGAAAGGAGCCAGCCGCCGTTCCCTACGCGAAACGCTCGACATTGCTCTCGCCGATGCCGAAGCCAATGGGTGTGACCTCCGCTCAATATTTGTCGAGATCGACCCGGTTAATTTGATGTAGGAGATCTTTTGCCACGAATGACACGAATAGCACGAATGGGAGTTGTTCTCTTTATTTGAGCTATTCGTGTAATTCGCGGCTAAAACTTCTTAGTTCACCGCTTTCGAACTAAGTTCAGATTCCTTTAACTTCACCTGTGCGTAGACCTCGGCAAGCGAGAGTTTACAGTTGATCGATTCGAGCGTGATCACATCGTCGCGTTCGTTATATATGCGATAGATCCACTGTTTGGCATTCTGACGCGCGTAATGTTCGATACGAATCTCATTTTCGTTGACGAGCAGACAGTCTTTTATCTTTGGTATCGCTAGAAAGCCCTCAAGCTTTTGCGTCCGATCTGGAGCCTGCGACAGCGAAGAAAATATCTCAACTATCACGGTCGGATTTACCAGTAATTCAAAATTATTATCGGCAAAGGCTGGTTCGCCATTCACAACCACGACATCTGGAAAGCAGATCGAGTTTTTGCCTAGTCTTACCTGCATATCGCTCGAATACACTTCGCAAGTGCTGCGATGTACGCGGCTGCCGATGGCAACGGCAAAATTTGTAATGATCAGATTGTGCCAGCGGTTTGCGGCCGGTTTTGGCACAAGCCGTCCTTCCATAAATTCATTTTTCACGACATCGCGTCGCTCTGGGGATTGGTAATTCTTAGATTGTTTTAGGGCGGATTGGTCTGTTAAAGTCGGGCTCATATGCGATACTACTCCTGTCAAAAACTACAAAAAGGAACGGGGAAAGAGGATTACAAAGACTGAAGACTTTGCGTGGGTCAATTTGTTTGCTAAAAATAGTGTGACATACGCTAACACGTTCTATCAAGGAATTTTTCATGAAACTAGAGCAGCTTGCTGAAAAAACGGGCTCGATCATCGAACGGGGTTCAACTGATACCGAGATAACATCAACCGCCGGGCTCAATATTGCCGGGCCCGGCGACGTTACATTTCTCGCCAATCCCAAGTACACCTCGCAGATCGCCGACACTAAGGCAGGAGCGATATTCCTGAACGAAGGCGTGGCAATCGACCGTGATGATATCGCCGTCCTGCGGGCCAAAGACTCGTATTTGGCCTATACTAAGGCGATGCGGCTCTTTTTCCCGGAGCCTGCGTTAAAGCCTTTCGTCCATCCGTCAGCCGTCATCGATCCGACAGCGACCGTGGCACAAGACGTTGAGATCCACGCAAATGCAGTCATCGGTGCAAATTGCAATGTCGCCAGCGGCGTACGAATAATGCCGAATGTAACGCTTTACGACGGTGTGAGCATCGGCGAAGGTACTACGATACACTCCGGCGTCTCGATCCGTGAAAACTGCGAGATAGGACGCAACTGCACCGTTCACAATAATTCGACGATCGGCTGTGACGGTTTTGGTTATGCCAAAACCGAAGACAAGCAGTGGCTCAAGATACCTCAGACGGGCAGAGTCGTGCTCGAAGACGATGTCGAGATCGGGGCAAATACAGCTATCGACTCCGCTTCGGTTGGCGAGACCCGCATCAATCGCGGAGCAAAGATCGATAATCTCGTCCAGATCGGCCATTCCTGCACCGTAGACGAAGACGCCCTGATATGCTCACAAACGGGTCTTGCCGGCAGTTCGAACATCGGCAAACGAGTGATCTTGACCGGACAATGCGGCATCGCCGGACACCTTAAAATAGGCGACGACGCCGTGCTTACGGCAAAATCTGCCACCTCTCACGATATCGAACCAGGAGCGATAATGTCCGGCGTCCCGGCATTTGCAAACAGTGACTGGCTGCGTTCGATAGCCGCATTTCGCAAACTCGGAGAAATGGCGCATCGTCTGCGAAAGGTCGAAAAGCATATATCCGGCGACAGCAAGTAAATATGCAAAAGAAAGAAAAGACCATCATTTTGCTGTGTGTTGTCGTAACAATCGCGTCCGGTATTTTGCATTATACCCATGCGAACGCCGTGGTCGCGTTTACCGTCACAGCCGCCGCACTTGCACTGCTCGCGATGATCGTCGGCGACGCGACCGAGCAGCTTGGCAGCCGACTCGGCCCCGGTGCGACCGGAGTTCTGCAATCAGGTCTTGGTAACCTGCCTGAGCTTTTCGTTTGCATTTTTGCGCTACGAGCAGGCCTCGACCATGTCGTTCAAGCGGCATTGATCGGATCGATCCTCGGTAATTCAGTGTTGGTTCTTGGTTTGGCGATATTTTTCGGGGGCCTAAAAAATGGCACACAACGGTTTAACTCAGAGCCGCCAAAGATGATCGTCACGTTGATGCTGCTTGCCTCAGCGGTGCTTGTCATCCCGACACTCGCAAAACAACTCCACACGCCCGCCGAGCCACATATCCTGAGCCTTGACATTTTCTTAGCAATTATCTTGCTCATACTGCTTGGAGCCAACATCTATTTTTCGGTTAAAGGCGATCCGGCAATTGCCTTACAGAATGACGACGAAGGCCACGCCAAATGGTCGATGACGTTGACGATCGGTGTCTTGGCGGCATCGGGCGTCGGGGCGGCACTTGTCTCAGACTGGTTTGTTGAGGCTCTTCAACCGGCGATGGCAAACTTAGGTATATCCGAAGCATTTGCAGGTTTAGTGGTCGTCGCCATCGCGGGAAATGCCATCGAAAATCTGATCGGTATACAGCTCGCTTGGCGAAATCAGGCTGATTATGCGATAAGCGTTATCCAGAACAGTTCGCTCCAGATCGCACTCGGACTTTTCCCGGTGCTGGTGTTGCTGTCTTACGTACTGGGTGGTGCTATCCTAACCTTTGTGCTGTCACCGATGCTCGTCGCAGTATTGTTGCTCGCTGTTATAGTCAGTGCTTTTATCATCTACGACGGTGAATCGATTTGGCTCGAGGGCCTCGCCCTGATCGGACTGTATTGCATAATTGCGGCATCGTTTTGGTGGGGATGAGGTCAGTGAAAACGTTAGAATGCAAAATTATGGAAAAGGAATTATCAGATTCAGGCTACGACATCACACCGCTTTCGGCTGAGGCGATAGAACGTCTCGCTCAGGATCTTAACGAAGAGGAATATCGAATTCTCTTAGACCACGGCACCGAGCCTGCGTTTTGCGGAACGCTGCTAGATAACAAGATGGACGGCGTTTACGCTTGCCGCCTATGCGGACTACCGCTCTTTAGCTCGGAAAAGAAATTTCATTCGGGAACGGGCTGGCCGTCGTTTTATGCGCCTTTCGATAAGGATCATCTCACCAATATCGAAGACAACAGCTATGGCATGCGCCGTATCGAGATCCGCTGTGCCAGATGCGGCGGCCATCAGGGTCACGTTTTCCCGGATGGCCCGCCGCCAACCGGGCAGCGCTACTGTCTAAATTCGGCAAGTCTGGAGTTTTTCGAAGACGGCGAAGATATTCCGCAAAAAAGCTAGGCATGTGGCTTAGGTTAATTTGACGACGATTATCGTGTAAAACGCACCGTCTTTGGGCAGGTCTTCCCAGGTCGTGACATTAAAAATAAACTCAGCTGTCGTTTTCACGGTAAAAGTGCGGTCGGCAGTGTTGCTGACGTTGCGCATGTTAATGATCTCGCTGGGGCCTGATGCTTCGCCGTGCGGTTCGATGGCGTCTTTGTCAAAAATGCACGCCAGATCGAGACTTTTTACGGCTGAGCCATCAACTAAAAACAATACGCCGTATTTGCTTCCTGCTTCGAGCGTGACGCGGGTGTAATCTCTTTTGGCTTTCTCTGGGGACGATAAATTTTGGGTTATTAGCTTAGTCTGATTGAGAACGACCTCTCCAAACTTTTTGTCGCTTTTAACAAAATCCAAGATCTTCTTATTCAGCGCGTCGATATTTACACGACTCTGGGCAGTTAAATTGGCAGCCCCAAGAGTCGCTAATGTTATCAAAATAAACGTGAGTATGGATATTTTCTTCATTATTATTGTTCGCGGGTTACTGATCTGAAGTTGGTCTTTGTATTGTGCGTTGAAAACTTTGAGCAAAAAAGCCGATGGACAGTATACACAGGAATTATGTCTGCTTATACTGTCCGTCTTTCTATTGTCGATCCGGTCTTTTATTTCCGATCCTTGAAGCTATCAAACAGCTCCGTATGCCGGCTCGTCAACGGGATCATTCTGCCGCCGATGAACATATATTTGATATTCGTCGTCGGTTGCAAAATGTCGCCATCGGTCACGACCACATTTGCGATCTTACCAACATCGAGCGAGCCCATCTTGTCCGAAAGTCCCAAAATATCGGCGGCGTAAAGCGTCACTGACCTCAGAGCGTCTTCTTTCGAAAGGCCAAATGCTCCGGCCATTCCAGCCTGATACGGCAGATCGCGAACCTCAGGCCCGGTGTCACCGGTCGAAATACAATATTTCAAACCTGCCGCTTGCATTTTTGATGGAGCCGCAAACAAGTAATCGTAATCATCATCATCGCGGACGGGCAGATTGTAAATATTGGTATAGATAACCGGGATGTTGTTCTTTTTCAGGTCATCAGCCGCTTTCCAGGCCTCTTGGCCGCCCATTAGGATGCCCTTGACCTTCATTTCAGAGACAAATTTCGCAACACCGCGGATGTCCCGTTCACGCTCGGCCGTAAAGATGATCGGCTTTTCGCCTTTCATAAAAGGTGCGAGAGCTTCGAGCTTTTGATCGGTCGCAGGATACGGCAAGGTTTTGTCCTTGGCGTATGCGTCTTTTGCACGAAAATAAGTTTCCGCATTCTTAAAGATCTTTTTCAGTTCTTCGACCTGTGTGTCGCGTCGTCTGACAGCTTCGTTAAAATCGACGGCCGCTCCGCCGCCGCCAAAACCACCAAAACCACCGCCAAAGCCGCCGCCACCGGCGATCCTTGGGAAATTGATAACGAGCGCATATTCACGAACGACCGCCATTTCATCCGGCGTCGAGCCGTTGAGATTGATGATCGCAGCCTGTCCGGACATCAGCCCGCCATTTGGAGCCGAAAGTACCGTCGTTATGCCATTAACACGCGTCACGTTGATGTGTGCGGAGTGCGGGTGAATACCCTTGATCGCCTTCGTGTTGGCGTTCATCGTGCCGACCTCAGTAAGATCGACCGAACCGTTTACGGCCAGCGTGATCTCGGCAAGGCCCATATTCGTTCCCGCATCTATCATCCCCGGAAAGACGCTCATGCCCTTGCCGTCGATCTTTTCGGCACCTGCCGGGATCTGGACGTTAGCCCCAACCGCCGCGATCTTGCCGTTTTGGATTACGATCGTTCCGTTCTCGATCGTTGCACCTGAAACGGTTACTATCCGCGCTCCGACGATCGCAAACGTTCCTGCACGGCCCGTCTGATTTTGCTGCGAACCGTCATTTTGAGCAAAAACCAAGGAAAATTGGCCACCGATGATCACAGAAAGAAACGCGATCAGAAATAATTTTGCATTGTGCATTTTGAATTTTGAATTCATTATTGGTTGCCTCCGTCGCCATGCTCGGCCTCGTCGCGGTCGCCGCGTCGGCGGTCAGCCGGTCTCTGTGGCGGCCCTCCGCCTGTTCCCGGAGCCTTATTAACGTCAAGTTTTTCAAGCGATTCGCGTTCTTTTGCGACATCCAGTCGCATCTGCGCGTCGGTCGCGCGGTCAAAATAAGTCACACCTTCAATGATCGTCGTATCTACACGTGAAAACACGCTAAACGGATGTCCGTTCCAAATTACGACGTCGCCGTCCTTACCAACCTCGATGGAACCGGTTCGTTTGTCAATTCCAAGCTGTTTTGCCGGATTGAGTGTGATCATTTGCAATGCGTCCTGCTCAGGCACGCCGCCATATTTTTCGACCTTTGCGGCATCGAGATTGAGCCGACGCATACGACCGTCGTCGTCAGAGTTGATCGACACATTGACGCCGTTCTTCCACAAAATGTAAGCGTTGTACGGAATCGCGTCGTACGCCTCGAGCTTATATCCCCAACTATCCGTAAAGATCGAAACACCGGTGCCGCGTTTTGCGATCTCGGGAGCGATCTTGTACGCCTCAAGCCCGTGCTGCAGCGTCGCGACCCTAAATCCAAACTCATCAGCCAATATCATCAAATTCAAGTGCTCGTCAGAACGATATCCGTGAGCATGGACAAGCCGCTTGCCCTCAAGTATTTCGACGATCGGCTGTAATTCCTGATCATTTCGAGGCTGTACTTTTGTTTTTCCCGCCCTGAAATCGTCCAATGATTGTTTGTAATCACGAGCCCGGATAAATGCGTCACGCATGACCTCGATCGTGCCTTGGCGTGTTCGCGGGTAGCGCAAAACCTGTCCCGGCTGTGGCGATTGGGTCGTGCGGCGGACGTTTTCGCCCATAGCAAACTTGATCCCCGGCGGGGCATCTGCGACCGGATAATCCTCAACCGGATGCCCCCATTTGAACTTGACCGTCGTGCTCTGTCCGCCAATCGAATTTGCCGACCCGTGCAGCAACAACGCTCCGGTAACTCCACCCGCTAATGCACGATAGATCGCAATGTCGGTCGGATTGAGCATATCTCGCGTCCGCGTCATCGATGTGACCGAAAACGAGCCCTCATTGATCGCGTCGAGCATCGAGTGCGAGTGAGCATCAATGATCCCGGGCGTCACAAATTTGCCGGTCGCGTCGATCGTGCGGGCACCAGCCGGGGCCGTAAGTCCTTTGCCGATCCTCGTGATCTTTCCGTTTTGGATCAAAATGTCGGTATTTTGCAGCGTCCCTTTGGCCGCCGTCAACACCGTCGCGTTTTTTATTAGAACGTCGTTCTTCGATTGCCCAAATATCAACGTCGGCGAGATCGCCAACAACGAGAGCATTAAAAGAGTAACTAAGGTCTTTCGCATTTCATTATCCTTTTTTTACTTTGTTTTACTTACGGATTCTTTGTACCTGAAAACGGAACCGCACCTTGCGGCGTGTCGATCGTACCGCTGACCTGATTGCCGCTGACCGATCCTTGCACGGTGATCTCAAGATTTGCTCCGCCATACGGCACTGTCGCCGCAAAGCTAAATCCGGTCGGCGTCATACGTCCGTCGCGTATCGCGGCCGTTCCCGCTTGCGTTATCATCGTTCCGGTCAGGGCCGAACCCGACTGAATAAAGTTAAGCGTACCGCTGATCGGCGAACCGGGTATGTCGATATTTATCGAGTACGTTCCCGCGATATTAGCCGCACCCGCCGTCGGCGGCGGCGGGCCGCCTTGTCCATTACCGGTACCGCGTCCACCCGGTCCTCTCGGTGCTTCTTTCTGTTCAAAAACCTTGCCGTCCACTATGATCTGCGGGACAAACTTGTCACGGCCGAACAGATCTCCTTTAACGATCGCGAGATTTGCGATCTTTCCGGTCTCGATCGAACCGGTTCGGTCGCTAACACCGAGAATCTCCGCCGCCCCAAGCGTCATCGCACGAATGGCCGCGTCGCGATCAAGTCCGCCCTCGACCGCTTTGCCCGCGTTTGTAAAATAGTCGCCGATAGACGTCGCACCGCCGGATTGAAACGCAAATTTCACCCCCGCTGCCGCGAGCTTACCCGCACCTTTTGGGGTTTCTGCACGCAGACGCAAGGTTGCCATACTTTCCGGATCAGCCTCAGCGTGAGCCGCAGCGGTTCGTTTTGGAAAATTGAGTGACAGCAAAACTGAGACATTTTGAGCTTTAAGCCGGTCAGCTACTTTCCAGGATTCCTGCCCGCCGGCAATTATGCCATTTAGCTTGAATTCTTTAATAAGATCCAAAGCCCTGATGATCTCGATCTCGGTATTCGCGTTAAAAACCACCGGCATCTGGCGATTTATTGCCGGATACAACGCCTCAAGCGATCTGTCTGCATCGGGCCGCCGCATCCCTTTTGGATTGGCTGCATAAGCTTTCTGAATGTCCTGCAAACGCTGTGCGTCGTAAAACATCTGCCGCAGTGCCGAAAACGTGCCCAACAGCGAACCCGGATATTGTCCCGGCAGCGTCGCGAACGAGATGTGCTCAGCAAACTGGGGCTTGATGACCATTCCCGAGACAGATTCACCCGCAAGGTTGATGACCGTCGATTGGCCGTTAAAAATGCCGGTCCGTCCGATCGTCAATACAGTCGTGATACCGGCATTTCGGACCGCTTCGAATTGAGCTTCGCCCGCACGAACCTCATCAAAAGCCGCATCCTCAGGCCGCAAGCCCGCCGGATAATTTGAGTTTGATGTTGGCTGAGCTGCCGGGCAGCCGCTGCTGCGGCCGCGCCGCCTCCGCCACCGCCACCTTGACCTTGCGGCCGGGCAGTAACAGAAGGCAATCCCAGGCTTGTCAACGCATCGATGAACCCCGGATAGACCGTCAAACCAGTCGCGTCAAAAACCTGAGCGTCCGCTGGCGGCGTCACATTTGCACCCACGGCGTCGATCAGTCCGTTGCGGATGACGATCGTACCTCTGTCGATCGTCGCTCCGGAAACCGTAACGATCTTCGCATTGGTGATCGCATAACTCTGTGCCTGAGCCTCGGCGCCGCAAAGTAGGCAGATAGCCGCCAAGACAAGCATAAATAGCTTTGATCTCATATCTTTAATTTCGAAAATAAACTTGTACTACAGTGAAAATATCTTTACGCAGAGGATAAAGGAAAAGTTTCCCATCTCCAAGAGCAGACAGGAAACTTTACAAAATTTTACAGAAGGATCGGTTCTTGCAGTTTACCTGCAAAATGCGGTTCACCGCGCCTCGGCCGCAAGCAACTTCTTTTTGCGTTCGATGCCCCAACGATACCCACTGAGTTTGCCGTCGCTTGCGATAACGCGGTGACATGGGATAAGTAAAGCAACGCGATTTTTTGCACAGGCCGAAGCGACCGCACGAACTTTTTTCTTATCGCCCATTTCTGCGGCAACTTCACTATAAGAACGCGTCTCGCCGTACGGGATCTTTCGCAGAAAATCCCAAACCTGCATCTGAAACGCCGTCGCTTGCAGATCGAGCGGTAGCACGAGCCGCTTATTTTTACCGGCGAGATATTTGATGATCGCATCGACCGCAGTTTTTAGATCGTGGTCGTTTTCTGCGATCTCTGCGTTTGGAAATTCCGTTTCCAATCCCGCACGAAGCTCTTTGTCAGTGTCGCCAAAAGTCACGCTGCAAATGCCCCTCGGTGTTCTCGCCACCAGCAGCTTCCCAAGCTCGCAATCCGTAATTATGTAGTTGATATTCATTCCTTTTCCGCCCTTTTTATATATCGCCGGGGTCATCCCAAGATTTTCCGCCGCCTTTTCGTACAAACGGCTGCTCGAACCGTAACCCGCATCGTACATTGCGGTTACGACATCGCTGCCATCGCGTATTCCCTCTTTGAATCTCTCCATTTTTATCGCCTCCGAATATTTTTTTGGACTCAGCCCGACTATTTCCTTAAAGGTTCGCTGAAAATGATACGCACTCAGCCCCGCCGTTCCTGCAAGCTCATCAAGCGTCGCTTCCGGCATTTCTTCGATCTCACGACACGCTGCAACCGCCATCATTACTTGTGGATCCGCTTCCGCCGCGTGAGTCGGACGGCAACGCAGACAAGACCGATATCCGCAAGCCTCTGCCTCAGCCGTCTCATTGAAAAAGAGAACGTTTTCACGCTTGGGCTTTCTCGCCGAACACGAAGGCCGGCAAAAAATCCCGGTAGTTTTCACGCCGAAAACAAACGCCCCGTCAAATCTCGCGTCTCTCGCCTCGACCGCCCGCCATAAGACCTCAGTTTCCATGTTTTTGAGTTTATTCGGTTTGTCGGCTCATTTCTATCCGATAATTGCGGTAGAATTTTTATATGGGTTCGATCGTACTTTTTGACGGCGTCTGCAATTTTTGCAACGGCGCCGTCAACTTTATTATCCGGCACGACGCGGACAAAAAATTTAAGTTCACGCCCTTGCAATCAGAGGTCGGCCAAGAACTGCGGGCGAAATTTAACATTGGCGAAGATGTGGATTCAATTATCCTGATCGAAGACGACAAAGCCTACATGCACTCGACCGCCGGCCTACGCGTCGCACGTGGGCTCGGCGGCATCTGGTCGCTCGGCTACGTATTCATCATCGTCCCGGCATTCATCCGCGACTGGGCATATAAGCTGTTCGCAAAATACCGCTACCGCCTATTCGGCCGCCAAGAGGCCTGTATGCTGCCGACCCCTGACGTCCGAGAAAGATTTTTATAAATTATGAAAGCAATCTGGAATAACACAACGGTCGCCGAGAGCGACGAAACAATTATCGTTGAGAGAAATCACTATTTTCCTCCAAATTCGATCAAACCTGAATACTTTTCGCCGTCCGACACGCACACCGTCTGTAGTTGGAAAGGCACAGCCAGCTACTACGATGTCACTGTAAAAGGTGACACAAATAAAGATGCAGCCTGGTATTACCCCGAGGCAAAACCCGACGCTAGCAATATCGCGGGTTACGTTGCGTTTTGGAAAGGCATCGAAATATCAGATTAGCTAATTTTGGTCCACCCTGGTCCATTTTGGTCCACCTGGTCCGGACCGGACCACAGCACTATGAGTTTTTCGCTCGATACATTGGAATACAGCAAGCTGCTTGAGCTTGTGAGCCGCCACGCCCAGACACCTATGGGCGTCGAGCGGTTTGCACGTCTGCGTCCGATCGAGAGCCGCCGAGAACTCGACAATGCGCTAGCGGCAGTGACTGAGACAATCGATCTCAACGAAAAACAGGTCAATTGGTCATTCAGCGGTCTAGACGATCCGTCGGATGCCGTCGCTATCCTAAAAATACAAAACGCTGCTCTCGAACCCGTCGTGATGCTCGACATCGCGCGTGTTTGCACGCAAGCTCTGTTTGTCCGTGCCGCCATTCAACCCGAAAAAGAAAACGCCCCGATCCTGTGGCAAACCGTTGAGCAAATACCGCCGTCGCTGCTTGCGGTAACCGAGCAGATCAACAAAAAGCTGCTGCCCGGCGGCGAAATAAACGACGATGCTTCCCCCGAACTCGCAAAGCTGCGGCGTGAGATCAACGCCCAAAAAGCTCGCCTGACCAAATCGCTCGAGGCCGCCATGCGTGCTGCCGGGACCGCTATTCAGGACGAGATCGTCACGGTCCGCAACGACCGCTTTGTCATTCCGGTAAAGACGGATTTTCGCGGCAAGGTCGCGGGCGTCGCTCACGGCTTTTCGTCGAGCGGTTCAACCGTCTTCGTCGAACCGCTTGCCAGCATCGAGGCAAACAACGAGCTCCAAAACCTCAAAGGCAAAGAAGAACGCGAAGTCACCCGCATTCTATTTGCTCTTACAGAACAGCTCCGCGAGCGACTCCCTGCCGTCGAAACCGCCGTCGAGGCCGTCGCCGAGCTAGACTTCACCAAGGCCAAAGTCGAATTCGCCCGCAAATTCACCGCCGTCGTCCCCGAAATAACCGACGACAACACCCTCGACCTTGTTGACGCAAGACATCCTCTACTAGAAGAAAACCTACGAACAGCGGTACCGACGGCGGAAACCCGACCTGTAGGGAGGGTGCCTCTTGCAACGAACAACCAACAACGAACGATGAAAGACGATATCGTCCCATCAAGTTTCACCCTGACCAAAACCAACGCCGTCATGATTATCTCCGGTGCCAACGCCGGCGGCAAGACTGTCGTGCTAAAGACGGCGGGATTATTGAGTCTTATGGCGATCTCCGGACTGCCCGTTCCGGCAGCGGAAGCAAGAATTCCCTTTTACCGGTCCATCCTCGCCGACATCGGTGACCACCAATCTTTGAGCGCAAACCTCTCAACGTTCTCGTCGCACATGTCCAATATCGCGGGCATGATCGGCCAATGTCAGCCGCCGTCCCTCGTTTTGCTTGACGAAGCGGGAACCGGAACCGACCCCGAAGAAGGTTCGGCTCTCGGCGTCGCCATCGTCGATCATTTTCGCCAAAAAGGTGCTCAGGTCATCGCCTCGACCCACTATCGCGGCCTGAAAATGTACGCGGCAAACGACGAGAGCGTCATCAACGCCTCGGTCGAATTTGACGAAAAAACGCTCCAGCCGACATACAAACTGCTCATCGGCCTCGCCGGTGCGTCGTCCGGCATCGAGATCGCCCGCCGTTTTGGCATCGACCAAAATGTCATCGATAACGCCCGCGAAAATCTCGACATCTCGGCTCAGGAAGCAGAAAATTACCTCAAAAAACTCCAAACCGAGACCAAGATCGCAACCGACTTGCGGCTAGCTCTCGAAGAAGAACGCGAAGCCGTCGCGATGAAATACGCGGGACTTGAGATCGAGGCAGTCAAAAAAGAAAAGGTTCGGCAAAAGGAATTTGAGAGCGAATTGGCCCAAGCCATCGACGAATTCGACCGCCAATCAAAAGCTTTCATGCAAACGCTCACGGACAAGTCGCTAAAAAATAAACTCGACAAAGAACGCCTCGCCCGCAAAGCCGAACTAAACCGCAGCGGTAATGTCCAAAGTCCGGGTCCAAGCCCCAAATCGACGGCTCTTGAGCTCCCTCCTGATTAGGAGGCGGCGGCAAAGCCGCCGGGGTGGTAGAGCAGGTTGCCGTCGGCTCCAAAGTCGTCACATCCTTCGGCAACATCGGCACCGTCGAACGGATCGACGGCGACATCGCCCAAGTCCTCGTCGGCAGCATCCACCTCCGCGAAAAGCTGATCGATTTGCAGCCCGCAGGGTCAGAAACCGGAGCGACTGCGTCTAATAAATCCGCACTCCGCAATCCGCACTCCGCGATCGGACGGGACATCGACGGCCGTGACACCACTGCCGAGCTAAACCTCGTCGGCCATACCACCGCCGACGCCGAATACGAGATCGACCGCTTTCTCGACGAAGCCTATATGTCCAGCCTGCCCCGGGTCCGCATCGTCCACGGCTTTGGCACAGGCGCCCTAAAAAACTACGTCCACCACGTCCTAAAAGGCCACCCCCACGTCGAAAAGTTCGCCTTCGCCCCCTCCGAACAAGGCGGCCACGGCGCTACAATTGCGGAGTTGAAGCAATGAAAAAGCTACTATTTCTAACTGTTCTAGCTCTCGCATCTTCCGCGTTTCCGCAGGAGAAAACAAAAATTGACGAATTTGGGAGAATCACTTGTGAAGAGCTACTGGCACGGATAGATTCCTTCCAAATACATTTGCAGAATAACCCAGCTAGCCATGGAATCGTCGTTATAGACTCGCCCCAAACGGGGCCGGATCGTTCGCGATGGTATCGACTCCTAATTCAAAAAACTTTTCAGAGGCGTGGATATGAAGATGAGCGGCTCCACTTCTATCGACGAAGAACTTCTGAAATCGGTGGATCGCTGTGGCTCACGCGGTCTAGCACCGAAGTTCCGGTCCCTGACGTCGAACCTTGGCCCGACGACCCCATAAATCTTTCCCGTCCGCTTAAATGGGACACTTATGAGGATGACGGTGTCTGTCCGACTTTTGCTCCGAGGGAATATGCCCGACTTCTGAAAACGAACCCTGGTTTACGCGGTCATATTGTCATCCACGGCGCCACCCGGCGCTCCGCTATTGCAACTGGAGATGACTGGGTCAAAGAAATGACTGAGCGTTGGGGAGTGCCTCGCAATCGGCTGAGGCTGATTATTGGCAAACCTAACAGGCTATGGTTTTCTACCGACTTTTGGCTCGTCCCGACCAGAAAGAAATAGGTGGACTCATAATCATTTGACACTGCGACCTGCCGGACGGACAATTCGTAAATGCTCTACCCCCAATATTTCATCGACGATCTGAAAAACCGTGCCGATCTGGTGCGGATAATACAGCCGTATGCTCAGGATCTGAAGAAAAAGGGGCAGAATTGGATGGCGTGCTGTCCGTTTCATCAGGAAAAAACGCCTTCGTTTTCGGTCAATCCGGGCAAGGGATTTTACAAATGTTTTGGCTGCGGCAAAGGCGGGACGGCGTATAACTTCATCATGGAGATGGAGGGGCTCAATTTCCCCGAGGCGGTCAAGCGTGTCGCCGAGATCAGCGGAGTGATGCTGCCCGAGCCGGTCGATGATGTGTCGTACGAACGCGGCAAAAAACAACGCGAAGAGAAAAAACAGCTCGCCGAACAGGTCATCGAGCTAAATCAGATCGCACTCGACTACTGGGAAAAAGAGCTGCAGGGCAAAGGTGCCAAGGCAAAAAAGGCTCGCGAATATCTCGAAACCCGTGGCATCTCGGACGAGATACAAAAACAATTTCGCATCGGATATTCGCCCGATTCGTGGGACGGATTGCTCGGTGTGCTGCGTGATTTTGGAGCTGACGAAAAACTCATCGCCCAATCCGGCCTCGTCTCCGTAAACGAAGAGAAAGAAAGGACCTTTGACCGCTTTCGCGGACGGATAATGTTCCCGGTTCTGGATGTTAACGGCCGTCCGGTCGCGTTTGGTGCGCGTTCGCTCGACCCCGACGACCAGCCAAAATATCTCAATTCACCCGAGACACCGGCTTACACCAAGGGCGAGCATCTCTATGGCCTGTTTCAGGCCCGCGACGAGATCCGCAAAAAGAAATTTGCCATCTTAGTCGAGGGCTATCTCGACCTCATCGCCCTCGCCCAGTTTGGCATTACAAACGTCGCCGCAAGCCTCGGCACAGCTTTTACACCGGAGCAATCAAAGCTGCTTTCGCGTTTCGCGAAAAAGGTGGTCATCAACTACGACGGCGATTCTGCCGGTATCAAAGCCGCCCGTCGTGCCATCGAACATCTGCTGCCGCAGGAATTTGACATCAAGGTGCTCGTATTGCCCGACGGCAAGGACCCGGACGATTTTATCCGCGAAAATGGCACCGATGCCTATAACGAGGCCCGCGGCAAGGCGACGGCGTTTCTTCGGTTCGCCCTGGAGGCGGCTGTCAAAGACCGCAACATGAACAACGCCAAGCAGAAAGCCGAAGCGATCGAGGATTTCCTGCCCGTTATCGCCGCGATCCGCAACAACATCCAAAAACGCGAGAGCTTTGATCAAGGGATGACTTATTTTCACATCGAAGACGCCGCTTTGCGTCGCGAACTTTGGTCGTCTCTCGGCCCTGCACACAACGCCCCCGCGACGAATATTACCCAAAAGGTGTCGCGTGCCGCCCGTGCAAAGATCACCATTGCCGAACGCCAGTTGCTCGAACTGCTCGTCTTTGACCGCGATCTGCGTGACGCGATCCTGCCGCAGCTTGAGCCAAGCGACTACGAAAACCTCTCGACCGCCGAGCTTTTTGCGGCATTTAACGACATCCACGCCTCAAAACGCGAGATCACCCCTGAGACCTTGCTTGAACACATCGGTGACGACGAAGACGCTGTAGATCTCGCCCACAGTCTGCTGACCGGCACGCCGCGAAGGGCAAAAGAAGACGTTATGGACGCAGTGCTCCACGAGGCCGAGAATTGCGTTTTTGCCCTGCGCAACATGGCGATCGCGAACCGCATCATGGAGATCAGCCGCGAAGCAACGCTCGCCGAGCAATCCGGCGATGCCGAACGCTTTAACCAGCTCACTTACGAACAGCTCGAACTCGAAAAAATCCGTCGCGATCTGCAGCAACGGATCGTCGAATTGTGATATACTTTTCGGTTTAGACTTGACGCCCTGAAATGAAACATTTTTGGGCCGTAAATCGTTTATAAATATATTACGAACAACGATTTACACCTATACATAATCGAATAACACTTATCACTGAATATGCCTGATTACGACGAAAAACAAGACCTAGTTGACCGGTTGGTGGCTCTCGGTCGGCGAAAGAAGGGCTTGAGCCTTGACCAGCTCCATCGCGAGCTGCCTGAAAACATGTTGAACGCGGACGAGATCGAAGACGTTCTCGAACGCCTCGAAGGTGCAAACGTCTCGGTCGCCGAGACCGATGCTCAGTTGCTCGAACGCGCCTCAAGCATGGCACTCGACGACGAAGAGGAGGCCGCTGAGGAAGAAGAAGAAGATCTGGATCTCGACCTTTCGGCTGGTGTTTTAGACAAATCCAACGACCCAGTCCGCCTTTACCTGCGTGAAATGGGCGTCGTGCCTCTGCTTAACCGCGAGGGCGAGGTCGTCATCGCAAAACGCATCGAGCGCGGACAGATCAAAACGCACAAATCTATCTCGCGTTCGCCGATAGCTGTCGAGCGTTTGCTCAAGATCTGCGACGATCTGATCGCCGGCAAGGCGAGCATTCGCGAGACCGTCGTCTTTAGCGAACAGGCCGAGATATCACTTGAGGAAGACAAGGCCGAGGAGTATATGCGCTGGACGCTCGAGGGGATGGAGAGCATCCGCGGGCATTTTGCCGTCGCACTCAAAACCTGGAATCAACTCATCGCCGAACAGGCCAAAGCCGACGGAAAGAAATCGAAAAAGCTGCTTACGCTCAGACGTAAAACGGCGCGTCTACGACTCGAGATCGCCCAGGAGATCAAGCATCTCAACCTGACCGAACGCTCGCGTCAGGTGCTGATCGCCGCGATCCGCAAAGTTGTCGAAGACATTCGCAAATCCGAACGAGCTATCGCAAAGGCGCAGGAAAAACTCGAAAAGAAACCGCCAACCGCTGAAAAGAAAGAGCTTACGGCTAAAATAGCGGACGCCCGTGCCGCTTTGGCCGAGATCGAGGAGAAATATCATCTCCCAACGATCGAGATCAAGCGTTCGTACCAGACGATCAGCACCGGTGAGGTTGATACCAATAAAGCCAAACGCGAATTGGTCGAAGCCAACCTCCGCCTGGTTGTTTCGATCGCCAAAAAATACACCAATCGCGGCCTGCAATTCCTCGATCTTATCCAGGAAGGCAATATCGGTCTGATGAAAGCCGTCGATAAATTTGAGTGGCGTCGCGGATACAAGTTCTCGACCTACGCAACATGGTGGATCCGACAGGCAATCACACGCGCCATCGCCGATCAGGCGCGCACGATCCGCATCCCGGTCCACATGATCGAGACGATCAACAAACTCATCCGAACTTCGCGTTTGCTTGTTCAGGAACTCGGACGGGAACCGTCGAGTGAAGAGATTGCAAAGAGGATGGATATTCCAGTATCCAAGGTTCGAAAAGTTTTGAAGATCGCGCAAGAGCCGATCTCGTTGGAGACGCCTATCGGAGAAGAGGAAGATTCACATCTTGGTGATTTTATCGAAGACAAATCGATACTTAATCCTGCCGAGAGTGTGACGTTCTCGAACCTTCGTGAAATCACCGACGAAGTACTTGCAACACTCACCCCGCGTGAGGAAAAGGTTATCAAAATGCGTTTCGGTCTCGGAAACACGGGCTCGGAGCATACGCTCGAAGAGGTCGGCCAGCACTTCGCCGTCACCCGGGAACGTATCCGCCAGATAGAAGCCAAAGCTCTCAGAAAGCTGCGGCACCCGTCGCGATCGCGTCGGCTGAAAGCTTTCCTCGAAGGCAAACAAACCTAAATCTAAAAGAGCGGCGATATATTTCGCCGCTCTTTTTATATTAGCTTTTTCGCTTCGGCGATCGCTTGCTTTTCGTCAGTCACTTTCCCGTCCAACTGCATCTCATAAACCGCATCAAGTATCTGCTTGAATTGCGGCCCCGGTGTCAGCCCAAGCTCGATCAAATGCCGCCCCATCAATATCGGATCAGGAGCTTTTTTCTCGACTTGCAACTCTCGCACCTTTGCAATGAACCATTCCTGGGCCTTAGAGTCGAACCATTTTTCTTGTGGCAGCCAATCGGGATTGCGGCCGAGACTGTCTGCTTTGGCAACGCGATATAGTAGGTCAGGTTCGACCCTTCTCGCAAGTCGTCGAAAAGCCCCGTCACCGACCGGTGTTTTTGCACCGTAATATTCGCCCGGTTTTAAATGGTACCGGACAAGCTGGACGATCTGTTCGCGAACGTCGTAACCGTGAAGAGTATGGATGCCAAGCGTATCCAAAAACGTGAGTGTCGGCTCGACCCCCGCTTCGTCATGTCCGCGTGAACGGATTTTCCCATCAATAAATTCAGTCGTCGGCGGCTTGCCAAAATCATGGGCCAACGCCCCGAGCATGACGGTAACTTGCCGTGGATAATCGAGTTCATCAATTAGCTTGCGTGCCTCGTCGACCACCATTAGCGTGTGAATATCAACATCGCCCTCAGGATGCCAATCCGGGTCCTGCGGCACACCGACAAGCGACGCCATCTCAGGAAAGATCTGGTCAACCACCCCAAGATCGTAAAGCCATTTCAGCCCGATCGACGGACACTGCGGCTTTAGCAGAAGCTTCTCAAACTCGCCCCAAATACGTTCCTTTGGCAGGTCGGTAACATCAATGCTTTTGCACACCTTAACCGTCTCCGGCTCAATTTCAAACTCAAACCTCGCCGCAAACTGTGCCGCACGCAATACCCTTAAACTGTCCTCCGCAAAGGTCCCCCGCGAAACCATACGCAAAACCTTGAGCTCGAGATCACCTTGCCCGTCAAAATGATCAATGATCTCACCGGTCAGAATGTCTTTTAGGATCGCATTGACAGTAAAATCCCGCCGCGAGCATGCCTCTTCAAACGACATTTCAGGGTCGCCCTCGACGACAAAGCCGCGATGCCCGTCCGACACCTTTCGCTCGCGTCGGGGTATCGAAACATCCAGATCTTCGCCGATCTTATAGACCGCAAACGCCTCGCCGACTACATTGACGTCACCGATCCCATCTAATATCTCCCGCAATTTGACTGGCTCGACACCATAAACCTCGACATCCCAATCCTTATGGGCAATTCCCATTAACTCATCACGGACGCAACCGCCAACAAGCATTGCCCTGCCACCATTCGCGCGGACAGTCTCAGCCAACTTAACGATTTTTTCGGGCTTTTCGCTCATCGGAAAGAAAATCCATTGTGCAATAGAACCGATGGCGAATCAAAAGACGATTGCTCACTCTTCGTCGCGTTTGTTGATAGGTATTACATGAACCGCTGCGTCTCGCACCTCTGCGAGAAACCGGTTGATGACCGAACCACGCCAGAAAATATCCCAGCGTATTCGGGCTGATTGGCCAAAGATGACATGGGTGATGCCATTGTGACGGGCATAGCCGAGCAGTGCGTCCGCGACATTACGAGCCTTAAGACAAACCACCTTTGCACCGAGGGTTTCCGCAAATTTAATGTTTTCCTGGAGTGACGCGTGTGATTCGGGCGTTATCCTGCCCACCTCTTCGTCCGGCGTCTCGACGTAAACCGCCGCCCAGTCTTCATTTGCGAACCGTCCCGCAATGCGTGCCCCCGTACGCAATATCTTCTTCGCGCTTCCTCGCGACGCCATACATACCATTACCTTTTCAGGGATCACCGCGTGATCGAGGCCTTCGCGCTCACGATATTCCGTGTCCTGGATCGATTGCTGTTGGGCGACGTGACGTAGAGCCAATTCGCGCAGCGTCGCGAGGTTTCCTTTGCGAAAGAAATTATTGAGTGCCTGTTCGATCTTTTCGACCGAGTAGATCTTTCCCTGTCGCAGACGGGTCCGAAGAGTGTCGATCGAAATATCAACATCGATCACTTCGTCCGCATTCTTAAAGAAACAATCAGGCACAGTTTCGCGAACTTGGACTCCTGTGGTCGTTGTTACAACATCATTCAGCGATTCGATGTGTTGAATATTAACCGCAGTGATGACCGAAATTCCGTGCTCCAGCAGCTCTTTGACGTCTTGATAACGCTTTTCGTTCTTTGCTCCCGCGATGTTGGTGTGGGCAAGCTCGTCAACTATCGCGACCGCAGGTTTGCGGGCAATAACGGCGGCGAGGTCCATTTCTTGAAAGGTGTTGCCGCGATATTCGATGAGCCTTGGCGGGATTATTTCGAGATCTTTGATCTGCTCCTCGGTCTCGACGCGGCCATGTGTTTCAACCACTGCAACTACGACATCGATGCCCTGCTCTTTTAGCTGATGAGCGTCTTCGAGCATCTTGTAAGTCTTGCCGACACCAGCCGCAGCACCGATATAAACACGCAACTTTGCCCGCTCGTTCTCATGCAGTTTCTGCAAAAGCAACTCCGGCGAGGGCCGCGCACCAGCTTCCCGGTTGGGCATTTCGGTTATTTCAGTATCAACGAACATATTCTTATCGCTATGTCACAAAGAGAAGAAATTCACTTCGGTTACGTCTCATCTATCCTCAAAACTCCTTCTTATCAAGCGCAAGATTTAACATAAGCACATTTACGCGGGGTTCGCCCAAAAAACCAAGCTGCCGGCCCTCGGTGAATTTTGATACAAGTTGGCGAACATCGGTTTCGCCCAAGCCGCGTTCCTTTGCCACGCGGGCGACCTGAAATTCTGCCGCCTCAGGCGAGATATGCGGGTCGAGCCCCGAAGCACTTGTTGTTACAAGATCAGCCGGAACTTTCGCATTCGGATTTTCGGTCTGCATCGTCTCGGCATAAACACCGATCCGGTCGATCAGCTTTTTGCTGGTCGGCCCAAGATTAGACCCGCTCGACGCCCCCGCATCATAACCATTGCCCGCAGCCGATGGCCGCGAGTGAAAATACCCCGGCGAAGTAAATGTCTGGCCGGTGAGTTCCGAACCGACAACTTTCCCGTCTTTCTCGATCAGGGATCCGTTCGCCTTATGTGTGAAAGCTATCTGGCTGACGCCCCAAACCGCGAATGGGTAGACGATCCCTAGAGCAACGGTCAAAACAACCAACATTAATACGGATGTAATTAAGTCTTTCATATCTTTTTCCTTAGGCTAGCCCCAACCCTGTGATAATAATATCGATCACCTTAATACCGATAAACGGTGCGACCAGACCACCGAGACCGTAGATCAATAGATTTCGCTGCAATAGGCTAGACGCCGACATCGGACGGTATTTTACTCCACGCAGAGCAAGCGGGATCAAAGCAATAATTACCAATGCGTTAAAAATAACAGCTGAGAGGATAGCGGACTGTGGTGTCTTTAGTCCCATGATGTTGAGTGCATTTAGAACCGGAAAGGTCGCCGCGAACATCGCAGGTATGATCGCAAAATATTTAGCGACATCATTGGCGATGGAGAACGTAGTTAATGCTCCGCGTGTCATCAAGAGTTGTTTACCAATCTCCACGACCTCGATCAACTTTGTAGGATCACTGTCGAGATCGACCATGTTACCAGCTTCTTTTGCGGCTTGTGTTCCCGTGTTCATTGCGACGCCGACATCGGCTTGGGCCAACGCAGGAGCGTCATTAGTGCCGTCACCCGTCATTGCAACAAGCTTTCCTTCGGCTTGCTCGCGTTTGATAAGAGCCATCTTATCTTCAGGCGTAGCCTCGGCAAGAAAATCGTCGACCCCCGCTTCGCGCGCGATGGACGCAGCAGTCAACGGATTGTCACCCGTGATCATCACGGTCTTGATCCCCATCCGCCGCAACTGGGCAAATCGTTCGACCATTCCGCTTTTTACGATGTCTTTCAGATATATCACACCGAGTGGCTTATGATTGTCAGCTACCACGAGCGGCGTGCCGCCAGCCTTTGCGATCCTTTCGACAACCTCACGCAATTCCGCGGGCGATTGCTGGCCGCCGCTCGCAACGTATTTCTCGATAGCATCAACCGCACCTTTTCGGATCTCGCGGCCATCAAGATCTACGCCGGACATTCTGGTCTGAGCTGTAAATGAAATGAACTCGGCATGAGCGCCAAATAATTTAGCGGCATTTTTGCTGTCCAACCCATAAGCCGTGTCGGCCAGACTGACGATCGACCTTCCCTCAGGCGTCTCGTCTGCAAGCGAAGAAAGTTGTGCGGCATTAGCAAGATCTCTTTCCTCAACACCGTTTAGTGGAATAAATTCGCTCGCCTGCCGATTTCCCAGCGTGATCGTACCGGTTTTATCGAGCAAGAGCGTATTCACATCACCTGCCGCCTCGACCGCACGACCGGACATCGCCAGCACGTTATGCTGTATCAACCGGTCCATCCCTGCGATGCCGATCGCTGAAAGCAATCCGCCTATCGTCGTTGGTATCAAGCAAACCAGTAGCGAAATAAGCACAAAGATCGTCTGCGTATGTGTAAAGCGATCTCGTTAGGCGTTTTTTGCCGCGAAGCCCCTTCGACGAGGGCGATCATGCGGTCGATAAATGTCTCTCCCGGATTTGATGTGATCTTTACTTTTATCCAATCGGAAAGCACACGTGTTCCACCCGTCACTGCGGAGCGATCGCCTCCTGATTCACGAATGACCGGAGCGGATTCACCCGTTATTGCTGATTCGTCAACCGACGCAACGCCCTCGACAACTTCGCCATCGCCGGGAATAAACTCGCCTGCCTCGACATAGACAATGTCGCCGACTCGCAACTCCGTTGCCGCAACGATCTCGGTCGAGCCATCTAGTTTTATTATTTTTGCATTCGTTTCGGTCTTGGCTTTACGGAGCGTATCGGCCTGTGCCTTGCCGCGTCCCTCGGCCATCGCCTCAGCGAAATTGGCAAATAAAACGGTGAACCAAAGCCAAAGCGTTATCTGAATTTCAAATCCAAAGCTGCTTTGTGCCGAAGGGGTAAAGATGCTTAGCATGAGCTTGATGCTCAAGAATAACGCTCCGACCTCGACCACAAACATCACCGGGTTTTTTAGCATCTTACGCGGATCGAGTTTCTGCACCGATCCGGACAATGCCTGTTTGATTATTTTACCGTCCCAAATTGAAATTGCGTTTTTCATATAACTAAAATGTCTGTCCGTTCACCATCTGAAAATGCTCCAATATCGGCGATAGACTCAATACCGGGAAGAAAGTCAGAGCTCCGACTATCAAGATCACACTGATAAGCAAAATACTAAAGAGTGCGGTGTTGACCGGAAATGTTCCGAGACTAGCGGGTACGGATTTCTTCTGTGCGAGATTTCCGGCTATCGCAAGCATCGGAATTATCATCATGAATCTACCGACGAGCATCGCGAACCCGAGGGTTGTGTTGTACCAAAGTGTATTTGCACTAATGCCTGCGAACGCTGAGCCATTATTTCCCGTCGCAGAAGTAAAGGCATAAAAGATCTCGGATAAGCCGTGTGCCCCCTGATTATTTAGCGACGTAAGGCCAAAGTCCGGGGAAATTGCCGAGACCGCTGTAAAGCCCAAAATAATTAGCGGGAAAATGAGGATATACAGCATCGCCATTTGCACATCGTATGCCTCGATCTTTTTCCCTAGATATTCTGGCGTCCGTCCGACCATCAATCCCGCAATAAATACGGTCAAGATCACCATGATCAGGATCCCGTACATACCGGCCCCGACGCCGCCAAAAATGACCTCACCGAGCAAAATATTTACCATCGGAACAAGACCGCCGATCGGCGTAAAACTATCATGCATAGCATTGACAGCTCCGCATGAAGCATCGGTCGTGACCGTCGCAAATAATGCCGAGTTCGCGACGCCAAACCGTGTTTCCTTACCCTCAAAATTTCCGCCGACTGCCATTTGATCGACGTTAGCCGGATAAAGCGGATTCCCACGCGATTCTGCGTAATAAAGGGTCAATACTCCCGCAACCAGCAGTATCATCATTGCCGCGTAAACGGCCCAGCCGTGGCTTTGCGATTTCACCATTCGCCCTAGCGTGTAGGTGAATCCGGCGGGAATCAGCAGGATCAACAACATCTGGACAAAGTTCGACAGAGGCGTCGGATTTTCAAACGGATGGGCAGAGTTTGCATTAAAAAAACCGCCACCGTTGGTGCCCAGCATTTTGATTGCAAGCTGTGACGCAACCGGCCCTTGGGCAATCGTTTGCGTGTCAACCATCTGATCTTCTTTTACGTTGTCACCCTTTTCATCTTTGATGATATTGCCGTCAGCGTCTTTCTTATCCACCTGAACGGTCTGAATATCTGTCAGCTTTGCCGTGTCATACGGCCTGAAGTTCTGTACAACGCCCTGTGAAACAAAAAATACTGCGGCCACAAATGATAGCGGCAGCAAAACATAAAGCGTCCCACGAGTCAGATCGACCCAGAAATTGCCTAGTTTATCGGTTTCAAAACGTGAAATTCCACGTATAAAAACGATCGCAAGCGCCATCCCGACAGCCGCAGATTTGAAATTCTGCACCGCCAGACCAGCCATCTGGGTCAAATAGCTCATCGTAGTTTCACCGCCGTAACCTTGCCAATTAGTGTTAGTTACAAACGAAGCCGCCGTGTTGAAAGATGAATGCTCGCTGGGCCCAGAAAACGATTGCGGGTTTAGCGGCAGATAAAACTGAAAACGTTGCATTGCGTACAGAGCAAGCGACGAGACTATGCTAAATATCAGCATTGCCACACCGTATTGCTTCCAGTCCATCTCTCGCGTCGCGTCTACCCGAGTGACATTGTAGATGAGCCGTTCAATGGGTTTGAAAAGAAAGTCCAAAAACGTCTTTTCCCCGTTATAAACCTTCAGCAGAAACACGCCCATCGGCTTTGCTAATAGCGTGAAGACAACAAGAAAGAAAAGAATTTGTAATAGTCCGTTATAAGTCATGGCTTTTAGAATTTCTCAGGGCGCAGTAGCGCATAAACCAAATAGATCAACAATAAAACCGCACAAAGTGCCGCCAGTATGCTTTCCCAACTCATTTCTTTGCTCCTTTTCGCAGACTGCCACACGCGGCCACATAGGCTATCGCAATAAGAAAAAATCCAACTATTCCGCCAATAAAGATCAGATCGGTCATGCGGTATCTCCTAATTAAAGTTGTAACCAAGTTCGAATAGAAAAAAATGATTTCCCCTTCGGGTCTGGTCGTTGCCAATTGAGTACGACAAATACGCCGTTACTTTTGGGTGCGGTTTGTAGATCACGCCGGGCGAGAAATATCCGCTCGCGTGCTTTCCGGTTATCCAATCAGCAGCAATCGTAAATTTGCTGTTGATCGTCTGTTCGACACCAAACTGTCCGCCGGCACGCACCGCGTTCGTTGCAAACACATTCTTACTCGCGACATACCCACCAGCCGTCAGTCTTGTCTTATTGATAGTTTTGCTGAGAGCCAGATACGAATAGGTTCCAATGTTATAAGACCGGTTACGCACCGGAATATAGAAATTTGTCCCGGCGATCAGTGCAACATCCTTTTTCTTGTTCTGGTAAAATTTCCACTTGATGGTTGGCACAAATGTGGTCGAATCACTGCCCGGTTGAACATTGCCGGTGACATTCATTCCGACCTCGACATTGCCGCCAACACCGACAACAACCCGGGGGACAAAACTGGAAAATCGATTCAGAGCGATCTGGTTATTCGTCTTAAACGAAGCATCGAGTTCAAAATAAACCTTGCCTTTATCTAACACATCGGTCGTCGGAACATTGAAAATAGTCTGCTGAGCGCTGACAAAAGCGGACGTTCCAAGCAGGATCGCCACTAAGAATAATTGCTTTTTCATTTCTTTCCTTCGATCTCATCCAAAAAAATCGAGCCTATTAATATCGTTGGGATGGCAACGATCAATAGTCCGGTGCCCACCTGGTTAAATACCACATCGTGCGAGATCGCACCGTGAATAATGACGCATACTATACCGACAAATAACGAAGAGATGCCGCCGAAGACACCAAACATCGCTAGTATCGAAAAGAATAACGGCCGAAGCCGCGTATTCGACTTCGCTCGTCGCCGTTTCATGCCCGATAGCGAAGTATTTCCGAGGATCTTCGCAGTTGTTGGGGTATCGCTTTTCATTGCGTCATCTCCTTGTCGTACGTATTAACACCCGACAATTAGAGATTAGCGACAGCGAAATAAGGGTTGAATAAAGGATTAATAAAAACTTCGTAAAGATTTTTACGACTCTTGCTGGGTGAGAAAACGATAACCGACCCAAGGTTCGGTACGGATATATTTGGGTTGTGATGGATCTAATTCAACTTTCTTACGAAGTTGGCCGACGAACACGCGAAGGTATTCCGTCTGCTCAGTAAAATTGCCTCCCCAGATCGCGGTGAGGATCGAACGATGCGTCATCACCTTGTTGCGGTTGCGAAATAGGAAAACGAGCAGGTCAAACTCCTTTGGTGTTAGATGGATCGATTCACCATTTACGGCCACTGAGCGTGTCGATGGATCGATGCGAAAATCGCCGTCGTCGAGTATCGATTCCGAGTCTTCATGGACATCCGGCGAGCGGCGAAGTGCGGCGCGAACACGTGCAAGCAGTTCGTCAATACCAAAGGGCTTAGTGACGTAATCGTCCGCCCCGGCGTCAAGTGCACCGACTTTAGTACGCTCTTCACCTTTTACGGACAGGATAATTATCGGCACGGTCGAGACTTTCCTGATCTCCTGACAGAACTCTATGCCGTTCATTTCCGGCATTTGGAGATCCGTGATAATCAGGTCAGGATGCCAATCGCGAAAGGTGTCGAGGGCAGACAGACCGTCAGCCGCCGTGCGAACATCGTAGCGATGCGCCGTCAGACTGTGCCGCAAAACTCGGGTTATCTGCGGCTCGTCGTCAACGACCAATACTTTCTGCGGCTCGCTCATTCCTCTCCTATCGGCAGCGTCAGGGTGACCTTTGTGCCTATCTCGTTCTCACCAGATTTGATCTCGATCGTGCCGTGTTGTGTCTCGACAATGCCACGCGCAATGGCAAGTCCCAGACCGAGTCCGTCGGTGCGGTCACTATCGAGTCGGACAAATTTCTCAAATACTTTCTCACGCATATCCGCCGGAATTCCCTGCCCCTCGTCCATCACCGAGATCAAAACGGCATTCCCGTGTGATGCCGCGGTAATCGTGATCGTCGTGTCAGGCGACGAGTATTTCGCGGCGTTTTCGACAAGATTGTAGATCACTTCGGCGATCGCACGGGCATCGACCCGGATGAGCGACAATTCCTTTTGCAGATTTAGTACCAAATGGTGGTTTGCGACTACTGGCTCGGCTCGGTTTAGAGCGATGGTAATGATCTCTTCGACATTTGAGAGCGTTTCCGTCGTATTCACTGAACCCGCCTCGATGCGGGCGAGTTGGACCATGCCTTCGATAAAGCCGTTGAGGCGGTCAGTTTCTTCGTTAATGATCTCAAGAAACTCAGTTCGCCCTTCGCTATTGAGCTCGATGGTACGGTGGCCGCCTTCACTATCGAGCAGCGTCGTGACCGAAGCTTTGATCGACGTCAGCGGTGTTCGCAGATCGTGCGTCACTGCGTCGAGAAGGGCGGACTTGAGCTTTTCGCTCTGCCTCAAGGCCTCGGCCTCCGTCGCTGACCTGAACGCTTTTTGTAACTCCTCGTACAGCAACTCAGCCTCGCGGGCACGACGCCTCGCGTATGCCGAAAGTTCCCCCGCTACCAGAGCCGTTATCGTGAACGCTGCCCACGCGACCAGATTTTGCGGGTCCGAGATCGTCCACGTATGTATCGGAGGGATAAAAAAATAGTTAAAGCAAAGCATCGCCACAAACGATGCGAGCAACGCAGGGTTTCGCCCGAAAAAAGTTGCTGACGAAAGCACGATCAATAGCAGCGTTAGCGAAACGGTAATCAGATTGACATGTTCGGCAAGAGTTGCCAGCCCGACCGTC
>JBGAUY010000015.1:0-58970 GCA_044228425.1 Pyrinomonadaceae bacterium | reverse complement strand
CAGTTCGGGCTACCAACAACGTAATTCCCATTCGTTAGCGGAATGACCGTGGTTCCGACAAGATCATTTGATGTTGATCCAAGCAATGAATTGGACGAAGAAACAAGTCCTGATCTTCCGGTAGCCCCGCTGCACCACGTGACTGCTCCGACGTCTGTAGCGCTTCCATCCCAACTTGTGCTACTGACGACGTAATTACCATTCGCCAACTCCGTGACGGACGTATTACCCACAACATCACTGGCTGTCGATCCCACTAATGAATTTGCGGCCGACACCACGCCCGACGTTCCCACCGCGCCGTTGCCCCACGTAACTGCACCGACATTTGCTGCCGAATTGTCCCAGCTGGCACTTCGGACAATATAATTTCCGTTTGACAGTACCATTACACCACTACTGCCTATGGAATCATTAATCGTTGTTCCGACCAGTGAGTTAGCGGGAGAAACGATACCGGAGCACCCGATGACGCCACTGCACCACGAAACGGCACCAGCCGAGGTCGCAGCGCCGTTATTCCACGAACTGCTTCGAATGAGATAATTACCATTGGTTAGAATGCTGATTGCGTTACTTCCATTTCCAATGGAATCGCCGACGCTACTTCCCGTGATCACATTTATCAACGCGCCCGTCGACCCACTGTACAAATATACGGCACCCACATCAGTGATCACGGTAGGGCTGACGATGTCGTAAAGGGGGTCGACAACAATAAAATTGCCGTTAGGAAGAACGTATATCTGTTGGCCGAAACTGCCGCTGCCAGTCGGGCCGGTGATATCGATCTGCGATGCCTGAGGATACAGATCATTGCTTATAGGTCTTTTGTTTGATTCGCTTACGATCGGGGACACTTCATGAGTCTCAATTTCGCGCTCTTGCATTGCCGCTTTTGGCACCAATATCGAGCACCAAATCAGGGCTGTTAGAGAAATCATTGTAAGAAAAAGACTTACGCGTTTCGGGGCAGTGATAGGCCTAGAGCCTGGGGAAAATATCGACATTTGCAGGAGCCTCCTAAATTTGCAGATGGAAATGCGAATTAAAGTTATTTTGAGTTTCCATGATGGTAGCCTATAACGCTTTTATTAACAAGCATGCTTCATTCATGGTCCTGCTATCTCGCTCTTCGGGTGACGGTCGTTGTATTCACCGGATCGAGCCGCATCATGCCGGTTTCGTCGATGGTGACGTCGTGGGAAAGGAGCCTGCCATTCTGAAAAAAAGCGGGGTCAAAAAAAGCGGGGTCAGGCCTGCGATATTACGATATCCGCAAGGTGTGGAATTGCAGACCTGTGGCAACCCCAATTAATTAATAAACTCTTCATTCAAGATCCTGTTGTCATCGGCTACGGCAATGAGCGTTTTATATTCGGTCTCGGTCAATTCGATCCGCCGGCCTAAGCAAAAGTGGCAAACGTGTCCGCGAATGACTCCATGGCCGTTACACATTTCACACGGCTTTTCTTTAGCTTCTTCCCGCCGCTCGATCTCAGTTAATATTTCTCGCTCGTCCGCGTCCATAAGATAAGAATTTAAGTCGAGCGGAGGACGGGGTCAAGAACAGAGGCACCGATTGGCCTGCGATTCGGAAGGTAGGTCAATGCTTTGGACGGATCTCAGATGAGCCAGCATCGGCACGCTTGTTGCGGTCCAAGCTTCCTCTCAAAATTCCTTTCTCATCACAATAGAGCGACACTTGATCGTGATCGTCCTTGTCAATGGTATCCGTCGAGGCGTCGGGATAGATCGAGAGTGAGTAACTATCCCCCGATGCATTTAGTTCAAGGATAAATCCAGCATCACGGCCGTCCGTAAGGTGATCGGCTATCAAGCCGTTGGAAGCAAGTTCCGCAAGCGTTCCATACCGTCCATTCTCTGCTCGAAACTTTGGCTGGGCATCGCGAATTTGCTCAGCATCCGTGACGATCGCGTCTATATTCAGCCGGTGCGAAAGATTGCAGGCAAATAGTCCCGCAGAGACGAGCAACAATGACACTAGTTTCATTCCGATTCACACGCTCCTCTATACCTCAAAGTTGCAATGTACTTCCTCCTGCAAACATCCTTTCATAACTTTGCCGGGATTGAAATGATGTTTTGCGGGGTTTGTATGATCATGCGGATCTTTCACGAAATGACGTATTTTTCCGATTTTGTCGTATTTTGCGGGTTTTGCTGCTTTTTTTATGCGTCCTTTAGTTCTTCACAGTGACCAATGAGAGGTCATAGAAACGCCAAAGACGTTCATGAATACCCGGAAAGAAAAGAAAACGGCGGACCCGTAAAGAGTCCGCCGATTCGTTTCAATTAAGAAACTAGGTTTGGCACCTAATTTCTAATATACAGCAACCGCTCACGATCTTGCTAAAGTCGGCGGAGCCGACGTCATATTTGTAGCCCACAGTACCAACTGTGGGTACGCGACAAAACAAACCCTAAGCCGTCGGAGACGGCGGCATATTTCCAAATTACAAATTGTTATGTCACCGTCTCTGACGGTTCGGACCCGAACGGTTATCCACACCCACATCTTGCGATGTGGGCTACAAATATATCACCGTCTCCGACGGTTAGTAACGAAACCAAACGTTGATGTGATCGCTATCATTGGCAAGAGAGCGGTGAATACTGTATCTTTTGTGTTTATTGTCCTAATGGGCGGTAACCGAAAAGCGTTTTGCGTAAATACATCAAATTTATAGTCCTGCTGGCTGTCGCGATCCTCATACTGTGGTTCTTTGGCAGGAATCTCAATTGGCAAGAGGTCAGCTCTAGTCTGCGTAAGGCCGATCCGTTTTGGCTGACGTTGGCATTTGCAATTATCTCGTTGGGCTATTTTATTAGGGCGGTGCGTTGGCAGGTGCTGCTCAAACCGATCACTCCAGCCAGCCTGCGTGACCTGTTTGCGACGACGACGGTCGGTTATGCGGCGGTGCTGATCGTCGGGCGTGCGGGCGAGATCGTCCGGCCGATGTGGCTGCCGATGCGTGACAAACGCGTGCGTCCGAGCGCCGCCCTGGTGACGATATTTGTCGAACGCGTATTTGATCTGGCTTCGCTGATCATTTTTTTATCTGTCAGCCTGATCTGGTTTACACCGCCGCCGGGGATGGAGTCAGAGTTTAACTCGGTCAAGCTGGCGGGCAATATTTTGCTGGCCGTGACGCTCGTCGGCGTGCTGTCGCTGATCGTGTATCACTTTAAGGCGGCGGCGATCATTGGTTTTTTTGAACGCCTGACGGACCGCAAATTTGTGCCGGTCAGGCTGCGGGCGATATTCCTGAGCCTAATGCGTCAGCTTGAGGCTTCGCTTGCCATCCTGAAAAGCCCAAGCGGCATTTTCTGGTCGATGTTTTGGACGCTGGCTCTGTGGCTGGCGATCGCCGTGCCAACGTGGTTCGTGCTCAAGGCTTTTGGGCTGCAGATGAGCTTTTTCGACTCGACGTTCGTGATGGGTGTCGCGAGCCTCGGGTCACTGATACCGACTCCGGGCGGAGCGGCAGGTGCTTTTCACGCAGCAACGGCGGGGAGTTTGATACTGCTGAGCGTCGACCGCGATCAGGCCGCGGCCGTTTCGATCGTAATGCACCTGGTTTATTTCGCCCCGGCGGTCGTTTTTGGTTTATACTATCTTCTCCACGGAGATATCAGCATCGAGCGTTTTCGCAGCCTGTTGTCCGGCGAAAACGCCGAGCGCGAGATCGAGTCGGATTCGCCGGATTTTGAACGAGAAGATTGAGGTTTTTGGTCTTAGCTGACTACTGACCACCGACAACTGACAACTGCTTATGCGTTGCCCATTTTGCTCACATATCGAGGATAAGGTCGTTGACTCGCGAGAGGCGAAGGACGGCGATTCGATCCGCCGGCGGCGTGAATGTCTGGAGTGCGGACGGCGGTTTACTTCGTACGAACGCATCGATCAGATCCCATACATGGTCGTCAAAAAAGACGGCAAGCGCGAGCATTTTTACCGCGACAAGGTCCTGTCGGGCCTGCTGCGAGCCGCCGAGAAACGCCCCGTTTCGACCGGCCAGCTTGAAAAGATCGTCGATGAGGTCGAGAAAAACGTACAGGATTCGCTCGACCGCGAATTAGCCACGACCGAGATCGGCAAGATCATCATGCGTCGGCTAAAAGCGTTAGACAAAGTAGCTTACGTGCGTTTTGCATCTGTATATCTAGAGTTCGCAGATGTGTCAGAATTTATGTCAGAGCTAAAAACCCTCGTCACATCCCGCACTGCGGCAACCCCGGCCGAGAAAAAGAAAAAGAAAAAATAGTCGAATAAATGAAAAATTGAAAGTGGAAAGTGGAAAATATAAGATCGTGGTTCAGACATCCGTATCTTAATTTTCCATTATCAACTTTCCATTTTCCACTCTCCTTTGCCCTTTCATTTTAATTTCCCTAACATAGAACTATGGTTGATATCGACGAATTTCCAGTCGCTCTAGCCGAGGCCGAGGCGATCGAACCGATGGTTCAGATCCCTGACGTGCTGCCCGTGCTGCCGCTTCGCGACATTGTTATTTATCCGTTTATGATCGTGCCGCTGTTTGTGTCGCGTGACCGGTCGATCCGCGCCGTTGAAGAGGCGCTCAACAAAGACCGCATGATCCTGCTCGTCTCGCAAAAGGATGTGAACAAGGAAGAGCCCGAGCAGGACGACCTTTATACCGTCGGAACCGTCGCCATCATCATGCGGATGCTCAAACTGCCCGACGGACGTATCCGCATCCTTATCCAAGGGCTGTCACGTTGCCGCGTGAATAAGATAGACGGCGGCGGCAAATACGTGACATCGAGCGTGACGCCGATCATCGAGCCGCTTGGGGCGGAAAATAACTCTCTCGAGATCGAAGCACTCATTCGAAATGTGCGCGGATCGATGGATCGCGCGGCTGGGCTGGGTAAGAACATTTCGCCCGAAGTATTGGCTATCATCGCCAATCTCGATGACGCCGGACGTCTCGCCGACCTTGCCGCATCAAATCTAGAACTCAAGGTTGAGGACGCTCAAAGTGTGCTCGACATCGAAGATCCGATCCCGCGTCTGCGGCGTGTCAACGAGCTGTTGAGCAAGGAAATCGACGTGCTTACGGTACAGGCCGAGATCAATTCACAAGCCAGGGCCGATATCGACAGATCGCAGCGAGAGTACTTTTTGCGGCAGCAGTTGAAGGCGATCCAGGGCGAGCTTGGAGAGGGAAATGAGCTGTTTGAAGAGATCGAGCAGTATCGCGACAAGATACTCAAGGTGAAGATGCCCGAAGCTGCCGAAGAAGAATCGCTTCGGCAGTTAAAGAAGCTCGAACGGATGCATCCCGACACAGCGGAGACCGCGACGCTGCGAAATTGGCTCGACATCATGACCGATCTGCCTTGGTCAAATGCGTCGAAAGACAATCTTGACCTGAAAAAGGCTGAGCGAATATTGGATCAGGACCATTTTGGTTTGGATCGCGTAAAGGAGCGCATCATCGAATCGCTCGCCGTCCGCAAGCTTCGCGAAAAGCCAAAAGGCTCGATACTTTGCCTCGTCGGCCCTCCGGGCGTGGGTAAGACATCGCTTGGGCGTTCGGTTGCCCGTGCGTTGAACCGAAAATTTGTCCGGCTCAGTCTCGGCGGTTTGCACGACGAAGCTGAGATTCGCGGCCATCGCCGCACATACGTTGGAGCGATGCCGGGACGCATTATCCAGGCGATCCAACAGGCCGAGACCAATAATCCGCTCATTATGCTCGACGAGATCGACAAGGTTGGGGCTGATTTTCGCGGTGATCCGTCCAGCGCATTGTTGGAGGTGCTCGACCCCGAGCAAAACTCGACATTTCGCGATAACTACCTCGGCGTTACGTTTGATCTGTCGAACGTGATGTTTATGACTACGGCAAACATTCTCGACACGGTGCAGCCCGCGCTTCGCGACCGTATGGAGACGATCTCGCTTTCGGGTTACACCGAGGAAGAAAAGGTCGAGATCGCGAAACGGCATCTTATTCCCAAGCAGATCGAAGAGAACGGGCTTGAAAAAGACGACGTCAAATTTGATCGTAAGGCAATAGCAAAAACGATAAGCGAATATACGCAAGAAGCGGGTCTTAGACAGCTAGAACGCGAGATCGGCAAGGTTTGCCGTAAGGTCGCTCGTGCCAAGGCTGAGACCGAAAAAGGCTTCAAGCCGGTTCGCATCACGGCGGATAATCTGAAAGATTACTTGCGGGTGTCGCGGATATTTAACGAAGGAGCTCTGAAGAAAGATCAGATCGGGACCGTCACGGGATTAGCGTGGACCGCTGTCGGCGGTGACATCCTGTTTATTGAGGCGCTCAAGACTCGCGGTAAGGGCAAGCTCCAACTTACAGGCCAGCTAGGTGATGTGATGCAGGAATCGGCTCAGGCGGCATTTTCGTATGCAAAAGCGAGGGCGACGGAGCTTGGCATCGACGAAAAGATATTCGACGAATACGATATCCACATCCATCTGCCCGAAGGGGCGATACCGAAAGACGGCCCGAGTGCAGGTATTACGATGGCGACGGCGATGGTCTCAGTGTTATCGCAGCGTCCGGTTCGCAAAGATGTTGCGATGACGGGCGAGATCACGTTGCGCGGCAACGTACTGCCGATCGGCGGCGTCAAAGAAAAGCTACTGGCGGCACGGCGTGCGAAGATCAAAACTGTAATTTTGCCAGCGCCAAATGAACGTGATCTTGAGGATCTTCCACAGGAAGTTCGTGACGATTTGACGTTTATATTTGTTGAGAATGTGCTCGAGGTCTTTGAGGCGGCACTTCGTGACAGCAAATTGCCGGGCGAAAAGGCCAAGGCAAAGACGCAAAAAGCGTCGTAAAAAGGGCGGATGTCCTTATTTTGCAAAGGGTTTGGGCGTTGACAGTGGCTGTTGGTGAGTGATATTCTTGGTAGGTTAGATTGTCATATTTTCTGCCATGCAGAGAAGGCGGAACTTTTGGTTTTTAGTAGCGTTAAAATTAACTGATGAGATTTATTAAAGTTTTTGGTTTTACAGCATTTATATTTTTGGTGTATGGCTCGTTCGCGAATGGCCAGATCACCAGTTCGCGTTCGAGTAATGACACGTCCACCTCTCAGATCGACGCCGCTCAAGTTGCCGCAAATAAGGTACTTTTCGATGCGGGCGTTTCTTTTAAAGAAGGCTTGTTGGCTTATACCGATGGCAATCGTCCGGTTGCCGGTGAAAAGTTCAACAAGTCGGTCGAGGTCTTCCTTTATTCGGCTCTAAATATTCAGAAAGATCAAAAATTGCTTGGTTGTTATAACCAGTTGATCGAGACGGTCTATCGCATCGAGTTTCCGTATGAAGCCCAGCTTCCGCAAGTAAACAACCTGGCTTTGACATGCGGCTGGAGTATCGATACGACGCTTGTTGATGCGGTGGCAAAAGTTTCAAGAAGTGCGGCGGCCAAGACGCCTGTAGGTGCGACGGTCGCAATGACCGCGGTCAACGGTGCAGGCTCGATGGGTGGGCCGAAAACGGGATTTAATTCACAAGAATTTGAACCGTCGCCTCTCGATGAGCTTTCAAAGGTAGAGCTTACCTCGGATGAACTGCAGATCGAAAACAATCCGGTCGCCCAACAGCAATATCAATATATTCAGACGGCGGTTGCTAACAGATCGCTTGGCTTTGCGTTTCAGGTTCATCCGCTCATCCAGCAATATATCAATTACTTTCGCGGCCGCGGACGTACCACGATGGAGGTTGGCCTCTACCGCTCGGGAATGTTCATGCGTATGGCTCGCCGAATCTTTAAGGAAGAAGGTGTGCCGGAAAATGTAGCTTGGCTCGGCCAGGTCGAGAGTGCCTGGAAACCAAGCGCTTATTCGTCGGCTGCGGCTTCCGGGCTGTGGCAGTTCATACCGGGAACCGGAGCTCGTTACGGGCTGCAGCGTAATGCGTACGTCGATGAGCGAAATAGTTTTGAGGAAGCGACGCGTGCGTCGGCAAAATATCTAAAATTTCTTCATGACCGTTACAACAACTGGGAACTGGGCATTGCCGCGTACAACTGTGGTGAGGGCAATGTAGACAGAGCGATCCGCCGAGCGGGAGTCACAAATTTTTGGGCTGCCTATGCCTATTTGCCATCAGAAACCCGCGTTTATGTGCCCATGATCCTTGCGACGATCTTAGTTGCTAACAATCCTAACGAATATGGTTTTGGGCATATTAGGCCAGCGGCTCCGCTTGTTTACGACCGTGTCCGCATTCCCGCATCGACAAATCTTAGCCTGATCGCACAGTCGTCGGACACCACTGTTCAATATCTTCGTTACCTTAATCCGCATCTCCGCTCCAACTTCACGCCGCCAGTGCCGTACATCATCAATGTCCCGGCCGGAAAGGCTAATGAGATCGTTGCTGTGTTTCGCCGCATCCCGGCGTCGAAAATTAATAACACCAACCTTTCTAATACTTCGTCAGGCGAGACTTGGCAGACGATATCAAATCGTACCGGCGTCAGCGTTGCTGATCTGATGGCGGCAAATCAGGGAATGGCCACTCCACGGGGCAAGGTGTTTGTTCCTGTTGCCGGCAACGGTGTAAATAACATTGTCTATCAGCGTCCGACATCCTCAGGTGCGGCTGCGGTGCCGAGCTCGGTTCGGGTCGTTAAGGCAAAAGCCGGCGACACCGTCCAGAAGGTTGCGGAGCGTGCCGGAGCGGATGCGACGGTGGTAGCCAAGTACAATGGTTTGCTGCCGAACTCCGTTTTGACCGCTGGCCGCGAGATCAAAATACCTGCCAAGTAATAGAAATATTTGGTGACATTTATCGCATTAAGCCGGGCATTTTATATTGCCCGGCTTTTTTGTTGACATAATCATAAATAATTGTAAACTTGCCGCAGGCTGTTGATTTTCATATCACACACAGGCCGGCTAAGAGCGAAATTTGCGTTTCTGAAACCCGAACTAAATTTAATAAAGTAGTTATTAATTTTTCGTATTTTACTGCGAATTATGTCAATGAGAATGTCCATCACTGATCTAAAAGTCGCGACAATAGCTTGTATTGTCGCCTGTTTGGCCGGTTTCACGGCTTGTGGTTCCAAGCCGTCGGAAAATGGAGCGGCTAATAACGCTGCGGGAAATTCTAATGCCGAACAGACCACCAATGCTGAAAAGCTCACCCAGCCGCTTAAGTTTTTGCTTATCGGTGATTCGCTGATGCGCGAGGGTTTTGGCCCTGGCCTCGAAACGGCTCTGACAGGTTTTAAGGATGTCAGCGTGGTTCGCGAGGGGCTTTATTCGACCGGACTCAACAAGACTGATTTTTTTGATTGGACGGCGAGAGCAGAAGAAATGATTGGGCAAAATAAACCCGACGTTGTGATCGTAACCTTTGGGGCAAATGACGGTCAGGGAATTCTCGACGATCAGGGTAAAGCACATGATCTAGGTACTGAGAAGTTTATGCTCAGAGAGTCAACCGTTTTTTGACTCGGATCGCTCCCAAGGTCAAAAAAATATTTTGGGTTGGGCACCCCATTCCCGGAAATGACAAATTTGTTAAAAAGTTTTCGGCGATGAATCCGGTATATAAAGCCGAATCTGCCAAGTTTCCAAACGTAATATATGTTGACACTTGGGACTCGTTGGCACTAAAAGGTGTTTACAGCCGATCTCTACCAGATGAAAACGGGCGTATGCAGGTAGCCCGCCAGGGCGACGGCGTGCACGTGACCAATTTTGGCGGAAAGATCGAGGCGGCTGCAGTGATGAAGGTGGTGCTGCAGAATATTGATCTGAAATAGCGGGATCTTTGCCATCCCCACGAGGATCCGCTTTAAAAATATTACTTACCGTTTAGAAATTCTGCCTATCATTTAGGACAATGATAATTACGGGTCGGGCGTGTCCGGGGCTGGTTTCATAACAAAACAAGTGGAGATCTAATCTTGAGTTTAACGGACGAAAGTTCTAAGAGTATCGATGTGCCCCCGGCGGTGTCCGGTGGGGGACGTATTGAGGGGTTGGACGGGTTGCGGGCGTTTGCGGTGCTGTTCGTGTTGGTGTTTCACCTATGGCCAACGACGCTCCCCGGCGGCTTTTTGGGGGTCGATGTCTTTTTTGTGATCAGCGGATATCTGATCACGACCCTTCTTTTGCGGGAAAAAAAGAAGACCGGGCGCATCGCTTTGTCGGCTTTCTGGATACGACGTGCCCGGCGATTATTGCCCGCGCTATTACTGGTGGTGTTTTCTGCCGTCGCAACAGCGTGGCTTGTTAATGAAGACCTGCTCGTGAATATCAGGCGGCAAGTCTTTGGTGCTCTTACATTTAGTACAAATTGGGTCGAGATCGTGGCGGGAACGGATTATTTTGCCGATTCTGCCCGATCGCTGTTTGTTACCTTTTGGTCGCTCGCGGTCGAGGAGCAGTTTTACCTGTTCTGGCCAATATTGCTCCTAGGATTGATCACGCTGACGAAGTCTCGAGGCTTACGATTGATTGCCGCTTTGATCGCCGCAACGACATCGGTGACACTGATGGCGGTATTGTATAACCCGCAAATGCCCACACGGGTATATTACGGTACGGACACGCATTCATTCGGCCTAATGATAGGCGTTGCGTTGGCTTTTGCATTATCTGAATCGGACAAACTGCTTTCAAATAAGTTGTGGTCGGCTCTGCGTCCGGTGATCGGGTTTGCGGGTCTGGCAGGGATGATGGTTCTCGTAGTATTCGTCGAGAGCGAAGCCCCTTTTACCTACCGTGGTGGGCTTTTGCTTGCATCAATATTGAGTGCGGCTACTGTTGCGGTGCTGCCGGGCCATGCGACCATTTTTACCAAGCTGTGTAAGATACGTGCGTTGGCGTGGGTCGGTGAACGTTCATATGGCATCTATTTGTGGCATTGGCCGGTTTTGCTGGTAGTTCTTACCTTTATTCCTGCCTCTCCCGACAGCGTAGGATCAGGCTGGGTTGCGGTAGCTATCGTTATTTTTACTACATTTGTATTGAGCGCGGCGTCGTTTCGCTGGATCGAGGTGCCGATCCGTAACAACGGATTTAAGGCTACATGGGCCGCTATACGAGGCTCCTTTCAGCCGATAAGCAAAGTATTTGGCGTGCCGGGCATTTCTGCGGCATGTGCATTCGCAATATTGATCATGGCTGTGCTCGGCCTCATCAATGCTCCGGAAAAGTCACGGGCCCAGATAGCGGTTGAGCTTGGTGAACAAGCCATCGCAGAGCAAAACGCCAAAAATCTACCGCAAAATATCAATGCTCCAAATGGTTCGGCAAATTTAGATTTGGAGCCCGCGTGGCCCGCCGATCAGAAGATACCGACGGGTGACAGGATCGTCGGGTTTGGAGACTCAGTCATGTCCGGAGCGGCCCCCGCCGTGTACGAGCGGTTCCCGGGAATTATTGTCAACGCGCGGCCTATTTTACAGTGGGCGGATGCTCCCGGTTTAGTCAAGGATATGATCGACAAAGGAACCATGCGTCGCGTCGTCATCCTAAATTTTGGAACGAATGCTGGGTTTAAGGAGCCCGCGTCGGAGCAGGCCCTGCGCGATATCCTGAATATGCTGGGCCCAAAACGCCGCGTAGTGCTCGTCAACACGGTTGGTGTCAGCTACTGGGTACCTGATGCCAATGCGAGACTAGCTGAGATCAGCGCAGAATATCCAAATACGATCGTGGCAGATTGGTATTCGGTCGTGAAAAAAACACCCAACATCCTTCATCGTGATCGCACGCATCCAAATGAGGCCGGCATTGTACTTTATGCCGGTGCGATCGCCGATGCTCTGGCCGCTCTTGGTCCCGGGTAAAGAACTCACAGTTAGGGAATTTTGAATATGAAAAGCAAGTACTTGGCATTGTTTCTATTGCTTCTAACGGGATCGGTAACCGCGCAAAAAGAAATTTTGCTGCCGACGCCGCTTGTTTCGGACCTCTCGAAATGGACCCAGCCGGAACGCCGATACATGTCCGAAAGCTGGCAAACCGAGGTTATTACCAACGTCAGTAAGCCTAGCTTGCTTGTTTATCTGCCAAAACGCGAAATCTCCAATGGGGCCGCCGTGATCATTTGTCCCGGCGGCGGATTTTGGGCACTTACCATAAATGGCGAGGGAATAGACCTCGCGAAATGGCTGAATGAAAGAGGGGTCGCTGCGTTTGTCCTGAAATACCGGCTCGTACCCAGTAAGACAAATGACGCGGTTAAAGAAGTTTCCCCCATACTTTTCGGCGACGTCACGAATGGCAAATACGAGGAAGCTTCGTATCCATATGTTCCGCTAGCGATTTCAGATGGAGCGACGGCAATCGAATACGTGAGAAAAAATGCCAAAAGTTTTAATATTGTGCCTAACAAGATCGGAATTATTGGATTTTCAGCGGGCGGAACGATCGCGGCTAACATGGCATTTAACTTTACTGCCGCCAACCGGCCTGATTTTGCAGCTCCGATCTATCCACTATTAGGTTCTGTCAAAGGAACAAATATGCCGCGGATTAGCACTCTCAGGGATGCAAAAGTTCCGGTTGATGCTCCGCCTTTATTCATAGCGGCGACCTCAAATGATGGCCTTCGTTTTACGTCCGATGCGATCGAGATGTATAAAAAATGGCTGGCTGTGAAAAAAAACGCTGAGATCCACATCTACGCCAAAGGCGGTCACGGGTTTGGCATGCGAAAGCAAAATTTGCCAAGCGATAATTGGGTCGATTCATTCTACGCTTTTCTGAAACAAGAGATAATTAAATAATTTCGCTGAGCCTTTGATAACGCATCTCATCGCGTTTGCTTGACAATAAGCCAAACTGTAACTATACTTGTTACAGTTATGGCGGCTAATAGTCAATTTGCAATGGCGATACACGTTTTGACGCTGCTTGCCCGATCGGGTGAGGCAGCGGTCAAGTCGGAGTATGTTGCGGGCAGCGTTAATACAAATGCCGTGGTGATTCGGCGGCTGTTGAGCCAGTTGAACCAGGCGGGTCTCGTGGCATCACAGACGGGGGCTTTTGGTGGTACGCGTCTTGCAAAAACACCTGATGCGATCAATTTAGTCGATGTCTATCGAGCGGTTTGCTGCGGCGAGGTGTTTGCCCTGCACGGGTCGCCAAATCAGGATTGCCCGGTCGGGAAAAATATCGAAGCTATTCTCTGCAATCTGCAAAAAGAGATCGACAGCAGCGTGACGGTCGCTCTTTCCCGTTATACGCTTGCGGACGTAATGGAGAGTGTCGAACAAGCGTGAAGGCATACGAAATAGAACAATGTGGTATCGATAACCTCCGCGTAGTCGAACGTGAAACACCCCGTCCTGACGCGGGAGAGGTGCTTGTAAAGATGCACGCTGCGTCGCTAAATTATCGCGATGTGATGGTCGTCAGCGGCACGTATAACCCGCGTATGAAGCTACCCGCAATTCCGTTTTCGGACGGTGCAGGCGAGGTTGTCGAGATCGGCGAAGGCGTCTCGAAATGGAATGTTGGCGACCGCGTTTGCTCTATTGTTATTGCGGGATGGATAGACGGCGGGCCTAGTGCCGAGACGGCGAAGACCGCGATCGGTGCGGGTGGTTCGGACGGTGTTTTGAGCGAATACCGTTTGTTTAGGGAAGACTCGCTCGTCAGCGTGCCCGAGCATCTCTCATTTGAAGAAGCGGCGGCATTGCCATGTGCGGCGGTCACTGCATGGAATGCGCTGGTCGTTTCGGGGAATGTAAAAGAGGGCGACACGGTGCTGACGCTCGGGACGGGTGGTGTTTCGATATTTGCGATACAGATCGCCAAGGCGCTTGGTGCGACGGTGATAGCGACATCAAGCAGCGATGAAAAGCTGGTGAAAGTCACGGCATTAGGTGCTGACGAGACAGTCAATTATCGTGAGCGTGAAGATTGGGACAAGGCGGTGCTTGAACTGACTGACGGTCGCGGTGTCGATCATGTGATCGAGGTTGGCGGCACGGGTACATTGACCAAGTCGGTCAAGGCGGTACGCGTTGGCGGTCATATTGCTCTGATCGGTGCTTTGGATATGGCGGGCGAATTCAACCCGATTCCTGTGTTTATGAAAGCTGTCCGCGTGCAGGGCATTTTTGTCGGCTCGCGGCAGATGTTTGAAGACTTGAATAAGTTCATATCTAAAGAAAACCTCAAGCCGGTTATCGACCGCACATTTGGATTTGACGAAGCCAAAGACGCTTTGCGTTATATGGAAAGCGGGTCGCATTTTGGCAAGATCGTGGTAAAAATAGGGGAATAATAAAAATATGTCTAATAAAATATACGAGATACCGGTTCGCCGCATCGACGGCGCTGACACAACATTGGGTGAGTTTAAGGGCAAGGCGTTGCTGCTGGTCAATGTGGCTTCAAAATGCGGATTGACGCCGCAGTACGAAGGACTTGAGAGCCTTTATAAAGAGTACAAGGATCAAGGATTTGAGGTGCTCGGTTTTCCGGCGAATAATTTTGCGGCTCAAGAGCCGGGAACGAATGAAGAGATTCAGGATTTTTGTCAGACAAATTACAATGTGTCGTTTCCTCTTTACGAGAAAATATCGGTCAAGGGCGACGATCAGCATTTGCTCTATCGCTATCTGACGGACGAAAAGGGCGAGGCAGATATCACTGACGGCAACGCATTCGAAGAAAAGCTTGCCGGTTTTGGCTCTAAGCGTGAAAAGGCAAATGATGTGCTTTGGAATTTTGAAAAATTTCTGATCGCCAAAGACGGCTCGATCGCGGCACGCATTGCACCGGATGTTACCGCCGAAGACGAACGTGTTGTTGCCGCCTTGCAGGCTGAGCTTGCGAAATAAGGTATTTAGGCACTAGAGTTATATAAACACAAATTTGCGGTGATCTGCCGCAGACAATTTTTAAGGAGCTATAATGGGAAACTTTGCAAAAGTAATTACAGACACGGCGTTTGAGACCGAAGTGTTGGGCTCGGACAAGCCGGTTTTGGTGGATTTTTGGGCGGAATGGTGCGGACCCTGCCGCATGATCGCTCCGTCGGTTGAGGCGGTTGCCGAGGAATATGAGGGCAAGGCAAGCATCTATAAGATGAATGTTGACGAAAACCTCAACGTGCCGCAGCAATATGGTATTCGCGGCATCCCGACGCTTGTTCTCTTTAAGGGCGGACAGGAAGTGGAACGGATCGTCGGTGCTGTTTCGCGTGAAGCGATCGCAAAGGTGATCGAAAAATACGTCTAAGATCGACATGATTTAGATCGAAAAGGCCGGAACATGATTCCGGCCTTTTCGTGTTTAAATTTGTAGGGCGGGCAGTGTCGATTTTGTTACAATTGGAAATATTCAGAGAGGTTTACTGTGACGGCGAAGTCGTTTTTCATTCTAACAGTTTTGTTTTCAGTGATGACGGTGGCTGGACAGGACGAGGTCATACGCGTCGACACGCAGCTAGTCGATGTGCCTATCGCCGTAAGTTCCGCAAACGGTCTGCCTTTACGCGGCCTCACAAAGTCCAATTTTATCGTTTATGAGGACGGCAAGCGGCAGGAAACCGTCGATTTTTCAGCGACCGCCGCACCTTTTGAAGTCGCATTGCTGCTTGATACCTCGGGTTCCGCACGAAACGACCTTGTGTTGATCCAGCGCGCGGCAAAGAGTTTTATAGCGAATCTTCGGCCCGGTGACAGAGTTTCCATCATCGCATTTAATACTAGCCGCACTAATACGGAGGCGTTTGCCGTGAGCGAGATCTTGATCGGATTGACAAACGACCGCACGATGTTGGATGCGGCTATCGACAACGTTAAAACAAGCAACGGTACGCCGTATTACGATTCGCTGATACAGGTGGTGGAAAAGGTTTTTCGCGATAAGCCAAAGGACGAGTTTCGCGGGCGGCGTGCTCTCGTCGCACTGACAGACGGCGTTGATTCGACGAGTGCCGAGAGCTTTGCGACGGTCAAAGAAATGCTGGGACAGATCGGCATCATCTCGTTTTTTATCAAGGTCGATACGCGCGAATATTTTGAGTCAAATCTGCTTGGGGATTGCCGGGCAGCCACACGTTTTTCGCAGGCTCAGATACGCCGTTATTACAAGAGCTTTAACCCAAAAGCGAATATGGAAAAGGCGGTTGATTTTTGCGGCCTCGGCGAGTTTGAGCGGCTTGCGATCAGCAAAAAGCTTTATGAGATCGCTGACGCCGAGATGAGTGAGCTGGCAAAAAGCTCCGGTGGTAAGGTGTTTCCGGTCGCTGATCTGAGCGAGGCACGCAATGCGTTCAAAAGTGTCGCCGACGAGATCGGGACCAAATATACGCTTGGCTATTATCCGTCGAACGATAAACGTGACGGCACGTATCGAAAAATAAAGGTCGAAGTTACGGGACTGCCTAAAGGCACAAGCGTCAGAGCTCGCGAAGGCTACACCGCACCGGTAAATTAGAAATTCCCCCAGATCGCTAGCGTCAGACCGGGCGTTTGAATATTAACAAACAACGTCGCCCCGTCGGGGCTGAATGTGCAGCCGGCAAACTCATAACTTTCAAATCCCGGCACTATGTTCTTTGCGAAATCTGACAGCGATCCATTAGGCGACAGAACGCGGACATAGTTATCGACGCTACCGTCCTCACAGATAAACATATTGTTTTGCGGGCCGAAACAAATATTATCTGGGAAATCTAGCACCGCTGAGCTCGGCGATTCGAAGATCAGAGCGAGCGTACCGCGGGCAGGGTCTGCTCCGTGGGTGTAACGCCACACCTGACCGAGACCTTGATTGCCGCCATTTGTCGAGGTGAAGTCGATAGTTCCTGGCTTCGCGAAGCATCCCTCTAGCCTTGTAAACTTTGCTCCACCAAGGGCCGCACCCTGCAGGTAAACTGCCGCCGCGTCCGTATCGACCAACGCGGGATCTGGGTCAGCGATATCGACCCATTCTACGGGGATCGATGCGTTTAAGGTTTGTCCGGTCCTGAGGTCCGCGTTCGGACGACCGGTGACGGCGAGCATCTGCAAACGGCCCCCAAGAGCGAGTTGGCCTCTAACATTGGGAATGTAACGATAAAACCCTGCGGGCGTATTGTCTTCGGTCAAATAGACAGTTCCAGACGCGGCGTCGACCGCCACAGCCTCATGGCGGAATCTACCCATTTGTTTCAGGGCAACCGGCTGTCCACGAAGACGTCGGCCAACCTCAAAACAGTAGCCGTGGGGTTTTGCGAAACCGCCTAGGGGTCCAACGGTCGTTTCCTCGCAGCTGATCCAAGTGTTCCAAGGTGTCGGCCCGCCGCCGCAATTCCGAACCGTCCCGGAAAGACTTGGGAACGCATTCACTACGAGCCGCGTTTGTTTATCGACAATTAACGTTGTCGTGCCACCCGCGGCGTTCGCATCATAGGGAGTCGTGCCTGTGACGGCTCCGCCGGTGCCTGCAAAACTACTATTTTCGTGGTTTCGAATAAGTGCCAACGAGTTGTCAACGCCACGATACGGAAATGCAGCCATCCCATCGTGCAGCGTAGGCGTTGGCAGTCCGTTCGACATCAGCGAACCGGCACGCCCGATCACGTTATATTGAAATCCCGCGGGCAGTGAGAGAAATGTTTCGCCTGTGTTGGCTGACGCGGTTGGCAGCAGCGGGCCAAACAACGACTTTTCCGTCGAGAATGCGTCGGCACCGTAGGCGTTGAATCGATCGAGGCGATTGATCAGGCCTGTAAACCCAAGAAATGCCCCGCCTGCAAGCGAGCTTCTTAGGAAATTACGGCGGTTAATGTCGGTCATTGTTACTAACGATGTTAGCCGAGATGTCGTGACATTGGCAAGATGTTTAGTTGGCGAGTAAAATAGATGTTATGACAAGAAAGTTTGGACGCGTTTGTTTAGTGGTTTTGGATTCGGCGGGGATCGGCGAAATGCCGGATGCGGCGGCGTGGGGTGATGCCGGTTCGAATACGCTTGGGCATATATTTGAATCGCGAACTGTTAATGTTCCTAATCTGCGGGCAATGGGCTTGGGAAATATTACTCCGCTAAAAGGCCTCGCTGGTGTAGAGCATCCGACGGGTGCGTACGGCAAATGCACACTCAAATCTGACGGCAAAGACACGACGACGGGGCATTGGGAGATGGCGGGGATCATCCTCAAACAGGGTTTCCCGAAATTTCCGGATGGTTTTCCGCCGCGGATCATCGATGAGTTTGTCCGACAGGCAAAAGTACCCGGCGTGCTCGGCAATGTGCCGGCGAGCGGGACCGAGATCATCAAAGACCTTGGCGAAGAGCATATTCGCACGGGTAAGCCTATTGTTTATACTTCCGCCGATTCGGTATTTCAGATCGCCGCTCACGAAGAGATCGTGCCGATCGACCGCTTGTATGAGATCTGCGAGATCGCTCGTAATATTCTTAACGGCGATGATGAGGTTGCTCGTGTGATCGCGAGGCCGTTTCTTGGTTCGACCGCCGATAATTTTAAACGTACTGAGAATCGTCATGATTACGCTGTGCCGCCGCCGAGCGGAAATCTCTTACCTTTATTAAAAGACGCCGGGCTCGACGTTGTGTGCATCGGCAAGATCGCGTCGATCTATGACGGGATAGGCGTGACCGAGGATCTGACCGCTAAGAACAACGATCAGATCATCGATGTGACCATCCAGGCCCTTAACAAAGATTCACACGGTATTATATTCAGCAATCTGGTCGATTTTGACATGCTTTACGGCCACCGCCGCGATGTTGAGGGTTATGCGAAGGCTCTTGAGCATTTCGACGCTCGCTTGCCTGAGATCATCAACGCCATGAACGACGACGATCTGCTCATAATGACCGCCGACCACGGCAACGACCCGAGTTATCCCGGCTCCGACCACACCCGCGAATACGTCCCGCTGCTCGTGTATGGAAAGTCCGCACAAGGCGGTATCGCTCTCGGCACCCGCCAATCGCTCTCCGACATCGGCCAGACCATTGCGGAGAATTTTGGTGTCGAGATCGCCGACGGCGTTAGTTTTTTTTCGAACATTTAGACAAGTGACTACCGTCACAGCAACCTCATCCAACATTCTTTACGGTGATCTCAGAGGGCGGGATTTCAGGAAACGTCGAATCGAGCCATAGGCTGTGGGATGGTGGCTGTGTGACAGGTTTACCGGTCCCCTTTACCTGAATACGAGTGCCGGAAAATGTGGCACCGTCCCTCGAACGAAAAATTCGGCGCTCGTATCTCTTGGTTCGACCAGGAGGTAGTTATGAGCACATCAAAAGGATTTTTTGGGAGGCTAAGTCCTCCGGCACTATTTCTCACGTTGGTCGTAGCTGCGGCCGGCGATCTATATTCTCAACAAATCGACTATGCAAAGCGGGAGTTGCAGGCGTCGCCGGCCGTAAAAGCTCGGCTTGCCGAGATCCGTTCCCGCATCACCAAGCGCAACTTGAAATTCACGGTAGGATACACATCGGTTTTTGATGATCCGATCACGAACCTAACAGGAGCACGAAGCCCCGCGAACCTTGCTGCCTTTATGCGCGACCAGCCGGGGCTTACCGCCAAAATGCTGTTGGCGGATAAGATGGTACGACTCGATTATGAGAAACGGACCGGGCGGATCATAACGGACGCGATACTAAGCCCTTCAGTGGATTCGCCGTTCCTAGATTGGCGGCGTTTAGGTATCAAAACTCGCGTACAAAACCAGAACCCCTGCGGTAGTTGTTGGGACTTTGGGGCCTTGGCGGCATATGAATCGAACTACCAGAAACGCAATGGGATAACACCTGACCTATCAGAGCAGCAGATACTCGATTGCTCTAACGCCGGGGGATGCCCTGGCGGCTCACATGTTGGTGTGCTCGATTATTTGATCCTCAAAGGGACCATTCTCGAGAGTGCGTACTCACCCTATATCGCAGCGAAAAATCCAAAGTGTTCTTACACGGGCAACGGCAACTTTAAGGCGGTGGCTTGGGGACTGGTAACGACAGATATTCTGGCTGGGACGCACAGTTACACGATGCCGTCAGTTGCGGCACTTAAGGAGAACCTCGTCAAGTACGGGCCGATCACTGTTGGGCTATGGGTGACGAGCGATTTCCAGGCGTATGCCGGCGGCGTCTTTGAGGAAGCGGTCCCCGCAGGGTCCAAGAATCCCGATGGCCTGACCGTCCAGTCGGATGGCACGTTAATGGGGCCCTATCAGGGGGAAACCATTTATGCGTATAACCATTTTGTCCTGCTGATAGGTTGGGATGACTCGAAAGGCGCGTGGCTGATCAAGAACTCATGGGGAAACGGCTGGGGTGAGACCGGTGGCTACGGTACCGAGCGCGGTTATGCGTGGATAAAGTATAACAACGACAATATCGGCCTGTGGGCGTCGTGGGTCATGGCGGAGAGCACCGCGATAAAGCCGGTGATCATCAAACCGGAATTAAAGATCCCGATCGAAAAGCCAAAGCCAAAGCCGATCGAGGTTCCGAAGGTTATCATAAAGCCATAATCCTGATCTGTTTACGACAAAACGGCGAGCGGCGGCGTTGCCCTGGCAACGCGCCAATCGCTCTCCGACATCGGCCAGACCATTGCGGAGAATTTTGGTGTCGAGATCGAAGATGGCGTGAGCTTTTTGAATGATGTAGCTTGATCGGCAGGCTTCTGCGTCGGCTTACCTGACCTTTTTGTTGTCCCAGAAATTTGGGTTCCGAGGGCGGGGAGGGTTTTGGCGGGCGTGTTCGATCTGGCGGGCACGGAGTTTTAGTTCTTCTTGGTGCAGGCGGCGGCGCTCTTCGCCGGTAGCGGGCGGTTTGCCTCGCTCGCCCCAGTAATACTTAAGTGTCACGAACAGCAAAGCCCCGCTCCCGATAAGCGTGAGCAGCAGGACCACAACTATCACCCAGACAAAACTCGACATATCTGTACCTCTATCTACGATGATAACACCGCGGGGCTTTCTCTATTCCAGGGCGATTTTGAAATTAGTCGGATTGGTTTAGAATCACAGGGAACAGTTAACGGTGAATAGTGAACTGAGAACAGTGGGGGAATATGAGAGCTAAGTTCGTTTGTTTGGTTGTTGTTGTGTCGATGTTTGCCCAGATGGCGGTGGGGCAGAGGGACGAGTTGGCGGGATATAACGATCCGCCGTCGCGGCTGCGTGGGGTGATCGAGCGGTTTGATGCGGATGTCGGGATATTGAACCGGTTTTATTCGGCGGGGACTTCGGCAAAGAGGTCGGCGAGATTTCGGCAGCTGTATGCGGATGGCTTGACGATGCTGGCGGGGCTGAACTTTGACGCACTCAATCACGATGAGCAGATCGACTATGTGCTGTTTCGTAATTACCTCGACCACGAGCAAAAGGAACTGGCAAGGACGGATGCACAGCTTGCCGAGATGGCTTCGCTGATCCCGTTTGCGGCGACGATCAGCGATCTTGAGGATTCGCGGCGTCAGTTGACACCGATAGATGCGGCAAAGTCGGCGGCGTTACTTAATGACCTCGCGAAACACATCGCCGCTGTACAGCGGTCGTTCGAGCAGAAAGAAATGCCCAACCCAAAACGCACCGTCGCCAATCGTGCCGCCCGGACGGTCGGCGAGCTGCGTGGTGTGCTGCGTCGTTGGTACGGCTATTACAATTTGTACGACCCGACGTTCACCTGGTGGTGCGAGTCGCCGTTTAAGGCGGCGGACGATGCGTTGGCAAAGTATCAGGCGTTTATCACTTCGCGGCTCGTCGGCATTGCGGCGGATGATAAGACGACGATCATCGGCGATCCGATCGGCAGGGAAGCGCTGATCCAGGAACTCGAGTTCGAGATGATCCCGTACACACCTGAGGAGCTGATCGAGATCGCGAATAAGGAATTCGAATGGTGCATCGCCGAATTCAAAAAAGCGTCGCGCGAGATGGGCTACGGCGACGATTATATGAAGGCCATCGAGGCCGTCAAGCAGAAATACGTCGAGCCCGGCAAACAGCCCGAGCTGATCAAAAAGCTCGCATACGAGGCGATCGAATACGTCGAAAAGAACGACCTGGTAACCGTGCCAAAGATCGCACGCGACGGCTGGCGGATGGAGATGATGACGCCGGAACGTCAGCTCGTCGCACCATTTTTCTTAGGCGGCGAAACGATCCTAGTGTCGTATCCGACCGATGGAATGACCCACGAGCAGAAAATGATGTCGATGCGCGGCAACAATCCGCACTTCGCACGCGCCGTGACGCATCACGAATTAATTCCCGGCCATCACCTGCAAGGATTTATGGCACAGCGTTACCGCGCTTATCGCGGCGATTTCCGTACGCCATTCAACACCGAAGGTTGGGCTTTATATTGGGAGTTTTTGCTGTGGGATCGCGGATTTAACAAAACGCCCGAGGACAAGATCGGTGCGCTATTTTGGCGTTCGCATCGTGCGGCACGCATTATTTTTAGCCTAAACTTTCACCTCGGCAACTGGACGCCGGAACAATGCGTCGATCTGCTCGTCAACAAGGTCGGCCACGAACGTGACAATGCACTTGGCGAAGTGCGGCGGTCGTTCAGCGGCGATTACGGCCCGCTGTATCAGATCGCGTATATGATGGGCGGGCTACAGTTTCACCAAATGCACCGCGACCTGGTCGATACGAAAAAGATGACCGACCGAGCCTTTCACGACGCGATCCTCAAAGAAGGGCCGATACCTGTAGAGATGGTGCGGGCTGCGCTTACCAACCAGAAACTGACGCGGGACTACAAGGCTAATTGGCGGTATTACAAAATAAACTAGCCAGAGAGGGCACAGAGATGCAAGAATCGTCTGGTTGAGCGTTATGCTAGATATGAAAAAAATTATCCTTTTTACCGTATTCGTTTTCACGTGTTCCACGGCTCTTCAAGCACAGTCTCAGGACAAAGCCGCACGTAAACTCGCGGGTAAAGTAGCCACAGCCTTTAGTAACGGTGTGGGATCACTCGACCGCTCACACCTCTTAAAGGGGCGACTTGAGCTTTCGATACAGCACTGGATAACGGACGGGGATATGCCGGAGTTCGAGTCCCGTTCGTTCAAATCCTTTCAAGCGTTTGAATTGTGGCTCAAGAAAGAAGAGAATGAGCCGGGTTTTCCCATAAGAACGAGCGGCGAGCGGGTATCATGTCGCGGCGGACTGTGCCGGCTTGACCTGAAAGACGGACAAATGATGCACAACCACGTTTACCTGACGCGAGTTGGGTACGGCTATTCTAAAGGGCGGCTTTACGTAAAAAAGCTCCGTATCCTCTACGGTTAGAGCAGTCTCGGTCATAATAGAATTTACCTTAACTTCGCTGAAATGCGTTCGAAATTAGCTTTGGCTGATTTAGCAAGATCAGCCTCGCCGTGGGCCTCGGCAAGTTTGTAGGCTTTCTCGTAGTTTTCCTTTGCTAGTTTAGTGTCGCCTTTCTTTTCATATCCGGCGGCGAGACTGTCGTAGCAATTTGCGGCGTACGGATAACTTTCAACATTCATTTTGAATGCCTCGATCGCTTCGTCGATACGGTTTGCCTGTAGCAACTGATATCCCATTTGATTTAGAGTCGTCTCAGGAATCGGTATCTTGTACCCGAAACGCTCAGACAGCTTTTTGTAATGAGTTTGCAGTTCTGCAACGGTTCCGCCCTTTGGCTGCCAGCCCTCGAAAATCTTTCGCAGACCCGCATAATACGCAGGCAAAACGACGGAGCCGTGATTCTCCTCCTTAAATTGTCGAAACTCGTATTCTAGGTCTTTGGGCTTTGACCGTTTGAGAAGATCCTGCATATCGTTGAAGCCTTTGATAAATATCGGCTCATCGCCGACGGCGAAAAAGAATGTTTTGTTCCACTTTTTATCTTGCTTCAGGATCTCTGCGCTTCGTTTGATGACGTAACTGTCGTCATACGCCAAAGCGGGACTTGCCTCAATGTAGGCGTTGAAAAGCTCGGGCCGCGTAACAAATGCATACATCGCGAAAAGCCCTCCGAGCGAATGTCCGGCGAAGATCCGGTACGGCTGGGTGCGATAGTTCTTTTCTACCAGAGGTATGACCTCGGTTTCGATGAACTGTAAGAATTTCGGCCCGCCGCCGACAGTTCCGCCTTTGCCGTCGTCGGTCGGTGTTAGATCGCGCGAACGATCGGTGTTTTGGATACCGACGAGGATCATCTCAGGCATCATCCCGCTCCAGGCTTGCTGTTCGATGATCGCCGCCATCACTGCGTTTTGCGGAGAATGGGCGTCAAGCATGTAGACGACGGGATATCGGCTAATACCGCGTTCATAATCCGCCGGTACGCGGACGAGAATCGTTCGTTCTTCGTTTAGTACGGTAGAGCTGATCTTGTATCTTGTATGGGCGACGCTCGCGACAAGCTGCGTCTGGGAATTGGCAGTGCTAGGGAATATTAAGCCTGCAAACAGCAAGAGAAAATGTGCGAACGCACAAACCACAAATGATCTTGTTTGTTTTAACATAAATACCGGATCCCGAAACATTTTTACAGTCTTAGATGCACTATCGATTACAAGGTTGTCGAAGCTCTGGATGTATACGGTTAGAATCAGAGAATAGATCACGAATTGCAGAACAAAATTGTAGGGAACTGCGTTAAATAGACTAACTATGAAACACAATTATTTCAATCGAACCATTTCCGTGGCTGCTCTGTTGCTGGTATCTAACATATTTGGCCTGGCTCAATCAAGCGGCAGATCGTCGATCAACGAGACAAATGTTCGAGCGGAGATGAACTTTCTCGCGGGTGATGCGATGCAGGGACGCGGGAGCGGGACGATGTTCGAACGTATCGCGGCGGAATATATCGGGTCGCAGTTTATGCAGTTTGGCCTTGAGCCGGCGGGCGAAATGGGCATGGACGGCAAACGAACGTATGTTCAAACCGTACATATTCCCGGCCGCGAAGAGCTTAACACGATCCGTATCAAGGGCGAGGTTGGCAAGTCGATCGCATTTGGGAAAGACCTCGTCGTTTTTGCCCTGACTTCGAAACAGATCAGCGGTGAACTCCAGCGGGCAAAGCCCGGAGATACTCTCAAAAAAGGTTCGATCGTGCTGCTCATGCTCGGTCCGGACGATGAGTTTGAAAAGATCCAACCGTCTGTTGCGGATATGATGAAAGCCGGCCCGGCGGCGATAATAATCGTGGAGACAAAAGAGATCCGCGCAAATTGGGGCGAAGTCGCACAAAGACGTTCGCCTGTTTCGAGACGTGGCGGGGCAAGCTTGATGGCAGTGTCGAGTGACGCCGTAAAGGCTCTGTCCGGCGTCACTGACGGAACGATGGTGGAATTTGAGACCGAATTTGCCGCTGGTAAAGGTACTCGGACTTGGAACGCGATGGGCAAGATAACGGGTAGCGATAAGACTTTGGCGTCGGAGGTCATTCTGCTGACATCGCATCTTGACCATTTAGGCGTTCGCGATAATGCGCCGGGTGATGACAAGATATTTAACGGTGCGGATGACGATGCTTCGGGTTCGGTCGCCGTGTTGGAACTTGCTCGGGTGCTCGGTAGCGGTAAGCGTCCAAAACGGACGGTCTATTTTGTTTGTTTTGGCTCCGAAGAGGCGGGTGGTCATGGTGCGACATATTTTGTCAACAACATGCCTTTCCCGAAAGATGATCTTGTCGCGAATCTTGAGTTTGAAATGATCGGGCGGCCGGATGCCAAAGTTAAGCCCGAGGAATTATGGCTAACTGGCTACGAACGATCAAACCTCGGGCCTGAGCTTGCGAAACGCGGGGCACGTCTGGTCCAAGATCCGCATCCTGATCAGAATTTCTTTTTCCGCTCGGATAATATTCAGCTTGCAAAGGCGGGAATTATAGCCCACACCGTGTCGAGCTTTGGGCTCCACACCGACTATCACAAGGCGAGCGACGAGGTAAAGACGATCGACTTTAGCCACATGACGCGTTCGATCAACTCGATGGTTAAACCGGTACAGTGGCTGATAAATTCAAATTTCAAACCAACATGGAACGAAGGTAAAAAACCGTAAGAAAGTTCGCCCGCGAAACACGCGAAAGTCACAAAAAAAGAAGTTCTTTCTTTTAGTGTATTTTGCGTGTTTCGCGGGCAAAATTCTTATCTAGCGAGGCGGTGGCCAAATAGTGTAACCGGGACAAACATGAGTAGCCCGATGATGATGAACCACATCGGCTGACCCGGCAGCATAAAGATATTGCCGATCATACCGAGAGTTAGGATCGTACCCACGATTACCGGCAGCGTAATGCCTTGCGAAACCTGCCTGCTCATCTTGGTTACGATAAAGCCCCCGGCAAATGACGCAAGAAAATAGCCGATCAGCACGATCACATAACCGAGCGGCGGCACATTTGCCATAAAATCGCGTAGCCGGACCGAGTCTTCCATGATCTCAGCACTGGGCGGCATGACTACAAGCGTATTGACCATTTCGACGATCATCATAATGCCGAACGAAACGATCAGGGCGACAACTACCGACAAAATTTTACGTCCCATATTTACCTCCGGTGGCTAGATCGACTTTAACAACGAACGCTCTTTTTTATACCCAAACAACCTCGTAAGTCAAGTATTTCGGGACATTGGCAATCGGTGTGGTTTTGGCTCGGCAAACAATATAAAATATTTTTCGTAAGTGATAAGTTTGTACCTATTACCCTAAGCTATCGATGACACCGGAACGCTGGCACCAGATCGAGGAGATCTTTCACGAGGCTTTAGACCTCGAAGCGGGACCACGCGCAAAATTTATAAAAAAGAAAGCCGGCGATGACGCGGAACTGAAAGCCGAGGTCGAACGATTGTTGTCGCAGTTTGACGAGGCGAGCAGCTTTATCGAGCAGCCTCTCTACGACAGCGCCAAAAGCGGCGTGCTATCGTCATTACTTGACGATGGCGATGACGACCCGATGGTCGGAACCGTGCTAGGGAACTATCGCATCGAACGTGAGGTCGGCCGCGGCGGCATGGGTGCGGTGTACGAAGCGTATCGTGCGGACGGTGAATTTCGTCTGCGAGTTGCGTTAAAGGTCGTAAAACGGGGCGTCGATACAGATTTTGTGCTTCGCCGATTTCGCAACGAACGCCAAATCCTTGCGGCATTTGACCATCCATTTATTACACGGCTTATCGATGGCGGTTCGACACCGGACGGGCGGCCGTATTTTGTGATGGAGTTTATCGACGGCCAAACGCTTTATCGGTACTGCGATAAAAACCGTCTGTCTGTCGATGAGCGGCTAGATCTGTTTTGCCGCATTTGCGAGCCGGTCGAGTACGCCCATCAAAAACTTATCATCCACCGCGATCTTAAACCGTCGAATATTTTTATCACAAACGACGGTTCACCGCGTCTTCTGGATTTTGGTATTGCTAAGCTGTTAGACCCGGATATGGCTTCGGATACTCTGGAGCCGACGGCGACCGCGTTGCGGATGATGACGGTTGACTATGCCAGTCCCGAACAAGTTCGTGGCGAGAGGGTTACTTACTCGACCGATGTGTACAGCCTCGGCGTAATACTGTTTGAGCTGCTTACGGGGTATCGGCCATATAGGCTAAAGAGCCGCTCGCCGCATGATGTGGCGAGAGCGATCTGTGACGATGAGCCGATCCTGCCAAGCGTCGCAGCGTCTGGTAGAGAGACTGACGTAGCGGTGGTCAAGGTAAATCCATCTGCCGTTACGCTAACCGGGACATTCGATCCGTCGCTAGGTTCACCTGAGCAGCTTGCCGGACAACTTCGCGGCAATCTCGACAACATTATATTAAGGGCTCTGAGCAAGATACCGGAGGACCGTTACGCATCGGTCGCCGCATTTCGCGAAGACATCGAGCGACATCTGAGAGGCGAAACGGTAGGAATGTCGGCCCAATTCCCACGGCCGACGAAACGCCGAAATGAGGATCGAGATGACTCGACCTTGCTTGCCGTGCTCCCGCTCAGTGTATTAAATGGACCGAGCGGCGAAAGCACCGACGAGGCATATCTAACGGTCGGGCTAGCCGATGCGATCATTACGAGACTGACAAGCGTCAGAAAGCTGACCGTTAGGCCGACGAGCTCGATCACGCGATATCACGAACATCACATAAATCCATTTCGTGCCGGCATGGAACTTGGGGTGGATTACGTCCTCGACGGCAGGCTTCGGCGGTTTGGCGATCGTTTGCGGATATCGCTGCAACTGCTCGATGTCAAGAATTTTACTGCGATATGGGCCGGGCAGTTTGACGAGTTGTTAACCGATGTATTGGAACTGGAAGACGCGATCTCTGAACAGGTTGCGGCTGCCCTCATTCCCCAACTTACCGGTGAGGAGCGACAAAAACTCGCAAAACGCGGTACCAATGATCCTAAAGCGTACGAAGCGTATATGCGGGGGCGTTTTTACTGGAATCAATTTACGATCGCGTCATTTGGCAAAGCTATCGAGTCATTTAAAGAAGCTGCTTCGATCGATCCCGAATATGCGCTTGCTCACGTCGGGATCGCGGATTTTTACATTTGGGCCAATATTTATGGACTGATTCCGGCCAAGGAGTATTACGAGAACGCGGATGCCGCTCTCGAGCGAGCCCTGTCGATCGATGATCAATTAGGCGAAGCGTACGCCTCGATGGCGCTCGTGATGAACAATAGATTTCGCCGTGTCGAGTCTGAACGGCTTATGCTCAAGGCTCTCGATCTTGTGCCGCACTATCCTCATGCTTACGAATGGTATAGTGCCCTGCTCGTCTCAAGCGGTAGGAATGCCGAAGGTATCCAATGTGTGAGAAAGGCCGAGGACCTCGATCCGTTATCATTGCGTACGAAGACACTCGTCGCTTGGACGACATATCAGACCGGTGATCTGCAAACTGCTTTAGCTAAGGCCGAAGAGATCATTAGTCTCGATGATACATATCCTCAAGGGCATCTACAGCGGGGAAATATACTGATCGAGCTGGGCAGGGCCGAAGAAGCGGTCGTGGAGATCGAGCAGGCGATGGAATTGATGCCTGGTTCGGCTTTGGCTCAGTATTATCTCTGCTTTGCACTTGCGGCTGCGGGACGGCATGATGAGGCAATAATACTTGCCGATGAAATGGAAGGAGCAGCCGTGACCAGTTATGTAAAACCGATGTTTCTCGGGCTTGCTAGGGTCGCGACGGGTGAATATGACAAGGCGTTTCCATTATTGAACACGGCGATTGACGAATTTGATCCGTGGCTGGTGTGGCTTGAGACGGAACCTAAACTGGCACCTATCCGCTCCGATAGCCGATACGCCGATCTGGTCGCTCGGACAAAGATCGACGAAGGTCCGATAGCCGTTAACGGTCGGCCCGGACGGATCACGGGCGGTACGCGAATGCTACACGAAGCTCCGACGATACCGGGGCCGGATATGCCGACCGGCGATCTGCCGAGGAGTTTTGCACGTAGGCATCGTGCAAAGTTTGCCGTCATGTGTATCTTGGCGGTGATCATCGTTGCCGGGTACTTTACGGGAATTGTTGAATTCTCGATCAGCCGCGGCGATCAGCGGATTCTCCGCCAGGCGCCGGCAGCGGCACGTTTGGTCGCAGTGTTGCCGTTTGAAAATGCGACCGGAGATGCATCAAATGACTATATCTCTAATGGTATGAGCGACGGGCTGGTCACCCGCTTGGTCAGCTATCCGGAGATTCGCACGGTCACACGGGCATCGGCATCTTTATATAGATCGAAACAGATGGACCCGAAAGCGATCGGACGCGAATTGGGAGTGGACAGTGTTCTGACCGGAACACTTACGATCAAAGGCGACGAATTTACGTTGAATACCAAACTGATCAGCGTCGATGATGGAAAGCAGCTTTATTCGATGTTTTTTTCCGATAAGGCAGTTAAGATATTGGATCTGCAAGATCAACTGATCTCGCTGACGATCGAGAAACTCGAGCTAAAAGCTGACGATCGAGCGGCGTCTAAACCCAAAAGTTATACCGAAAATAATGAGGCGTTCTCGCTATTTTTGAAGGGTGAATACAGCCGCCAAAAAGGCACGCCGGCCGGGACGACCGAAAGCATCAAGTTTTATAACCAGGCGATCGAACTCGATCCAAACTATGCGCTGGCCCACCAAGGACTGGCTCTCGCCTATCGCGTAGCCCCCGCGTACGGCACGCACACCCCTCAAGAAGCCTATCCCGCAGCGAAAGATTGGGCAATGAAAGCTTTAGCGATCGATCCAACGCTCGGTTCCGCACACGTTCCGCTTGCGTCGATCAAATTTGTCTGGGATTGGGACTTTTCCGGAGCAGAAACCGAGTATAAAGAAGCGATCAGGTTGTCGCCAAACAACGCCGAGGCCCACTATAGCTACGGTAACGCTCTCGTGGCATTGGGCCGGGCGGATGATGCTCTGACCGAATTGCGGATCGCCCAACAGCTCGATCCACTATCAAATACGATCGCATCGAATACGGCGTGGGCGTTGTATATCGCCGGTCGTCTTGACGAGGCGGAGACTCAAATACGTCAGGTGCTTGCTCGCGACCCAAATTTTGCTCGAGCACACCTTGTACTCGGAGAGATCTATCTCGAACGAGGGAAGTATGACCTGGCGATCGCTTCGTTTCAGAACTCTAGACAACTAGCGGGCGATCCGCTTACTGACATGGCGATCGGGCATGCTTACGGGGTTGCGGGGCGATCAGCGGAAGCAAAGAAGATCGCTGCGGAACTCGAAGCCAAGGTGATGAAAAAAGAAGTTTCGGCGTTTTTGCCTGCAGTTGTTTACGCCGGGCTAAATGAAAAGGACAAATCATTTTACTGGCTCGAACGTGCCTATCAAGAACGATCGAATTGGTTAACGCTATTAAAAGTGGGCCGCCGTATGAAAAATCTTCACGGCGACCCACGTTTTGACGACCTGCTAAAGCGGATCGGATTTTAGTTTATCGGGGAATGTCCGGCGGAGCTGGCATGTGATCTCCCTTAGGGCCGATCGCGAGTCGCGGCTTGACGAAATTCGTAAAGTCTTTCGTTCCCGTCAGTTCCGTGTGGATACTGTCGGAAAGTGCTTTGTCGGCAACGAGCCAATGAGCAGATCCGACCGTTACGACACCATCGCCAGCGCCGGACCATTTACAGCTAAATGGCACCGAGTTTCCAGCCAGAGCTGAGAATTTCACGCCTCGACGCTGTGTGACGGTCCGGTTAAATTCCTCCGCAAACGTCGTCGTCAGTTGGCTAACTGCCTGAACTTTTTCGCCAAACAAGTCGAAGCCAATATCTATCAGGTCGGCACACGGGCTGCCCATATTTGGGGTGCCGAGCATCAACAAATGCGATACACGGGGCCGCGGATCCTGATCGAGCGGCGTCATCATATTGTGAATGTAGTCACGCGCGATAAGCCCGCCCATTGAGTGAGCTACGATATCGACGTGCCAGGCGTTGCGGTCCTGCTGAGCATACTCTACGTAAGTGCTCAGCTGATAAGCATTTTGCGTGATCGAATTGGTCGGGTTTGCCGACATAAATTCGGTTCCGGTATTCAGCAGTCCGTGCTCCGGCTTTTCGCCAACGGCAAAGGCTTTCCAGTCATACGAATGCGATGTCGTCAAGATGTTTTGCCACATCGACCACGCCTTTGACCAATTGCTCCAAAGTCCGTGAACGAGTACCGCCGGTTTTGGAGCTACCTTTAGATTCTCGGTATTTTCATCAACCTTTTTTCCGTTTTCCTCAAGTTCAGCCTTTATACGCTGTACGAGCCGCGGGCGTCCGTCGTCAAACCAGGCGTAACCGCTAGAATCCCAGATCATCTCGACCGTTTCCTCGCTGTTTGCATCGACGCGTATCGAGTGGACGTCGTCCTCGAGAGGGGCATCGGGTTTCGCACCGTCCCATTTGTCGCCTTTGTAAGTTTCCTTAAAACGCAGATCGGCGTATTTTGCCTCGCCGGACGTATTCAGGATCTTTGCCTTTACCTTCACAAAGTTTCCGTCGGTCGTCCCGCGTTGCTCCGAGATCTCTTGCCAGTCGTTCCAGTTAGGATATTTCATGTCCTCAAACTGTAGGTCGGAAATACGAAGCGGTGCTCCGCATTTCTTGAGATTCCAAGTGATCGTCTCGGTCATGCCGGCGGTCGTTTGCGACCAGCTGCCGGATAGATTGTTTGGATCTTTCGGGTCGACCATGTCCCGTCCGCTCGAGTTCATCTTGTTGCCCTCGATGGTGGTCGGCGTTTCCGGCATTTGGGTCGTTTTGCCTTCTTTCGGCTTACATTGTCCGGAAAAGCTTGATTTTTCGGTTCCTTTCACCATCCCCTGGATCTGCGGCAAGCTGACGCCAACGCTATAACTGCCGTCGGAGTTAACGGCCACGTATGCCATCGTCAGCTGATTCGAAGCCTGACCCCTTGTTTCCGTCTTGCTCTCAAAGTTGCCTTTCATCACTCTCCAGGTTTTACCCTGGTCGCACGAGTTCTTTTCCTCGGCGATCGATTTGTCGGTCGAGACAAAGGTGTGCTCGATCGAGGCCTTGCCAATGTTCGAGCCGTCTTTTTCGGGAGATTCGACCACGGCGACCGAACCTTTGTACCGGTAATTCAATTCGGTCTGTCTGCGGTCCTTACCGCGACCGGACACACGCTCTGTTGTCTTGTCGTCTGACATCGAGATCGTTTTGGAATAAGTAATGTTGCCTGTCCACGCCCCGGAACAACTTGTTGGAGCCTTTGCGGACGCAGCGGCCTTTTTTTGACCCCACGCAAGCGAAGACGTCAGACTCAATAGGATCGTCAGTGTTAAGAATTGCCTCATATAAAAAGAAATGCGTTTCATCATAAAAATTCCTCCGCTTGTAACGCGTATTTCTTCTTAGAAAAGTATCAGGCCGAGCTAAATAATATTCCCGGTTAGCGATCTTATTCCGCCTCCGGATTCGCAGGTTTTGCGGGTTCGGCGGACCACGCAAATCCCAGAAACGGCTGCTCGAAATCAGTCGTGTTCTCGAGACGCAGTTTCCACGTGCCTTGTGAAACGGCATTTTTGAAATACAGCGTGCGATAGATGGCCCTAGCTTCAGCTGATCCATTCAGATTTTTTGCGACAACGATGCCCTTGTCATTTACGAGCGATACCGAGACGGCCGGATGCACCATGAATGTCAGTCCAAGATTTGCTGCGGCCACGATAGGGAATTCGATATCGAGCGACTGTCGTGGCTCAAGCGTCAGCTCTTTTGAAAATGACTGCGGATTTGCTGGTTCATCGTTTGCCATCACCGCGTTATACGAAGCATTTGCAAAGAGACTCGTCGCCGGGTCTTGAGTGTTCAGCCCAAAGATGCCTTTTGTACGGGTACTCTCGCCTGATTTGATCGGCAGCGGATATGTGCCTTTGGGACCCTTGATAACACGCGGCAGAACGAAGTAAGCAAAGTTTTGTGGGCTGACCAGATCAGGATGAACATCGTCCGCGTAGGCGTAATCGGCGACTCCGTAGCGGGCCGATTCGTATGGGACGAAGCCGTCGCCTGTGTGGATATTCGTGCAGCCGATCTTTGAGCCGATACCGACGAGCGACGCGAGCTTTGTGCCTTTTGTCTTGCGAACAAAGCTATTGAAACGGTGCATTTCCTCCGGCATCAGTTCGTCCGCCGCTTTGAGCTTGTCCTTGAACTGGCTCGACACATTTTTCATCGCATCGGCACACGGGACGCCGTTATTGGGCGTGCCGAGCATAAGCAGATGCAACACGTGCGGGACGCGGTCGGGTAGATCCTCTTTGGCAAATTTGTGCAGCCACAGCCGTGCGATAAGGCCGCCGGTCGAATGGCCGACCATGTCGATGTGCCAGGCGTTCGATTCGGTCTGAGCGTATTTAATGTACCTGTCGAGTTCGTCGGCGTTGTCATATACCGATTTGGTCGCGCCGCCGGACATGAACTTACCGCCGACATCGAGCTTACCGTGACCCTCTTTATCGCCCGCCAAAAAGGCTTTCCAGTCGTAGCTGTGCGTGGTCGTCATGTAATTTTGATAGCCGGGCTTAAATGATTCCGGGCTCGACCAGATGCCGTGAACGACGATCAACGGTTTTGGGGCGATCTTGAGATTTTTGGTCATCGAATCTTTTAATTTGTATTCTTCCCAAGCCTCTGCCTTGATGCGTTCGACCAGACGCGGGCGTCCGTCGTCAAACCAGGCGTAACCGGTCGAATCCCACAGCACCTCGACCTCGCGTTCCTCTCCGGGTTCGAGCCGGACTGACACGGAGCTGTCTTTGAGCGGCGTATCGGGCATCATGTAATTCCAGCGGTCACCCTTAAACGTCTCTTTGAAACTGACCTCGGCAAATTTTGCCTCGGCCGACATATTCAGCACCTTTGCCTTGATGCGGATCCAGTTGCCATCGATCGTGCCTTTGTATTGGTCGATCTCTTGCCAGTCGTCCCAATTTGGGAATTTCATGTGCTCGAATTTGAGATCGGTGATGAGCAGCTTTTCGGGGCAGCGTGTGAACCGCCACGTGACCGTATAGACAAACGAACGCACCGCTCCCTTGCCGTCGTCACCCCAGGTTTTCGAACCTGAGATCTGATCGGGGCGGTTCGGGTCGATCTTTTCGCCGGAAATGGAAAATCCCTCACCCTCGACCTTGGTGGCTTCGTTAGTCGAACGGTCATAGGGCTCATTATTCTTTGCCTGACAATGGCCGGTTCGCTTAACGTGCTCTTCGCGGTTAAACGTGCCGACGGCGTGCGGCAATTGCAGGTTAAAACTGTAGTTTCCCGTCAGTTCATCGACGCTTAGGTTAAACGAGCGGGCCGGGCCCGTCGCTTCGGCCTTTGTCAAACGGTTGTCCGTGCCCTCGATGACGAACCAGTGGCCGTTCTCGCGTGAATTGCACGTGTCAAAAACCCTTTCTTCGCCGCGGCTCAGGCTTTTATCCGAAAATGAGACCTTTGAATTGACGACCGGCGTCTTTGGATCGGTGCCGTCGATGATCGTGCGGCCCGTGTAATTGTAATCGCGGGACGTTTTATGTTTAATGCGGTCCATCGCTTTGCGGATACCGGGTTCGTCCGACTCAAGCGAATCCTTTAGCGTCTTTGTGAACGTCACAATGCCGCTCCAACCGCCGCGACAGCCAGTTGTCGGCGTGCCCCACTGTCCGGCAGTGCCTTTTCCGGTTCGTGTAGACTGGCCGAATGCAGGAATACCTGCAAATATGCTCGCAATTAGCACGATCGTTAACACTTGACTGAAAGATCTCGTATTCATAGTTTTCACCTCAACAAGAAAGGCGTAAAAACGGGGCAAAAAAGTATCAGGACAGCGGAATTTTCCATTAAAACATCGATCATCTCTGTGAGGAAAGACCATTTTTCCGCAAGAATAGGGTTGCTGGACGTGAGTAAACGGTTGCTGAGCGTGAGTAAACGGTTGCTGAGCGTGAGGAAACGGTTGCTGAGTGTGAGTAAACCGTTGCTGAGCGTGAGTAAACGGTTGTTGAGCGTAAGGGAACGGTCGCTGAGCGTCAGGGAACGGTCGTTGAGCGTGAGGGAACGGTTGCTGAGCGTGAGGGAACAGTTACTGAGCGTGAGTAAACGGTTGCTGAGCGTGAAGAAAATGTACTTTTTTTTGACAGGAAAATACATTTTTTTGGCAGAAAACACTCGCTGATTAACAAAAAAACTGCCCGCAGCGTTAACTACGGGCAGTATTTTCGGGGTTGCCGCGGATTATTTGCCGACAGTATCGATAATTGCCTGAGCTGCAGGCTCGACGATCGCGGAAACGATGTCGTCGCCGTCGCTTTTGGCCTTTGCCTTGAACTGCTTTGCCAGCGGCGTGCTGTTGTCAGTCGTGGATTGCAGTTTAAGATCGAGGGTCAGCTCGTCCTTTGACTTAACATTGCCTGAGAACGAACCGGCGGTGACGATCGCAGTTGTTGCCATTTGTCCGGCAATATTGCCGATTGCACTGCCCGTGTGTCCGATGCCGGTCTGGCCGACGGTCTGGGCAAGGATCTTGCCGAAACCAAAGCCGCCACCACCTTTTTTGTGCGAGACCGTCGCGACGATGACAAAGTCGCACTCTTTCTGCTTAGCTTCCTCAGCCTGTGCCGAAGCGAGCTTTGCCTCAAGCGGAACAACCTCGACCTTGGTGCCTTTGAGATACTCGTTCAGAGTATTTTGGACAGCGGCACTTAGATCAGCCGCATTCAAACCTTCACCAATAGCCCCGGTTTTCACACCCGCAAGCCCAAGCCGGATCGTGCCCGCTTTCTTTGCACCGACCGTTGCAGGAGAGTTGTTCGTTGGTGTCGCAGCATTCTTAAGCGACGAACCCAAAGCCGACGAATTGTTACCGCTGTTGCTGCCACTGTTTGGAGCGGTGTATGACAAGCCCGACGTGCCGCCGGCCGCGTACATTTCCGAAGCATTTTTGACCTCGCGGTAGTCTGCGGGTGCTTCGAACAAAGCCTGATCTAACGTAGCTTTCGACATTTCAACTACTTCCTGGACCATCGAAAAACTCTCTTTGCCGCTAGCGTCGAACGACGTCATTTTCTGATACAGGGGATAACCCGATTTTGCCGAGCCGATCGTTTTAGGCACGATCTTGTCGTGACATCCACCGGCTTTGCCGCCGTTATTGCCGTTATATTCACGTGTCTGCGTGCAAGCTAGCCCAAACTCGGCGTCGATCACCCACATATCCATTTCCATTTTTGATTTCGTCGGATTGCATGAGTCGGGCGATGATTCGGTCTCGACGGTCTGAATGATATGACGTGCGGTGAAGCCGAACATCTGTCTGCGTTCACCGGTGTCTTTGATCGTTGTGGTGACATACATCGTGCCGCCTTTGGTCACGGGTCCGGTTTGGCTCGCGTTGACCGCTCCGGGCGTGCCGCTGCCGTCATCGTAATAAGAGACGGTGTAGGTTTTGGTCTGCGGTGCGAGCTGCAGATCGCGGCCGATGTCACATTGGGTTATCGTTACCATCACGCCTCCCATCATGTCGGTCCGCTGACGCTTGCCTTTGATATAGGTCGTGTTCTCGGTCGTCTGACCACCCATCGTTTGTCTTGATTTGATCTTGACGTCTGCAAACGCGGTCGCCGAGATGGTTAAAATTGCCGACATTACAAATAGAATTAAGTTTTTCATGATATTTATCTCCGTTTCCGTTATGAATTAAGTCGGCGATAACCGCCGTCAACAGGTAAGGCGAAAGGGAAACGGAAAAAGTATCACTGCGGAGAAAATAATTTCTCGTGTAATGAAAACGGGCCATGCAAATAAATGCATGACCCGTTCGGAGGACGAAGCTGGTAGGTTTTACGCTATCAGGCCCTGATAGTTCTTTGCGTACTTCGGCGGCAAAGGCGCATTGAGGAAATTAGCCCAGTTCTCGGGCGTGACGGTATTTACATAGACCTCGGTCATCTCGGGTGTGTTGACCTCGAGCATAAAGCGGTCTTCGATCCAGAGCTCGATAAGCTGAAACAGTCCGCGTCCGCGATTTGCCGTAAAGCAGCGCCAGCCTTCGCGTTTTGCGATGGCCTTGATCGACTCTTCGTCGAGCGGTGAATTGATGTTGAGGTGCACGGAGCCAAAGAGCCCCGGCTCATTTCCGGCGACAAATGTCGCCTCATAATCGTCCGTTATGGTCTCGCGGCTAAAGCCGTCTTCGTCCGGAAGACCGATGCCCGGAACAAGCTGGACATCGGAAGGGATGATCTCGACCAGTGTCCCGCGTCCATCGTCGGCAAAGACGACGTAGCCGCCCGGGCTCGGCGGAAATGGCATTGCGTAGCCGCCCCAAAGTTCGGCGAGGACATTAGCGACGTGTTCGGGGTTATTAACACCTATTGAAATATGATTGATCATTGCAGTATCTCCTTTGTATAAATTTCGAACGAATATCGTCCGTCATCTGTAAAGGCGAAACTGTCAGTAGAAAAGTATCAATATTTTTTTGTGAGTTGTCCGTAGAGCCACGCTTTGGTCATTTTCCAATGACGTTTTACGGTGATAGACGACACTCCGAGCACCTCGGCAGTCTCATCGGTCGAGAGCCCGCCAAAGTATCGCAATTCAACGATCTTTGCTTTTACGGCATCCATTTTGGCAAGCTCAGTGAGCGCGTCGTCGAGAGCTATCAGGTCGGCACTTTGCTCGTCAGATGCGTCGATCTCCTCGTTAAGCGTCATTATCTGAAACTCGCCACCGCGTTTTTGTGCATTGTGATGCCGGGCGTGATCGACCAAGATACGCCGCATTTGGTTTGCGGCGACACCGATAAAATGAGCCTTGTTTTGCCACGACACCTGGGTGATGTCGATCATTTTCATGTAGGCTTCGTTGACGAGAGCCGTGGGTTGGAGCGTGTGATCGGCTCGCTCGCGGCGAAGATAGTTTGCGGCAATTCGTTTTAATTCGTCGTAGATGATTGGCAAAAGCTCATCCACAACCTCGCGTTTGCCGTTAGATAACTTGATCAGAAGATCTGTGACGCCGTGTGTGGACATAAAGTATTTGGCTATTTTAGCTTGGAGCGAATGCCAAATACAATTAGATTTTACAGGAGAGATAGAATGCTTATTTACGAGGTCACCGCGACGGTAGATGCGGAAATCGCATCCGACTACGAAAGATACATGACGGAGCAGCATATTCCCGAGTTGCTTGCGACCGGATACTTTGCCGCTGCTTTTTTTGCTAAGAACGGCGGGCAATATCGCATTGGCTATCACGCGGATTCACAGGAGTTGTTTGATGCTTACATCGCGAATAAAGCAGAGAGGTTGCGTGATGATTTTACCAAACATTTCCCAACGGGCATTGAGGTGTCTCGTCAGGTGCTGGACATCGTACGATTATTTTCCACTCCTTAGACGCGAATCCGTATCTCGTCCGGCATCTGATAATCTATAAACATGCTAATTTTGGGGATCGAAAGTTCGTGCGACGAGACGGCTGCGGCGGTGGTGCGTGACGGCCGTGAGATCGTGTCGTCGGTGATCGCCTCGCAGATAGAGATGCATAAACCGTGGGGCGGCGTAGTGCCTGAGCTTGCGTCACGCGAGCATCTCGAAAAGATCGAGCCGATCGTCGCTGCCGCTATCTCTCAGGCCGGAGTTTCGCTTTCTGATATTGACGCAATTGCGGTAACTCAAGGTCCGGGATTGATCGGGTCGTTGCTTGTAGGTGTTTGTTATGCAAAATCGTTAGCATATTCGCTCGGGGTATCGCTGGTCGGTGTTAATCATATCGAGGGACATGTTTATTCGGTTGCGTTCGAAAATCCGCCTGTCGAATATCCTACACTGGGTCTGATCGTCTCTGGCGGCCACACGAATATCTTTCATATCCCCGAAGAAGGGCAATACAAGGTCATGTCGCGAACCCGCGATGACGCGGCGGGTGAGGCTTTTGACAAGGTCGCGAAGATGCTGGGGCTCGGCTATCCCGGTGGTCCAATAATTGAAAAGCTCGCCCTGCAAGGTGATAAGCGCGGCGTGAAATTCCCAAAAGCAAAGATCTCCGACGGACGTCCGGATCTGAGTTTTAGCGGCCTAAAGACAGCTGTCGCAAGATATGTGCGGGAAAATAGCATCGTTCCGATGGCTAACGGCGACGAGCCGTCGCAAGAGATCAAGGATCTCGCGGCGAGTTTTCAGGCGGCGGTTGTACATGCCCTCGTCGGCACGCTCGAAAAGCTGGCAAGTGAATTACAGCCAAAAACGCTCATCGTAGCCGGTGGCGTCGCGTGCAATCTCGCTCTCAGATCAGCGGCCGAGGACGCGGGAAAACGGTTGGGCCTGCCTGTATATTTTCCTTCAAAACATCTTTCGACTGACAACGCCGCAATGATCGCGGCGGCGGGCTATCGACAATTGGTGCAGGGTGACAACGCAAAATTGGATATGACCGCCGACGTGACAATGCGGCTCCAAAACGTCGATAATGAGGAAGCAGAACTAAGACGAAAGCACGTAAAATACCGTCTATAAATTTCTTGTGTTTATAACGGTCGAACGGCTATTATAGAATCATTAGGTTCAAAGAGTTTTAACGAGTATTGATATGAAAAGAATTAGTAGTTTCGGCCTATTAGCTTTTTTGGTTGGGGCGTTTTTCAACCTTGCGTTTGGACAGGACGACCGTAGTATCTCGATGTCTGAGGACGAAAGCCCGGCCGCGATCACACTCCAGCCGTTTCTTTCCGGCCTCAGTTCACCTGTCTTTATGACACGAGCAACGGACCGCAGTCAAAGGTTGTTTATTGTTCAGCAAGGGGGATTGATCCGCGTTCTTCAGCCAGGATCCACAACACCAACGACGTTCCTTGATATATCGGGGCCGGTTCTTGCTGGTGGCGAACGTGGGCTTTTGGGGCTCGCTTTTCACCCGCAGTACAGGACCAACCGACGGTTTTTCGTTTATTACACGGCCGACACTCCGGCCGGAGCGATCAAGATCTCTGAGTTCCAGGTATCGGCGACGAACCCAAATGTGGCTGACACTACTGAAAAAAACATAATTACCATCCCGCATTCGACAAATTCAAACCACAACGGAGGTACTGTAGCTTTTGGGCCGGATGGATATTTGTATGCCGGGCCGGGAGATGGAGGCGGCTCGAACGATCTTCCAAATAACGCTCAGAATATCAATTCTTTGCTAGGAAAGATCATCCGTTTGGATGTCGATAATGTGCCTGTCGGCCAAGTGCCGCAATACAACATACCGCCCGATAATCCCTACGCAGGAGCCATCCCCGGTGCCGATGAGATCTACGCGATTGGGATGCGCAATCCATACAGATTTTCATTTGACCGGCGCGGAACGCGGCAATTGTGGGCGGCTGATGTGGGTCAATTTTCTTGGGAAGAAGTTGATATTATTACTCTCGGGGGCAACTACGGCTGGCGTGTATATGAAGGATTACATTGTACCGGCAATGACGCAGGACTATGTACGCCAACAAACTATCTGCCCCCGCTTTTCGAATACAGCAGCGCAGGGGCGGGTAATACCAGATGTTCGATTACCGGCGGCTATGTTTATCGCGGAAGGCAGAACACTTTTCCTGACGGTAGTTACATTTATGGGGATTATTGTTCCGGTGAGGTCTTAATGTGGAACAACAATACTCAGACAGTCCTACTTAGCTCAGGACGGAGTATCGTCGGTTTTGCTGAGGACCAGTCTGGCGAGCTCTATCTCATAGGCCAAAGCGGAACGATCGAAAAGATGGTAGGAAGTGCTGCGAGGTTCGAGAAAAGCGCTGAAAAACGCGGTGGAGCAGGCAAAGAGCGTTAAGACTTTTTGAACTAGTTCATAACGGCGCGGGCGAGTGTAAATATATTTACCTCGACCGCGCCGTTTTTCTTTAAAGCTTTGGCGCAATACGAAGCGGTTGCTCCGGACGTAAAGACATCGTCAACCAATAGTACCTTCTTTCCCGTGATCAATTTTGGCCGCAATACCTCGAACGCATTCTGAACAGTTAGTTCTCTCGCCCGCTTATCCATCCCTATGCGGTGTATCGGCGTGTGATGTTTTCGTGCGAGGCTAGCCTTGTCAATAGGGATATTTGTCGCCCGAAAGAGTTGCTCCGCGATGACCTCCGCTTGATTAAAACCGCGTTCTAGCCGGCGCTGTTTCGAAAGTGGAATTGGGATTATGAGGTCAGCGTTGAAAAGTTCGTTACGTTCGATCGCAGTTGGGATCAGCGACCGCAGACGCTCTGGCAAGATCGGCTGTTCTTTTAAATTGAGGATCGTCGCAGACATCCCTTTTTCATAAACGCCGACGGCGGCCGCTCTGTCGTAGAAATGGTCGTCGCATTTATGGCAAAACACAGCCACCGAGGCGGCTTTATCGCCAAAGAACGCACCGCATTTGTTGCATAGCATTTCGCCGCCGTCAAAGAGTCGCGTTTCGTTCCAGCACTTATTACAAGAAATGCCGTCGTCGGCATTCTCGACTTGAGAAAAACAGACACGGCATTCTTGCGGATAGATTATCGAGAGTAGGGAGTTTTTAAGCTCCGTGAGCATAAGTCAAAGCTTAGTCTTCGTCGAGCAAACCTTTCTCAAGCAATTCCTGACAATCGAGACAGTATCTTGCCCAAGGGATCGCTGCGAGGCGTTTTGGATTGACTTCTTTCTCGCAGTTTTGACACGTACCGTATTCATCGTCCTCGATACGCAAAAGAGCTTCGTCAATAAGTGTGAGCTGTTTGCTTTCGTTTTCCGAAACAGCAAGCATCACATTTTTGGAATAATTGCGGACCGCCAAATCGACGGGATCAGGCGTTTCGGCATCGTCGATCGACAGATCGTTGCCTTTTAGCTTCTCGACAAGTAGTTCTCTCTCCGCGAGCAGCTTTTCTTTTACTTCTTTTAAATTCGATTTACTCATTTTTGGTAAGGGAAACCCCTAATAATTGTATAGGCCCGGTATAATTGCTCTAGCATTACAACACGAGCCATCTCGTGGGTAAAAGTGAGAAACGATAAAGATAGCACGAGCGAGGCACTTTCAGCAACTTCGGACGCGATACCGTCCGGACCACCGATCACAAAGGTTATCTCTTTGTGACCTGCATTCTGCCATTTTTCGATCTCAGTAGCCAATTGCGGTGACGTCACCGGTCGGCCGGTAACGTCAAGCAAACAGACGAAAGAGCTTTGATTCAGCTTTTCGAGAATTCGTTTGCCCTCAATATCTTTTCCCTCATGCGGGGCAGAATCGCGGACGTCGACGGTCTCACATTTTACAAAATGCGAAAGACGCTGCAGATATTCGTCCTGCAGCGCCGCGTAATTTTTATTTTTGGTCTTGCCGACCCAAATAAATTTGAATTTCATTAAATGTCTGCTGGCAGTTCGACTTTGCGGGCATCGAGCCACAATCGGACAAGGTCATAAAATTCACGAGCCTCTTTGTTAAATACGTGGACGATAAAATCGCCGTAATCGACCAGCACCCATTCGCCGCTGGCGTATCCCTCGATATGTACCGGACGCGAATTGAGCTGCTCTTTTAACTGCTCTTTGATCTCATCGGCGATGGCTTGTACCTGACGCTGGTTAGAGCCGGTCGCGATAATAAAAAACTCGGTAAAGCTGGCGATACTGCGCAGGTCCAGAGCTACCAGGTCGTATGCCTTTTTGTCACTGGCACATTGGATCGCGAGTTTTACTTCGGGGTCGAGGTCGGCGAACTTGGTTGGCGTTTCCGCTATTTCTATCTTAACCGCTTCGCGTTGAAGCGATCTTTCCTGTGTTTCTTCCATTAGCTATAAATCTGATATTTTTCAATGTAATTTGCAACCTCAGTGGTCACATCTTCGTGCCAGGTCGGGTCGTTTTCGCGGATCTTACGGCGGATCTCGGTTGCCGAAATATTCATGTTGACCGCGTCGGTAATGAAAACTGATGCAGCTTTCGCTGGGAACCCGGTCGCTATCGCTCCCGGTTCGGACCCGTTTCGCAGATCGACTATTCTCTCACGGATCTCGTCGGTAACATGGTCAAAGCCTATCTCAACACCCGGCCGCGTGACGACTATGATGTTGACCATTGTCAGAACTTTTTCCCATTCCCGCCAAGTTAGAATGTCCCTCCAAGAATCCGCACCGATGACAAAATAGATCTCGTCGTCCGGGATTTGTTCGAGGATCTGCGACAGAGTCTCGACCGAATATGGCCGATCGGGAACCTCGATCTCCATCCGCGATACTGTTATGTTTGCTACATTCTGTGTCGCGAGACACAGCATCGCGTAACGGTCGTAGGCCGAGGTCGGTTTTAGCCGTGCTTTGTGCGGGGCTTGAAAAGCCGGTATGAAGACGAATGCGTCAAGCCCAAACTGATCGAGCAACGCGTGGGCTATCGCAAGATGTCCGCTATGCGGCGGGTCAAATGATCCTCCATAAAATGCGATTCGTTTCATGCTAAACGGCAGCCGCTTTATCAGCTTCTTCTCTGGTTATTTCGTCTAAAGCGACGGCAACCGCACTCACCAGATCTTTGACACCCTTATTTGTCACTGACGAGATCTCAAAGAAAGGCATTTTGTCCTTTTTCGCCCTTTTCTTTAGAGCCTCGACGCGTTCGGGTTCGTCCATGGCGTCGATCTTAGTTGCGACGATTATCTGCGGCCGTTTGGCGAGATCGGCGTCGTAATTGGCAAGCTCGCGGTTGATGATCTCATAATCAGACACCGGATCGCGGCCCGACAGCGAAGAGACATCGACGAGATGCAGCATCAATTTTGTACGTTCCACATGGCGAAGAAAACGATGCCCAAGCCCCGCACCGTCCGACGCTCCCTCGATCAATCCCGGGATGTCCGCGACGACAAAAGTCCTGAAATCACCCATATCAACAACGCCCAGATTTGGCTCAAGCGTTGTAAAAGGGTAATCGGCGATCTTTGGTTTTGCTGCTGAGATGACCGAGATCAGCGTCGATTTGCCGGCGTTTGGAAAGCCAACAAGGCCGACATCGGCTATCAGTTTTAGCTCAAGCTGCAGCTCGCGTTCGCCGCCGGGGCGGCCGTTGTAATGATATTTCGGAGCCTGACGCGTGGCGGTCGCAAAGTGTGAGTTGCCCCAACCGCCTTTGCCGCCCTTTGCCGCCATATAACGCTGACCGGGCTTGGTGAAATCAAAAAGCAGTTCATTAGTCTCAGGATCAAAAACTTGCGTGCCGACCGGTACCTTGACGACAGCGTCTTCGCCGTCCTTGCCATAACGGTTCGAACCTTCGCCGTGGCGGCCGCGTTCGGCTTTGTGCTCAGGGTTGTAGCGAAGGTGCAGCAGAGTGTTGAGTCCCTCGTGCGATTCCATATACACGCTACCGCCGACACCACCATCACCGCCAGAGGGCCCGCCGCGAGGGATAAATTTTTCGCGCCGAAAAGCCGTGACACCGTTGCCGCCGTCACCGGCCTTTACCTTGATCTTTACGCGGTCAATGAACATAACTTTCTATTCTAAGCCTTTGGCGGGGATAGGGGAAGTTGACCGAAAATGCTGAGGCCCGCGCCAAAAAACAAAAGCATCGTCCCGGTTGCCCGTTTCGATGCTTTTATTTTCTTTGCCTTTCCGCCGAAGCGTCAGGGTAAAGGGTTTGGTGGCTCTCGCATGTACACGTTCGAACCACCGATTTTGTATCCCGATGAGGTTCCTGCGGAGGACTCTCTCCGGTCAGCACCCAAAATGAATAAATTCAAGCTGTTGTGCTCGAAAGCACGGTGCCGTTAGGTCTTTTTTTGGTGGCTTTACCTCCACCTCCGGTTACGTTCCCGGCAACGAGGCCCCCGTCTTTCGACGTGAGCGACATAGCACCCTCTGGCTGATCAAGTCCGTCGGGCGTTGTCCGTTTTTATCCGAACAACTCGGCCATTCTTGCGTCCGGCCTCAGCAAGCCTTTCGGCTTCGGCTCCGAGCGTACCAAGCAGCGGCTTTCCGCTCCTTCTGCTCTCAAACGGTCGCGTCACCGCGTCCGCTCCACCTCTCGGTGCCGGTCAAAGTTCCCTTAGCAACCTCGACTGTGAAACCAGTTTACACCCGTTATTTTCGAAGTCAAGTAGAAAATACTTTAACTATTACCCTTATTTTATGGGCATTCTGTGGAAATCCTGTGGATTTGGCTGTGCAAAAAATGTGAATAAGATTGTGGAAAATCCGGCAAGTGTTTTAGAGTGAAAATTTAGTAAAACGAGACGGATGCGACGACGTTACGCAGTCTTGCTACATGTAACGGAAAAATAATTGAAAAAAAGTTGTAAATGCGGGTAGAGACTGTCACCTCTGACGAGTAAACATGCAGAATTTGCTGAGTTCTTGGTCCACCTCGGTCCATCTGGTCCGGACCGGACCAAAAAAAGCACACGCCGCATGACGTGTGCTTTTCACAAAACTAATTTTTGATCGCTTAGGCAGCAGCTTCTGCGACGACTTTCGGTGCCAGTTCAGGGGCTCCGGCAGCATAGACGCTGATGAATTTACCTTTGCGGCCTTTGTCTTCGAATTTGATAAAGCCTTCGATCAGCGAAAACAACGTGTCGTCTTTACCCTTGCCGACGTTGTTGCCCGGCTTCCACTTGGTGCCGCGCTGACGTGCTATGATGTTGCCGCCGAGAACATGCTCGCCGCCAAATTTTTTGAGTCCGAGCCGCTGTGCATTTGAGTCACGGCCGTTTCTGGATGAACCTACACCTTTCTTATGTGCCATATCGTTAGATCTTTTCTATCTTGATTTCCGTAAAGCCTTGTCTGTGGCCTTGTTTGCGTTTGTACTGTTTGCGGCGTTTCTTTTTGAAAACAATGATCTTGTCTGCTTTGCCATGGCCAATGACAGTCGCTTTGACCGTGGCCGCACCGACCTTGTCGCCGAGGACAAGAGCTTCGACTTCGACCTTTGCACCGGCCTTTTCATTGATGGTCGGCACACGAAGTGTCTCGCCGCCCTCGACCGCAAATTGCTTTCCGCCTGTTCTTATAACTGCGTAACTCATTATTGTGTTAGCTCCCCGTCAGACTGTGCAATAATTTGCACAAGTCGAAAAACTCAGATTATACGGAATCCTTGGGCTGAGGTCAATCGGGAATTAAGAGTTTGCCCACGAAACACACGAAATACACGAAATATTCGAACCAACTTTCGTGTGTTTCGTGGGTAAAACCTCTTATGCTACTGACGGATCGATCACGACCGCGATGAATGGCAGGTTGCGGTAGCGTCCGGCGGCGTCGAGCCCGTAGCCGACGACGAATTTGTTTGGGATGACAAAGCCTGTGTAATTGACGACGAGTTCTTTCTTGATTCGCGGCTCGGGTTTGTCGAGAAATGTCGCGATCTTGATCGAGGCCGCACCACGTGAATCGAGGATCTCGACGAGCCGTGTCAGCGTCAAGCCGGTGTCGATAATGTCTTCGACAATTAGGACGTGTTTGTCGCGGATCGAATTGCTTAGATCCTTGAGGATTTCGACGTCGCCAGTCGATTTTGTGCCGTCTTTGTAGCTCGAAACGGACATAAAATCGATCGTCAGCGGCAGGTCGATCTCGCGCATCAGGTCGGCCATAAATACGCACGAACCTTTCAAAACGCCCACTAAAACAAGCTCTTTGCCGGCATATTCGGCGGTGATCTGCGCACCTATTTCCTTGATCCGTGCCTGAATTTCGGCCTCGGAATACATTACTTCGAGGTTAGTGTTGGTGAATTCGGTAGTTGCCATTTTGGTTGATCCGGTTGCCATGGTTTCCTCGCAAATTTGAAAGAATTGGTTTTTAGACATACTATTCAAACATAGGCTAACTTTCAAGTTGACCGCTTTTTTCCATTAAAAATGGCTCACGCTGATAAAGATACACGCGACCGCGTTCGAGAACTGGTAAGACAGGTTTTGGCGACCGTGCCGACCGAGGGCGAAACCGCGCCGAAAACGGCCGCCGAGGTTGAGCATGTCGTCGTAAATTCTTTGCGGGGTAAAATTGGCAAAGAATTTGACCGCGACGAATCGTCAAAGACACTTCTTACTGAGGATGACCTGCGAGGCCTCGAACCGGGTTCGAAACTGCGTGTCGGTGAAAATGTTAAATTTACGGCCCTTGCTCAGGACATCGTCAACGACCTAAAGATCGAGCTGATACATAAACAGGCCCGAAAAAGTACGGCAAAGGTTCGTTCGGTTGCGGTCGGCTCGGATCACGGCGGGTTTAAGATGAAAGAGCAGTTGAAAGCGTTCTTGACGGATTTTGGCTTGAACGTTCGCGATTTTGGTACTGAAAGCGAAGAAGCCGTAGATTACCCTGATTTCGCACACGCGGTCGCCAAAGCTGTCAGCGGCAAGCAGGTCGATGTCGGCATAATCATCGACGGGGCCGGGATCGGCAGTGCGATGACGGCCAATAAGGTGCCTAATGTCCGAGCGGCCGCTTGCTATTCAACGGCTCTCGCGAAAAATTCGCGCGAGCATAACGGTGCAAATGTGCTGACGCTTGGAGCGGGGCAAAACTCTTTTGATGAAGTAAAACAGATCGTCGAGGCGTTCATCTCGACCGATATTTCCGAAGAGCGGCACATGAAACGCGTTGGCAAGATCGACAACATAGAGCGGCAATATCGAAAGTGATAATATAGGTGTTCATGCAGCAGAACGGAAATTACGACCAGCTTATCGACCAGATCACCAATATGGTGCTGGCAAAACTCACGGGTGAGGAAGACTGCCCGACGTTTTGCCGTGCCGATGTCGAGCGTATCGTTGACGCCGGTGCCGAGCGTATCGGTATCGTGCTTGGCGAGACGGCGACCGCTCATGATTGGGCTAGTTTGATCGACCACACGCTTCTCAAACCTGAGGCTTCCGAATCGGATATTAAGAAACTTTGCTCGGAGGCGGCTGAATTTGGATTTGCTTCTGTGTGCGTCAATCCCGGCTGGGTAAAACGTGCTGCTGAATTCCTAAAGGGGACGGGCGTTCCGGTCTGTACGGTAATTGGGTTTCCGCTCGGAGCGACGCTGCCCGATGTTAAGGCTTACGAAGCCCGCCGCGCGATCTTTAACGGTGCCGAAGAGGTTGATATGGTCATCAATATCGGAGCACTCAAATCCGGTGATGATTGCCTGGTCGAAGACGACATCCGAGCCGTTGTCGAAGCAGCGCACGAGAACCACATTCTCTGCAAGGTCATTATCGAAACGGCTCTGCTCACTGACGATGAAAAGGTCAGGGCATGTCTTGCCGCTAAAAACGCCGGAGCCGATTTCGTCAAAACCTCTACGGGTTTTGCCAAAGGCGGCGCGACTGCCGACGACGTTTCACTTATGCGTCACACCGTCGGCAGTGCTCTGGGCGTTAAGGCGTCGGGCGGCGTAAAGGGAATTGAGGACGCAAGAGCAATGTTCGAAGCAGGTGCGACCCGCATCGGAGCATCGGTCGGCGTCAAGATCGCTCAGGAAGCCAGCGGGATCAAATCGACCATTGTTGCAGGGAATTATTAAGAGTTACTTCGCCGCAGCGGTTCGTCGGTCAAAGTTTTTTCGATAGTCCTCGCCGACGATCATCACTGTCTTACACATCTCATACAGTCTAGATCTCACACGAACGCCAACTCGGTCTTCCAAAGTCTCTTCGCGATCGTTTGGACGCTCGTCGAGATAATTTGTCGTAAAGACGGTAAATTTCTTTTCGTTGTAACGTGAGTTAATGATATGCGTCATCGTGTCGCGGACCCAATCGGTCGGTTTTGAAGCTCCCAACTCATCAAGCACAAGCACATCGGCAGTCAATACCGGAGCAAGTACGCTGAGTTCGGACGACTTAGTGCTGGGGTTGTATGAATCCTGGATCTCTTTCAAGAGCGAACCAAATTCGTAGAAGAGGCACGAAAAACCGCGTTCGGTCAGGCCTTTGAGGATGGCGACCGCGAGATGTGTTTTGCCGACACCGACGCTACCCATCAGGAGCAGGCCGCGGTCGACGGCTGGGTATTCATGCGTAAACGCCATCGCGCTTTTGAGTGCGGCGGTTTGCGAAGGGTTTTGAGCTTTGTAATTGCCAAAATGAAAGCCATCGTATCGCTTGGGCAGGCGGACGCTATCAAACTGGCCCTTATGAGAATTGAGCTTTCGGCACGAGCAGGTTCTCGCACCTTTGCCGGGGACGATCTCCATCCCGGTGCCAAAGCAAATCGGACAAACGTCATCCAATCCGTTCATGGCGTCGCCGTCATGCTGGACGAATTTGGGGACGGCTTTGAGCTTGTGATCTTTTGCTTTTTCCTGCGGCATTTTTTGTATTTGATGGACCGGACAGTTGGATTATAGCACCGCCAATTTCGAATTCAAGTTTGAGTTTCGGGCTCGGCCAAGGGGCTATGATATATTATTTTAGCGGCAGTAGTTATGAGTATTTTGCGTAGTTTGTTGATACGATTTGGGTTAGCGGATCTCAGCGTTGAGCGTGCATCGATCAGCGTTATGCTGCTGGACGATGACACTCGGCGGCATCGTTGGTTTGTGAAAAGATTTAAGGGCGACTTTCTCGATATTGCCGAAAATGTCGCTGAGGCCAAGGAACTCTTATCAACGGGAAGCTACGACGCGATCTTTTTGGATCATGATCTGTTGCCGCATCATTACGATTCGAACAGTCACGGCGATGTTGAAAATACTGGGTTTGCAATTGCCCAATGGTTGAGCGAGCGGCCCGAGTTGCAACGCGGAGCAAAGGTGATCGTGCACACTCGAAATGCTGATGCGGGCGGGCCAATGGTCGAAAAACTTAGGGAAACCGGCCGCAACGTCGAATACTGCGCTTTCCCCTACCTAGACCTAAAGATCAAAAATTATTGGCGACGGTAGCCCTAGCCCTAGCCGATCAATCGAAATAGTTGCAATGCTACAAAAAGTATTGCGAGCACGCGGGCAATAATCATTATCACTTTCATAGCTGGTTCCTTTCCGCCTATTTTCTCAACCCGTTTATCAAAAGATCAGCAGTTTTCTTAGTGCGTTCAGCAACGTCTTTGCGGTCGCCTAGCTCGAAGGCGCTCAAACTATACGGAAGCAACGCATTTGTTGCCGTGACGAGGGTTTGGGCAAGATCAAAGGGGTCGCCGGCAACAAAAGCCTTTGCCTTTTGACCGTCCGCGATAACCTCAGAAAAGATACGAGCTTCTTCGTCAAAGTACCGTTTTCTACGTTGCAAAAGCTTTGGCCGCAGGTATGAGAGCATCTCGTTAAGGCTCTGAGAATAATGGTTCACGCTGTCAAAGCGAAACATCACGCGTTCGATGAGCATTTCACGGAGCCGTTTATCCGGGGCCGCTGAGCCATTGCTTATGGTGCGCAGTTTGGACTTTAGGCGCTCAATTATACGATCGATCTGCGAAAGTGCGATCTCTTCCTTGCTCGGAAAATGGAGATAGACGCTGCCCTTTCCGATGCCAACCTCTTGAGCAAGGTCGTCGATCGTCATTTTCTTATAACCGTAACGAGCCAAGAGCTTGCCGGTGGCGTCTAGGATCGCCTCGCGCGTGTCTTTTGTTTGAACAGCACTTTTCATATTATGACCAATGACCAAAATCGTCCAATGGTCATTTTATATAAATCCATTGTTTTTGTAAACCTACAAACCTGCCATATCCCACTTTTTGACCGTGTCAATTATTAGGTTAGCGACCTTGTCAGTGACCTTTTTGTAATAAATATCTGCCTTTGCCTGATCGAACGTCGGGTAACCCTGACCCTTTTGGTAGAGCATTATTGACGACGGGGACGGAACAGCCGCCCATGTTCCCGGCGCGGGATTGGCGGTCGTCATCTCAGGACCGGTGTATTTTTCGGGATGCACGAGGGTTTTGTCAATGGCCTGAATAAACGCTGTTTCGTTGTTTCCGGCGTGTCCGCCATCTTCGCCAAACACCTCCTTGGTCTCATCCGAGGCGAACGACCACCAATTTACGACCAGCGTTCGCACACGTTTTTCGATCGCGACCTCCGCGGCGACCGATGTGAGCACCGCGGTCTGACCGCCGCCGTGGCCGTTAAGGATAATAATGTTGCGAAAACCGTTTTTTACGAGTCCTTCGAGTATTTGTTTTACAAAGGGTCGATAAGCGGCCTCGGTGATCTGAAACGCCCCCGGATAAGCCTCCATCGAACCGGTGATGCCGTAGGGCAGCGTCGGGGCGATCATCGCATTTGTGCGGCGTGCGATGGTTTTTGCAATGGCGAATGGTGCAGTGTTGTCCGCTCCGTTATTGATCACGCCGTGGGGTTCGAGTGTGCCGGTCGGCAGCAAAACAGTGCTGGTTTTCGAAGGCACGACATCCTTAAACTCCATCCAATTGATGCGGTCCATCTCTCGCGTCGAGACAATGTCTTTGTCAGATTGAGCAAATACTCCGACGCTAAGCACAAGCGTCAACATAAATAGGACGGTAAATCGTGTCATTCTTTTCTCCTTATTGCCCTCTCTGCATATTCTGCGATCTCTGCGTTAAGAACAAGTTTTCAACGCAGAGCCCGCTGGGATCGCCGAGAAAAACATATTATTCAAAATATTTACGGCCACGCAATTTTTCAGGCAGCAGATCACCATCGGGGTCATTGCCCTCGTCTTTGCCGTAACCGAGATCTTTCATCAACTTTGTCGGAGCGTTACGGATCTTCATAGGAACCGGCAAATTGCCGAGTTTTTTTGCGTCTTCCATTGCCGCACCGATAGCGTTTGTTGCCGAACGGTCCTTTGCGGCGTTGGCGAGATACGCAACGCCGTGGGCGAGGTTTAATGCACACTCGGGCATGCCGATCGTAGTCACAGCTTGGAAAACGGCATTTGCAACGACGAGAGCCGTAGGTTGTGCAACGCCAATGTCTTCGGATGCGAAGATCACCATTCGGCGTGCGATGAATTTCGGGTCTTCGCCGGACTCGATCATGCGGGCGAGGTAATACATCGCTGCGTCCGGCTTACTGGCTCGCATTGATTTGATAAATGCGCTGATAACGTTGTAATGTTCCTCGCCTTTTTTGTCGTAGCGTAAGAATTTGGATTGGAGCGTTTCTTTGAGCGTTACGAGCGAGATCGCGTCGTAAAGCCGCGATGTATTTTCGATCATCGTGATCGCCTGACGGGCATCGCCGTTAGCCATTTCGATCAGCCATTGTTTGGCAACATCATCAAGTTCGAAACCGGTACGGTCGATGATCGCCGCCATATCGGCGTCAGAAAATTCTTCGAGAACAAACACACGAAGCCGCGATAATAGAGCCGGTATAACCTCAAAGCTCGGGTTTTCGGTCGTTGCTCCGATCAAAACGAGCTCGCCGTTCTCGACAAATGGCAACAGGAAATCCTGCTGAGCTTTGTTAAAGCGATGTATTTCATCGAGAAACAGCACTCGCGGCCGGCCGTCGATCGATGGCGTTTTGACGATCCGGCGGATGTCTTCCTTACCGGCGGAGACGGCTGAAAGTTCGTAGAAATCAGCTTTGATAGCATTTGCGTAAATGCGGGCGAGCGTTGTTTTGCCGGTTCCGGGTGTGCCCCACAGGACGAACGAAAAAATATGGCCCTGCTCGATCGCGAGTCGTACCGGTTTACCAGGTCCGACCAGATGCGTTTGGCCGATAAATTCTTCGAGGCTAGTTGGCCTGATCTCGTTTGCAAGCGGTTCCATAATTTAAACTATACCGCACAACAAAAAAGGCGGCTGTTACAAGCCGCCTTTCGATCAAAATGTGGTGGCCAGAGACGGGGTCGAACCGCCGACACGCGGATTTTCAGTCTTCAAAATCACTTTAGCTGAATTTAGTTGAGATTGAAAGTGCTTAATTTTATTGGATCTGAGCTTGAATTTGATTGGCCTATTATCGGCAATTGAGTTGAGTTTTCATAAGTTGTTGCACAAATGTTGCACAAGATCTGATATGAAACTCCGATCTTATCCTATCCTCCTGACAACGATCGGGTTACGATTTTCTTAGGCTTTCGTTCTCGACTTTCCAGAAATGGTATCAAATGTTTCTCCATCGAATATAAGACCCGGTTTCCGACTCTGAAAAAACCAATTTCACTATTTTTTCTCATTCTCCACAGACTAACTTCCGATGCCCTGCAGCAAACAGCGGCCTCTTTCGAATTAATAAGCTTTTCAGGTTCAGGCTGGATTTCAATCGGGGCCGGCGGCTCGTCGCGGGGTTCTAGTGCTGACCGGATTTTCTCGCGTATGGTTCGCCGCAGGGTCCTTTCAATTTCCTCAAGCAATTTTTGCATTCGAGATCCCTCAAAAAGGCCGGGTTGTTCTAGACCTATATCGCATCCAAGGAGCAGCAATTATTGACCATTAGATTCACACGCGGTCGACCACAAGTTCAAATCTTGTAGACGGCACCAAAGTTTTCAACAAGTTAGGGACATTCTGAGATGTCCCTTTTCCAATTCCCACCTAAATTTCCACCAAATATTTTCGTTTTAGTTCAGTTAAACTAGTCCTTGGTTGGATAGGTGTTTTCATATTCGATGGCGTTGAGGTAATCTTCAGGTTTATTCACATTTAAGAAAAAATGGTTCGCGCCCGGTAGATCTCCATATTCGGCAAATCTTAGGATTCGCGTATTTAGTCGGGTGGCTAGATCTTGCAGCCTCCAATTGCCCTCAGTTATCATTTTCCGGACCTCGGGTAGACAAATGCCGGGACGGAAAAGTGCACAAAGCGGTTGGATGCGTCCATCGGGCTGCTCCGCGAAAACAGCGTCAGCACTGATGTCCGGCGAGTCTGCGAATTGCTCGACCACTGACACCATTCTGGTCAGCAATTCACCATTTACAAACGGGAGATCGCAAGCGAGGATAGCCGCCCATTCAGTCTTTGCGTGAAATAGAGCTGTGTAAAGGCCAATTATTGCACCCCGCGTGTTTGCACACACGGGCTCGTCCTCAATTATTGGCAACGAGGTGACATCCCCGGATAAATTGCCGACTGCGAATACAGGATCAGCTATCCGGGACAGCTCTGTGGCCGCACGGTCTAGGAGAGTTTTGCCGCCGAGCAGTAAAGTCGGTTTACTCTGACCCATCCGACGGCTTTGGCCGCCAGCCAGTATGAATCCCTCCATGTTTAGGTGACTTCGTATAGTAATCAGAATGAGTATGCAGCTCCAAGATTGATGTGGTTCACACCTTTTTTCCCAGTTATCAAATAGTAAGTATTTAGCTGTCTAAATTCGAACCCGATTTGAAATTGCGGTGTGAATCGGTAGATCGCGTCCAATGCCCAAGCAAGGTTACGGCTCCGGAAATCTCGTGTCCTAGTATTGACCAAATCTAAATTGTTCGGATCATCCAACCCGATCGAGCCGTACAAGGTCAACTTATCTTGTTGCCAATTTGGCGTAAACCCAAGTTGGGTCCACCCGCCTGAAGTCCGAATTCCTTTGACGCCTTTTGCAACTAGAACATTACTTACTTTTTCTGCAAAATCTGTATTGTAATTTTGGAAAACTCCGGCTTGAAATCCAGCCAGATTTTGTCCGATAAACCCTTCCCCTGACCACGTCACCCGTTTATGAAGTGGAAAATTCCAATCCAGAGCGACACCGTAAGAATCGACGTCATCTTCGACAATCGGTGCAGTCGTTGAGGTTGCCCTAGATCGGCCGTAATGTGCAGAAACCCCTATGTTGCCTGTTTTTTTCGTGCCAAACCAATCTTTGTCATTGTAAGCAATGCGGGTTTGGAGAAATGGCAATTTCGACAATGCTCCGGAATTTGGTTGTTGCAGGAAGTTTGCTGTGGAATTCGAATCGCCCGTTTGTGGAGCTAAAACAGCGCCTTGCCAGACCACTTTTCCTTTATTCCAACGCTGTTCTATTTTTACCTGAGGCAATCGCGCCCAATTATTTCCAGCCGCGGCAAACTGAGGGATCGCAGCATCTGCAATTGATACGGGACTATTCGGGGCAAAAGGAACCCAATCCTGTCCGATGACGAGCGAAGTTTTCTCCCAGTCAAGACGAGCATTTGCCAATCGAACGCGCACAACGCCAAAATTTTCGCCAATGCCGATCGCCGGCGATCCGCCAAAAAAATCAGCCTCAACGACTCCGGAAAGTTTGGCCTTTCCAATCTTGCCCCCCTCGATCCGCAGTCCAAGGCGGGTCTGGCGAACGCTGGCGCTTGTGTTAGCTTTGCCTGAAGTCGCAGCGAAAAGCGGAATATCCGCGTTATTTGTGCCGGCAGAATTACTAAAGGCATTAAAATAGATCGTACCGTAGGGGATGACCCGAACGCCGTTTGCGATTTCAATCCCGACTGACTTTTTCTCTGGTTCGATTTTTTTTTCAGGCGTCGTAACTGGTGTCGGAGATTCAACTTTTGTTGTTTGGGCAGACGTTTCGTTTGCCTTTTTTAGCTTATCAAGTTCAGCTAGGATCGTTTGTACCTGGGTTTCCAGCTGTTTGATTTTTGTTTGCACATCGTCCTGCGGGATTTGTGCACAAATAGACGAACCGAATACAAAAATGATTCCTAATATGACTAGAGTTTTGTGATACATAATATTTAACTTGGTCTTTCACAACCTTTTTTCGTGTAAAACCACCAATTTATGAAGGTTGCAAAGATAAAAAATATTGTCAGTCCGATGAAAAATGGGGTTACGGAGCCGGTGGTTGAGAGTGCGGTGCTGATCAGTATTGAAAAGAGGAAAGGGCCATATGCGGCAATAGCAGCCGTCCAACCGATCACGCCGGCTGCCTGTCGTGGATTGTGCCCGAATATGATCGGAAACTGACGGAACGTTGCGGCGTTGCCCATTCCCGTAAAGAAAAAGAGCGTCAGCATCAGCGTTACGAACATTCCGAACTGATCAACCGAAGTCGGCGTAAAGAGACCCAACGCGATCATAGCGACCGTTCCCGCAATCAAAGCGATTCCACAGATCGTCGTTAGTATCGCTCCGCCGACCTTATCCGCTACAAATCCAAATAGTATGCGGCTGGCAGAACCGATAAGCGGTCCAAAAAATGCGTATTTGAGCGGATCGGGCGGATTCGGAAAGCCCCCGTATAGTGTCTTGATGAGCAATGGAAACGCGGCCGCAAGACCCGAAAACCCTCCGAAGGTCATCAAGTAAGTGATCGTGCAATACCAGGTATGTTTGTCTTTGAAGATATCTAGTTGTTCGGTGAACGAGGCCTTGATCGGCACACTTCGTAACAACATCCAGGCCAGGATACCAAAAACGATCAATAGCGGAACATACCAGAATGCCGCATTTTGCAGCCATATCGAACTTGAACCCGTTACGCCTTTTGTGTTTGGATCAATCGACTGGATCGTCTGCGAACCACCTATCATTGCAAATGTGATGATCAAAGGTGTAGCGAACTGCGCGAGGCTTACGCCAAAGTTTCCGATCCCAGCCTGAATTCCTAGAGCCGTTCCTTGCAATCGTTTTGGAAAGAACACGCTGGTGCTGGGCATATACGACGAAAAATCTCCGCCGCCAAACCCGGCCGAAAATGCCAAAACCATAAACAACCAAAACGGAGTTTCGGGATTCATTATCGCCAAACCTATTCCGATACACGGAATCAGTTTCAAAAATGTGGCGATGGTAACGATCTTTCGTGTTCCAAAGATCGGTAGTAAAAATGTGTGTATGATTCGCAGAGTACCGCCCGCTAGTCCGGGCATCGCCGCAAGCCAAAAGAGCTGCGAAGTCGAAAACTTAAAGCCAATGCCGGGCAGTTTGACGACGATCGCACTCATCATAAACCATGTCGCGAATGAAAGCGTTAGCGTTACAGTTGTGACGATGAGTGTCCGCCACGCGATCTTGCTTCCAGTTGTTTCCCAAAAATCGGCATCTTCAGGCGTCCATTTTTCTAACCAAGTTGACATAAATATATTCCTTAATCCTCAATTTTCTTCATTAAATTAGGTGCCGTTCTTGCATCATTTTCTGGATTACCTCGGTGCATCCAAAACAGACAGGCGACCGAAAGGATCAGCATCATCATCCACGAACTCGTCCAAAGACCGGTTTCGTCAAGCAAATAGCCAAAAATGATCGGCATCACGAAACCCCCAAGACCGCCTAGCACACCAACCATGCCGCCGACAACGCCTACTTCTTCGGGAAAGTACTCCGGGATGTGTTTATAGACCGCAGCTTTGCCGACACCCCAGACAATTCCTAAAATCATCACGAGCCCAGCGAATATCCAAACATTGGCCTGGAAAAATATCTTGGTGGTTCCTTTCGCCAATAGCTCTTTTCGTTTTACTGCCTGTCCAAGATGCACAGCCGGTTCCTGCCAAATTTCCTTAGTTGGGAATATCAGCATTTGGTCTTGTGAGATCTGATCGTTTCCCTGTTTTGCGTTGATCTGATATTTTTTGTCGTCAACCGTGACAGAATTAGCGTCGACACTGGTTACGACGCCATCACGTTCGGCTAATACGCCTTTGCCCGGTGATGATATCTCCATTTTGGGAATTATTAACAGAGCAGAAAGCAAAACCGACAATCCAAGCACACAAAATACGGTACGAGCCATTGCGAAAACGCGACGAAGCAGCCAAAAACAAGAAAATAATAGAGTCCGAACCGCCATACACGAATATTTTTTAGCGGCTCCAGTTGCTCTGCAAAGGTTCTCGCGATCCAAATCGGCTTCTTATTTGTCGTCGACAAATAAAATATTACGCCCGTAATCGCAAGGACTGCTGCATAGGCTATGGGCAGTTTGCGCCACGCTTCGATGTCCGAACCGTTCGCCGTAAACGTGTTGAGTAAGGTTGGGGCAACAAGGGTTGTGATAGCCGAGCCGGCATTTCCAGCCCCAAATATGCCAAGAGCAAATCCTTGTTTTGACCTTGGGAACCAGACCGATGTGTAGGCAATACCAATCGAAAAGCTCACACCTACAAGCCCAAACCCAAAACTACATAAAGCAAAACCTGTGAAAGAATCGACTTTTGAAAGAAGAAACATTGGAATTGCACAGAGGATCAAGGTTGCCGTCATTACTGGTTTGCCACCAAATTTATCGGTTAGCATGCCCGCTGGCAGACGAAAAATAGAGCCGGCTAGAACAGGAATTCCCATCAACCAACCAATCTCGGTGGCGGTCCATTTGTAAACTTGGTTTACCGAAAGAAAAGTCACGAGAACGCCGTTAAGCATCCACGCCGAAAAACATACGGTGAATGCGAGTGTATTTAGGATCAAAATCCGGATCGCTCCGGGCGGGGTCGTGGTTTCCATTTCAGGTGCGATACGTATTTTGAGAAAACGTAATACGACTGGGTTCGCAATCGATATGCCTGTCGAGTGTTTAGTGAGAAAGCGGTGGAAAGCTCTGTATTATGAATGGTTTAGAAGTTTTGTCCGGCA
>JBGAUY010000014.1:46281-60093 GCA_044228425.1 Pyrinomonadaceae bacterium | reverse complement strand
TTGTTTTGATCATCGAAAAGATCGCCGGAGTAGCCTGACGCAGACACGCGATGCTTGCACTCCGTTAACCTAAATGACATCATTTTTCTTAGAGGAAAGATATGTCAGCAGTCCTAACAGAACCCCGCGTTATCGAAGATTATCTCGTCATGCCCGATGCCGAGATCGCCGAACGGATCGAAGCCGCTCGGGCTGAACTCGGTCCGCGTGTCGTCATTCTCGGACACCATTACCAACGCGACGATGTCATCAAACACGCCGATCTGACCGGTGACAGCTACCAGCTTTCGGTTATGGCTTCGCAAACCGATGCCGAGTTTATCGTCTTTTGTGGCGTCCATTTCATGGCGGAATCGGCCGACATACTTGGCAAAGACCACCAACACGTCATCCTGCCCGATCTCGGTGCCGGATGTTCGATGGCAGATATGGCGAACATCGATCAGGTCGAGGATGCGTGGGAGCAGCTACGCGAGATCGGCGTTCTCGAAAACAAGGTCGCCCCGATCACCTACATGAACTCGACCGCCGCGATCAAGGCGTTTTGCGGCCGTAACGAGGGCGTCGTCTGCACTTCGTCAAACGCGATACCGCTCTTTGACACATATCTCAAAAATTACGACAAGATGTTCTTTTTCCCCGACCAGCATCTTGGGCGAAACACCGGTGCAAAATTTGGGATACCGCTCGACAAGATGGTGCTGTGGAACCCGCACGAAGAGCTTGGCGGCAACACCGAGGAGCAGCTACACGCAGCAAAGCTGATATTGTGGCGGGGACATTGCTCTGTGCACGGACGTTTTAAGCCTTGGCACGTCGAGCAGATCAGAAAAGATCACCCCGGAATGCAGGTCATCGTTCACCCGGAATGCCCGCGTGAGGTCGTCGAATTAAGCGACCTTGACGGGTCGACGTCGTTCATTATTAAGACGGTTGAAAATTCGCCAGCCGGATCAAAATGGGCGATCGGGACTGAGGTCAATCTCGTCAATCGTCTGCAAACACGCTTTCCCGACAAAGAGATACGCTTGCTCGCCCCCGACCTCTGCATGTGTGCGACAATGTACCGCATTGCGCCACAAAACCTCTCCTGGGCGATGGAAAATCTGCTCGACGGCAATGTCGTCAATGAGATCATCGTCGATGACGAAACAAAACATTACGCCAACATCGCCCTACAACGGATGATCTCTATGACTGAGAAGAATTGAACCGCTGAGACCCGAAGACGCTGAGAAGAAAATTAACAGGATAAACAGGATAGACACGATGGGTTGATCGGGATTGCGGGTCTCGGCTTTTCGTTCCTGCCTATCCTGTCCATCTTGTTTAGATTTTCTCAGCGACTTTGCGCCTTTTCGGTTACATGATTTCCCTTGCTTTATTCACGCCTGTCGAACAAAATAACTAAAAGGAGTTACTACGATGACCGAGGCTGAGACATCCGCCATTTCACGCTTACGCGCGAGTGAAATAATGACCAAAAACGTCCGCACGGCGACGCGCGAGATGTCGCTCGGCGATGTCGCGGCGATGATGCGTGACGGCGATATGGGTGCGGTTCCGGTCGTGGACGGCGGGAAATTGATCGGCATCGTGACTGATCGCGATATCGTCGTTCGCGGCGTAGCTGACGGCAAAGGTTCTGATTCCGCTATCGGCGAAGTGATGACAACCGAGCTTTTCTCGGTCGCACCCGACGATTTCGTGTTCGAAGCGATCCGCCTGATGGGTGACAAACAGGTTCGTCGCATTCCGGTCATCAATGCCGACGGCTCGCTCGCCGGTATCATCGCAATGGCCGATGTGGCTCTCGAAATGGAAGATGAAAAAGAGATCGCCGAAACTCTCGAAGAGATCTCAAGCGGAGCCGCTTTTTGGGGAAAGAATTAGCTGATGTTTATCCGTCGATCAATTTCGGCCTTAGTGCTAATGACCGCCGGACTGCTTATAAGTTCGGCGGTCATTAAGGCTCAGCTTCCTTCCGCTGAGGTGATCGCGGCGGGCGGCAGTTTTGACGGCAAGCTTTATTCGAACAGTCAGTTAGGCTTTACGATCCTCGCGCCCGGCGGGTGGAATTTTTTTACGACCGACCAAAACAAAGCGGTCGTGGCCAAAAATCGCGAAACCGCCGTAAAGACTGCGGACAACACTCTGCAAAGTTCGGCTGCGAACACGCAGGTTCTGTTTCAGGCGACTCCACCATCACTAGCCGGACAAGAAAAATCTGCACTATTTTCAAGCGGTATCGAGCGCCTCGTTAAGACAACCACGGTAGACTCATATATCGACGCCAACAAAAAGCTCGTGCTTTCGTCGCCTAATTTAACGCTTGCAAAGGATATCTATCGGCTGACCTTTGGCGGGGCAAAATTTGCGGCATTTGAGGTTGAAGGGCTTCAGAACAACCGCAAGTTTCGCCAACGTTATATCGCGACCGTTCGCAAAAATGTCGCTTTGTTTTTTGTAGTTACGCTGTATGACCCAAAGCAGGATCCGATCGTGGACTTTAGTCTGCAAACGATAAAATTCAGCAAATAATGGCTAAATCGACCAATCGCTTTTTTCAATTTGTCGGTACATCCAAAAATGTCCGCTCAGGCCAGCTTTGGTATCCCGCCGCGGACGTTTATCAAACGCCGGACGGCTGGGTAGTAAAGGTCGAGCTTGCGGGCGTCTCACCCGAGGACATCGAGATCGACATTCAGGGCAACGTGCTCGCCATCGCAGGCTGCCGCAAGGACCGCTCGTGCGGCGAAGGCGTGTCGTACCAGCAGATGGAGATCAGCTACAGCAATTTTGAAAAAACGCTAAAATTCCCTGCCTCGATCGACGGTGCAAAGGTCGAGCATCAATTCGAAAATGGGTTGCTGATAATAACCCTGAGCAAAGCTAAGTAGAGATCTGCTCCAAAAATATTTATGGCTGACGAACTAGTCGACGAACAATTCAAAACACAGGACATCAAGCTGCCGCGTGAGCTTGAGATAGCGGTGTTGCCGCTGCAAAATACGACGCTGTTTCCCGAAACGGTCGTGCCTTTGGCAGTCGGGCGTGAGCGTTCGACACGCGCCGTCGAATCGGCGCTTGCGACCGAGGAAAAGCTGATCGCTTGCGTCACGACCAAGACCGAGAACGTCACCGGCGACGACGCAAAACCAGATGATCTCTACAAGATCGGCACCATCGTCAACATCAAACGCATGATGCGAAACGAAGGCATCATGCAGCTCATCGTGCAGGGCATCGACCGCTTTGAGATCGTCGAATGGACCGGCGAACAGCCGTATCTCAAGGCTAAGATCCAGGTGCTGCCGGAGCTTCGCCGCGTTGATGAAGAGGAGATCGAGGCATTAAAACGCAATATTCAGGGGATGATCCAAGAGGCTCTCGCCCTATTGCCGCAAGTCCCTCCCGAGATCCGCGTGGCCGTCACTTCGCAAGAAGACGCCGTCCAGCTTGCGTATTTTCTGGCTTCCGTCCTCGATTTGGGTGTCGAGACCGAGCAGAAAATGCTCGAATCCAGTACTGTTGACGGCCTGTTGACGCTGACGCATGCCGCTCTTGCTCGTGAGCTTGAGATCATGCAGATCCGTTCTAAGATCGCGAATGAGGCCCAGCACGAGATGGACAAATCGCAGCGGGATTACGTCCTGCGACAGCAGATGAAGGCGATCCAGAAAGAGCTTGGCGATGACGAGGGCGGTGAAAAAGCCGAGGCCGACCAGCTGCGCGAACGTCTCGAAAAGGCCGACCTGCCTGACGATGTCCGCAAAGAAGCGACCCGCGAACTCAAACGGATGGAGGCCCTGCCGCAAGCCGCTCCCGATTATCACGTTATCCGCACCTATCTCGAATACATCCTCGAATTGCCTTGGCGAAAAGCGAGCGAGGAAAAGCTCGACCTAACCGAAGCCCGAAAAGTTCTCGACGAAGATCATTACGGCCTCGAGGACATTAAGGAACGCATTTTAGAATCACTCGCCGTCGTCAAACTGCGGCCCGATTCGAAGAGTCCGATAATCTTATTCGTCGGACCTCCGGGCGTAGGTAAAACATCGCTTGGACGCTCGATCGCACGGGCGTTGGGACGTGAGTTTGACCGTTTGAGTTTAGGCGGTATGCGTGACGAAGCTGAGCTTCGCGGCCATCGTCGGACTTATGTCGGGGCAATGCCGGGACGCATAATTCAGTCTTTACGACGCGTGGCGGTCAATAACCCGGTGCTGATGCTCGACGAGATCGACAAACTCGGCAATGATTTTCGCGGCGATCCGGCGTCTGCTTTGTTGGAGATCTTAGATCCGGCACAAAACAATACGTTTCGCGATAATTACATCGATCTGCCGTTCGACTTGTCAAAAGTTTTCTTTATCGCGACGGCAAATCAGCTTGCACCAATTCCGATGCCGCTCCGTGACCGCATGGAGATCATTCAACTTGCGGGTTACAGCGACCGCGAAAAGCTGAATATTGCAAAGCAATACCTGATACCGCGTCAGATAACCGAGAACGGATTGACGGCCGAGCAGCTAACTATCACCGATGACGCGATAAATCTGCTGACGATGAGTTATACGCGTGAGGCGGGAGTTCGCCAGCTTGAGAGGACTATTGGCAATCTCGCGCGAAAAGTCGCCCTCAAGGTCGCCGAAGGCTTGACCGACAAGGTCACGATCTCCGCCGACGAGATCAAGGGATATCTTGGCCCCGCCAAAGTGTTTCCCGAAGAAGCCCGCAAGGATCTGCCGCCCGGTGTCGCGACAGGTATGGCTTGGACAGAAATGGGCGGCGAAGTGCTCTTTATCGAGGCGACGCTGCTCCCCGGCAGCAGCGGTTTGACCTTAACGGGGCAGCTCGGCGACGTAATGAAAGAATCTGCCCAAGCCGCCCGCAGCTATCTGTGGTCGCACGCCGCCGAATTTGGCATCGACCCCGAGATGATCAAAAACAACGGCATCCACATCCACGTTCCGGCGGGTTCGATACCAAAAGACGGCCCGTCGGCCGGCGTAACAATGGCATCGGCAATGGCATCGCTCTACACCGGACGCAAGGTGCGCTTTGACACCGCTATGACCGGCGAGATCACGCTTTCGGGCCTCGTGTTCCCCGTCGGCGGTGTTAAAGAAAAGATCCTCGCCGCCCATCGTGCGGGCATCAGCCGCATCGTGCTGCCTGACCGCAACTTAGGCGATACCGAGGACATCCCCGAAGACGTCCGTAAGGAACTTGAGATCATTCCGTCAAAACTTATAAGTGATGTTTTGGCTGCGACCCTCGAAAATGATAGCTTGGAAAGAGGACTCAAACCGTTTTCGCCCGCCGCATTGAAGGGCGAAGGGACGGCAGGCGGCGGCTTTACCGCAAGTGATGCGTGAACCGTACTCTCCCTACACTCAAAATCTGCCTTTGTGGGAGAAGTTGCGTTTGAATAAATTAGGAAAAGGAGATTTGTATCTTATGTTGAACCGAGCAAGATCGATCGTATCGTTATTAACCATCTGGACTGTTGTGATGTTTACGCTGATGTCTGCGGTCCCGGCGCAAAAGTCCGCCCAGCTTGAAAAATCGCCATCTACGGATGCCCCGAGTGCTGTTTTATATTCCAATGCGAATATTCAGACAGGAACGGGTAACGGTTTTAACGGTGCAAATACGAGTTCGATCGCGACGACGCCGGCGGGGTCATCAACTTTTGGCTTGGGCCTCAACGGAACGGGCTCCCCGCAAGTTATACTAGGCGAGAGGTTTACGCTCTCAAACGCATCTACGATATCTTCGATCGTTTTCTTTCCGTACTCCACGTCAGCGAGCTATCCGAGCCCGCCCACGACTCCTTTTACCGGCGCGACGGTAAGCATCTGGAGCGGGCGGCCTGGTTTTGGCGGAACCATTGTTGCGACATCGTCGACTTTTGGTGGATCGGCGTGGACCGGCATTTATCGTGTGACCACAACAACCCTGACTGGAGCTACACGGCCGGTGTTTTCTGTGACCACAAATTTTCCTAATACGCCATTGACGCCCGGACACTATTGGGCGACGATCACGGTAACGGGAATTGGTGCCCCGGGTGTGTCGACATCAGGTTTTGCGCCGCCGGTGACCAATGCGAACGGTTCATACCCGACAACCTACCCGAACGGAAATGCACCGTTGTCAGTGCAGAGCGTTGACACGGGTGCGACCTGGACTGAGCCGACTGACGGCGGCAGCGCTACCCGGATCTTTGTTCCGATAGTGGTCAACGGCACGCCTACGTCGGCGGCAGGTGTCAACATATTCGGCCGCGTGCTCAGCTCGGCCGCAGGACGCGGCCTGACCGGAGCTGTGGTCAGACTGACCGATCAATCCGGTGGCGTCAGAACGGCGGTCACCGGCCGACTCGGCTCATTCACATTTGCCGACGTCGAACCCGGCCAGACATACGTTGTCAGCGTGGCGTCAAGACGGTTCAACTTTGCTCCGCGTGTGATCCAGGTGGTTGATAATGTCTCCGACCTAGAACTCTTACCTGAGTAATTGTTAGGATTTACGATCAGAACATGAGGGGTCATCATGGAAATGATGACCCCTTTCTTTTTGCTACATACCCGCAAGCAGCCATCGTAGCGAGTCCTTGGCTCTCAGACGCCGTACTGAAAAATGAAAAAATTTGACACTGACGAAAAAATCCTTATAATCACGTAACAAACAACTTAATTGAGATGGAGATATCCGTCTCATTCATCTTTAAAGATAATTTGGAGGATAGTGTCATGGGATCGAATGAAAATGGTCGTTTAGCAGGCTATGTAAATGCTCTGACTTCTTTGTATATTGGTGTAATGGTCAGTTTGTCGTTGGTGGCATCAGTTGGTGCGGCGACGTTTCCGGCAAATGCCGGTACGCTTGGTGCCATACCTGATAGTAATCTCACTACGCCGGCCTGCCAGAACAATAGTACAACGTTTAGAGATGTTACGTTTACGGTTTCAGGTATGACCGGAGCAATTTCCAGCGTCGAGATCGCCTTCAACGCGTCGCACACCTACATTCAAGACCTTGAGGTCACACTATCGGCGCCATCGGGACAAAGCTTGTTATTGTTTTCTGCAACCGGAACAACGTCGACTTCAGCCAACGCTTGCGGTTCATTTGGATTCAGAAATTTACAATCGGCAAATACCTATACATTTGCTGATTCAGCATCTGCTAACTGGTGGACAACAGTCGGCTCCGTCGGAACGGGGGCTACCATACCGACGAGCACAAACCGTACAAACATCACGGCAATTGGGGGAATCGTCGCACCGCCGCCAGCAGTTACTTCGCTCAATACTGCATTTGCTCCCGCAACCGCAAACGGAACGTGGACGCTAAGATTTCGCGATCGCGGGGCCGGTGACACCGGGACAGTAACCGGCGCAAATCTCACGATCAATACCGCAACTGCAGCCGGCGTTGGGGTTTCGGGTCGGGTCTTAACCTCCGCGGACGGTCGCGGCCTTGTAGGGGCTCGCGTCACTTTGACAGATCAAAACGGCAGTACAAGGTCGGTGATGACCGGACGGGGTGGACGCTATACTTTCGATGACCTTGAGCCCGGCCAGACCTATATCGTCTCGGTCTCGTCACGACGATTTAATTTCCAACCGCAGGTTATTCAGGTAACTGACAACATTGCGGAACTTAATTTCGTCCCTGAATAGTCTTAAAAACTATAGATGGTGTATTGCAAAAGGCGGACCTCAGGACCGCCTTTTTTTACTTTATCGCCCAGTTAGCCTCGTTGCGGAGTCAGACTAGAAAATACTGGGAAACAGGTGTATGCTAACCGGATAGGCGATGTGGCATTGCACTTTTTTAGGTGAGGCCACTGTCCGTCAACAGGTTTTCTTTATTAACTTTAAATAGTTGGAGCAATTGAGGATATTGCACCAGCTATATGCTCACAAGGAGGCGGGAAATGCAAAAAAATATGTCGTCCAAATTTCTTAATTATGTTGTTTTGTTGGTTCTGGTTGCGGGTGCGACAGGGCTCGTTTTTGAGTATGGGCAGACGGTCTCTGCACAAAAACGCTCGTCGCTAAATGAGAAAAATGACCAACAGCCTGGACCGGCGATCGAAGCAAAGTCCGGCACGCCAGACGCGGTGGTCGCAGGCACCTTGACCCTAGCCGACCCGACATTTAACCGGCCTGTAACCTGTGGGGCACTATCAGGTGTAGGTACGGCGGTCCATTACGATGCTATTCCGTTTACCGTTACGTCTGCGGGAGCGGTAACGCTGAGCCTGGAAGCGGCCGATGGAGGTTCGATCACCCCTTCCGGCAGTGCCGGACAGGGGCCGGATACATTCATGATCCTGTATACAGGAGCATTTAACGCTGCTAGCCCACTAACAAATTGCACCACTGTTAGTGATGACGTCAGCGGCGCTACCAATCGACGCTCACGAATTTCACAGGCTCTGGCCGTTGGTTCCTATACCGTGGTGTTTACTTCATTTGATAATGTTCCGGTAGCAGCAGCCAACAATGACCCGCTGCCATGGACATATACTTTGGCCATAAATGGTCCAACTGCATCCGGGGTTAGCGTTGGTGGGCGTGTCGTAACTGCAGAGGGACGCGGATTACGCGGAGCCAGAGTGATAATGACAAGTCTAAATGGCGCCGCCATAACGACTATCACCGGTGCGTTCGGCCGGTTCCAGTTTGAGGATGTCGAACCGGGCCAGACCTATATCATCAGCATAGGCTCGCGGCGATACAGCTTTACACCGCAGACAGTGCAGGTCAATGACAATATTGCCGACCTGAATTTTGTCGCGGGACAATAGCAGATCCGCTTAGTCAATAAATCCCGACTGGCGGCTCTTCGGAGCCGCCTTTTTTTGCGAACCTTGGCCCGGCCCGGACCATGTGGTCCAAGCGGGACCAGCGAGCAAAGATAAATGACTAGCCGCGATAGAAAATAATTCATCATTTTGCAAAATAAATACTGTAATTAAACTAGAAAAATGCTAATAAATAAGTGTATGCTAAGTGGTTAGACATTTTGGGCGACGGTGCTCACGTTTTTACTCCTCATCGGACCATTCCGGGTGCGGAAATCATCTCCGTTCAACACGATATCTAAAACCAGAATCTAGGACTGTTAGTTAATTGAAATGGCATTTAAGTCTTTATTTAGTTTATTTTCCAGCGATCTTGCGATCGATCTTGGCACCGCAAATACGCTCGTTTATGCGAAGGGACGCGGCATCGTCGTCTCAGAACCCTCGATCGTCGCGATCAATAAGGTCACGAACCAAGTCGAGGCCGTTGGACGCGACGCAAAAGAGATGCTTGGCCGCACACCCGGCAACATCGTCGCTATCCGCCCGATGAAGGACGGCGTGATCGCCAATTTTGAGGTGACGGAAAAGATGCTCCAGCATTTTATCCGCAAGGCACACAACGGCAAATCGTGGGTCCGCCCGCGTGTCGTCATCGGTATCCCGTCAGAGATCACACAGGTCGAACGCCGAGCTGTCGAGGATAGTGCCTATCGCGCGAAAGCATCTGAGGTATATCTGGTCGAAGAGGCAATGGCAGCAGCTATCGGTGCCGGATTGCCGATCACGGAGCCACACGGCAACATGGTCGTCGATATCGGCGGGGGAACGACGGACATCGCTGTCATATCGCTGTCGGGTATCGTCTATTCGCGTGCCGTGCGCGTCGCCGGTAACGAAATGGACGAGTCGATCACACAGTACATCAAACGAAAATACAATCTGCTCATCGGCGAACGCACCGCCGAGGCGATCAAGATCGCACTAGGCAGCGCATTTCCGCTCGAAGAGCCGCTCTCAATGGACGTCCGCGGACGCAACCTGATCGAGGGCATCCCCAAGACCATTACGATGACCGACGAAGAGATCCGCGAAGCTCTCTCAGATTCGATCTCGACCATCATCAACGCCATCCGCGTCGCTCTCGAACGCACGCCGCCGGAATTGTCGGCCGACATCGTCGAACGCGGCATCGTCCTCACGGGCGGTGGTGCTCTGCTTAAAAATCTGGACAAACGCCTGATGATCGAGACCGGTTTGCCGGTCGTCATCGCCGACGACCCGCTCTCATCGGTCGTACTCGGCACCGGCAAGATGCTCTCAGATTTTGAGCTGCTAAAACGCGTAAAGTGGGATAATTCATTAATGACAGGAAGCTAGGGCCAGTAGGCAGTGGCAGTAGCCAGTAGGCCGCAAGTCCTTACTGCTTACTGCCAGCTGCCACTGCCGACTGACAATGGTTGAGCGTAGTCAAAAAGATGTTTGGCGGCTGGCACCCTGGCTGATGATCGCGCTTCTTATCGTCAATTTTGTCTTGATGGCGTTCGATGCCAAAGAGATAACGTCCGGCCAGCGTGTCGTGCGTACTTGGACCCAGACGATCGCCGATTTTGTTCAGTCGCCCGTCACCTCGGTCACCTCCGCGATCTCAAACTATTTTACGTCGATCTCAAACCTGCGTTCGGCGCAGACGGACAACGATGTTTTAAAACAACGTGTGCAGGAACTCGAGGTTGAGCTAAAGCAGAAAGAAGAGCTTGCCGCCGAGAATACACGTCTCAAAGCTTTCCTCCAGCTAAAAGAAACGAGCAAGTACAAGGTGCTGACGGCACGCATCATCGGACGCGACCCGTCCGTGTGGTTCGATTCGTCGATCGTAAATCGCGGCAGCCTCGACGGCGTCCAACTTAATATGCCGGTTGTGACCGATGGCGGGCTTGTTGGCCGCGTCACGGCGGTCGGGCCACTGACATGTCAGGTTGACCTCGTCACGCGAAACAAATCAGGCGTGGGAGCCGTGATAGGCCAAGTGGGTGAATCTAATGCCCTCGGGGTCGTCAGCGGGACGAGTAAGGGCGATCTGCTCGAGATGCGTTATGTCGCAGGCACAGTTACTGTCCAGGTCGGGCAAGCGGTATTTACGACCGGCCAAGACGGCATCTATCCGGCGGGGCTAAAGGTCGGCGAGATCGTCAGCGTCGTCAGCGGCTCGGCAACAACGCCGCACGTAATACTTATCCAACCGGCGGCAAAGCTCAACTCGATGCAAGAGGTCGGCATTTTGCTTTACGAAGCTGCTACCCGTGAGCAGTTTGAGCAAAAGCTACCTAACGCTACTAAGGAGACAAAGAAATAGGACTCGCTTAATTTAGATGGAAGGCGTCAAATTAACAATCAGCTTGATAATCGCGATCATCCTGCAGTGGACGCTGCGAAATGTATGGGAGGGGTTCGCGTATATCGACTTTCCGTTGATCATCGTGGTCTATTCCGCGCTCCAGCGCAACTCGATCCGCGCACTGCTTTTTGGCTCCATTGCCGGTATCTCGATAGACGCCCTGAGCGGCGGTTTGCTTGGTGCAAACGGCTTTTCAAAAACGGTCGTGGCCTATATCGTTTGCGAGATCACACGGCGCGTCTATATGGACAACCTGATCCTGCGAATACCCGTCATAGCTGGTGCATGTTTGCTTGACGATATGATCTATTACGGCCTACACAGGCTGTTTGGCCAACCTCCGGGGAACGATGTTCTTGTGACTGCGGCATATTCGCTCATCGGCACGACGATAGCCGGAACGCTTGTGTATCTGCTGTTGCAAACCTTGTCGGGTGACCGCACTCGGCGGAAAAAACGGGATGTTTTTGCCCCGAGACGACAAACGCGACGACGAAACCCCATCAGATTAGGTAGATAACGGACGGTTACGAAATGAAACTAGGCGATCATGTTCAAAAACTCGGATTAAGGGTCGGCACGATCCAGGTGCTCGCCTTTATCCTGCTCACACTATTGGGGATACGCCTCTATTATTTGCAGGTCGTAAAGGGAGAATATTATAACGAACGCGCCGAAAATCAACGCGTCCGCTTTATCCCGATCCCGGCACCACGCGGAGCAATTTTTGACCGCAACGGCAAACTGCTGGTCGATTCGAGGCCGACCTACAACGTAGTTCTATCCAACGAACCACTCAAATCGGTCAATGTAGCTGACCGCGTAGAGACCTATTCAAAAGGTCTAAAGATGGATCGCCAGTTCGTCGTCGAGCGTCTCAGCCTGATCAAAAAACAAAACGAATTTGAGACAATGGTTCTCAAAGAAAATGTCGGTATCGAGGATATCACCTGGGTCGAGGCACACTCGCTCGAATTTCCGGAGCTCCGCGTCGAGCTGCAGCCGCAACGTTTTTACCCTCTTGGTACGACGCTTGCGCACGTGCTTGGCTATGTTGGTGAGATTAGTCCAAATCAGCTCAAGGAACCCGAGTTTCAGGACAAAGGCTTCCGCCCAGGCGACATCGTCGGTAAGGGCGGGCTCGAACAGTATTATGACGAATATCTGCGCGGCAGGCCGGGCTATCGCAAGGTGCTCGTCGACAGCAAGGGCCGCGTCCAGAGCGAGCTTGAGATCGTCAAACCTCAGGCTGGACAGGATCTAATCTCGACCATCGATCTTGATATTCAAAATCGGGCCGAAAAGCAACTGGCTGAATCTGCTACAAAACGCGGAACCATCGTCGCGATGGACCCTAACAACGGCGAGATGCTTGCGATGGCCTCGGCTCCGTCATTTGACCCGAATATCTTTGTGAAGGGCAGCTCGACACCCGAAGGACGACAGGCTATCGCGGCCTATTGGCAGGACGAAAAACGTCCGCTATATAACCGTGCGATCCAGGGTCGTTATCCCCCGGGATCGACCTGGAAACTTCCCGAATCTGTCGCCGGCCTGCAGCAAGGTGCGATAACCGTCGCACACTCAAACCTCGTCTGCGGGGGCGGCATCACTATCGGCAACAAATTTACCCGCTGTATGGGCAGCCACGGTTCGCCTCCGCTAAGTTATGCAATTACAAAGTCTTGCGACGGTTATTACTATCGACTTGCCCTAAAAATGGGCATCGACGGGGTGATCAAGATGGTCGAAGATTTTGGCTACGACAAACGCTCTGGCATCGATCTGCCAAACGAAAAGGTCCCGCAAACGCCAAAATCGTGGATGCCCTACATCGTTAAAAATGAGGGCAAGTGGAGCGATATCCGCACCGTCTATTCGGGCATCGGCCAAGACACGGTCGTCGTAACGCCGATATCGATGCTCCGTGCTGTAGCGAGTATTGGTATGCGTGGCAAAATGTACACGCCGCATTTTCTCAAAGAATTCAAAGCGATCCCCGCCGTGGGCACTGAGGGCGAAAGCGATTATTTCCCTGCCCGTCCTGCCGTTGGCTTTGCCCATCCCGAACCGAAGATCCTCGAAGCAACCCCTGATCAATGGGATCTGGTCATCAAAGGTATGTGGGGTGTGGTCAATGGCGGCGGAACCGCGGGTGCCATCCGCATCCCTAATTTTGAGATCGCAGGCAAAACGGGTACAGCCCAGGTCGCTGAGCTTGGCAAGGATGTAGGTGACAAGAAAGACCATGCGTGGTTCGTCAGCTTTGCCCCCGCCTACAAGCCAGAGATCGCGGTAATCGCACTTATTGAGAACGTCGGTTTCGGCGGCAGCCACGCAGCACCTGCAGTACGCGGGGTGTACGAAACATATATGTCGCTTCATGACAAAGGAGCGGCCCCGCCCGAAACAGTGGCAAAAAGATAGTTTTTACCCCCGATGGTAGCAATAATCGAAAAGCGCGATCTTAAGGACTTTGACTGGCTAACAGCATTGCTGGCCATAGCGATCGCGTCGTTTGGTGTCTGGCAGATCCACAATGCCACACCTACCGAAAGCATTTGGTCCAAACAGATCATCGGTATGTTTA
>JBGAUY010000014.1:41736-46260 GCA_044228425.1 Pyrinomonadaceae bacterium | reverse complement strand
GTTTATCGCCATGGTCGCTTTTATTATTGTCTGTTTTACAGACTATCGGCGACTGATCGATTCGGCACCAATATTTTATATCGGCGGATTGATCTTGCTGGTTCTCGTCCTGACGCCGCTTGGTGTTCAGGTCAACGGGCAAAAAGCCTGGGTTCGTCTGCCGATCGTCGGGCAATTTCAACCATCAGAGTTTGTTAAGATCCCCACGGTGCTGATGCTCGCAAAGTATTTTGGGGCAAGAAAAGCCGGCAATTTGCGATTAAAGGAAATGCTCATCGGCGGGGCGATCTTTGCGGGACCTGTAGTCTTAATCTTACTTGAACCGGACGCGGGACAGGCTATCACGTACTTTCCGATACTCGGAGCAATGTTCTTTTTGTCGGGGATCAAGATCAGATATGTGATCATTACGGTTGTTGCCGCAGCTATACTCATACCCGTCGCGTGGACGGTCGGTGTCAAAACGGGCAAGATCAAGCGTTATCAGCAAGAGAGGATATTAGCGATCACCGACCCTGACAGCGTCGACCCGCGTGGTTACGGATATCACACGATCCAATCGACCATCACTGTCGGCAAGGGTGGGCTCGCTGGAAATCAAGGCGACACCGAAACATCGCAGAGCGTGCTAAAGTTTTTGCCCGAGCCGCAGACCGATTTTATTTTTGCTGTAACTGCTGAGAGCACGGGGTTTATTGGGTGTATTTCGCTGTTGCTCGCCTACGCGATATTGCTTTCACGCATGATAGCTGGTGCGCGCGAGGCTTCCGAGCGCGCGGGTATGCTTGTTATAATGTCGATTGTATGTGCGATGGTGTTTCAGATATTTATGAACGTCGGAATGGCTCTTGGGATACTTCCGGTGATCGGTGTTCCCTTGCCGCTGATGAGCGCCGGACTGTCGGCATTGTTATCGACATTCGTCGCGATCGGTTTTGTGGTAAGCGTTAAGCTGCGTCGTTTTGTGAACTAGGAGGTAGTAAGAAAAGTGGCTGTAGATGTAAAAAAATTTAAGACCGCCGAAGCGGTGTCCAACGGTAGCAAAAGGAGCGGTTTTTCGACCCTCGCGATGCTTGTTATCGCTCTGCTACTTGCCGTTTCCGCGGGAGCTCTTACCGGTGTTTTGGCCTCATATTACCTTAATAATTCGCGTTACTCGGTCGAGGTTTCGGCTCTCGCGACGTATCGTCCGCCGCAAGTAACGACGATCTACGCCGACGACGGCGAAACAATTCTCGCCGAATTTGCTCTCGAAAAGCGCATCCCGATCAAAATACAGGACGTACCGGACAAAGTCACTGACGCCCTGATCGCGGTCGAGGATTATCGCTTTCGCGACCACATCGGCATCGACCCATATCGCATCGTCGGGGTAATTTTCAAAAATCTGACGACCGGCAAGGTTGAGGGCGGATCGACTATCACGCAGCAGCTCGCCAAAAATCTCTTTCTCTACAAAGACCAGACCTACACCCGTAAGGTCAACGAATGGGCCGTCGCCCTGCAGATCGAGCGGCTTTATACAAAAGACCAGATCCTCGAGATGTACATGAACTATGTATTTCTCGGTGCTGGTGCCTATGGTTTTGAGGCGGGTTCGCGGACTTATTTTGGCAAGTCTGTAAAAGATCTCAGCCTCGAAGAGGCGGCTCTGCTCGCGGCTATCCCGAAATCGCCTGAGTACTCGCCGACTCGCAACATGGAAAAGGCAAAGATGCGCCGCGACATCGTGCTCGACCAGATGACCAAATATTTTCCGGCAAAATACCCCCAGTCCGACGTCGATGCGGCCAAAGCAAAACCCATTACGCTCGCGGATACGGCCTACTACCAATCGCAGCCAAAATCTACGGCGTGGGATTATCCGGTCGAAGACGTCCGCAAATACCTTGAAGAAAAATACACAACCCGTGTCGCCCAAGGCGGCCTCAAAGTCTACACGACCATCAATATTGAGGCTCAAAAACTCGCGACTCAGGCGATCCGCCAGCGATTGCGGGATTACGACCGTGGACGTAAATGGCGTTCGGATTACCAAAACATCCTGCTCGATGAGAACGAAGTGCCGATGACGGACGAAAAAGAGATCGACAAGGCACTAAATTCGTTCAAGCACGCCGATTGGTACGGCGACGATTACACCGAGGGCGAATACATCAAAGGTCTTGTCATGAAGTCGAACAACAATGCCGACGAAGTCGGTGTTAGGTTTGGACGTTTCAAGGCGATCGTCCGCCCCGCCAACATGGGCCGCAGCGGTAAAAGGCCTAAAGACGAGCTAAAACCGGGCTTTTTGGCTGAGTTTCTTGTGAAAGGCGTCGATAAAGAGAAACAGACTCTGGACGTCGAACTAATGCAGGTGCCGGAGGTTCAGGCGGCGATCGTCTGCATAAATTCGCACAACGGCGAGATCGTCGCGATGGTCGGCGGCTACGATTTTCACACCAGTAAATTTAATAACGCGACTCAAGGGTTGCGGCAGACGGGCTCGGCATATAAACCATTCATCTACACGGCTGCGGTCGAGGACGGTATGACGCCGGACATGATCGTAAGCGGAGCTCCGATAAAACGCGGCGGCTGGTCTCCGACCAATTATGGCGGTGCTCCGAGCCATCCAAACGTGCCGATGAAGATCGCACTCGCCAAATCGTACAATATTGCCGCCGTCCACCTGCTCGAACAGGTCGGTATCCAGGCCGGCGCTCAGATGGTCCGGCGATTCGGTATCACAAATCCAATGGCACCTAGTCTTCCTTCGGCTCTAGGCGCCAGTGAGGCGTCGCTACTTGAGATGACGGCTGCATATTCGGCGTTTCCAAATAAAGGTATTCGCATGACGCCGCATCTGATCCGCAAGGTCTATAACCGCGACGGCAGTTTGCTGGAACAGTACGAAAACCAGAGCTCAAAAGTAACGAGCGAATACGTGGCGTTAACGATGGTCCAAATGATGCGCGGTGTTGTCTCCGGCGGCGGAACTGCATCAGGTGCAAGTGCCGGCGGCCATCCGCTGGCCGGAAAGACCGGTACTGTCAACAACGAAACCGATGTCTGGTTTCTTGGCTATACGCCGACCTATGTGACCGGCGTTTGGATGGGTAATCCGCTGCGTAAAGAATCGCTCGGGGCCGGAATGACCGGCGGCCACGGTGCCGTGCCGTATTTTAATGCTTTCATGATCCCCTTCATGAAAAACAAGCCGCGCGAATCTTTCCCAAATCCACCGCCGATGCCGTCCGATGTAAAACGTGAGATGGAGATGCGTAAGCGCGAAGAGCTTGAGTCTCTGCAGGAAGCGGACCTCAACGCTAAGAAGAGCGGAGCAATCGTCTCGACTGACACAAAAGTCGACCCCAATACGCCGCCGACGGGCACGACAATAACCGATTCCGGAACGACAACGACAAAACCGGCAGATACCACGCCGGATCGTCCGCCGATCGTCCGACCACCCGTGATACAGTCAACGCCCCGCCCACAACCGACAGTTGAGAAACCCGCAGGTGAAAAGCGTAAGGGCAAAAAAGGTGACGGATAAGTCAGCCACCCTGCGTGAGCGAGGGGCCCGTTCGTAAAATTGAAAGGCCGCAGTTTCATTTTTTTGAACTGCGGCCTTTTTCTTTTATGTGTCTGGCCGCCCACTTAGGCAGGCGGTTCAGACTATTTCAAAAATTCGCCAAGATAATACGGCAACATCCTGCGCCACCAGACCCAGTCATGGTTGACGTCGTGGCCCCAGAGATCGAGACGATGCGGGATGCCCTTGGAGTGGAGTAAACCCGAAAACTCGCGGCTGCGGTCCGGTGCTTCGAACGACCCTTGCCCTGTTACTACGACGATCGAATCGGCCTTTTGCAAACGAGGCAGGTGAAAGTCGTCGTTTAGATTTCGCAGGTACATATCGGGGTTATTAAAATAGACATTGTCGTCGTAATACCCCTTATCTAGATAGTTATAAATGTCATAACTGCCGCTCATTGCGATCGTTCCGCGGAAATTATCGGAGTGTTTGAAATATGTATTTGCCGCTAGCAACGCCCCGAGACTCGCTCCGGTCGTCAAAGGTTTTGCATCCTCACCGCATTCGTTGCGGATCAGCGGCAGGACCTCTTCCATAATGTATTTGTCGTAACGCGACAGCATCTCGACTTTCCAGCCAGGGTGCGACTCGCGGTTGAGCAAGCTATATTTATTGACCGAGTTGATCGAATAAGCACGGATCTGTCCGGCTTCGATAAATTCTTTGATAGCATCAACCAGATAAAACCTTTCGTACTCAAGGTAATCGGCCGCTGCCGTCGGGAACATCAATAGCGGATAGCCCGCGTGTCCGTAAGCCACCAGCGGCATATCCATTCCCAAATTGTGGCTAAACCACGATGTCGTCTCTCGTCGCATTAATTTTATGTTTCTCCAGTTACTATTTTGTGATCGTAATTTCGCGAACCGTGGCGTTAAATCCGCCGTTGTCCACTATCTTGCCGTACTTGTCCACAAGCGTTAGAACTATCTTATGTTTCC
>JBGAUY010000014.1:0-41725 GCA_044228425.1 Pyrinomonadaceae bacterium | reverse complement strand
GATAGGTTCCCATTTGTCGATAAATTTTGCCTCGCTGCCGTCGACCGACCAGCTCACGCGGTAATCGCCGCCGTCGCCCTTCAGTCTTGCATTACTCAACCAAAAATCGATCATTACAGCGTTGGTATCGTTGCCCTTATACTCGCCCTTAGGCCGGCTGTACGTCAGCAAAGGCTTATCAGCATCGACCGGACCGGCTGTCGAATTTTGCATATCCTTACCCTCGGGAGTCGGTTTTGGGTCGGCGGATGTGGTGGCTGCGTTTGCCATCGTGTTGCCGTTCGAGGTCGTTGTGGGTTTGGTCTTATCGCCGCCGCCGTTTTTGACGGTAAATTTTACCATCTGAAACGCACCTTCGTTCTTATAGCTTTCGTGCCAGGGCCGCGACGGAAAAACCCGCAACGTGTGCTCGCCATCCACCACATTTCGCAGTTCAAACTCGCTGCCGAGATTGTAATAAGCCTCGTACGGCTGGTTGTCGAGGATCACATGGATATGATTACCGGTGTGCGTTTCCTCGTTCATTCCGGGCATATAGCCTTTTAGATCGCCGCCGATCTCGAGCTTTACTTTGACAACCGCGCTTGTGAGCGTGGCGTTCGCCTTCGGCTCTAACACTTTGATCGTCGGGGCAGCAGCCTCCTGTTCGCCGCGAGCAGCCATTAGGTCTTTGATCTTTTGCGGCCGCTCGCTAACTGCAAGATTTTGCGTCTCCGCAGGTTTCGCCGCGTTGCTGTTCGAGTTACCATTTTGGCTATTATTCGCCGCACTACCGCAACCGGCAAAAACAAAAGCCGAAATCAGAACGATAAATAAAATAATTGCTTTCATCATCTCTACCTCAAGCGTGAACTGCCTCGACCGACGCAAACGTCACAGCCTCGGTCTCGTATTCAAATACATCCTTAAAATTCTCGATCAGCCGCTCCTCGACCTCTGCCATATCGACCTCGCGGCCAAGCAGACGTTCGATCGACGTGACGGGTTCTCCCTCACACGCGATGATCCAATTGTAATAACTCAAATCGGTATTTACATTCAGCGCAAACCCGTGTGTCGTCACCCAACGTTTGATATGAACGCCGATCGCCGCGACCTTGCCCTCGGTCGTATGGACGCCGGTCAGGCCTTCGATCCGAAACGCATTGATACCCAGATCAGCCAGCGTACGTATCAGCACCTCTTCGAGATCGCGAACGTATTTATGCACGTCTTCACGATCCGGCGAGAGCGATATTACCGGATAACCGACGATCTGGCCGATGCCGTGATATGTCACCTTGCCGCCGCGATTTATTTCAAAGACCTCAACGCCCAGATCCTTTAACAGTTCCGCCGTCGCGAGCACGCCGTCATTCTTTGACCGCCGCCCCATCGTGAACGTATGCGGGTGCTCGAGTAGCAACAGATGATCGGTCTCACGCCGCGCGATCACCTCGGCCTCAAGTTCTTTTTGTAGCTCAAGCGAATTTGCGTAGCCAACCCGCCCAAGCCTGTGTACCTCTAAATAACGCTGAGACATTGTCTCTATGATAAAATTTTTATGACTGATTGAACAGGAACGAACGTTATGAGACATTTTCGACTATTCGCATTCGCGTTGCTTATCCTCGCGATCACCAGCATGTCGGCCGCGGCGCAAAAAAAGACTACCAAAAAGAAGCCAAAACAGCCGACAGTCGTTAAAACGATACCGCCGCTCGATGTCCGCGCAGCGCGGGAAAAGGTCGATGTTCAATTAGAAAACGTAAAGCGATTTGTGGATGAATACGGTCCAAAAGCCGATGCTCTAGAGCTTTTAGACAAGGCATTTGCGACAAAAACAGTCTCAGAGGCGATCCTGACCAAACACGCGTCGAACAAAAAATTTACGATCCAAACCATCCGAAATCTAAGAGATGGCCTGTCGGCACTCGAATCGGAGTTTCGCACCAAACCGCTGCTCCAAAAATATCTGACCAATATTCAGGGAATCACCGACCTCGCAACGCAGGCCGAAGATTTAGCGATCGCAGGCAAATTCGTCGCCGCAAAAGACCCGCTCCGAGACATCGCCATGAAGTTAACCGATACGCTCGCGGTACTTCCTAAATAGCTAATTAAGAACGTTGAGATCTAACTGGATCGGGTTATGCACATCATCGCATAACCCGATCTCTTTTTATTTCGGCCATTCTTTTGTGAATATACCTTGCCGATCTATACTTGGTGGCAAGTTCCGAAATTACATTCAGAAATTGGAGAAGAATATGTTAAATGATTTCAAAGCATTCATTGCACGCGGCAATGTGCTCGATCTAGCGATCGGCGTGATACTCGGTGCGGCATTTGGCAAGATCGTCACGACATTTACCGAGGGTATGGTAATGCCGATCGTCGGACTCGTGACCGGAGGCATCGATTTTAAAGCAAAGTTTGTTGACCTAAGCGGAAAACTCGGCGCCGGCGCGACACCCGAACAGATCGACGCCGCCGTCAAAAGCGGAGCTCCACTGCTGCGTTACGGGCAGTTGATCAGTGATATTATCACTTTTCTGATAGTTGGTTTTGTTATGTTTTTGATCGCAAAAGCGGCGATGGGTTATTTTACAAAACTCGCGGCGGCAACGCCTCCGCCGCCGCAAGAAGCTTTGCTCACGGAGATCCGCGATATTTTGGCCGCAAAGTAAAGCCGATTCAGACCCTGAGCGACCCGCGAAACGCGCGGGCTGCGTAGTAGGATTCTGCTCCGTTGTGGTAGATGAAGACACGGCCGAAACGCCAGTCACCAAAGATCGCTCCGCCCATAGAGCGAATGTCGGCAGGGGTTTCGAGCCAGCTAGATGTTTTTGCATCAAACGTTCCGAGCTTTTGCAGCTCTTGATACTCAGATTCGTTTAGTATCTTAATGCCCATCTCGGCGGCGATCTCCTTTGCGCTGCTAGCGGGTTTATGTTCTTTCCGAGATTCCCATGCCGCACGGTCGTAGCACAGGCTGCGGCGGCCTTTAGGGCTTTCTGGTGAGCAGTCGAAAAAAATAAACTCGCCCGTCGCCTTATCAAATCCGACGACATCCGGCTCGCCCCCGGTACGTTCCATCTCACTCAGCGACCAAAGTTTCGCCGGATCAGCCTTGAGCTTGGCAAGCACCTTAGCCCACTCAAGCCCCTCATGGCGATCCGTGTTTTCCTCAAAACGCTTCTGTAATTCACTGAGCAGCTCTTCACGGTCTGCGGGTAGCAATTCGTTTTTCATATACTTAGTTTTGTCGACGCGGCCTACTCCGCTAGCACAGCCTCAAGACGGTCAAGGTTTTCATTGTTGGCATTTGTGAGAAAGGTACGCATACTCGCAACAAATGCGGCGTTTTCAAATTCTTGCCGCCAGGTCAGATATGTTCCGCCAACTTTTTCGACAAGCGTGATCGTCAGGTTGTAGTAAGGCAATACGACATGATCGATGACTATCCGGGTGTAAGGTTCGATCTCGCGAAAGACGCACTCATTTGGGTAATCTTTGCCGTCCGGGCCGTGCATCACATAGACCCAGCGTCCGCGGGGTTTGAATTCACACAGCTCGAAAGTATTCTTAAAACCCGCCGGCCCCCACCATCGGGCTAGCTTTTCCGACTTTTCGAACGCTGCGAATATCTCTAGCGGGCCGGCGGACAATGTCCGCTCGTTGTAGATAACGCCATCTTGGCTCTCAGGTATAGTTGTCATACCTCAACCGTTCCCGACGAGACCCTTCTACTCGCTGGCCTAAGATACCATGATACGACCGTCAGCGTCAGGAGCAACACCGAAGGAAATATTTCGCCGAACGGATCGCCCATCGTAACGTGGGAAATAAACGCTCCCGATGTGACAAAGAAAAAGCCCGCGTACGCCCATTCTTTTACAACCGGAAATCTAGGAGCGAGAATTGCGATAACACCCAAAATTTTCCAAGTGCCCAATATGGTCAGTAAGTAAGCAGGATAACCAAGATGCGTAACACCTTGAACTCCCTCAGGTATCCGCATCAACTGCACAACGGCGCTCGATGTCATACCCAACGCGAGCCACAGGGTTGCGACCCAATAGATGATCTTTTTTGCCTTGGTCATAAGGCGGTATTCTAATCCGCTTACCAGCGAGTGGCAAGGAATTGAGGTGCTTTTAGTTTTCGAGGAGTATCTAGTCGGTTTTTATGGCTTTTTGAGTTCGGTCGTTTTCTTTTCCGCTGGGTCGCAGACCTCGATTTCGCCATTTTTGGCGCTTGTGGATTTTGCGTCGACGGCTGGCAGGCCAAGCTTTTCGCGGATGAATTTTTCACCCTCGTCCGCGATCATCTCGCCGTTGATGACAAAGGTCTTTTTGGTAAGCGTATCGCCATTTTTCTCCATCAATGACGGCTGCAAAAAAATGTACCACGGCGAACCCCAGCCGCGTGTGTCGCCCGTCGATCGGCGATAATCATAATGCTTGGTCTTTTGCTTTTCAGAACGGTTTTCCGACTCATAGACGGCCGGAAACGTGATCTTCATAAAAGTAAGATTGTTCTGCATCGAAGAAACCGGGTCGTATTCACCGACGGCCACTATCTCTAATCCGGCGGATTTGTATTTGTCATATAACTTTTGCAGCATCGGCGCGTCGTAGCGCCAGTTGCCGCACCACGGAGCATAATACACGACGATCACAAGCTTTTTACCAACCGTCAGGTCACGCAAGTTTGTGTCTTCGCCGGTGCGAACGCTTTTATACGTCCAGTTTTTATAGTTGATCTCTTTCTCGACTATCGGCGCCTGTTCGTTTTGCCCAAACGCAAAAATAACCGTTAGCAAAATGACCGCAATTGCAAAAAGTGAATTCCTCATTGAAACCTCGTGACTTTAAAGACTATCTTTTCAGATGCCGTTTATCAAGAAAAAAGTTGGCAGCGATCGCGGCTTTAGCGGGCGAATTAAAATCTGCCGCCAACTGTGATAATCTGTGGCTAATATTATGAGCGACACAGCAACCGTATCAGACATTTTTCGCAGGGCACTGGAAATCAGAGCCGCCGACCCTAGTGGCTCTTACAAAGATCTCGCGGCACGTATTGTCAGCGAATACAGCCACAAACCGTTTCCCGAAACGGCGTATTTGACTATTCCCGAATACGACAATATCGCCCCCGAAGAAGACTGGACCGCAGGCCTGCCGATCGTTCTTCGCGGCATCCAAAACGAAGACTGGAAAGATGTCGCCCACGGCATTGTCATCAGTCTCGAACAGGTCGAAAATTACCCTAAGCAATCCGGCCGCGAAGACGACCCGTCGAAAGAATGGCGTAACCGCGACAAAGGCATCGCTAGTGCCGAAGAAAAAAATCTCGAAAAATGGATGCCTGAGGAACTCATGGCAATGGCAAAGCGAAACGTCAGGTAATATTGCGAGTAACTTATATCTCTAGCCGCAGGCCGTCTTTCGCCTCGACCAGACCACTTCACACGGCGGTTCAAACACGGCGACTTCCGTCTCAAAATCTATCGCATCCCACTCAGGATAAAAATGAGTGAGCATCGCGTGTTTCGGGCGAGCTTTTCGAATAAGGTACATCGCCTCTGCAAGTTCAAGATGTTTCTGAACAGGCTTTTCTCGTACAAAAGAACATTCCAAAATAAACAGATCTACGCGATTGGCAAAGGTTGCAAGTGTCTCATCAAACGCCGTATCCGCTGAATAAACAAGCGTCTTCTCATCAGCATCGCGGATATGGATCGCATAGCTTTCGTCCGTGTGCGGCGTTTTCATTACGACGGCCTCAACACCAGGAAGGATCTCATACGGTTCGAGACCATCGACCTCGATCACGTCGACCGGAAAAGGTTGTTCGAGCAGACGATAGTTATATACTGCGTCAAAACGAGCGAGCAAGGCCATCAAACCAATGGGCCCGAATATTCGCAGCGGTGTTGTCCGTTGCCTCATCTCCGCTGAATGTTTTGTTCCGGCGAGAAAAGGTGCGAGTCCGCCGCAATGATCGAGATGAAAATGCGATATCCAGATTGCTCCTAAGCTAGTCCAATCCAACGCCTCTTCGCTCATCCGGTGTATGGCCGACGCCGAGCAATCGAGCAGGATCTCCCCGCCCGCAGTCTCAAGCCAATAGCCCGAACTACTGCGCTTTGGATGCGGTATCGAGGTGCCGGAACCGAGGACGGTGAGTTTCATAAATGTATATTATCAAACAAAGAAAATTTACAGGATGAACAGGATAGGCATGATAAACATTGATGCTGTAAATCCTGCGTATCCTGTTTTAAATCCCGTTATGGTAGATTAAAGCCTATGAGCCAAGTCGATATCCTCGCAATTTTCGCTCACCCCGACGACCTTGAGCTGTCGGTCGGCGGTACGATGTTAAAGCTAAAAGATCTCGGTTATCGGACTGGGGCACTCGATATTACGCGCGGCGAAATGGGCACACGCGGCACGGTCGAGGGCCGGGCCGTCGAGGCGGAAGACGCGGCAAAGATATTAAAGCTCGACATCCGCGACAATCTTGGCTTGCCCGACGGGCATGTCTTTGTGACGGACGACGCACGCGTTGAGTTGGTGCGGGCATTGAGAAGGCTAAAACCACGCCTAATCCTCACGCATCAGGAAAGTGACAGCCACGCGGATCACGATCATATAGCCACTCTTGTTCGTGAATCGTCGAGGCTTGCCGCGATGCGAAATTACGATCCCGAAACCGGCGATGAAAAAATACCGCCGCCGATCGTCGCTCATAATGTATTTTCGCGGCGAGTCGTCCCCTCATTTATTGTCGATATTTCAGATTTTCTCGAAGCAAAAATGGAAGCCCTCCGTGCACATCGCTCACAGTTTTACGATCCAAATTCGAGCGAACCGGAAACGATGCTTACAGGAAAAACTTACCTTGACGAGATCGCAAACCGCTCACGTTACTACGGCTCACTGATCGGGGCCGCAGCCGGCGAACCGTTTTTTGTCCGTGAGATGATAAACGTCAACGACCCGTTCGAGCTGCTCACGCGTCCGATGAATCTCTATTCTTGATCAATGACCCTTTTAGCCCCCGAAGAGATCGAACTCGATAAAAAACGCCGTGTCCTCGACCGGCTAAAGGACCGGCTTGCCGACCGCGAAGAGGAGATGACAGACCTGCGGGCTTTGCAGCAGCAATTTGAGGCTCAATATACGATGGGTGTCGCTCGGCTCTACGCGGAGTTTGACGATATCGAGGCGCAGATCGCCGAAGAAGAAGTAAAGCTCGTACCCGACGACGAAGAGATAAAGAAAAAGGCCGAGGAGATGCGTCGCCGTGCCGAAGAATCTGCCGCTCGTGCCGCCGAAGATGCCGATGTCGCCGACCGCAAATTTAACCCAACCGCTGAGGCAAAAAAGGCATATCACAACCTCGCCCGCATCATCCACCCGGACCTCGCACTCGATGCCGGGGAAAAAGAAAAACGTCACGGGCTGATGGCGGAACTCAACGCCGCGTATTCGGCGGGAGACCAAACAAAGCTTAATAAACTTGTCGAAGATTTTCGCAACAGCCCCGACCTAGTCAGCGGCGACACCGTCGGCGACGAACTTGTGCGGGCGATCCGTCAGATATTTCAGATCAAGGTCAGGCTCGGCGAGCTGGTCAATGAGCGGGCTGAGATCGAGGGTTCGGAGCTGTATGACTTAAGAAAAAGAGTCGAGGACGAGATGGCTGAGGGTCGCGATCTACTAGCGCAAATGGCAAACCGCACGCGCGTCCATATCAAAAAATCAGAGCGTCGGCTGACAAATCTCAGAAGTGTAAATCAGGCTCAGGAAGAGTATGTTAAGGAAACTTTTGGGATGGATATCAAAGACTTTAGGCCGTCTGACCAATAGGCTCGACGATCATCTTGCCGTCGGCGTTTTGTCCGTCGCGACAGACCCCAACGATCTTGCCCTTGATCGTGACGGCGTTTTCATCAAATAGATACGGCTGACCCGACCCGCTTTCGAGACAAACCATCCCAAAATCCGAATCATAGTACCCGCAAACGACCGCACCGGTTTCACGTTCGACCGCAGCGACGAGATCGCCCCGGTTGACCTTTTCATTGACAGTAACAGCAAGCGAGCCTCTTGGAATGCCCAGATCGTCAAGGTGAGAATTGTTTATCCAGACACCGCTGTATTCGCTGTATTTTGACAGAGATGCAGGGATGACAAGTTCGAGCTCGTTGGGATCCGCGACAAAATTTACTTTGATTGGTTTTTTACCCGGGTCAAGAGCAGTTTGAAATTCGTCGATCAACGCTCTCGCCGCCTTCTCACCCGTTTGACGCCTGGTAATGTCCACAGCCTCCATCATCGATATAACCGCTTCCTGGAAATTATCGAGAACGAGCAACGTCTTTGAACGCGTCATTAACGACTCGGCAAGATAGGCCTGGTTTTCGCTTTTGCGCAACACGGCGATCGACCGATCGGTATAATTGAGTGCCGCATCGGGCCGGTTCTCTGCCAAACAGATCTGAGCCTTGGTCTCGAGCGACGAGCCTTCGCGAGTCTTATCCTTTAACTTTTTATAGATCCCGATCGCCGCGTCAACCGAACTGTGAGCAAGCCGGAAATTGCCCTCATTCATATGCAGCAGCGCCAGATTGTTTTCTACGGTCGCTAGGTAGATGCGGTGCCGTGATTTTTCATGATAGGTTTTCGCGAGCGTAAAATATGTAAGAGCCTCTGAGCTGCGGCCGGTGTCTTTGAGCGATATGCCTATATTCGAGCATAGCGATGCGTTAAGCAATGCATCACCAAATTTGCGAAAATCCTCTTCGACCGAACGGCAGTAAGCAATATTTTGTTCGTGCTTTTTAAGCGAGAGAAAATTGAGGCTGCGGACCTTAAAAGACTGAAGCCTAATAAGCGATGTGCGGGGCAAGTTATGGTCAAGTGCAATATCTAGCCACAGATCGGTTTCGCGATATTCACCAGTTCGCCAATAGGTGAGTGCGATCAGATTTTCACACTCGGCGATCTTTTCAACATTTCGAAGCTCCTGGAAAACCTCACGCACAGACGTAAGAATATTTCTTGAGTGCTCCTGCGCACCGGCGATCATCTCATTGTGCCCGTAAAAGCCGATCAAACTGCCGTATCTAAGACGCATCTCTGCTGCGTCCTCGACATCGAAATGCTCAGTTTCCGGAACGCGCGACAAATCGTCCCAACCATCACTGATCAGGCCTAAAGCTTCAGCGTATCGACCGCTACGTTCGAGTTTGCTAAGTTTGCGGAATAAAACGATTGGTTCAAAACCCGTTCGAATGCTGAGAGTCTCCATAAGCCGCGACAAATTTCTCTGCTAGTATATGCCTGATGTGCCTACACATCAAGACTAAAAACTATTGGAGAAAAAAATGAAAACGACTATCAAATTGTTCTTGATCGTATCGATGTTCTGCACGACCGTCCTTGCCGACGGCAATCAAGGTAGCGGGGGCTACAAGTGCGAAAACGGACAAGAAACTTGCCCACCTCCATGCACGGAAAATTGTGGGGGCGACTTTGCGACGACCGCACCCGTCGATGGCCAGATCTCAGTCGACATTATCACGGCGATCGCAGAAGAGATCTATTGGATCGGCTTCTAATTGTCCGATAGGTCCGAGCTACCGTTAAGGTTGACTCCCGGTCAAGGTCTCGACTTCGTCTACGACCTTTTCCGACATTAACTCGCTTGGCTGTAATCTAACGATCTTGGGTCCGCCCGCATTTTGGCTCCCGCTCAATTCGTTGATTACTTCCACTTTTACTCTCCTGACCAATTCATCAAATTGGCCCGTGGATATAGGTGTGTCTTGTGGCGCCGATCCATCGAGAAATTTTTTTCCGCGGCCCGTAAGCAGCCAGTCGATCGAACACGACGTACGCTCAGCGATCGTAATGAGGACTTCGGTCTGCGGCAGCCTGCCATTTAGATAATTCTTGGCTGCCTGATAGGAAATGTTCAGCAATAGCCGAACCTTGGATGGCTCAGCCGAACCGCAGGCTTCGATGAATCTGGCTGTGAATGCAGAATTCTTGTCCATTATTGAATTTGCGCTTGACACGATTCAATGATTGTGTAAAATTTTACACAATCGTTCAATTGCCGATTATAACGAACGAGTCATAAATATACAAAGCTTATCTTTGTATTCACAAAAAAAAGATCACTTTTCGCGGCCGCGTACACCCTGTATGCGACGCGAAAATAGGGGGCAACGGTGTGGGAGACGTTGCCTCCGCCCTTTTTAGATCGCATTTCCAGCGGCAAATCCGGATGCCCACGCCCACTGAAAGTTGTATCCGCCGAGCCAGCCTGTCACATCGACAACCTCACCTATAAAGTATAATCCCGGCATTTTTTTCGACTCCATCGTTTTCGAAGAGAGTTCGTTTGTCGAGACGCCGCCGAGCGTCACCTCGGCGCGGTCATAGCCCTCGGTCGTAGAAAATTTTACCTGCCAGCCATTTAGTTTTTCGATCAGTTCGTCAAACTCGCGGTCATTCAATTGATATAGAGGCTTGTTATCAAATTCTCTTTCGGCAAAAGCGGTCGCAAACCTCAGCGGGAATATCTCAGAAAGAATATTGTTCAAATTCTTGCGGCTCGTGCGGTTAGCGGCCAGGTGTTTCATGACGTCTGTTCCAGGTGCGAGGTGAAACGCTACGGGTTTGCCCGTCTGCCAATAATTTGAGATCTGCAAAACGGCCGGCCCAGACATCCCGCGATGCGTGAACACAATATTTTCGCGGAAAGCTTGTTCTTTAGTAGATGCGATCACCTCCATCGAGATCCCGGCAAGCGGCGTGTAGGCCTTACCCTCCATCACCAACGCGACGAGCGACGGCCTGGTCTCGACGATTTTTAATCCAAATTGACGCGCGATCTCATAGCCAAATCCGGTCGCACCGATCTTCGCGAACGATAGGCCGCCGCAAGCAACGATCAATTTTGCGGCGGTAAATGTCCCTTGACTGGTTTCAACCTGATAGTCGCCGCTATGACGAACGCCCATGACCGAGCAACCCGTCTTTATTTGAACCTTCGCTTTACTACATTCGGCCAGCAGCATATCGACGATTTGACGCGAACTTTCACGGCAAAAAAGCTGGCCCAGAGTTTTCTCGTAGTACGCGATCTTGTACCAGCGAACCAACTCGATAAAATCTTGCGGCGAAAACCCGGCCAATGCGGATTTACAGAAGTGTGGGTTTTGGGAAATAAAATTCTCAGCGGCTACACTGAGGTTTGTAAAGTTGCACCGCCCGCCGCCAGAGATGATGATCTTGCGGCCAAGCTCTTGATTGTGCTCGATCACCAACACCTTTTTGCCGCGCTTGCCCGCCGTTATGGCGCAAAACAGGCCTGCGGCTCCGCCGCCAATAACGATGGCGTCAAAGTTCATTTATGAGAGGTACCGCTTTTGTAAAATGTTGACGTGATGCTTAACGTGGCCAGCCATAATATAAACGAGAGCTCGTGCCGAAACAGGATTATTGCTCGCTGTTCCGATCCGAAGTGAGGCTTCATCCGTTAGATTTCTTACAAGCGATAAATTTGCTCGCCGTTCATGTTCAAATTCGTCAAGCAGATCAGAAAAAGAGCGATTGTTTGCGTTAGACGTTTCGATGTAATCGTCTTGCTCAAACCCCTCGATCGGTGTTTTATCGCCGCGTGATATTCGCAGAATTCGGTACGCAAATATTCGCTCGCCGTCGATGAGATGGCTCAGTAATTCTTTTATCGTCCATTTGCCTTCTGCGTATGCGTACGTACCTTTTTCCTCAGGCACCCCGGAAAAGATGGAGCGGATCTCTGCGGTTTGCGCATCTAAAACAGGCAGGACCGCATTGTCTTCGATCAGCGAGATATAGGTGTTGTAATACGGAGCAAATTCGTGCGTTTCAGGTCGGTTCATAATGCGGTATATTATCAGAGTCGTTGGGAAATTACTCACCTGTAGTTTATGAGATCGTACGTAATACTAATCGCCGCCTTTTTTTCGGTAGGATCGTCACTGGTCTACACCCAAGGCGGCAAAGCCGAACCTATACGAATAGTTTTGGCGGCACAAAACTCAAGCGCTGTACTAAAAGGAACATTACGAAACGGGCAGGTAAAGGATTATGTATTTGCGGGCTTTAAAGGTCAGACCGTAACCATAAAAAATGCCACGTGGAATATCTTTGATTTTCGTGTTTTTAACGAAGAGTTTTTTGACGAGGGCGATTTTGACAGCTCACCGAGTTATTCATTTGAAATACCCGAGACAGCCGATTACCTCTTCACGGTCAGGAAAAAAATTGCAGGGCCGCGAGTCTCGCGTTTTTCGATGATCATAACGATTAAATAGACAAACCTGTTCGGCAAGATCGGCATCGTATTGCGGTTGATAAGTCTTAAAAAATAATTTCAGGAGAATCCATCACAATGAAAAGAGTTTCATTTCTAATAGTCATCGCATTTTTTGCATTTGCAGTTTCATCATTTGCTCAGGGCGGCGGCAAGGCAGAGCCGGGCAGGGTAAAGTTTGCCAAGGGCAAATCCAGTACCGTGTTGACCGGCAGACTCTCAGGCGATCAAGAGCAGGAATTCGTTTTTGGTGCTAAAAAAGGCCAGACCGTTTATATCACCAACCCCGACTCGGTCAAGTTTGCTTACAAACTGTTTAACGACGATGTCAGCAACGACAGCACAGATCTGGCAGTTCCGACGATGGAATTTGTCGTGCCGGAAACAGGTGACTATATGTTATTTGTCCGTCGGGCAAACAGCACTCCGAAATCGGCCAAATTCTCGATCACATTGGCCATCCAGTAATGATATGCTTAGAGGTATTAGGAGATCTATAATTATGAAACGAACTTCATTGCTAATCGGGATTGCGTTTATCGCATTTGTTATTTTTTCACAGACCGGTACACAGGCAGTAAACCGAACGTTTGCCGAAAGGTTTGCCGGCGGTCCGGTGAGCGGCGATTCCGGTGCTTATTCCTTTGACAAAGCTCACAGCTTTATCGGGTTTAAGGTTCGGCACATGGGGCTGATCGAGGTGCCCGGATTTTTCCGTGACTTTACGGGAACGGTGAATTTTGACAGCAAAGACGTGACCAAATCGACGGTCGAATTTGCCGCAAAGGCGACAAGCGTCGATACGGGGGTTGCTCCACGTGATAACCATCTACGGTCTAAGGATTTCTTTGAGGTTGAGAAATTTGCGGACATTACCTTTAAGAGCACAAAGATAGCTAAAAAAGGTAAGTCGTGGATCGTCACAGGCGATTTCACGATGAAAGGCGTAACAAAATCGATCAGCTTCCCGTTCGATATCGTCGGCTGGGTCGATGCGACGGAAAAGGCCGGTGCAAAAATGGGTATCGCCGCCGAGACCACGATTAACCGTCGCGATTATGGTGTAAATTACGGCACGAATATGCCAAACGGCATTCCGACGCTATCCGATGATGTGAAGATCGTCCTACAGATCGAAGCTAATGGCCCGAAACCTGCGGCTTCCGCAGTAAAGCAATAAGCCAAATCTGAGAGGATTACGACAGATAAACACCGAAAGACACAGATAGAAAATTAGTTGTCTGTGTCTTTCAGTGTTTCACTACCTGATTATTTTTTCTTCTTTTTTCCTACTTCTGAGAAGGCAATATCGTAGATCGCGTATTGCTGCCAGCCGTTGTAATCATAATGCCACCATTCGCTTGAGTTGACGGTAAACCCTTCGGCTTCCATCAGCCGTCGAAGTTTATCGCGGTTGGCCCTCTGTTCGTCGGTACCACCTTTATAATCCGGCGACGCACGCTCATTGAATTCGTCATACTCTGAGGGCATCGGTATCGGCTTTCCTGTCTTTAGGTCGATAATGCTCAGATCCACCGCACAGCCTCGGTTATGTTTTGACCCTTTTGCGGGGTCGGCGACAAATTGCCTCTGATCGACGCGAACGACTTCCCAAAACAGTTTTGTGATCGCCCACGGCCGGTAGCCGTCGTAGATCACCAAGCCTAAACCTTCTTTCTTTAACAACTTCTGAACACGCACGACGGCCTCGGCGGCGGGCCGTTGGAGAAATGCACGAGCCTCAGGATATACCGCCCGGCCGACAAAATTGTTTGCCGTCGCATAACGTATGTCCAGTTTGATCGATTTGTCGAGTTTCTTGAGTTCTATCAATTGAGCCTCTAATTTATTTGCTTCTTCTGGCGGAGATGTCTGGGCAAACGAACAAATAACGAGGATAAAACAGAACGCCGCAATCGTAAATCTACTCACGGTATTTTGCCGCTCAGTTGAGGTCATATTTAGCAAAGTTTGAAAAACCTACGCAGAAACGTTATTTTTTAATTGTTATGAAGGACGAAGAAAAGAAACTCACCTGTCCCGCCCGCAAGTGGACAAAACGCGCAGGCATCATCGCTTTTCTATTTTTCCTCGGCAAGGGGCTTGTTTGGCTCGGCCTTGCGGCTGCCAGTGCCTATTACACCATGTTTTAGTTTGGTTTTTTCGCCTCCGGCTCAGGTTTCAGGTCGTCGTCGAGTATCTTCACATCCGAACCTTATTTCTGATATTCCTTAAATCTGATCACGTTTCGCGTTTCGATCAGTTTTCCGCTTTCCCGTGCGACGAGCCGGACGTCTGAAAGCGACGGCAGCAGATATTTTCCATCCGATATTGTCACCCAATCATAGTCGATGATCCGCTTTGCACTCGTGATCGGAAATGTCACCGGTATCTCGGTCGCCTCGCTTTCTATTCGCAACACACGGCCATCCTTTCGGTCGATCCAAACGCGGCCCTTGATGCCGCTAACCGTCGTCGCAGGACTGCCGCTACCTGAGCTGTATGCGATCTTTTCCTGAGCCTTTTCGCGGATCGTTTCAAACTCAAAAACAAGCGCCTTTCGCTGACGGATAACGTCGCTGTCGGAAAGGGTGAATTTCGTCTTGTTTTCAGGCTTAAAGATGATCGCAAGCATCGTTACAAATTCACCTGTCGAGCTCGTCCCGCCGGCTTCTTCGTACGAACTTTTCGCCTTCGGGTCATTTTGCAAGATGCCGTTCATTGAAAGCAGCCGGTAATCTTCCTCGCCGGTCGTACGATAGCTGACAGCCACAACGAGGCGGTCGAGATTTTTATAGCTACCCGTTCCGGCAAATGCCCACGACCGCTGAACTTGCTGCTTTACGACAAAGTCCGGCATCTCTTCGACTGCCTCGAGAGTGTTTTTTCGAGCATTATCAAGCACTTCGGTTGCCTCTTTGGCAGACGGCAATTTTGCACCTTCAGGATCCTGCTTGCGGCGGCCCGCCTCTTCGAGCGCGCGTTTTAGCTCTTCGTCATTTGCTCCTTTGGACCTTGTCAGGCTACGAATGCCATCGGTTAAAACAAAATCGATACCACGCTTTCGCAATGCTTCGATAATATCCGCTTTCGTCTCCGGAGCCTTTTGCAGCGCATAGAGCATCTTTACGTACTCAGCTTGGGTCAGCGGAGCAGTTTGAGCAAAGACCGCTTGGAACAAACAAAAAATTGTTAAGGCAAGAAACAGTTTCTTCATCTTAGTAAATGATGCCTGTGGCTCGACATTCGTTGTAGCAAAGCCGCGATCGCACGGTATAAAATTGAAAAGCGGGGAAATTCAAAAATGAAATTCCCCGCTTCGGTATTATAACGAATCTAGAGTGATTAATTCACCCATTCTTCTTCGTAATTAAGTTGCCAATGCCTCGTCACCCAAGCGTCTGCAGCCGTCATAGCCGTATTTTTCCATTTCTTCAAATTTTCCAAAATGGTAAGTGCGGCCATCGGTTTACCCGGATCGCGTTGAACCCTGATCACCCGCGTCGTAACGTCGATGATAGATTTGTTTTCGTCCATTAATTTCAGACGAACTTCACAACCAACTGGCGGCAACGTATCAAGATTGACCAATGCGCTGGTTTCACCCAGATTCTCGGTCAAGCCCTCAACATTTACCGTTTCGCCGGTTACCGAATCGATCCAGCTAGCCTTAACAGGCATGCTCGCAATGATGCGATGATGCAATGGCGTTTTGTATGATGTTGTAGATAGTTCTACTTGTTGTGCCATTATATTCCCCTTATTAGTATCAATACTACGCATCTACATAACGAAATTATCCCGTAAAAGTAAAATGCGTCATAAATGTAGTCTATTATTACAAAAAAGTCAAGTTTTTACGGAAAAGTCTAAAGCAAAGAGTCTAAAGACTTTAGCGAAATCGTAACGGCCAATTTACATTTCTTTACACTTTTGTAACAAAAAAGATTACAAAAGGCAGGATCTTTCAGCCGGTTTCACGCTTAACCGCACATAAGCACCGCCGGGCCGCATCTCTACGTGGCCACGTCACGAGCCGCTCGGTGCTTCTAAATTCACAAAGAATTTACACTAAGTTCAGGCGTTAGTTCGAGCACCGTGAGACCATCTTTATTTGCGATTGAGGAACTTGATTTGCCTTATTCATACAGTAAGTTCGTGTTTGTGAATTTTCGTTTTGGGCAATCGGTGATTTTATGCTCTAAAGAATGCTCAAGACCTATGTAATTACTGCGTAATATACATTTTTCAAAGGCGATGTTGCCTTGTGTTTCCAGCTTAAACGTAATATCGTTTTATTCACAAAATCCGAAAATTAAGAAAAAAATCCAAAAACCGAAAGTTGTCTGTGTTTTTGAGTTAAAACAGCAATAATGTTTTAGACAATCTAACTTAGATGAGGTCAACAAAATAATGATAAATAAATTTTCAATAAAGCTATTTCCTTTCCTGCTACTCATGTTGTTGAGTGCCGGACAGGTGTTTGCCCAATCGACCGTAACAGGTGCGATCAGCGGTAGCGTTACAGACCCGCAAGGAGCCGTAGTTCCCAATGCTACCGTAACAGCGACCAATACGGGCACTAACAATGCAACAACCGTCTCGACGGCTAGTGACGGCAGCTACAGGGTCACCAGCCTACAGCCGGGTGTATATCGGGTTACGACGGCTGCCGTTAGCGGCTTTGCACCGGCAAAGGCTGAGAATATCGTCGTCGAGGTTGGTCGTACTACCAACGTAGATTTCAAACTGACCGTTGGCAGTGCTACGGCGATAGTTGAGGTCACGTCCGAGGCCCCGGTCATTAACACCAGCGACAATGCCAACACTCAAAATGATGATCAGACCGCTATCAATGAGCGTCCGATCAATGGCAGACGCTGGTCCAATTTTGCCATTCTAAGTCCGAGTGCCGTTCCTGACGGTACGTTTGGCCTTATCAGTTTTCGCGGCATTTCTGGCCTTTTGAACAACAATACGATTGATGGCGGTGACAACAATCAGGCGTTCTTCTCAGAAGAAAGGGGCCGCACACGTATCAATTATGTTATTAGTCAGTCTGCGATTCGTGAGTTTCAGATCAACACGTCGAACTATTCGGCGGAATACGGCCGCTCCGCTGGTGGCGTAACTAACGCTGTTACCAAGAGCGGAACGAACGAATTTCACGGCGACATTTTTTATTACAATCGCAACAACCGCAACGGTGCTCGTAACCCACGTGCCTTCCGTTCCGAGTTTGTCGGCGGTGTGACAACGATACTTCCTGCCAAACCGATCGACCTGCGTCAACAGTGGGGCGGCACGATCGGCGGTCCAATCGTTAAAGATAGAGCTTTCTTTTTCTTTAGCTACGATCAGCAAAAACGCAATTTCCCCGGGTTAGGCGCTTTCACTCAGGCAAACTTTCTAAGCACTCCAAACACCGCGTGCTTGACCGCTCCGATCGCACCTAATGCGGCAGCTTGCGGCTCGACGACAACTGGCACCCCGCCCGTGACTACGCCGAATAACGGCAAAGGTTTGACACTGGCCCAGGTCAACAACGTTCTCGGAATCCTTAACTCCTTTACAGGTGAAACGCCACGTAAAGGCGACCAGACACTTTTCCTGCCTAAATTTGACTGGCAGATCAATGACTCTAATTCATTCGCGATCAGCTATAACCGTCTCCGCTGGAAATCGCCGAATGGAATTCAGACTCAGGCCGTGAATACTCGCAGCCGTTCGAATTTTGGTGATGATTTTGTCGAAGTTGATTCGGTCAATGCCCGCCTGCAATCATCGTTCTCGCCGACGATGCTTAATGAATTTCGTTTCCAGTACGGACGCGATTTCGAATCGCAAAAGAGTACTGCACCTCTTCCGGGCGAACCTCCTACATCGAGCACCGCGACGGGCGGCGTTAGGTCACCAAACGTATTTATTACTAACGGTTTGGAATTTGGAACCCCAACATTCCTTGAAAGAGCGAAATATCCGGATGAAAAACGCTGGCAGTTCGCTGATAACTTTACTTGGATAAAAGGCCGTCACACCATTAAATTTGGTGCTGATATTAACAAGGTGAGCGATGATATTGCGAATTTGCGTTTCGAAGCAGGTGCATTCTCGTACAACAACATCAACGATTTCATCCTCGACTACGTGAATTATCAAAGTAGCAATACTCTCCCGGCGACTCAGTGCTTTAATAGTAATTTGAGAAACAGAGGGCGTTGTTATACCAGTAACTATCAGCAAGGCATCGGAAATCCGGGTTATCTGCTAAAGAGCACGGATTACAACTTCTTTGTTCAGGATGACTTTCGTATCACCCCGCGGCTGACCGTCAACATGGGATTACGCTGGGAATACATAGCACTACCGACGCCGACCCTCGCGAGTACGAACACGACCGTGATCCCAACGGATGGCCGTACGTTGGCGGAAGCAACATCGCGCCTGCCGAATGACAAGAACAACTTTGGCCCGCGTGTCGGTTTTGCATACGATTTATTTGGAACCGGCAAAACCAGTCTCCGCGGCGGATGGGGGATCTATTTTGGACGTATCCAAAATTCGACGATATACAACGCGCTTGTTAATACTGGAAACTCAGGCGGCCAGTCACAGGTTTCAGTCGCACCGACCGTGACGACCAATTGTATCCCGGTCACTGTCGGGGCAACAGGTCCGTGTGCTCCGATATTCCCGCAGATCCTGGCTCCATCGAGCCTGACATTTGCGGCCGGCGCGATTCAGTATTTCGCTGCTAATTTTGAAGCTCCGCTGATCCATCAGTATGACATGATCCTTGAACATCAGTTCAGCAATGGTATTGTCGCATCGGCTTCCTATATCGGCAGCCTTGGCCGCAATTTACCGACGTTTCTTGACTACAATCTGGTCAGGACGGGTTCGACAACCTACAACGTTGTAGGCGGTCCCGCAAACGGCCAAGTGTTCACATTGCCTTTTTATACGAAAGCATTGCCTGCATTCTCGCAGCTGACACAGATCGCTAGTGATGTCGGTTCTGAGTATAACGGCCTTGTCATTCAGGCAAAGCGACGCTTTACCAACGGATTTGGTTGGAATGTAAGCTATACATTTGCAAAAGCTACCGATCTAAACCAAAACTCGGCAACGTTCACACAGAACAACAGCCCGTATGATGTGTTCGACCGCAGCTACGATAGAGGGCCTAGCAACAATGACGTACGTCATAAGTTTGTTGGCAGCGCAGTCTTTGCACCGAATCCGTATAAGGGCAGCAGCAAGTTTGCTGAGTACTTAGCAAATGGCTGGTCGTTCGCTCCGATCTATGTGTACTATTCGGGACGTGCCTATGACGGGACCGTCTCAGGAACAACTTTGAACGGTTCAAGCGGCGACAACCGCTTCCCGCTCAATTCTCGTAATGCATACCGTCTGCCGGCACTTTGGAATATGGATCTTCGTATCTCCAAACGCTTTAAGACATCGGAAACGACCAATATCGAACTGTTGGCTGAAGGATTTAATATCTTCAACCGAACTCAGATATTTGCTGTGAACAATACGCTTTATACCCGTAGCGGAAACACCTTGACCTACAACACGTCGTTTGGTCAGGTGACCGGTACCGACAGCACACTGTATCGTGAACGTCAGATTCAGTTTGCCGCTCGCTTCCAGTTCTAGGCTATCGCTCCCGTTTAGGGACATCAGGCACGCTTCTTTCGGGAAGCGTGCCTTTTTTTGTTTTCGCGTTCGGTATAAACTTTTTCAAATGCGGATCCTGCAAATATCATCTGCGAAGACATTTGGCGGCGGCGAACGTCACCTAGTCGATCTGTGCCGCGAATTGACCGCTCGCGGGCATGATGTTTATGTGGCGTTGAGACCGTCAAACGAATGGCAGGACCGCCTCGATTTTCTGCCCGCCGAAAATATTTTGTACGTTTCGATCCGCAATTCATTTGGGATGTTTAGCACAAAAAAGATAGTGCGATTTATCGACCTGCATGAGATCGATCTCATACACGCCCACGTCGCTCGCGACTATCTCGCCGCAGGTGTCGCCGCCCGCTCTGCAAAAGATGTCCGGCTCGTCCTGACCAGACATGTAATGTTTCCGATGAAATCGTTTCATCGATTTGCCCTGCGCAATGTTGACGCCGCTATTGCCGTTTCGTCTGCGGTGGGTGACCAATTGATGCGAATATTTCCGAAAGAAAAGATCCATCTGATCCCAAACGGAATCGACCTAAACATCGGTGACAACATTAACAAAGCTGAGATCGCTGCGGAGTTTCGATCTTTGCATTCGATCCCAGTGGATGATCCACTTATCGTTACGCTAGGCGAGCTAAAGGTATTAAAGGGCCAGCGTGACTTTGTGCTCGCGGCAAATGAGGTAGTCAAACAGCACCCCAACGCGCGGTTTGTAATTGCCGGTAAAGATAACTCGATAGATCAAAAATTCCGTCGTGAGCTAAGGCGGCTTGTGCGTGTGCTTGGGATGGAGTCAAGCTTTTTGTGGCTTGATTGGCTCGACGACGTTCGGCCATTGCTCGCCGCAGCGGACATTTTTGTTTCGCCGTCACATTCGGAAAGCTTCGGGCTCGCGATACTCGACGCTATGGCGGCCGGATGCCCCGTCATAGCGACCGCGACCGACGGAGCAAAAGAACTAATGATCGATGAAAACGCCATCATTCCGATCCGCGACCCGTTAGCTCTCGCTTCAAAAATATCTTGGTTTCTCGCAAATCCCGACGAGCGTCGATTGCTCGGTGACAGGTTAAAAGTAACGGCCCATGAAAAATTTGGCCTCGCGGCGATGGTCGATGCGACAGAGAATTTATACAGCAAATTGCTAGAGCGCCAAGAATCGTATCTCTAGGCATCCCTCTAACCTTGCCGTAAATCTAAGAATCGGTTTATCTTATGAGTATGCGGCAAATTTTTTCGATACTTTTACTGGCGATAGCCTTATCAATGAGCGTCTATTCACAAACCGCCGAGGACCTTGCGGATGCCTGGGATAAACACCACATCTCAACTATATTTCCGTCCGATGTCCGTCACGCTGACCTCAAGAAATATCTCGAAAAATTAAGAGGCCTCGGGGTTAAGGTCGAGCAGGTCGGCTTTTCGAACGCCAGCCGAGAGATCTATCAGGTCGAGTGGGGAACCGGCCCACTCAAAGTGATGATGTGGTCGCAGATGCACGGCGACGAACCGACAGCGACATCGTCGCTAATAGACATGTTTGCCTTTCTGCAAACGCACAAAGACAAAAACTGGGTAAAAAAGCTCAGCGAAACTATTACCATCCGAGCCGTTCCGATGTTAAATCCGGACGGCCAGGAGCTTTACCAGCGACGCAATCTGCAGGGTATCGATATCAATCGAGACGCCGTAGACCTAAAAACGCCTGAGGCCCGTTTGTTAAAACAGCTCCGTGACAACTGGTCGCCCGTGATCGGTTTTAACCTGCACAATCAACAGGCACTGACCACGGTCGGCCCAAGTCGTCGGCAGGCGTCAATTTCGTTCCTAGTCGTTTTTGGCGATGCCGCAAAGACGACCAATGACGGTCACGAGCGTAATAAACGCGTCGCCTCAGCAATGGTGACTGCACTGCAAAAATTTATCCCCGGCCATATAGGGCGCTACGGCGACGAGTGGGCGCCGACTGCCTTTGGCGATAACTTTTCGGCTTGGGGAACACCGACCATCCTGATAGAGACTGGAGCTCTTTATGGGAAAGACGAGATGTATCTGGTCAAGATGAATTTTATCGCGTTTTTGACCGCTCTAAATTCGATCGCGACCGGGAGCGAAAAAACCCAAGACCCCTCGATTTATGTCAATCTGCCTGAGAACACCTCCGGCGGTCTCGTCGATCTCATTTTTCGCTCGGCAACGATCGTAAACACGGGCGAGATAACACAAATGATGGTGGGCGACATAGCGGCCGTAGCCGAACGCCGACGTGCAAGCTTTCTTAATTCGACAAAGATCCGGGGTGTCGGAGACATGCGAAATCTAACGGGGCTGGAGGAGTATGACGCGAGCAGCTTTTACGTTGTCCAGCGTTTTGGCAGGACAAAGAGCGGCGAGATGGCCGAGCTGTTCTTTTATAAAAAAGACCGGGTCATTGAATGGACATCCGCCGAACTCGAAAAACAATTTCCGCCCGATGCAGTTTTCTCTGCCGGAAAATGGACCAAGGGAGAAAAACTAGTGCCTCGCCGCCGCCCTTGATCTTTTGAATAGAAATGCTGTCACTGCTCAAGATCAAAAATATTGCGCTGATAGACGAGCTCGCCATCGAATTTGGCGAGGGGCTAAATCTATTGACGGGCGAGACCGGCTCGGGCAAATCGATCATCGTCGATAGCCTCGGGGCCCTGACCGGCGATCGCGTTTCGAACGATCTGATCAAAGAAGGCGAGCAATCGGCGTCGATCGAGGGGCTTTTTTCGGTTAATATCAGCGGCGAATTGCAAGCAATGCTCGATGAGGGCGGTGTGGAGATCACCGACGAAATGATCATCCGCCGCGAGTTGTCAATGACCGGCAAAAACCGTGTGTTCATCAACGGCCAGCTTGTGACCCAGGGCTTTCTAAAAAACATTGGTGCCTTTCTCGTCGACATCCATGGCCAGGGCGAACAAGCTGCACTTTATGATGTCGAAAACCATATCGAGCTGCTCGATGATTTCGCTGATGTTGTCACTCTGAAAGCAAAAGTTGCCGCTGCGTTCGCCGCGTGGTCTGCCGTAAAGTCTGAGATCGCATCGCTCGAAAAAGACACGGCGGAAAAATTACAGCTCCTGGATATCCTGCGCTTTCAGACAAATGAGATCAAAACTGCGGGATTGCGGCCGGGTGAGGATACCGAACTAGAGGAAGAAAAACTCCGGCTTAATAACGTCGAAAAGTTGACTTCGCTCAGCGGTGAGGCATTCGATCTGCTTTACGACGACCCTCAATCGACTGCTGTAACACTCGAAAAGGCCGAGCGAAAGATCACCGAGCTTTCCGAATTTGAATCGCGTTTTGCGGAGTACGCCGAAGGACTAAAAGCCGCCCGTGCCGTGATCGACGATCTTGCGAACGAGGTTCGCAACTTTCGTTCGCATCTGGAGTTTTCGCCCGAGCGGCTCAATGAGATCGAAAACCGGCTGGCTGAGATCACGCGGCTAAAACGTAAATACGGCGATTCGATCGATGCGGTGCTCGAGCATCTCGCCGTGTCAGAATCACGTCTGCAAAATATCGAAACGGCGGAGTTTCGCGAAGAGGAGTTAAACAAAAAGCTTGCTGAGCTGCGTAAGGATTATGTCCGTCAGGCATCCGAGCTACATAAAGCTCGAAAAGCCGCAGCAGCGAAATTTGAAAAAGCTGTCGAAGAAAGCCTAAAAGCCGTCGCGATGGAAAACGCGCGTTTTGAGGTACGGATCGAGGCGGGCGAAGAGGATAGCACATTCACCGCAAAAGGTTTTGACGCCGTCGAATTCTACTTTTCGGCAAATCCGGGCGAGTCGCCCAAACCGCTGGTCCGGGTAGCGTCCGGTGGCGAAGCCTCGCGTTTGATGCTCGTGGTCAAAACGGTTTCTAAATCTGACGAGATCAAAAAGACCTCAGTGTTTGACGAGGTCGATGTCGGTATCGGCGGCCGCGTGGCCGAAGCCGTCGGCCGCAAGCTCAAATCGTTGGCCGCAACACAGCAGGTATTGTGCGTCACCCATCAACCGCAGATCGCTTCGCTTGCAGATCATCATTTCATCGTCGAAAAAGAAGCAGTTAGCGGACGAACATTGGTTAAGGCTCGTGCCCTGTCACAAGCCGAACAGGTCGAAGAGATCGCACGAATGCTCGCCGGTGAGCAAATTACCGACCAAGCCCGCGAAAACGCCCGCGTAATGCTAGCGTCCGCAAAATAATATGAATGCAGAAGTGTTAGCCCAAGTTATCCGCGGCGAAACGATCGAGTCGATCTATTGCGGGCATATCATTGTCCTCGACGCCGAACGAAATACGGTCGCGTCCGTTGGCGATCCGTCTACGGTCACATACTTTCGCTCGGCCTGTAAGGCATTTCAGGCGATCCCTTGTATCACAAGCGGAGCGGCGGATGCGTATGGCTTTACTGCGGACAAGATCGCGATGGCATGTTCGTCGCATTCGGGTGAGAATGTCCACGTCGAACTCGCGAGCCGTATGCTCGAAAAGATCGGGCTATCCGAAAGCGACCTCCGCTGCGGCGTGCATATGCCGTTTAACGAAACCGCCGCTAAAAATATGCTCCGCGTTGGCGAAGAGCCGACACAGCTTCACAACAATTGCAGCGGCAAACACGCCGCGATGCTCGCATTTGCCAAGCACATCGGTGCCGACCTCGATACCTACAACCAAACAGATAATCGCATCCAAAAACGCATTTTGCGATGTATTGCCGATTTTACAGAGCTGCCAGAGGAAAGCATCGCAATCGGCATCGACGGCTGCTGTGCTCCAAATTTTGCTGTGTCACTCACGGCGATGGCGACCAGCTTTATCAATCTGATGTCGCCGTCTAAATTTCCCGAACCGACGCAAAAAGCTTGCTCCCGCATTGTCGAGGCGATGACGAAATATCCCGAACTCATCGGCGGCAGCGGGCGTCTCGACACAATGCTGATGCAAGCCGCTCCCGGCAAGATCATTTCCAAAGTCGGTGCCGACGGCGTTTGGTGCGGCGCAATCTTGCCGTGCGAAAAATGGCCAACCGGACTCGGCATCGCACTCAAGGTCGCAGATGGCGACGATTATCGCGGCCGGCCGGTGATAGTCGTCGAGATATTGCGTCAACTGGGAATTTTAGGAGCAGATGATTTAACCGAACTGTCACCATCGCCGATCAAAAACCGGCGAGGCGAAGTGGTAGGAAAAGTGGCCCCTGTCTTTGATCTTGCGATCTAGCCTAGGCTGTGAGCTTTCTTAAATTCTTCGTTTCCAAAAGTCCGGTCCAACCACAGGTTTGTCAGCTTTTCCTGAATACTGTTAGCTTTCAGACGGTCGTTTAGATTTTTGAAATCGACAAAATCTAGGTGCTGATCCTGATTAAAGCATGAGAAAACGAAAAACTCTTCGCCCGTGTGCGGGTTGACGTGACGCTGCAGACACTGGGCACACACCTCTTTCATCATGCATTGCATCGGGCTATTGATCGAGCCGATAGCGACGTGGTTGTCTTTTAGATACGGCTTGAGCGTCGTATGGCGTGCCTCGCGAACCCCGTTCATCATGCGGTCAGAGCCGATGGCGATTATGCGATCAACGCTGTGGGTCTCAACCGTCTTGGTGCCAAGCTTGCCCTCAGCGTACGCGATCATCGCCTGGACGATGTTGCCCCGAAAATACGCGTCCTGGGGCCGGTCGGGCGCAATCTCAACACCATAGTCAGTCGCCCAGATCACCTGGTCGGTCGCATTTTCGATCTCCTCACGCTTGAAGAGGTCACCCCCGTCCTTATAACCGGCAAAATAAATAACCTTGTTGTTTTTGGCTCGCAAGGCGCGTGCGATCGAGAACAGCACGGCGTTGCCCAAACCACCGCCGGCGAGCAATACATTCTCATTCTCCGGGATCTCGGTCGGCGTGCCCGTCGGGCCCATCACCAAAATCTCCTCGCCTTCTTTTAGTAGAGAGCAGAGTCTCGATGAGGTCCCCATCTCGAGAACGATCATCGACAGCAGGCCTTTTTCCTCATCGACCCACGCTCCGGTCAACGCTAGGCCTTCCATCATCAGACGCTTTCCGTCCACTAACGGTGCGGTTGTTTCGAAATTTTGAAGACGGTAAAACTGCCCCGGCTCAAACTTACGAGCCTGCAGCGGTGCTTTGACGATAACATCGACGATCGTCGGTGTCAGTCTCTCGACCTTAACGACGTACGCACGAAGCTGCTCATCGAGCGTTGTAACCAACGAATCAAAGATCGAGTCGCGCTCGGCTTGCGGCAATGTACCGCGAGTTGCGAGTTCATCAGCAAAGATCTCAACGACCTTTGGATAGCCGTGTTTAGCTGATGCCATTGCTTTTACAACGTTTCCGGCGTAGGTCGGATGGTTGTCGCCGTAATAGCTGATAAATTTTCCGTCGTGTTCGTACGACGTAAAAAATCCGGCCTCGCCCTTTGGCGTTTCGACGACGTGCTGTTTGCCGTCGCCTTTACGTTCGACTTTGAATGGCTGGAAAAACTGCTGCCACTCGTCCATCTTGAACGTGCCGGGTTTTTCCTTCTCGTAAATAACATTGGGCGATGTTCCGGCGGCGACGCAAACGGTTCGTGCCGGAAACTCGTGCATCTCGCCTGTCTTTTCAAATTTACCGGTCTCGGCGTCGTAGTTTAGCCGCTCAAATTTGAGCGCCTTGACCGCGCCAAATTCATCCGGCACGGCCTCGGTCGGCGACATACACTCGACAAAATCGATGCCCTCTTCGAGCGCTTTTTGTACCTCTTCGTGATTAAGCCGATACGCGGGGCTATCCTGCAAACGCTTGCGGTATATCAGCGACACGCCGCCCCAACTTTTGACAAGCGGGACGAAATTCGGCTCCTCTCCGGCCGCAGCCGCACGCTCACGCTCGGCACGGATCTGACGACCGTGATCGAGAAACTCCGGCAGCGTCATCAGCTCCTCGGGGTCAAACGCCTTCATCACGTGCTCCTCGCCAAATTCTTCGACGATCTGCTCGTATTTGTGCAGCATTTTTTCAACCTGCACCGGATAATAGGCAAACAACTCGGTCGCGGTGTCGATACCGGTCAGGCCGCCGCCAATGACGACCGCGGGCAGCCGAACCTGCAGATTCGACAGCGTATCTTTTTTGAACGCACCGGTTAACTGCAACGCCATCAGGAAATCACTAGCCTGACGAATGCCGCGAATGAGGTTATTTTTCATCGGGACGATCGTCGGACGTCCCGCCCCGGTCGCGATGGCGATGTGGTCAAAGCCAAAATCCCACGCGTCTTCGATCGTAATGGTCCCGCCAAATCTGATGCCGCCGTACGCTCGAAACCGCTTACGCCGGGTCAGCATCAGCTGAACCATCGTCAAAAAGTTTTTGTCCCAGCGAACCGTAATGCCGTATTCCGAAACGCCGCCAAAACCTGAGAGGATTCGCTCATCAAGCTCCTCAGTGATCTCGCTGAGATCGTGGATCGGTTTTGGGCACGACGTTCCGTTTTTGCCCGTCCACTGTTCGGGAAGCGGCTCGATCTTTAGCCCGTCGATGCCGACGACTCCAAAACCTTCGTTCAACAAATAATGCGCAAGCGTATAACCAGCGGGCCCAAGCCCAACTACCATCACGTTTTTGCCGTTATATGGCAGTGAATAAGGGCGTTTTGCATTGAGCGGATTCCAACGCGTCAGCAAACTGTAGATCTCAAAACCGTAGGGCAGATTGAGGACGTCCGTGAGCGATGCAGTTTCTGCGAGCGGGATGTTTACCGGCTCCTGCTTTTGAAAGATGCAGCCTTTCATGCAGTCGTTACAGATACGATGGCCCGTACCGGCACACATCGGATTATCGATTGTAATAAGTGCCAGCGAACCGATAGCGTCACCTTGCCCTTTGAGCATGTGCATTTCGGAAATTCGCTCGTCCAATGGACAGCCTTCGGTTTTGATGCCGAGGGGATTGCGATGGACTGTGCCGTCCTTTTCGTGAAGCCCGGTCCGGCACGCGTCTTTTTCCCGCTCGTGACAGATCATGCAGTAATCGATCTCGTTAAGGGCGTCGCGCATCGTGCCGCGGTTGTCGGTCAGCTTAAATCCGTCACGTTTTCTGAGGATGTCCTCACTGCCCCGCATAATGTTATGCAACTTAGGCTCGGGATGAATGAGGTGAACGAGATTTTGATAATCCAGGCCGTGCGGCACCTTAAAGCTGTGCCATTTCTTTGTTTTGCCATGAAACGCCGCGGCCGACCAAGCTTCGATAATGTGCAACGCCGCTTTTACCAACAAAAGGTCACCCTCGACTTCTTGCTCGGCCAATACGTAAGGGGCATAGACCCTGCCAAAGAAACTGTCGCGGTGCTTTTCGTAGGTTCGCTCGACGCGGGCCGCCGTGTCGGAGGCCGCACCACTCTCAACATCGTCTTTGCCTAGAGCCTCCTCAGCGTCGAGCAAGCGACATGTCATCTCTGCGATCGACAGCTCTTCGTCCCGAACGAGAGTCTCGTCAAAACCCGTGTTGCGCAGCTCGGTTACCGCTCGCCAGAGTTCGGCCTCGTTCAGATGTTGGGCATCCTCGGCCTTAAATTTTTTGATCGCACGGCGTTGGACAAAAAATTTGTATTTCCAGACAGGATTTTGGACGGTGATCTCGTGCTCAAGCTCTTTGTTCTCGCCCGTGATCTTAAAAAGCCGTGCTATAAAATCCGAAAGAAACGGTGCAGCATCAGTCAGTATCTTTGACTCGACTCTCCGCTCAAACCCTTCGCCGCGAGCGGCGATATATTTCGTCAGTGCGGCGTGCAGCAACGGCTCGTGCTTTTCGACATCGGCGTAAAATTTATCGGCCAGATCTTTTAGACGTCCGGCGTCAAAAAGATCGGCAAAACTAAAACCTTCGATACCAAGTTCGATATCGTGCCCACTAAACTGATCTCTATCTACTAAAACTTCGGTCATATCACATTCCATTTACCCGGAATTTGAATCATTGGGTAAACTTAAAATATATCATTCGCGAGTCGCGTCAGACAAAGCCTGTACAAAAAGGGCTAAACTTTCCCAATTCAAAATGCTAGACTGTATATTATATTGGTGAAATAGCGCCTTTAATGTGGTATAAAGCAAGTTTGCTCCGCATATCGGTGGCTGTTTTGGTTAGGAAGTATTTAGCAGTATGGAAAACGATCAGAGGCTTACGCCTCTTCCGGTTACGAACGATCTAAGTGTTAGCCAGATTGATTTTGGCACGGGATATTCGTCTGTTTATGACGACTCGGTCGATGGCAAGCGCTCGATCAAACAGTATTTTAATATCGTCTATAAGCGTTTGCCGATCATTTTGGCGATCACCATTTTGATGACCGCCGCCGCCGCGTTTTACTCATACCGTCAACAGTCGATATACCAAGCCAAAACCTCGATCATCATCGAACCGCGCCGGCCACCGCAAACGCAAAAAGAGGCGATCAACATCAATTTTGGCGACGACCAAAAATATTACAATACACAGCTCCAATTGCTCCGGAATCAGGGCCTGATGAAGCATGTTGTCATCGCTCTCGGCTTGCAGCGTGATGCCAATTTATTGGGTGACGGTAATCGCGGCATATTTGCTACGATCCGCTCATTGTTCTCGGGCGGCGAAAAGAAAGCTGATACCGACAACGCCGTGCCGGTCATTACTGAGTCGTCGGTCACTTCTAACAAGTCGGACGAGGCACAACTAACGCCGGAGGAAAATAAGCGAGCTGACATGTACGCAGCCGCTCTCATCGGCGGTCTGAACGTCGAGCAGGTAGAGCGGACAAACCTCGTAAATATCACCGTCGACAATACAAATCCCGCGCTTGCCGCCAGAGTATCGGACAAGGTCGCGGAGCTGTTTATCAAAGAAGACGCCGACCGCGAGACGGCCGGCACGCAGCAGGCATACGAAGATCTGCAAAAATCGATCGAGGAATTGCACGCGACGATCACCAAACAGGAAAATGACCTGATCATGGTGATGCAGTCAAGCAATCTGCCATTACAGGATAAGGGCGGCGAAGTTCGTGCTGCGGATCTGCAAACGCTTTTGACCCAGTACCGTACTGCTCAAGAGGAAACCGGCAAGATCCTTGCCCAGTACAATGCGGCGATCAATGCCCGCGGCACAGGCGACATCCTCTCGGTCGTTCCCGATAACCGTGCTATCCAGGACGCCCGTAGCCAAAACATCAAGCGCCAGATGGACCTCGATAACCGTATCGACGCCATCGATAAAAAGATCGACGAAGCAAATGAAAAGCGAAAAGCGCTCTTAGTACGCTACACCCCGGATTACAGAGATGTCGTCGCGATCGATGCACAGATAAAAGAGCTTGAGGCTCAAAAGGTACGCATCAAAAAAGACGTTACCGAAAAGATCAAATCGGAGGGCGATAAGCTCGTCGAGAACGCCGAACGCGAAGTACTTGCCAGCTTGCGATCCCAACTAACCGCCGCTCAGCAACGTGAAGCACGCCAGCGAGAAGCGTTTGAACAGGCCGCCGGCAAGGCAAATATCGAGGGACAGGCTGAAACACGGCTCACCTCCCTGAGAGACGAGCTAAAAAACAACCGCGAGCTGATCAACACATATTCGCAGCGTCAAAAAGAGTTAGAGCTTGCACTTACGAGCGGCCGCCCTGACAATATCAAGATCCAAAACAAAGCGGTCACGCCGACTTCGCCGATCGGGCCGCAGCGAACACGCAACATCTTTATCGCGATGATGCTCTCGCTCGCCGCCGGTATCGGGCTCGCTTTTCTGCTCGACTACCTCGACGATTCAGTTCGTACGTCAGACGATGTCAGCCGACATCTTGGGTTGCCGACGCTTGCCCTCATTCCCCACTATCTCAACAACGAAAAGCGTAAGCTGCTCACCGGCGGGATAACAAACGGCAACGGAAACGGGAACGGCAATCCGGCATCTGCTGCGCTCATCAGTCTCGACGAGCGCAATTCGCCGATGGCCGAGGCTTACAGGCATTTGCGGACATCTCTGCTATTCTCGTCGGCAGGCAAACCGCCAAAGACAATATTGGTCACATCGTCGCAGCCGTCTGAGGGTAAGACAACGACGGCGATCAACACCGCCATCACGCTAGCTCAGGGTGATGCGGATGTGGTCATTATCGATTGCGATCTGCGGCGTCCGAGGCTCCACAGCCATTTTGGTTTAGAAAATACTCAGGGGCTGACCAACTATCTGTCGGGTGATAAAAATACAGATAATATTATCCGCCCTTATAAAGACCTGCCGCGGCTCAAGATAATTACCAGCGGCCCGATACCGCCAAATCCGGCTGAGCTTTTGAGCTCAAACGAGATGCGTGAGTTGCTGGAGTTTCTCGGCGCTCGTTATAAGCACATCATTATCGATTCGCCGCCGGCGATCTCATTTACCGATGCGTCGATACTCTCGACGTTGGTTGACGGCGTTGTGCTCGTCGCCATGGCTAATAAGAGTTCGCTGCACTTGATGCGTCAGTTCAAGCAGCGTGTTAACGCGATCGGAGCTCGTATTTACGGCGTCGTGCTAAACGGTATCAAGTCGGGTTCGATGGAGTATGATTATTACGGCTCAGGATATTATCAGTATTATTCACATTCGGACGGCGACGAAACGCCCTTTCTCGAAGATGTGAACAAAGACGAAAAAGCTGAGGTTTAGTAAAAAAGGTGAGCCAATGGCTCACCTTTCGTTTTCCCTCATCTGGGCCAACAATTTATCGGCATATTCTTTTGGTGTGTTGATATTTTTCAAGACGATCTTTCCGCCTTCTTCACTGGCGTTATCTACCACCAGATCCCCAAACCCCAAAAGCCTCTGCAGAACCGAGGTCGTTACCGTTACATCTTGTATTCGCCGTATCGGAACGTTCTGCGTCGTGCGTGAAATAAACCCTGAATCGATCTCCAGCGTCGAATCGGTCAGCCGGTATCGCACGAGCTTTTGCTTGAAATGGTAAAAAGCAGGTACCAAGAAGATCGTAAATGACATCACGATCGCGAGCCACACCGGGACGATCGACCATAAAAATACGCTCAGCAGAGCGACGAAAAACAGTGCCCCAATTGCCGCCAGGACGTATCCGGCCTTTACGAACATTAGCGTCGGGCTGATCGAAAATATCTCGGTCTCGCCATCAACCGCATTTTCACGAACCGCGACCCGTGTTTCCTGCTCAACGTCTGTGTCCGCTCCGCATTTTCTACAAAATTTAGCTGTTTCCGAGTTATCCGCTCCGCATTTTTCACAATACATAAGATTTGTCCGTCCGTCATTTTGGTTTTGCAAAGATTATAGCCCTTTCCGGTATCAAAACGGCTAATTACCGGTGCAAAAAAGTCTGGAAATTACTGCAAAGATTAAGTTATTCTATAAGTTACCCCTCCCGCCGCCGCCGAGGCTCCCTATGAACGATTCCAAAATAGTCAGACGCGACATCAAGCCGGCCCTCGTATTTTTGAGCGGCGAGTTGATCGCTGTGCCTATCCCGCTCGAGCGCCAAGAAGTCATCATGGGCCGCGCTCTTGAGGCAGATGTCCGCGTCAACGACACTCAGGTCTCGCGAAAACACGCGATGGTCACGGCGGATACGTCGACCGAAAAGGTTCAATACATCCTTACAGATCTTGATTCGCGAAACGGGACGTTCCTAAACGGACGCCGCGTCCGCCGCGAGGTGCTGGAGAACGGCGACAAGATCTCGATCGGCGAGACCATCCTGCGGTTTGACCTCTTAGACGAGATCGACCGCGAATATCAGCGTCAGATACACCGTCTTATCTCACACGACGATCTGACCGGACTGTTATCGAGCCGCTCGTTCTTTTCCGAGCTGCGGCGTGAGGCAGGGCGAGCGACCGCGGAAAACCGGCCGTTTTGCGTTCTGATGATGGACGGCGATAATTTTAAGTCGGTTAACGACACCTACGGCCATCTAACGGGCAGCAAGACGATAGAAGAGATCGGCTTTGCGATAATGACAAACCTCCGCAGCGGCGACGCAGCGGCCAGATTTGGTGGTGATGAATTTGCAGCGTTTTTGCTCGACGCCGATCTTGCACAAGCCGTGGTCGCCGCCGAACGCATACGTTCGACCATCGAACAATATCCTTTCAGCGTTGTCCGTCAGGGCAAATCAAAAGAGACGCATCACATCACCGTCAGCATCGGCGTATCGTCATTTCCGACCGACTCTTCGGACCCGATCGAGCTGGTCGAAATGGCCGACTCGGCGCTTTACCGGGCAAAACACGATGGCCGCAACAGTGTTGCCGTTTACAGCGAGCTCCCGGCACATTCTGCTGAGATCATCTTACCCTCGAGACGCGGCTAAAAATTGCAACATTTAGCGCCCCTAGAACGTGAAAGACATCATAAATCTTTCGTGCTAAGATTTATTTTTGTGTCAACGTCTGGTAATTTGCAGTTTTTAAGGTGATAACTAAGCTTAACCTCGCCACTAACCCCTTTCGAAACAGGGTTTTACCATATCTGCTCGCCGGCCTGATGATCGTCATCAGTGTCGTGGTGGGTGTATTTTGCTTGGCGCGTCTCAACCAAAACAAAAAACAGAACGAATTGCTTGCGACCGCGATCCAAGAGCGTCAGACAGAGATCGCTCGTCTCAAAGGTGAGGGCGAAAAGGTTCAGCAGCTACTGACTCCCGACCAAAAAGCCCTACTCTCGGCTTCGCATAAGCTTGTCGCCAACAAAACATTCGCTTGGTCGCGTCTCTTCTCCGATCTCGAAGCAGTGCTGCCCGGCAGCGTCAGTGCTTCGCGTGTCGCGGTAAATAATGTGTTTCAGGACGGCGAACGCATCAGGGCCGAGCTCGAGCTTGGCGTACTGTCACGCGATTACCCGGCGGTGATGGCGATGATCGACAATATGAACAATTCCGGCCTGTTTCAGGCGGAGTTGCGCGGGCAGGACAGACAAGAAACCGAGCGGGTAACTTACACGGAATATACATTTCGCGTGATCTATACGCCGACCTACATCTACGCCGCCGCACCTACGACCGAAATTGCCCAGAACCCGCAAGGAGGTGGACAATAATGGCCGAACAGGATCCCATCTTGGTCGAGATCGTCGACACCCCCCAACCAGCGGAATCTATTATTTTGACGCCAACCGTGCCGCCAAATCGCCCACGCAAAGTATATGGCGGGATGTGGGGGCCGCTTGAGATCGCCGCTGTTGCGATCGGTCTTATGACGCTGATCGGAGTGGGCTTTCTTTATTTCGTTCTCGTGCTGCCATCGAATCAGGAGCTCGCAAAAAATAGGTCCGAGGCTGACCGGCTCGAAGCAGAGCTTGTATCGGCCCGTTCAAAATACGGCCAGATAACCACGACCGAGGCTCAAGTCGCCAAACTGTTGACCAGCGTCGATGATTTTCAGACGAGGTTTTTGCCGGCAACAACAAACGGCCAGACGGCTCTCTATCAACGTCTGAACGGCCTCATCCGCGGCTACGGGCTCGTGAATACGTCAGGCCCGGATTATGCTCCGCTTGAGATCGTTGACGTTAATACAACTCAAGAATCAGAAGAGGAACGCGGACGCGCCAAGTTTCGCAGCCTGTTTCCCGGCGTCTATGTGACGGTGACGCTTGAGGGTTCGTACCAAAATCTCCGCCGATTTATCCGCGAGATCGAGTCGGGACGCGAATTTATCGTCGTCAGCTCGGTCGAACTTGCTCCGTCGGACTCCGATGGGCAAAAACAGCAAAACACCCAGACGGCACCCGCGATCGCGGGTGGTTTGCCGGGATTTAATCAACCGGCCGTGCAGCCCGCTACGCAGGTTCAGCGGCCAAAAGGCAAAATGCATGGCGAGGTTGTCAGTTTGCAGATCGAGATGGCTGCATATTTTCGCCGCCCGGATTTTGCACCCATGGCACCCGTGACAAAACAGTAAATGGCTCTATTCGAAGGCAAATCAACGACCGAGAGAAACAAGATCATCGCCGCCGCGTTGCTAGGTCTCGTTGCGCTTGTTGCTCTTTATCTTGCCTTTGGCCGCAGCTTTTTTGGCGGCAGCACGCCGACCGCCAAATCGTCGCCGACACCCCGCCCTAGCGTAACGCCGCGAAATGTTGACACAACACGGCCGCTGCCGACGGTAGGCGAGCAGGATTTTTTGTATCAAACAACGCCGGTCGACTATCGTCCGGGCGGATCGGGAGCTCCGGATCCAGGCCGCAATATTTTTGCATTTTATGAACCGCCGCCCCCCTGCAAAGGTGCGGAATGCCCAACTCCTGTTCCGACTCCGATCAAAACGCCGGTTCCAGAGACGCCGGCACCAACGCCGCCGGTGTTTATTACATCGTTAAATCCACAGGCGATATATGCCGGTTCACCCGCGTTTCGTATGGAGGTCAACGGCGATAAATTTACGGCTGATTCGCGTATCTACTTTAACCAGAGTGAGATGCCGACGATATTTGTTAACGGGCAAAAGCTCGTAGCCGATATTCCCGCAAACTTTATCCAGCAAGAAGGAGCTCAACAGATCATCGTCCAGACGCCGGATGGCAAGCTGTATTCGAATCAAATGATGCTGAATGTACAGGCTCCGCCGCGTCCCGGCTTTCAATATATCGGCATGATCGGTCGCAAACGATATAACAACGACACCGCCTATTTCACCGAGGGCGGCCGGCCGGCGCCATTTGGTGCGAGACTAAATGACGTTGTCGGCGGACGGTTTAGGCTAGTAGATATTTCGAATGTCGAGGTGGTTTTCGAAGACACAAGCCTCGGTTTCAGACATCGGCTGCCGCTTACAAAAGCTGCCACGACCGGCGGCACCGGCACAGGTTTTGGAACGGGCACAGGGACCGGCGGCTCTCCGCAATTTGGCAATCCGGGCGGCGTGCCCGCGGGTATTCCCGGGATACCAACCAATGTTCCCCGTTACGTTCCGCCGCAGCCAAAACGGACACCGAGCAAGGACGAGGACGTTGACGACAATGATGACGGAGATGGTGACGGCTATTGACCGCAAAAATGAACGGGGGATGACGCTGCTCGCCGTGATGGCGATCATGACTGTGTTTGCGGTCGCTCTGCTCGCGGTCGCTCCGGTTGTCCAGCAAGAGGTTCAGCGTGAGAAAGAGCTTGAGTCGATCCGTCGCGGCGAAGAGGTCGCCGAAGCCATCCGCCAATACGTCGAGTTTTATCGCGGGGCAAAATTGCCCAGTTCGATGGACGACCTGCTCGACGGCCTGCCTCAGGGAACAAAGAAACGACAGATTTTACGAGCCTCGGCTGCGATAGACCCTCTGAGCGAAGACGGACGGTGGCGTTTGATAAAGGCGGATGTGAATACGCTAGGGCCGTTCGCAAAACGCGTGCAGGATTACAACGGCGGTATTTTGCCGGCAAATACGAGTGCTACATTTGACCGATACAGCCTGGTCATCGTCAATTCGCTTAATACCGACTCAGAAGAAGACCTCCAAGCCCCGGATGACTCCGACACTGAGGTTCTTACCGAAAACACGCCTTTCATCGGCGTTGCCAGCCAAGACCGCAGCAAATCGGTCATCACCTACTACGGCATCGAAAACCACTCCAAATGGGTATTTACCCCGCTCTTTCGCGGCGAGGGACGCAACAACTTTGTTCCCGGGCGTGGCCGTGGCGGAGGCCGTCGACCTCGGGTAGAGCAATAACCTCCAAACCACCGTCTATTTATAATCAAAAACGATATTGCAAAACGCCTTGATGCCGACATCGAGTCGACTGTCGTCGATAAAGAAATCCGGCGTATGATGATCGGCAACGACCTTAGGATCTTTACCCTTTGCCATGCCGCCAACGTAAAAGAAAAACGCGGGCGCTTTTGATCCGTAAAACGCAAAATCTTCGGCTCCAGTAACCCATTGTATCTCACGTGTATTTTCGCGACCCGCGGCTTTTTCGAGCGACGGCACCATTTTTCGCACTAAGTCAGGATCGTTATAGGTTACCGGCGTTTTGATGTCGATAGTCACCTCGGCCGTCGCCCCCATGCTCTCGGCGATCTTGGTTGCTGTTAATTTGATCTTTCGATGAACGTCTTTTTGAACCTCAGTGTCGAGGGTGCGGATCGTTCCGGCCATGGTCATTTCTTCGGGTATAATGTTTTCACGTACGCCGCCGTTTATCTTTCCAACGGTAATAACAACCGGTGATCTCGTCAGATCGGATTCGCGGGCGACGATCATCTGCAAACCCATATAGATCTGCGAAGAAACCGCGATCGGGTCGACACCGCGCCATGGATATGCACCATGCGACTGCTGGCCTTTTACTTTGATCGTAAACCAATCGCTCGCTGCCATAAACCCTAACGGTTTATAACCGATCTTGCCGATCTCAGTCTGAGCGTTGATATGTATGCCAAATATCGCGTCGATCTTTGGATTGTCCATCACCCCCTCCTTGACCATAAGGTCGGCGCCACCCTCTTCGCCTGCGGGAGCGCCTTCTTCGGCGGGTTGGAAAATAAACACGACGGTTCCCTTGATCTTGTCCTTCATCCCCGAGAGCACCTGCGCCGTGCCAAGCAGCATAGCGATATGCGTGTCATGCCCGCATGCATGCATCACACCGACGGTCTGGCCATTGTATTCGGTCTTTGCAACCGATTTGAACGGCACATCGACCCTCTCAGTCACCGGCAGCCCGTCAATATCGGCACGCAACCCGATCACTGGACCGGGTTGGCTCCCCTTCAAAATTCCAACAACACCGGTCTTTGCAATACCGGTACGCGTCTCGATACCGAGCTTTTTGAGCTGTTCGGCGATCATTTTTGATGTGTTAAATTCGCGATTACCCAGTTCTGGGTTCTGGTGAAAATGCCTTCGCCATTCGATCACCTGCGGCATCGCCTTGGCGGTCGCGGCATTGATCTCAGCGCTCATATCGACTGCTAGGACAGGGGCAATAAACGAAAAAAGGACAAGGGTAGCGGCAAACATTCTTTTCATCTTTACTCTCCGGTGAATTGGAATGTCTGTAATTGTAACCTTAGTTGCGTCTAATTCAATACGAGCGCGTTGCTATTCGGCTTTTGGCATCGGTAAATTTAACGCGGGCACGACTTGGCCGCGATGGCATGTGGTGCAATTGATCGTCGGCGATGCGCTTTTCAGATTCTTGATACCCTTGAGCATCTCGCCGTTGATCCTGCCGACCATTGCGGACATATCGCGGGCAACCTGTTTCGTCGGTTTGTCTTCAGATTCCCATTTTTCGGGCACATGGCAATGTGTACATGTCACTCCCAGCGAACGCGAATAGCCAAACTCCATCACCGCCAAAAGCTGTCCGGCCGGCCGGCCTTTCATCGCCTGTATGTTCTTAAACACCGCGGATGCCGGTTCTTTTTCCCTGCCCTTGATCTGCTCTCGCAGCTTCGCAAGCGCGGCTTTTTGGTCAAACTCGCCGGCTGCGGGCGTTGGTGACGGGTTCGTTTGCGCTGAGATCGACATTTCGAACCGCGAATCACCGTTGAATATAAATAATGCCATCGCTCCAATGAACATGATCGCCGCGACCGAAAGGTATCTTTGCATTGTGGTTTTCATATTTTCTCCGGCTTATTTTTTGCGTGAATAGGTCAGGTCAAATGATGTCGTCCAGGTTTTGCCCTCGTCCGTCGAATTTTCACCGTGCTGACGCACATCGCCGTTTGGCAACTTTGAAAATGTCATTTTGGCCAAGGTCTTTTTGCCGCCAACAATCGTATCGGCCGTGATAACCATAGCACCATTAACAAAACCGCCGATGTAATGGGCAAACGTGCCCTTGTCATCGACGTATGTCTGGTGCCATTTTTTATCGTTAGTGTCGTAGATGTTAAAACTTTTGCCGTTCGAACCGCCGCCGCCGGACCAATTCTCAAAGATAATGCACTGGCCCAATATCAACTGGATACTGCTCGAACCAGAGGGAACACCTTGCGGATTTTTCACATCCCATTCGCCGATCCAAAAATCGAATTGGCGAAATTCGGGCGATGCTTTACAAGGATTCACCGCCATGTCCGACTTCGCGACCAGATCCTTAAAACCCGCATCGTCTTTCCACTGGGCAAAATCCTTTTCGGCCGTAAGAGTTTCGGGTGCGATACCGCCTACCTTCGTGCTTTTTTCCAACGTTTCAAATGCTTTGGCTTTGTTGCCGGCACGAGCAAACGCACGGGCAAGCCCGAGGGCAAATACCGGGTTTGGCGAAGCCGTCATCGCTTTTTCCAGATGTGTTTGGGCTTCGGTAGTTTTATTTAGATTTAGAAATGACAGCCCAAGACGGTAATTGGCATTCGGGTTTGCCGGTTCGAGTTTGACGATCTTCTCATATGCGACGACTGCATTTGTCCAGTCGGAGGCGGCATAATATTTATTCGCCTCCGTCCTCATCTCGGGAGTGACGCCCGAACCTGCGACGCCTTGAGAAAAGCCGGTCACAAATGCTGACAATGCAATAGCGACAATCAATAGTGCTTTCATAACTACCAATACTTCCTTTTGCGGATTTAAGTTTCAGATGCAGTAAGGGCCGCGAACGGTTGTCGCGACCCCGGGTAGTAATTACTTTTTTGGTTTCGGGAATACTATTGTTTGAGCTTTGCCAGTTCCGAACGCAGCAACGCCGCTTCGTCAGATGTGCCGTTGACCGCGAGCCCCTCGTCAAACGCCGCTCGGGCCTTTTCGGGCTGTCCGGTTCGGACGTAGGCCTGGCCGAGTGTCAGCAGGATACGCTGCTGTCCGTGGTGGGCGAATTTTTTGAACATCGGGCCCATGCCTTTTCGCATTCCTTCGAGCATTTCAACGACATGCGGGGCCATTCCGTATGAATCGGGAAGCCATAGATACGAGGCACTCGCGACGGATGTCACGGCTCCGTTTCGCGGATCCAGTTTCTCGGCAAGCTTTAGCAGTTCAAAGCCTTTATCAAAGCTCGCCTTCTGTTTGGCGGCATTACCTTTTTCGAGCCGGACACCTCTCAAAACATGCAGTGCGCCGAGATATGCGAGTGTCTCGGGATCGTCTTTGACCAAGGTCAACGCCCGCTCGAGGGTCTTCTGTGATTTAGGGACGGCGGGACGGTCGCCCTCGTCAAAAAACTGAAAGAAATACGCTTTGCCCAGTTTTCGGGTTAATCGCAGATCATCGGGTTTTGCCGCGGCGTCCTTTTCAAACTGAGCGACCTCCTCCGGAGACGGAGCAGAACCGGCGACGAAATCCTGAGCTAATTGATTTGGGATCTGTGCGAAAGCAGCTGAGCCACACAAAAATGCGAGAACGAGCGAAAAAATCAGCAAGAAAAAGCGTCTATTCATATCAGGTTTCTCCAATCATAAGATCACCGGACAGTTTGTTTTGAGATCAGGTCGGCTGTTTCGACCAATACGCGGCCAAGAGGCTTGCCTAAATTCTGTCCGACACTTGTATTAACCTGAACGGCTACGGCTATTTTTTGTTCCGGGAAATACATCATGTCCGTCATGTAACCCGGAAAAAAGCCGCTGTGTCCGTACGAAGTCCCGGCGGCGGTTTTGCGGATGATCACACCGAGGCCGTATTTTGTCTCTCGTCCAAGCATCGGTGCCGCAACGCCGTCGAGCACTTGCGGCAGCAACGCCTTATCGTAGGCTTTGCCCTCGTACATCATTTTCGCCCACCGGGCGAGGTCTTCGGCGGTTGTAGCCCAACCGCCGCCCGTCCATTCGAATTGCGGGTTGATGATAAATTTGCCATTCGCGATCATCTCGTCCTTACCGCCAAACGGATTATTCGCACCGGCGTAACCCTGTATCACGCCCTTTAGCTTCAGCCCGTCTTGCGGGATCGTGTTAGTCAGCTTTAGCGGCTTGATCAGACGCTTGATCGCCGCGTCGTAGAACTTCTTACCCGTCACCTTTTCGATGATCATGCCCAAAACGATGTAATTTGTGTCCGAATAATCCCAGCTTTTGCCGGCCTCAAACGGCGGCTTTTCATCGAGTAGATATGCTAGCAGTTCCTGCGGTTTCCACACTTTTTCGGGATTAGCCGTCAGGTCTTTTGTGAACTGATCCTTAAATTCATACCGGACGAGCCCGCTGGTGTGATTCATCAACTGCCGGACGGTGATGTCTTTCGCATTTGGTAGCCGAGCGAACCATACCTCGCTGCCGAGATATTTTTCGACCTTGTCATCGAGAACGATCTTGCCCTCTTTGACCAACTGTAACGCCGTCGCCGCCGCAAAAGTCTTGCCGGTGCTGCCCGCGAGCATCCGGTCCGTTGCCCGCATCGGCGTTTTAGCGGCCCAGTCCGAATAGCCGACAGCAAAACTCATCACCTCGCCATTTGCCAACACCACACCGACCGTTGCACCGGGAAATTTGCCTGCCTTGTGCCACTCGTCGAGCTTTTGCTGGATCTGGATTTTTAGATCACTGGCGGGAGCCGTAGCCTGAGCAAAGCCCGCGATCACGAATGCTACTGCTAAAGAAACAGTTAAGACAATTTGTCGGATCGTTCGCGTCATTTCTTTATGTAATAGGTGCGGTCAACGCTCATCCATTTCTCAGGATTCCACAGATCAGGGTTGAGCGTCATGCCGGTGCGGACC
>JBGAUY010000013.1:32929-60764 GCA_044228425.1 Pyrinomonadaceae bacterium | reverse complement strand
GGCATATGTATTTACCCGCTCAGGCACAATTTGGACGCAAACTAAACAACTTACTGCATCTGATGGTGTGCCGAACGACAGGTTTGGCAGGGGCGTTGCGATCAGTGGCGATAAGATCGTTGTTGGGGTTCCCGAATCAAGCGGTGGAACCTCCTTTCCAGTTTCGGACAGAACAGATGAAATGGTCGCACCTGATGCCCTAGGTCAAGGCTCTGCGTACTTCTTTATTAACTTGCCTGTCGCGACGGAGGTCTCGGTATCTGGTAGGGTGCGGACATCGTTGGGTCGCGGAGTCGCAAATGCGTTGGTTACGATCAGCGGCCCAAATGGCTTTAGCCAATTCGTTAGACCCGGGCGGCTTGGTAGCTTTGTTTTCAATAATGTGCCAAACAACCAGACATATACCGTGTCGGCAGGCCAGCGACGATTCATGTTTTCGCCGCAGGTCATAAACGTCAACAACAATGTTTCGAACCTCGACTTTATTGCCGGACAGTAATTCATGCTCCGAAAAAAAAGGCTCCATAACGGAGCCTTTTTTTGTTGCCGGTCAGTCTATACTTCAAAAGCCGCTGGTTGCTGATGATGCATTCTTACCCGCATCGCGAAGCGTCTTGACCACATCGTGCGTCGCCAGAATCGAATTGTATTGAGCCTGAACGACATCGCTGACATTGGCGGGTAGCTTCAGCGACAAAGCCTCGTGGTAAGTATTTTTTGCCGAATCTTCGCCGCGTTCGCATTCGACTAACACGCCGTGCGGGTCGTTACCGACAATGGCCGCTTTTAGATCCATCCAACCGCGATGGACTGCCGCTGCGATCGAACCTTCTTTTTCGGGGTCGCCGCCAAGTGTCCTGACCAGTGTTTGCAGCTCACCGACAAAATGTGACCTTTCCCGTGATTTCTCAGCAAAAAAAGTTTTAGTCTCTGAACTTTCGACGACCTCGGCGGCTTCTCGGAAACCGTCTTCGCCGTCTTTGCAGGTCTGTATCAAACCGTTGAGCGTCGAGATGACATTGTCATTCGAAGTCGTGCTTTCCGCAAACGGCGTCGCGTCTGTTGTGATCGGCTGTGTTGCTTCGTAATCGTTGATCATAATAATTGCCTCCGTAAAAATTAAACGTTTTTTATGTTTCGGCGAGCACCAATGTGCTGTCAGTTTTGAGAATAAACCCCACACGCGAATTTGAAAGTTCGGTATCGAACATAACGCGGGAATGAGGTTATTTTTGCTAATGTAGATAGATCAGAGCACCGCTGGCTTTATTGCAGATTTTCGTGAAATAGTGATGCGATTGACTGTATTAGAAAGGTAAATAAAAGAACATCCAGGTCGCCTGATGTGCGCGATCTGTGTTTGGTGTTTGATGCGGGAGCGATAGATCACCGATTTGAGCGAGTTTTCACAAACTTTGACGATAGAGCGAATAGCCGATGAGGCGGGGCTGGCGATAGCCGTGGCCGACGCGTCGCGTGAACTCGCGTCTGCAAACAACAACTCGATCTGTGCGAGCCTCAACCCTGACGGCAAATATGTAGGCCAATGTGCAGCGTTTTGCGGTACGGCGTTAGAAGAGGTCGTCGAGGTTGGCGAAGCAGTTTCGTTTACCTGTCATGCAGGGCTCGAATGCCGGGCAGTGCCTATCGCAGACGCCGGCCAACGGCTTGTTGCTATCGTTGGACGGACATTTGTCAAAGCCGAAAATTACCGCCGTGCGACCGAGCGTGCGATATCCGGCGACTGGAGCAAATACCCGCCCTCCGAATTTTTTGAAAATGTATTGCTGACCGGCTCGCTCTCAGAAATCGAAAAAGCGGCAGAGAAAGTCGCGGCTGAGTGTGAATCATTTGAAGAGGTAGAACTGCCCGTAACCGAGATCGAGCAACCGGACGAACATCTGGTGCCTGAGCAACCGGAGCCGGAGATCTCAGTTCCGCCGACTGCAATGACCGCCGAAACACAGGCGTGGCGGGCATTTTTTGGTTCGCTTTTGAAAACAGATTTTCAGCGTGCGACCGAATCGATCCTTGAGTTTCTCGCACATCATTACGGCTTCAAAGCACTCGTCTGGCTCGAACGCAGCAACGGCGGTTTTGAAAATCGTGCAGCATATGGCGAGATGCAGGGGCGTAAGGTGCGGCTAGGCATCGCGGCTGACGACCATCGTTTGGTCGAGGCTCTGCAGAACGAAATGCCGCTTGAGCTTGGCGAGCGTCACGGTGCGGATGAAGCCGTGCGGACGATGAATCTTTTTCCGATCGGTGTCGCGGGTGAGATCTCAGCGGCAGTCGCGACACTCGACAACATAGGTTCTGACAGCGGCAAAAAACAGATCGCACGTATGTGCCAGTCAATAGCGCCGCAGCTTGAGATACTTCGTTTGCGGAGCGATGTTGCCCGACGCGAACTTATTGGCGGAGCCGTGCGGCGTTTTAGCGACGGCATCAAATCAGTCGAGGACGACGACCTCTGGCTCAGCCTGACTCAAAATGCGGCAGAAGTATTACAGGCCGAACGGGCGTCGTTGCTGGTCTATGACAAGCCATCGGAGTCGTTAGACATCAAATCAATTATCGGTTCACGTAATGAATTTGACGCGAGCGAAGACGCGGGTTCGCGTGTGGCAAAAGTAATATTTGACCGCAATGAACCGGTCATCGTATCAGATATTAGCAAGACAGGCCTGCCTCCGGTTGATGAGCGAGGTTATAGGTCGACGTCATTTCTTAGCTGCCCGGTGACGATCGGCGGCAATGTGATCGCAGTGATGAGTTTCACCGACCGGGCGGGCGGCAAGCCTTTTGACAAAGAATCGCTCGAATTATTTCAGGCGATCGCACCGCAGCTTGCGGTTTCGATCGATCGTGCAACGCTGAAAGAACGCGCTGGCGAATTCGAACAGCTTTCCGTCACCGATGCCCTGACCGGTTTGCTAAATCGCCGCTACATCGAGGAACGCCTGATGGAAGAGATCAAGCGGTCTAACCGACACGGATTTCCGATGAGCTTTATGATGCTCGATGTCGATGAATTCAAATCTTACAACGACACGTTTGGCCATCCGGCTGGCGACGAGGCTCTAAAAATGGTCGGCCACATTATCCGTGAGACGCTGCGCGGAGCCGATATTGCAGCAAGATACGGCGGCGAAGAATTTGCCATTCTGCTGCCGCAGACGATCAGCGAAGAGGCCGTCACCATCGCCGAACGTATCCGCAGCAACATCGCCGAGACTGAGTTTCCGCATCGCCGCGTTACACTGAGCATTGGTGTCGCAAGCTGTTCCGCAGAGTTGTGTCTCGCCGAAAATATCGTATCGGCGGCCGACAAAGCACTCTATCATGCCAAACATAACGGCCGTAACCGAGTGCAGGCGTTCGAAGATATGGCTCCGGTTCAAGCAAATTAGATGAAACGAGTTGTCGAAAATAGAACTTTTGCCGCGTGCCCAACAGACGAATTTGTCGGCCGCGAGGCGGAGCTTGCGCGTTTGCTGGATCAGGCGACAGCGACGGGCGGGTTAGCGATGCTTTGCGAACCGTTCTCGGGTGCATCTGAATTACTGAGACAGGTTTACGATCGGCTATTTGCCGGTGGCAGCGAGGTTATCCCGTTTTATTTTGAAATAAAGCCGACCGACACGGATGCTAGATCTCTCGCAACACGATTCGTCCGCGAATTTCTAGTTCAAACCGTTGCGTTTCGCCGCAACGATAAAAAGATATTGGATTCGTCACCCGAGATCTGCGAACTCGCCGAGCTTGCGGTGCCCGCCGACGGATATTGGATCGACCGGCTCGTCGAGACATGCAACAGCGACAGCCGATTGAGCGATGACAGTTCGTTTGTGCGAAATTGTATGAGTGCCCCTCTGCGGGCGGCGGGGCATGGTGCCAAAAGCTTTGTGATGATCGACGGACTTGATATTCTGCCCGAATTGAGCGGCGGCGAAAGCCTGCTCGCCGACCTGGTCTCAATATTTTTGCGCGGCTCGGTCCCGTACATTTTTAGCGGCCAGCGTCGGTTTATGTTTGGCAGGACGACGCTCCCGACAATGCCGCTCAATTGCCTTAAACAGGCAGATGCTGGTGAGCTAATCGAAAACCTCTCGGCTTCGACGGGCGTCGCGGTCAACGACCAGACGCGCGATCTGATCGCTATTCAGCTTGGCGGCCGGCCGGGTGCGATCCGCTCGCTATTTGCTGCGGCGAGTGAGCATGGCGATAGCCTCGACAAATTTGATCGCGTACAAAAAACGTATACCGACGAAATATTTGGCGGACGTATCGGGCGAGGCCTTGATGCGATGTTTGACCGGCTCATTCCCAGCGTCGAGCTGCGGGCAAAGGCTTTGCGTCTGCTTGGTGAGACGCATAGTGCGGGTGATACGGGCATTCCTTTTGCATATTGGAAAAAGCATCTTGGCCTGAGCGGCGATGATACCAGTCGGCTGCTCGGACGGCTGAATTGCAGCGAATTGATCCGCTACGAGTCCGACGTGATCCGTGCGGATGCTAACGATGTGATCTCAGCGGATCGCATAGCCGCGAGAATAAAACTTGAGGGTGGCTCGCGTGCTCTGATCATTGGCGAAGCTCTCGCTGCTAACATCCGCCGTGCACCGGCGCTGATGGCACGTAGCTATAGACGCAATTCAGCACTTGGCTTACGCGAACTACTTTCAGCGTTCGACGGCAGCATGGTGTCGCCGGCGCTCATCGACTATGGGCGGTTCAAAGATGAGCTAAAAGGGGCTGACGAAGATAAGATCCAACAGGCCCTAAGCGAGGACAACAACAAGATCGCTCTGCCGCAGATCGTCTATACGGCGAACGCGGCGGCGTTTTATCCGCAACTTGCTGAGATCGCCGATGCTGAGCGTGCAGTGATCGCACTTGGGACGGATGGCGACGGCGAAGAACTAGCCATCATTGCCGCCGAGGTCGAGTCAAAGCTCGAAGCGACGCTTGAGACGGCTAATTTTTGGTGCGACCGGCTTGAGATGGCCGCGCATCATTGCGGCTTTGAAAATTTCAAGATCTGGCTCATTGCCCCCGAGGGATTTACCGACGAAGCACTCGAAGCCATTCGCGACCGCAACGCGTACGGTTCGGGCCGTAAACAGGCCGCACTGCTCGCACAAATATTGAACGCCGACACAGCGACCGAAACGGCTGCTGCTCTTGCCGACGAATACGAGATCACAGTCCCGATGGGTGAGGACACGGAGATGATCGCCGCCCACACCATCGAGGACATCGCCAAACGCCACAATTTCCCCGCCAAAGCGATCAACCAGATCAAGACCGCCGTCGTCGAGGCGTGCATTAACGCGACCGAGCATTCCCTTAGCCCCGACCGCAAGATCCATCAAAAATTTGCCGTCGACGACGAAAAGATCGTCATCACCATCGCCAATCGCGGTCTGCGCCTAGCCGATAAAGCCGCCAAACAGGTCGAACCCCAAGAGGGCCGCCGCGGCTGGGGCCTAAAACTCATGAAAGGCCTCATGGACGACGTCCGCATCGAACAATCCGACGACGGCACCCGCATCACGATGACGAAGTTCATCAAAACCGCTTAGTTTGAATCAGCTTTGCCGCGATCGCGGTTTTGATATAATCGCGACAGAAACATCGTGACGCGAAATCAACAACCGATAACCATCGAGAACATTAAGAAAACCCACGCCGAGCGGCGGACGGAAATCCGTCAGCGGTTGGATGAATTTGCGGCTATTCGCGAAAGCGGCACGGACCGCGTTCACTGGGAAGAGATGGTGTTTTGTTTTTTTACCGGCGGATGCTCGGCGCGGATGGGGATCAATTCGCTTGAGGCGGTTAAACCGATACTGATGGACGCCGATCAACAGCAGCTTGCCAATGCGCTGGTCGGATCACACCGCTATCCAAATGCACGTTCCAAGTACATCGTTGCGTCACGCCAGTTTCTGCTAGAACATTGCGATCTCAAGCTGCGTAACAAACTTGAGGGCTTTGATTGCAGCCACGCTCGGCGCGATTGGTTGGTGCAGGAACCCGGCATTAAAGGCCTCGGTTACAAAGAGGCGAGCCATTACCTGCGAAACATCGGTTTTACCGGCTACGCGATCCTCGACAAACACGTTTTGAACTGTCTCGCCGAGCTAAAAATAATTGACGACCCAAAGCCACCAAATACGCGTCTCAGGTATCTAACGGTTGAAGACAAGCTAAGACAATTTACCCGCGAGATAAATATCGACTTTGATGAGCTAGATCTTGTGCTGTGGTCAATGAAAACGGGTGTAATATTAAAATAGTTTCGTCACCGTCATAGCGGAGTTTGCATTATGCGGTTTAGCAGTAAATTTGCAAATACCTTCAGCCGGGCCACCCGCACAAAATGGGTGGTCGCTCTCACGTTCCTTTTAATATCCGCTTCGAGCACGCTAACCGCATCCGCCGCCGCAACCGACACAAAAGACGACGTTAAAAAGCTCATCAAAGAGGCTGCCAAGCTAACTCGCGCCGGCCTGATGCCCGAAGCTGAGGAAAAGCTGCGTAAAGCTCTAGCGATAGACCCAAACCGAAACGATACCAAGGTCGAGCTTGCTTATGTCCTCGTCAAACAACGCCGGCTTGGCGAAGCCTACGAGATCTGTTATCCGATCGTGCTTGCCGAGCCAAGAAATGCTCGAGCGAGATCTGTTTTGGGTGCGATGCTCATCAGTGCGGGTCAATTTCAGGACGCACGAAGGATCCTTTACTCGGCAATAGCCCTAGACCGCAACCAAGACCTCGCCTGGGCCGGTTACGGAATGCTCGATTTTTACGAGAACCGGCTGGCGGCGAGCTATGCAAACCTTCTTCAAGCAGTTTATCTATCCCCAAATGAGCCTGATTATCTATTTGCCCTTGCGCAGGTCTCGGCCCGGGCCGAACGCTACAAAGAGGCGGCTGAGGCATACTCTGATTTTCTGAGCGTCTCAAAAAGCACTGATGCCGACCGTCGGGCAAGAATAATTGGACTTATCAGCTTTTTGAAGTTCCTTGGCGGGGTTGGCAATCTTTACGTCAATGGTAGCAATGAACAAACGAGCGTTAAGTTCGAGCTTGTCGGCAACCGTCCGATCATCAAACTCAGGATCAATGACAACGAGGAACCGCTCAGGTTTGTCCTGGACACAGGATCGGGCATATCCGTTTTGTCCGAAGACGTAGCCGCTGAGCGCAAGATAAAGGCCGTCGCAAAGGGTGGTCATGCAAGGGGCATCGGCGGCGACGGGCGTTTTGCTATAGTCTACGGATTGTTAAAAAAGGTAAGGCTTGGGGATGTCAGTATTAAGAATGTTCCTGTGTACATACGCAAATTTCACACAGATGGACAGAGCGGCGGACAAACGGTTGACGGCTACATCGGGCTCGCACTCATCTCAAAGTTTTTGACGACCATCGATTACGGCAATCTTACATTTTCGCTGACGCGCAAAGAATCTGACCGCAAAGAGTTTACGAATAGCGACGCAGGTTCACAGCCATTACGGCTCACATCGAGCGGATTTTTAAGCGGCCAGGTCGAGATACAGGGTGTCGATTCTAAATTGAATTTTATCGTAGATACCGGGGCGAGCGTTTCGGTGATCTCGGAACGCGTTTCCAGGACCGAGGGCGTCAGCTTATTCAGCAACGACGAAAGGCTCAGGGTAGTTGGGGCTGCCGGCGTGACCGAAGATGTACCGACATTTCTGCTTCCAAAGGTCACATTTGGCAATCATTCGCGCGAGAGCATCACGGCGATCGCTCTCGACCTCGACGTTATCAATGAGGCGTCCGGATTTGAACAGGCGGGCATTCTCGGTGGCAACTTCCTAAAGAATTACAAACTCACCTTTGATTTCCGAAACTCAAAAGTTACATTTGTTCCTGTAAAGGCCGAAAAGGAATAAATGAAACTCAGCATCTATCTAGAAACATCCGTTGTTGGTGCTTATCTCGACAACGGCGAGCCGTTTCGCCGCGATCTGACCATCCGCTGGTGGGAACACGAGATGAGCGAATACACGGCGTACAGCTCGATCCTCGTCCGGCGCGAGATCGAACGCGTCGCCGAACCATACCGCTCCGGCTGTCTAAATCTCATCAAACCATTTGAGCAGCTCGACCTGGCCGAAGAGGTAGCGATGCTCGCCGAGGGCTACATCGACCGCGGCATCTTTCACCGCAAATTTATGGCCGACGCCATCCACGTCGCCATCGCGTCGTTTCACAAGATCGACTACCTGGTCACATGGAATTTTGGCCACATCGCCAACGTCCGCAAACAGGCTCGGCTGCGAATGTTCAACACCGCCGCAGGCTTTTTCTCACCGGTCATCGTCACTCCCGAATTCCTCGTACACACTGTCTGAACAAAGCCTCAGTCTTAAAATGGAAAGGGCCTCGCTTCGTTTGAAGCTCGGCCCTTTCGCGTGGGTTAGTAGCGGTCAGTTACGGTAGAACCGCAACCACAGTTCCCGTTCCGGCATTTCCCGGATTTGCCTGATAGCCGGGGTTCGTTCGGACGATCACCATTTTCACAGTGTTTCCCGAAATGGTCGAACCTGACTTCGTGACATTACTCGACACGATCACCGCCATGTAAGCGGGGACCGAGGCCGGCGGATTCGAGCTGTTGCCCGGATCTGTCGTCCACACCGCTCCCGACGATGCAGGTGTCGCCGAGCTGCGGTTGGCAAATCCCTTGAAGGCGTTCGCGGCCGAACCGCCGGTCAGGCTGTTTAGATTTGCCCACTGAGCACCCCAGTATGTGACGTTTGTACCGATCGCCGCATTGCGGTCACCAATCACGAACGCTCCGCCACCGCCCGCAGCATAGCCGTAAACAAAGGTCGTGGTCGAAGCCCCCGAACCGTTGTAGTTGCTGTTGCCGCCGAAAGTGGCCGTCACGGCGAGGCCCGGACCCGTCGGCTGGTTGACGTTCATGATGGTGCAGCTTGCTGCTCCGCTTGCGTTCGTTGTCCCCATGCAGGTCTGAGTTCCCGTACCGCTACCGATAGAGAACGTAACGCTCTGGCCGCCGAGAGGTGCATTCGAAACACCCGTCAATACGCCCGAGATCGTCACGCTGCCGCCGTTCGAGATGAACGGAGGAGCCGATACCGTCACAGCAGACGCGGCCTTGGCAATGTTGAAGCTGCGGCTAACGTCGGCCGCCGGATCGTAATTGCTGTTACCCGTCTGCGAAGCCGTGATCGTGCACGAACCGGCAGCTGTAATGTGAACGGTATTACCCGACACGGTGCAGTTGCCCGTCGCCGCAAAGGTCACAGCGTTGCCCGAACCACCGCCTGTTGCACTGACGTCGAAGTCAGCGTCTCCGAAGGTCATGTTCGCGATCAGCGCAAAGGTGATGACCTGTGTCGCCTTGGCAATGTTGAACGTTCGCGTGACATCCACGGCAGAGTTGAAGTTGCCGTTTCCGCCCTGCGACGCTGTTATCGAACACGAACCCGCTCCCGTTATGTGAACGTTCGAGGGTGACGTGGGCGAGCTAAGCGTGCAATTACCCGAGACGACAGTTAGTGAAACCGTCAGACCGGATGTTGCCGTGGCATTGATGGTGAAATCACTCGCACCGAACGTTGTGTTGTTCACCGCGGCAAAGTTGATCGACTGTTCAGCCTTTGCGATCTCGAACTGAGCCGAGCCGTTGCTGCTGAAGTGGTTATCGTCACCGTCGAACGCGGCGGATGCGGTTGCGGTCCCGGCATTCGTGTTGTTCGAGTAGGTGACGGTTGCGACCTGCGAAAGCGTTCCCGCTCCCGTCACAAGCGCCGAACATGGTGTGAACGCCGAACCCGAGTAGACGAAGGGACCCGCATCACAAGTGACCGTCGTTGTCGACGACGCCTTGCCTATCGAGTAGTCTTTCGAGCCTTCGCTTGTCTCGTAGTTGTCAGAGCCGGCATAGCTTGCGCTCGCCGTATAATCACCAGCCGCCGTCGGAGCGTCGGTTGTTGCGGCATATGTCGTCAGATTACGTCCAACGTATGTCACCACAAGCGTTTCGTTCAGATCATTGACACCGGTCACCGCTGCCGTTCCACCATGCGGATCACCATCATAGGTAACGTCGCTGACGGTTACAGTAACAGTCGTCGATGCTCTGCTGATCGTAAAACTCGATGCGCCTGAGCTGCCGGAGTGATTTGCATCACCGCCGTAGCTCGCCGACGCTCCAGCCGTTCCGACATCAGTGTTGTTTGAATAGCTCACCGACAGCGATCCGCCCTGGCCATCAGAGGTCGAATAGCTCGCCGTGCAAGGTGTTTGAGCAACACCTGTATACGTCACCGAGCCGGATGCAGTCTGTGTTGCAGGAGCGGGTGCAGCGGCCGAGCCACTGCCAGGAGCGGGAGCAGGAGGGCCACCCGGAGCAGGAGCAGCGGCAGCAGCAGCAGCAGGGGCGGGAGCAGGAGCCGTAGTAGGAGGTGCACCGGTCCCAGTCGGACAGGACACTATGACCACAGAAGATGCCTGTGTGATCTCAAAAGTGCCCGATCCCGTGCTGCCAGCGTGATTTGAGTCACCGCCATAGCTTGCAGACGCACCTGCTGTGCCGACATTCGTGTTGTTCGAATACGTCACCGCAAGCGAACCGTTCTGTCCATCAGATGTCGTATATCCGGCCGTACAAAGTTCAAGAGCCGAACCTGTATAGACGGCTGAAGCTGGACAGCTAACGGTCGTCACCGATGACGCTTGCGTGATCACGATCGATCCGGTTGCAGTACCATCGATGTAATTAACTCCACCATCGCCGCACGTAACCGTGTAGCTCGACGTGCCTGCGTTAACCGGAGCACTACCACCGGAGTAGGCAATCACGGGGGACAGCCCGTTCGAGCAACTTCCGTTGCCCGTGTAGACTCCACCATTATATACGCCGCCGCTATCCGGGGCGGTAGCGACCGCCTGAGTTTTCGACGCAATAGTAATGGATACATTTGCGGCGTTAGAGTTTTGGACTCCGTTGTTCGCACGGAACGTGAATACGTCCGTTCCGGCATAGCCGGCGGTGGCTGTATAGGTTGCGTTCTGCAAACACGTCGATGTGCCGAAACTAACCGAGCATGACGGCGAACCGTTTAGCACTGCAGTTCCGTGGCCCGGCGAAGCTGTGATCGCAAACGATAGATTCAGGCCGTTAGGATCAGACGCCTTTAGAACAACTGATTGTGGGACGCCCGCTGATGCGATGATCGACTGGCTTGATGCCGTCGGAGCTCCAACCGCAAGTACGTTGATCGTGATCGAACGAAGTGCCTGCTGATTTGTGTCGTCGGTCGCTGTGAAATTGATCACATACGTATTACCGGTCGGGCCCGCTTGTGCGAGAGTCGGCGTCCAGTTGAATGTGCTGGTAACCGGCGGTGACAGCTGCGCACCGAGTGCGGGCGACATCGTCGCTCCCGAAGGGATACCTGCTGCGTTTAGCGTCACACGTGAGTTTGCATCCACGTCGTTGCCGGTAACCGTAAATGTAACAGGTGTGTTCGCACTAACGGTCAGCGGGCCTGCCGGATTGATCGTCAGCGTCGGGGCACTGCCAACATTAGCGACGAATTTGATAATGAAATCGACCGGGACCTTGGATATCACAACTCCGTTAGCGTCCAGATCTTCTACCATTATCTGAGTGGTGAAAAGGTGGTTTGCCTGTGGGTTGAGTCCCGCGGTGTTCCAGGTAACCAGTCCGGTATTGGCGTCAACGCTCAGGCCCGATGGCTGCGTGTTGCCTACCCCGCCGGCTTCAGTGACAGTAGCAAGTCGAAAGCGAAGTCGATCGCCGTCGGCATCTGAGGCCGGGATGCCAAATTGTACCTGGCCCGAAACCGGAACCGTTATCACGGGCGGGATCGATACGACCGGTGATTTATTACCGTTGCGCGGCGTCACCATCGTCTGAAGCTGAATATTTTGGTCGTTCGAGTTTCTGATCGTGCTGATACGGCAGCAGACCGAATAGAAAGCCAGGTAAGGCCCGTTCCCCGCGTACAGATGTTTTACTTTCAGATCGGCGACAAAATAGTCGTCGTTCGTGTTTACCGAGGTTATCGGTCCGGTGGCGGTTCCAGAAGTCCCGTCGCCGAATGTGATCGTTTGTGAAACAAGTGAACCGACAACGCGTGTTCCACCGCGTTCGGAATATAGAAATCGGAACTCTACTTCGCCTAGGATACCCGTAGGAGCCCAGCTCATCGTTACACCACGAAGGTGACTCGCCTTGGCCTCTTGGGCCGTCATTCCTATGCAGCAAAGCAGCAGGAATATAAAAAGTATTTTCGAAATAATAAGTTTTTTCATTTTGTTTGCCCTAGAAGGTCAGGGTCAATCCTCCTGTTGCGCCAGCCGGCGAGTTTAGATCTGCTTGGTTACTGACACCACTGCCGGTCGACCTTGCATGAAAGGTAAGCGTGCCTCCGTCGACAACGAGCTGAAGATTTGTGACGGATGAGACCGCACCGTCCGATTCCACGACAGCCCGGCCTCCAGCGATCGTTCCTTTCAAAGTCCCGCGTTGAACCAGAACCTCCGAGTGCGTGCCGTCCTCGTTATGGACTTCTTCGGTATAGGCAACGTTGAACGCCCATTCGCCGCCGGTTATCGTCGTACCGGTGCCATCACGGGTCAGTTTTACAGTCAGGGTCCCCGGCAACTCGCCGGTCGCACTCATAACGACGACCGTATCGCCGTCTTGGTGTTGGGAGACTTGTGCGGTGGTTAATGTGTCGATGAAAGTGCCGCTGGTAGGATAGTGGTCGCCATCATGGACAATCGGAGCGCCCGCCGCCACTTTGGACACGCTGCTGAGGCTCGGCATGCTGGCTATCAGCCATTGCACCCCCGGCAACCGTGCAAAATTGTTTTGAGCCAAAACGCTCACTCCCGCTGTTGCCGTGATCACGGCTATAGCGATCAACAAATATTTCTTATTCATATTTTTCTCCTGTTTCATGATTATGGCCAGACCTTTGGTTTCTGCCGGTCCCCAGTGCAAGGTGCCAATATGGCGCACTACTTACATGCCGGCCTTAATGAATTGCTTCATCAAAGTCTCCCTAATCAGTATTTGTTTTTGTAAATTTAAAGCTGCCTCGCCAATATGCATTAACGTGAGGATGCACACTCTTGGCGGTAAATCGATTACCGGCCGGCAAATCATCGAAGTAGTGAGTCAGAAAAACAAGACTCTTTCAATAACTTTCACCAGACCATCAACCGATGGAGTTTCCGTCAAGATCTTCGGCGTAAAAGCGTTATGAGAGCACCAAAGATCAAAATTGAAGCTTGAACTATTGAGAAGATACTCTTAATAGGGGCGTAAATCAAATAAACAGGGAATTTGTCCGAAAATAATTTTCTCTATGGGGTTTATGTCGTTAACATGCCTCCGTTACTACCTGGGGACGCTAATAAGGCCGGACGTGCACTGCATGTCCGGCCTCACTGTTATTTACTTTTTCCAAAACCTAGGGAGTTGGATTGGTCGGATTAGCTTCGGCAAATCTTGGCAGGGTGATCGGCTGATTCATATACAAGCCAAATTCTGTTCCCGATTTGACCTCGGCATCGGGGCCTTTGAGGAGCATTTCGCCGATTATGCCGGCTCCGGCTCCGATCGCGGCTCCGATCGCGGTCGCCTTACCGCCGCCGACCATTGCACCGAGAATTGCACCGCCGGCAGCTCCGCCGCCGATAAAGATGATCTTGCGGTTTTTCATCTTGCTGGCCGATGCTCCGCCTTCATTATCGCTGGTGGTCTTACCGGATGTAAGGTCAGTAAGCGAAGCGTTGATCGTCCGCGTGCGGCCGTTTGGCAGCTTGACCGAGACAAAACTGCAATCTAGTTCGCCCGGATTTCCGCCTTTTGATGCCTGTTTGACCGAATCGACCTGGCCCGTGACGATGCTGCCGGTCGGGATAACAACTACGCCGGTTGACGAATAAACAGGCTCCGTCACTGTCGTAGTAAACTTTTGCCCGACAACCGCCGTTTTTGAGCTGATCGTGCCGTTCATCCTGACGCGGATGACCGTCCCGCTATCGACGGTGAACACCGGCTCAGCGGGTTTGACGACCACCTTTTTAGCCACAGGCTTTTTCTTTAGGACGGGTTTTTTCTTTTGAGCGACCGCACCTGTCACGCCCAGCAGCATTAGCAAGCTCATTACAGCGGCAATATTTTTAAGGTTAAAGATCCGTTTCATAGTAGTTTCCTCCTGAGGGCTCTTTCGTCGATCCACGCGGCAAAATGCCAGCGACTTTGACTACAAAGCTCTCGTTTTCGTTGCAATTAATATTTACATAAACACCAAATATTACACACTCAGATTATCACCAATATCTTTCTGAATAAAATTATCGATTTTTTTTGAAATCGCTCCCGATTAGCAGTATATTCAGTACGACAACAACAGTTCGAAAGTCTCATGTGTACCAGACGACCCCCGGTGTAAAAACCGGGGGTCAAGTCATTTAAGAGACACGTTTAACAAGTTTTTGCAGGAGGCCTTTTTACCATGCATCTGTTTGCACCGACAATTCTCTTATTTGCGTTGAATGTTTTTGACGCAGTCTTGACGATCGTTTGGGTTCGGAGCGGAGTGGCAACCGAGGGCAATCAGATGATGGCAAGCCTCTTAGATATTGGAAACGGACCGTTTCTGGGTGCCAAAGTCGCGGTCGGTGCGATCGCGGCATTTGTGCTCATCAAATGGGGCAATCGTCCGCTCGCCCGCTACGGGTTGGCTGTCGCTCTCGCAGTTTACATCGGCCTGATGGGCGTACATCTTTTCACAGGCCTGGCGGCTTTTGGCTACGTCTCAAATACCTTGATGGAAGAATTGGGCCAATTGCCCGGTCAGTTTCTCGCTGTCTTCTTATAGCTAGGGGGTCGGACGAAAGAACAACACGGTCGGGTCTGCGACGGGTGTTATGTTTTGCGGCGTGTAATGAAAGCGTCGCTGTACGACGGTAACCGTATAGCTCTTTCCGGACATTATATTATCAAAACTGAATGTTCCTGAGCGCCCTGTTATGAACGTCCGTGTCGTGTTGGTCTGATCGTCTCTGATTGTAACTAAAGCGTTCGTCGTCAGGCGGCCAATGATCGTCGTAAACACATATCCCGAAACCGTTACTGGTGTGGACGTCGCCGTGTACGGGAATGCTGGTGACGAACATGGGGACGAATTCCCCGCAGCGTCGGTCGTATTCGCATACAACGGCGTTGTCATCCCGGATGCAACAGTAACCTGAGCCGAAAAAGTCCCACCAGCAGTAGCTGTGGCCTGACCTATGATCCCAGCGCTAGATCCCGCACAATCCGACTGTGTCCAAATCCTTACAGTAGTCAATGGCTCGGCCGTGCCGTTAATAAATGGATGATAGTCTGCGTTCGGGCTTGCGGGCGTGCTGTTCGAGATAACGGGTGCCAAAGGCGGAGTGGTATCAGGCACGACGATCACAACGTCGTTACCGTCGCCGCCGGTGTAAGTTATGGTTGCTCCCGGAATTCCGGGTACCGCTGCTCCTTGCGGCAGCCCGCCAAATGTTCCGATTATCGGATCGCTGCCGTCATTGTTGATGATCTTTATCGCCTGTGGACCGGTAGCGGTGAATCCGTTGACGAGCGATATCAAAAGGCCCGCATTTAGCGGCGAGCTGCCCAGATCCACAGTTCCGGTGACGTTGATCTGATCATGACTATTCGCCGTATTGCCGGGTGACGGTCCGCCGATCTCAGCGACGACGGCCGTGCTGAAAAAGGTAAATGCGAGACTATTGGTATTCAAGATTCCCGGGCCTCCATTTCCGGGCGATATTCGCCCGCCTGCATTTGGGTCGCTGACGAGCGAGATCGAACGTGCTACCGTTCCCGTGCCCGAGAGATTCCCCCTGGGCCCGACCGTTACAGTTCCGCCGCCCGCCGAGAGCGAACCGTTGACGGCAAGGTAGCCGTCGCTAACGGTCGTTGTCCCCGCGAAATTATTTGTTCCTGCGAGTGTTAACGTGCCAGTTCCAACCTTGATCAGAGCTAGCGTAACACCGTTCAGACTTCCATTGAAGGTGCTGCTCGCATTACCGTTGCCAACAGTCAGTACCGCGAAGCCTGACGTCGACGCCTCCACCTCAGCCCTCGCGGTAGTGCCGTTACCGGAGTAGCCGCCGATCGCGTAGATCGTGTTGCCGACGGTGGCCGCAACAAGCGCCGCACGTGCAGTGGGTAGAGACGGAGCAGATGACCAAGTATTGGTCACCGGATCGTATGCCTCGACAGTACTGAGTTCGGTGTTCCCGTTCGTTCCCCCGATCGCATAAATAAGCCCATTCAATACCGCGACGTCAAAGTCGAACCGCGGCGTCGGCATCGGTGCTTTGGTCGACCACGTATTCGCTACTGGATCATAAGCCTCCACGACCCCCGTTGGGTTTGCGGAATTAGTATCGCCGCCGATCGCGTAAATAATGTTGCCAACAGTGGCGGCCGACAATCCGGAGCGTGCCGTAGGCATCGGCGTAAGCGGGCCGGACCAAACACCCGTTGGGCGATCATTGACGTAGTTCACGTTCGTAACCCCGGTACTCGAGCGCCCGCCTAAAATATAAAACTTGTCGTTCAATACCGCGCCGCCTGAGTTTTGTCGCGGAACATCGGGGACATCCACGCCTTGTGCCCAGGTGTTGCCGACAGGGTCATAGGCCCAAACACTCGACACAATGCTGGAGGCGTTGGTACCACCGAAGCAGTAAAACGATCCTGTCGCGAACACCCCGTACGCCGCATTGGTCTGGAGAAAGGGGTTCTTGGAACTCCATGTGTTTGTCGCAGTGTTGTACGCGGAATGCGTTGACTGATGCGAGCCATTATAGCCGCCCGCGACGTATATCACGCCGTTGATGGCTCCCACGCTCGACGCCCAACGCGGTGTCGGGAGTGCGGCCTTTGCCGTCCACGCGCCAAGAGCTGTGGACGAGGTAATCGTGCCCGTCCCATTTATGCCGCCTACCGTTTCGCTTGTGCCCCCTAGGTTCAGCGTCGCTCCATTTACAGTCAGCGTGGCCGAGTTAGGAACGATCTCTTGAGATCCCATGACGAAGATGTCTGTCGAGGTTCCGGAAAGCGTGACTGATGTCGCACCCAAGGTCTGAAACAATGAATCGAGTACTCCTAGATTGACGACACCATTACCCGACTGATTTATGGTGAGCGAATTCGTTGGCACGACGAATGTCGTTGATTCAAATGTGCCGTTGGTACTGGTTAGCTTCCCGATGCCGTTTGCCGCAACGCCGTCGTCCTCGAAGATGCCTTGAGCACCGGCGGGTAGATTGAAGGTGACGGCGCTCGCATTGCCTAAGGAGTTGGTTATCGGTTCGAGACCAGTGTACCTGACCGTTCCAATATTGCTCATCACGACGCTGCCGTCGTGGGCGTTCGTGTAGTTGTAGGTCACGGCCCCTTGGTTTCCGCCGGCTATTACGAGCTTGTCACCCGGAGTTGAATTCTGCGTTCCCCCATCGTACGTGACCCCGCCAAGGGGAATGAAATTGCCGTTAGTGAGCGATACGCTAAGCGTATCGTTCCCGCCAAGGGTATTAACGAGTATTGTGCCGGTCACGCCGGAAACCGGACAATCGACGGTGTTGATATCTACCTGCATGCAGCCGTTGCCGGCGGCGAGGCCTTGATTTGTATCTGACGTGCGGATCCCGGCGCCCACGAGACTCATCGTCAAATTATCCGCGGAAGTGCCGCCGTTGTCCGTGACTATAAGATCCGAATTCGAGATGCCGACCAGAGTGCTGTTAACGAGTACGCCATTTCCGCTTACTGCGATGTTCTTTGAGGCCACTGGGGCACCCGGTGAGGTAAGCGTGATGTTGCCGTTTGCGGGTCCCTCAGCGGGCGGGACGAATTTCACATACACCGTCGTCAAAGGTGCCGCCCCGCCGGGAGCGTTAATGATGATCGGCGAAGAGCTGAAGTTATTGACCGCATCGAGCGAGATCAGAAAGCCGCTTGGCGGAGTCACCTGGAGAAACGACGGCAAGTTAAACCCCGAGACGGTGAACGATTGCGTCGGTGCCGCATTCCCGACGAACGTATCAGGAAACGTCATGCCGGAGGTCGAAGGTATGATCGTGGGCTCGAGCGTCACGGCTACGTTGTCCACGGCGAACGACGGTACACCGCCGGTGCCACTCACCTGACGCGATATCCAACGTAGTTGGACATTCGGCTGGTTGTTTATAGCCGCTGGAAGCTTGACGACCTTGTTCACCAAATTCACCGGAGTGGTGACGGCTGTGACCTGACGGGTGCGATTGTTCTGGTACTCCATCCCCGTCAGCGTGGTGAATGTGCCGGTAGTGCCGATCCGGTATTGGAGTGTGACCTCATTTATACGCGTATTCAACCCGTTGGTCGGATCGCGAATGGTCATTATATCGTAGGCGATCTGGATTCCACCCTTACCAGTCGTATCGAGGGCGAGTACGAGCGATTCATCGCTGGGTCCCGTTGTTCCACTCAGGAAACCGATCTTGCCGTTGTAGTTGTATGCGCCCACGCCGGTCATCGACGCATCTCCGGATGGCGTCAAAGACGTGTCGGTTCCCGGGGCCGCGGTGCTGAACGTCGTACCAGGCGTGCTGATCGCCCATGCCTGCCAACCGTCCGGGTATGTTGAGGACGCAGGGTCTAAAAGCGAAAAATCCTGCGTGTATGGGACGGTCTGTGGTGTCGGATTCGTGACTGCTAGGTTGAGGGTAAACGCGTCCCGAGTAATGTGGAGGCTCGCTTCAGTTGTTGCGCAGATCAATACGAGGAGAAACAGACAGTACAAGATCGCTGCAACGCGTTGCGACTTTTGCGTATATTGCATAGTCAGCGACACTCCGATAAATAAAACGTGCCCAATCGTACATCAAAAAGCCGATTTGAGTCAATCGTTTCACCGTTAAAGGTCGCGTCGTTTTAACGGAAACACCAGGTTGTATTTTTTCGTAATCAAAACACAACGCAGATGCTTTTCGAAGGCATCAAAATATTGATATTTTATTGATAGGGAAATAATTATTATGGCTACGAAATCTGTTTATCAAATGTCGGCCCGTCAGATAATCGTGCTGGCATTTTCGTCGGCATTGATCGCCGTCGGTGCGGTCGCTCTTTTGTACAATTTTGGACGGGTTTGGTCGACTGACACGTCGCCCGTCGCCTTTGCCGAAACGGCTCCGCTGGGTATTTCTGACCCGGCGCAGGTGAGCGACGAACAAAATAACATCGAGGTCTATAAGACGATCTCGCCCGGGGTTGCGTTTATCAATACAACGTCATACACACAAGATTTCTGGGGTGACGTGTCCGAAGGAAAAGGCAACGGCTCAGGCTCCGTCATCGATACAAACGGCAACATCGTCACCAATTATCACGTGATCGAAGGGGCACAAAAGCTGACCGTCAGCTTTGGCGGTGACAAGACATATCCGGCAAAGGTCATCGGCGGTGACCCGGATACGGATCTCGCTGTAATTCGGCTAGAGAATCCACCGGCAGGACTGACCGTTGTGCCGCTGGGAGATTCGGACCGCTTGACGGTCGGGCAAAAAGTGCTGGCGATCGGTAATCCGTTTGGCCTTGACCGCACATTGACGACCGGTGTCATTTCCGGCTTACAACGTCCCATCCGTGCCCGCAACGGGCGGCCGATCGACGCGGCGATCCAGACCGATGCTTCGATCAATCCCGGCAATTCGGGCGGCCCTCTGCTAGATAAATATGGCAGGATGATCGGTATCAATTCGCAAATATTGTCGCCCGCGGGCGGTTCGGTCGGGGTCGGATTTGCCGTGCCGGTAAATATCGCAAAACGCATCATCCCGCAATTGATCAAGTTTGGTGAGGTCAGACGTCCTAAGATCGGAGCCGACCTTGTCAGCGTTGCCGGATTGCTCGACCAGGGCATCAGGTTGCCGGTCGATTCGGGGCTTGTCGTCAGAAATGTCCAGCCCGGGACGACCGCCGCAAACGCCGGCCTCAAGGGCGTGTCGCAGGATATGTCCGGTAATGTCAGGCTCGGTGATGTCATCATGACGATCGACGGGGAAAAGATGAACGACATGGATGATCTCTATCGCTATCTCGACAAAAAACAGATCGGCGATACCATTCAGCTTGGTGTATACCGTGCTGGTCAGACGACGACGATACCCGTGAAATTGCTTGGAACTCAGGCCTCGCGTCCGGGACGGCGTATCCAGTAATTGCGTTTGGAGTCCTGGCTTTAGCCGGCCTCAGTCACGACAAAGATTCCGCCTAAAGGCGGGACTCCAAGTTGCTATGATCGAACTCAACGACTTCTATAACGACGGATCTACCTGGATCTGCAAACGTTGCGAGAGCGAACTCACGGCGTCTGCGGATCCGGACAAACCTTCGACGTCCTCAAATTCCGACCTCGCCAGATGGCTCGATAAAACCCGCCGCGTCCTCATCTGCCCGCGCTGCGGTCTCACCGAGGCAGTCGAAAAGTTCTAGGTATCAAAGCTCGGACTGCCCTGCAATAAATACTGATTGCAACCAAAAAAGTTTAGTCGTATACTGACCTCATAAAAACCAAAGTAATGTAAATCGGCTTCTCCCATTAAAGGCAGCTATATGAGAGTAACGAGTTTATTCGTAGTATTGTTGATCGTACTTGTTTCCACCCCTCAAGGCTTGGCCCAGGTCGCGCAGGAATCCATTACCTCGCTAACGGATAAGTTGCGGCTCAAGCCTGACGATAATGCGTTGCGCGAGCAGATAATAAAACTAGCAGGAGAGACAAAACCACCACCGTCGATCCCTGAGGCCGCTCGACGTTCGTTCGTACAGGGAAACGTCATATTTAAGGACGCAAAAGATGCTGCGGGTCAGCAACTCGCCGTTGCCGCATTTAAAGATGCAGTCAAGATCGCCCCGTGGTGGGGCGAGGCGTACTATAATCTTGCGGTCGCACAGGAATTGGTCGGCTCATTCGCTGACGCGCGGGATTCGCTGGGCTGGTATATCAAAACGAAACCGGGGGAAAAGGAAGAACGTGCCGCTCAGGACAAGATTTATGCCCTTGAGGCGAAAGAAAAGTTATCTCAAGCAGCTGCTGCGAAGGAGCAGGCTCGAGTTGCTCAGCTCAAGGCTGACGCGGATGCAAAGGCCGTCCGTGAGGCGCAGGCGGCGAACGCGATCAACGCGTACAGAGGCAATTTCTTTGCGTCCCGATGCGGGGCGAACAATAGAGCGGAGCTTGGTTGTAATCGTGATGAATTCAGCGGATCCAACTGGTATAAGGTTGGGGATTATGACGGCAATCGCTATGTATATCAGTTCCGCTTTCCGGGCGACGGGACGGTTGAGATATTACCGCCGACGAACTCCGGTTGGACTTCAATGGGCAATTGGGGGGTATATGGAGCGGTCAAGAAGATCGTCGGCGAGTGGAAAGATAGTAAATGGTGGAATGAGCACGCCGTATTCATGGAGAGCGGGGGAGCGATTGCGTGGACGTGCCATTATACGGACGACACACGCACCAGTTTTGCGTACCCTACTGGTAATGACCCAAATACTGGGTTTTACATAACCTGTGACGGCGATCCACGAGTGGATACCAACCGACGAACGCGCTTCATGTGGTTCTTCCGGAATAAGTGATTATTAGTCGAGAGTGCTATTTTTTTTTGTACACTCTGGTTGGAGACGATGTAATGGGCAGAAAACATTTTACTTTGATTATCGCTACGCTTCTGGTGGTTTTTCCGTTATACGCGAAGGCTCAGGGCGGGCTGTGTTCTCAGATGATCAACGGCAAGTATCATCAGGTGCCTTGCACCTATCAGAATCCGCAGCCTTCAAATCAGCAGCCGGCCACACAACCAACGCCGTCTGGCCCGAGCCAGGAAGAACTCGACCGTCAGGCTCGCGAACGTGAGGATGAACGCAAGCGAAAAGAGGCTGACCGTAAGCGTCAGGAAGATGCGGTAAAAGCGGCCGAAGAAGCAGCTAAACAGGCCGAATTCATTCAAAAACGGGATGAGGCGACGACCGAGCTTAAAGGTTTGGGCTCCGATACGACGCCGAAACTCAAGGAGATAAATGATAAGCGCACAGACCCGTGTGCTCCGTCGCAGAGTGCAAATGTAGTGGATCTGTGTTTTAACGATGCGGCGGGCAAGGTTATGACGCTTGAAATGCCCAAGGACATTCATCCTGACGACCGGGCCGTAATTATCAGTCTGCAGGGAATTGCAAAAAAACGCGGGATGAGCGAAGCCGAGCAGTATCGCCTGTCAAAGGCGATGTTTGAGATGAATGCGGATGGGACGGGCATTTATAAAATAGACATTTTGAACGCGTGGGAAGCGGTAACGGAACGCCGTATTACTCCCGCATTACTCGCAAGTGCGCGAAAGGCTAAAGCTACCATCGTTTTTCCCGCCGGTCAGCAGAAGGGTTATGGGGACTGCGCCATTTTCGCCCTCGCGACGGCCACAGGCCGCCCCTACAGCGTCGTATCGGCGGCGGCGATAAAATTGATGCGAGAAGAAGACTGGCGGACAGAGAGCGAGCGGCGTGATCCCGTGGGGGTAATTAGGAAGACGGGCGTCACGGCAGGCGAGGTTGCGTTTATCGCGGAAGAATACGGTCGAGTACAGGTCGTTCCCAGTTCCGAATTTCAAAAGACCCTACGAGATGGCAAGCCCGTAATGATCGGCGTCATTCCCTCCAGCCTCGAAGGACGCCATCAAGTCGTGCTAACCAAATCATTTGAACATGACGGAGCGACTTGGTACGAGATGGTCGATTCAAATGCGGGTTTCCGCAAGCTCTACTTGAACGAAAAGGAGCTCCAGACCATTCTCCTTGAACGCGGTATCGTATATTCACCCGAGCCCGGAACTACTCCGAACCTCATAGGAAAGCCGTCGGCAAGATCCAAGCACTAGGCCGATTCCTTCGATTCCGCGTAGCATGATAGATTGTAGTTGATGCTGCAAAAAGAGCTAGAGACCGCGATCGCACTCGCACGTGACGCCGGAAAGGCCATCCTCGAAATATACGCGACTGATTTTGCTTCCGAGCAAAAGCTCGGTGCTGACAATTTTTCCGAGCCCGTAACGGCGGCTGACAAACGCGCGAGCCGTATAATCGTCGATGGGCTTGAGGCTGCGTTTCCGACGGACGCAACACTGTCCGAAGAGGAACACGATCACGCGGCTTCGCGCCTTGCGAACAAACGCGTCTGGATCATCGACCCGCTCGATGGCACCGCCGGGTTTGTAAAACGCGACGGCGATTTTGGCGTCCAGATCGGGTTGGCGGTTGAGGGAGTGCCGGTTCTCGGCGTCGTGTATCTCCCGTTTCACGACATTCTCAGTTACGCCGTAAAGGGCGAAGGTTCATGGACCGTCGCTGGAGGAGGCGAGCCGCAGCGAATGACAACATCCGAAAAAGACAACCTCGCTGATCTAACGATGGCGATGTCACGGGATCATCCCAGTTCGCGGATGGGACGGATCATGGAATATTTTGGTATCGCAAACAAGGTCAATCGCGGCTCGGTCGGGCTCAAGGTCGGGTTGATCGCGGATCAGACGTGCGATATCTACATTCACCCGAGCCCGCGAACAAAGCTGTGGGACACGTGCGCCCCGCAGATAATCCTTGAGGAAGCCGGCGGGCGGTTTACCGATCTGTTTGGATTTGAAATGCGTTACGACCGTGCCGACTTGCAAAACCGCAATGGTATCCTCGCCACAAACGGGGCTGCTCACGTCTTGGCCGTTGAAAAACTCAAGCCTTTGCTAGTCGAATTTGGCCGTGTTCCTTACAAGACAGAGTCGTAGAACACCGCAAAGAAGAGCCAAAACGACACATATTTTTTCCAAAATATCCCAAATTTTGCGCGAAATTAGGTGTTTCCCCAAAAAAACCTCGTTCGAGGCGCTTAAATCCATTGTTTTCCGTGGTCAGTTGTGTTAAACATATACCTCAAGTAGCCGTTTCACGCGCTAACGCTAACTAATACAAGGAAAGAAATTAAGTGACTACACAAAGTGCAGTTGTCAGTTCTCTCGAACCAGTCGAAGGCCATGCTGTCATCCACGCCGGCGATTACATAAATAAACTCAGCGGCGAACAGATCGAGCATGAGTGCAAACAAAAACTCGACGAAGGCTGCAAAGAGCTTATCCTCAATTTCGCCGACACCGAGATCGTCAACAGCATCGGTATCTCTATCCTGCTCGGGGTTATCGACACCGCTTCGAACAAAGGGGCGAAGGTCGTCTTTTCTGACATGAACGAAAATACGGTCGAACTATTTGAAATGCTTGGCCTTACCAAGCACGTAACTCTAGCGTAACGAGACAAATATGGCTGAACATGACCACAAACTGATCCACGCATTTGGGGCTCTGGCCGAGCTTGGCCAGGAGATCACGAATAAAAATAACTTTCAGGAAACGATCCGCACGTCTCTGCACCTGATCTCAGGTGCGCTCGGGATAATGCGTGGAGCGGTGGCGAGATTTTCGCGGTTTGGCCACGAGCTGAATATGCTTGCGATCCGTGGACTCGGCGATGATTTTCCGCTGAGCCTGAGCCTAACGCTTGAGGACGAACGCCAGTTTTTGTCGTGCGGCCTGACACCGATCGATATTCCACAAGCCAAAGTTTTGCCGTTTTTTCAGGTTTATGACGCTAGTTTTGAACGGCGCTCGCTTGAGCTGTTTGTTCCGCTCGTCGTGCGTGACGAGATAGTCGGCGCGATATTCCTTGGCGAAAAAGCGACCGGCGAAGCCTACACAAATTACGAAAAAGAGATCGTCTGCGCAATGGGCCAGCACATCGGCGTCGCCATCGCCCAGCGCAATCTGATGGCCGAGATCGAACGCCACGCCGAGCAAAACAGGCAGCTATTTGACGAGATGCGTTCGACCTATCACGACACCGTCAAGGCCTTTGCCGCCGCGATAGATTGCAAGGATAAGTACACCGAGGGGCACTCGGTCCGCGTCGGTAAATTCTCAGAGATCATCGCTATGGAACTTGGCTGGGGTGCGGAAGAGGTCGAGGGAGCGGCGGTCGCCGGTTATCTGCATGATGTCGGAAAACTGACCGTAGAGCGAAAGATCATCAACGCCCCGTACCGCATCAATGCCAAAGAATCGAAAGAACTAAACGGCCATCCGGGTGTCGGTTTTGAGATCCTGCAACCGATCCATCACCCTTACACCGATGTGCCGCTCGCAGCAAAATATCACCACGAACGTCTCGATGGTCGCGGTTATCCCGATGGGCTTTACGACCGCGAGATACCATACATTGCAAAGATCGTGACGCTCGCCGATTCGTTTGACGCGATGACGACCGACCGCCCGTACAAAGCACGCCGTCCTGCCAAAGAGGTTGTCGAGGATCTGCAGCGTAACGCCGGAAAGCAATTTGCACCCGAGCTTGTGACCGCATTTCTCGGCGGTATGCTCAAAGAATTGCAGGGCGAGGACAAGACAAAACGTTTCCGCCGACTGCTCGGCCGCGACTATATGGAAGCTGAGGGCATCGTCGATACGCTCAAATACACGCTCAACGAAATGGCCCCGACCACGCCGATGACATATGTCGCGGCGGCGGGCCAGGTCATTCTTTAACGACGGACGTCACGTACTTTCCTCGGCAAAAATAAGACCCGCTCGAAAAGAGTCGGGTCTTTTATTTTGTTGCTGGAAATCGAGGATCAATTCCAGTTGCCTATTTACCGGATCTAGCACTGTTGCCCGGCCAAAAGTCGATATCGGTAACGCTGTCGTTTATCAAGATAACCTGGGGGGAATACTCAAATCTCCGCGATCTCACGGTGATCACATAGGTATGGCCCGGTTCGATATCCGTAAAAGAAAAGAGCCCAAATCCATTGGTTAGCACTTGGCTGGTAGCTCCTCTTTCGTTCGTGATAGCTACCACTGCACCGCGGAGTCCGCGGCCTCCGGGTATGAAAACTCGACCGCTTATCGTAACGCCAGCCGCAGTTGGGGCTCGATTAACCGCTTCCTGCCCATTGATGAAACCATACCCGTCGAGCGACGAATAGCCATTGCCGATATTATTGACGAACGTTCCATTGAATGGAGCACCCCCATTCATCGTGCCTGAAAAGGTGACGCCGCCAGGTGCTACCGTGCCGCCCGGTATCTCCACAGTCGCACCGAATAGATCGGCGGAATTACCGAAGACGGAACTGGTGGCCGTGAGGCTCGCGGGCCGGAGCATATCACGGTCGGCCCCGAAAGTTAGAGAGCTTCCGCCCGTGAACTTATTATCGGCAAAGGTCAATTCAAGCTGATTGAACTGTCCCGCGACGGCCGGTGACGGTGGTGTTCCGGTATAAGCGTTGGAGATATCTGCCGCCAATAGCGTACCGGTAGTACTGCCTACCGTGAAGGGGAATCCCCCGGTTGCGAAAGTGCGCGAATCCCAAACTAGACCGGGGACAGATGTGGATACGCCGCCGGGTTCATAGCCTCCGGTCGTATTGCCTCCTGTTGCATTAATGAAGAGGGTTTTGACATATCCCGCTCCCGTATAGCTTACTGCGAAGACGTTCGTATCGTTGGTCGATAAACTAGTGCTGTCGCCGAAGTTGAAGCTATTGGAATTGGCGCGAGCCGTTAACGCGAGTGTGCCGCCGCCGGGAGTCGACACACTGGCGGTCGACACGAACGGATCGAGGTCGTGCGATTGGCCGCTGCCTTGCAGTATCAAACGCATCTGTGGTTGGCTCACCGAGCCAGGGCCGCCGTTGGCCTGGAGCACGAGCGCGGCGATAGCAGCGGCATGAGGTGCGGCGGCGCTCGTGCCGAAGAAATTGGGAAACGCATCGGCATCGCTCGCAGAATCGCTGCTGAAAAATGTGGTGTTGGCACCATCCATGGCCGCCACGTCAGGCTTTTGCCTGATTACGGGCGTGGCAAGGCGATTCGCGTTCTGATCAAAGTAAATATACGATGGGCCGGGCGACGAAAAGTCTTCGGGGATGTATGGCCGAAATGGGCTATAGGCCGCAACGCTGATGCACCCCGGCTCGTGATTGTGCCCAAAGGTGATCGGCGTTTGATAGTCAAAGTATTCTAGTGGGCGTCCGGAGGTCATGACGTACCGGACCTTAGTAGCCGGCACGGGTGCGGTGGGTATATTGGCGCGGGCGATCACCATTTGGATGGTACCTGAGGGCAATGGCGCCAGCTCGAGCGGCTGGTTGGTCGCGACGTTGTTCGCGGCGATCGAGCTTATAAATGCGCCCGTCGTATTATTGAAGAACAGCAAGTTGTAGTCGGTCGTGATGCGCTGGACGCCGCTCGCCACGTAGGCGTTCAGGGTAAAGGCCCCGGTTGTGCCGGCGGAGAACGCTCGCACGTTGACCGTGTAGCTCCCGGTCTCCGGTGCGAAAAAGAAGATCTCTTCATCTATTCCGCTGTCCTGATTGATGATCGTGGCGCCGCTAGGGGCGACGATCTGCACCACGGCGTCCAATGCCGAGGCATTGGCATTGACAGTGATACGGTACTGCGAACCGGCGGTGAGTCCCGGCACGTTCACCACAGCGGGCGTGGTCGTGGACGTGGCGGTGCCGTTAGTGGTCTGGAAAGGGGTTGCGCTGAAAGTGGGTGCGGCGACGTCAAAGGGATCGTCCCACTGGAACGAAATGTTGCCGCCGCCAACGATGGTCTGGGAGATATCGGTGCCGCC
>JBGAUY010000013.1:28123-32924 GCA_044228425.1 Pyrinomonadaceae bacterium | reverse complement strand
ATGAAATCCGCCCGCATAGAGTGCGGCGGGTACAGTGGCGAAGTTCAGTGTCGGGTTGGCAGCCTGGCCGTTGGAGACAGTGACGATACGGGCGTCTGAAAAGTAACCCTGTTGCGATGCCCGGTTACCCGCCGATGAGAAATAGGAGACGCCCAGTGTAGCAACTTGATTTACCGCCTTGCCCACCAGGCTGGTCCCGAACATGGGCGAATCTGAATAGTACAGATCATCAACGATGATATTGGCGTTAAAACCGGGAACCGTATGAGAGGCTCCCGGTATGCCGGCGAGAGAACGGATATTGTCAGCAAAGGAAACCTGGCCGGCTGATGCTGTCGCAAAACCAAGTTTTGCGCCGGGAGCCATGTCATGGACGATCTGCATCATAGCACGTCCTTCATCGGTAGACCCCGCTAGCGGATCGTCTAGTACGACCACTGGAGTGGTATTGCCCGCCGGGTTGCCCACGCCGGGCAGATCACCGGTCGAGACGTCCGTCGCCGCAGTAATAGGGTTCGTCGACCTGTTGTAACTGTCCGACATTACTCCAACCGTGATACCGGCGCCAGTCTGCGGGATCAGATTCAGGCGATGCTGCACCACGCCCTGAGTGGTGACATTTCCAACGTCGAGTGTCGGCCTAACGGCGAGGACCACCGAACTGACGCGGGGGTCGATTGCCAAAGCGTAGATGTCGTCTAAACTCACAAATGCCTCGATAACCCCGGAGCGATAATCTTCATCCACCGCGCTGATCACGGCCGATACCGGCACCACCTCCATGAAATAAGAGCTTCGTTCGATCATGGAGTGAGGTTTTAGGTGAATATACACCTTCACCTGTCCCGATTCGTTGATAAACCCAAGGCCACGGTAATCAGCCGCCTGTTTCGCGAGGTCGGCGTCGATCCGAGGAGCCTTGCGGCCCCGCTGAGCTGCGAGCTGAGCTTCGCGATTTGCCTGACGCTCGCGCACGAGTACTTCCAACCCACTGCCGAGATTGCCGGGCACGGTACCCGCCATAGCAATAGTGGCTAGGATAAAGATGCCGACCAAGGAAAGTACGCAATGAAATGAGAAAAAGCGCGAGGACGTCGTTATCGATTGTTTAAACATATGGGCGTGATTTTATCTCTCTAAGGTAATGAAAGCAAGCATTTACGCGATAGCCGTAATTCGTCAACCGGTAGTAGATAGCAGTTGAACGAACTTCTTCGCCGCGAGTGAAAGAGCTTTGTCGTTGCGGTGGATGACGCCGACCGAACGCACCCAATATTTTTCAGCGAGCTGGATGACCGCAAGGCTTCCGGCTTTTTTTGCTTCGACGACCGCCGGTTCCGGCACGATCGCCAGCCCAAAACCGACCTCGACAGCGCGTTTGATGGTCTCGATGTTGTCAAACTCGGCTACCTTTTTAACCTCGACGCCATTTGCCTTAAATATCTTGTCCATCGCCTTACGCGTCGGCACGTCTCGCTCAAAATGCACAAAATCCTGGCCGTTCAGGTCGGTGACCTTGACCTTTGTCTTGCCCGCAAGTTTATGATCGAGCGGGGCGATCAGCACCAATCGGTTGTCGGACATCGGCGTAATAGTCAGTCCGCGCTTTGGTTCGGGAAAGGCGAGCACGCCGAGTTCGACCGTGCCGTTCATCACATCACGTACGACCCGTGTCGTTCGTGAGTATTCGAGATCGATCTTAGCGGTGGGGAATTTGGTCATAAATTCGCGCACCTTTTGCGGCAGCTCGTGCAGCCCTACGCTGTAAACGGTCGCAACCTTAACGGTGCCGCCGATCTTGCCGACCACCCCGCGAAGGCTTTCCTGCAATTGATCGTACGCATTGAGCACCAGCTTTGATTCGCGGTAAAACACTTCGCCTGCCGAAGTCAGCTTTACATCACGGCGACCGCGGACGCGTTCCAGCAGGCGGCGTTTGAATTTGTCCTCGAGAGTGCGTATCTGCTGGCTGACGGCCGATTGCGTTATAAAGTTGCGTTCCGCCGCGAGCGAAAAACTCTCGAGATCGACCAGGTCGCAAAATACTTTTAGGGTTTCGATGTGCATTTTTGAGTAATTAGCTTAGCTGTTTAGTCCCAGCTATATTTTTCATTTTATCTTATATGATAGAACGCCTATTATAAAAAGCGATGGAGTGCGCTTTGCTGAATCTGGCGTTTCAAATTAGAATTCAGAAATCACGTATTAGTTATAGTTTGATCTAGAACCCGCTCAGAAAATGGCCGTTAAATTTTCCAAGACCTTTCTGCTGAGAAAGCTGCACCAGATCACGGGCATTGTCCCGCTGGGCGTATTTTTCTTTGTCCACATGTTCACCAACTCAAAGGCGATGAACGGCGAGGCGAGCTTTAACAAAGCAGTTAAAGAGATACACGACATCCCGTTTTTGCTGCTGATCGAAATTGTCGGCATATTTGTGCCGCTCATTTTTCACTCTGTCTATGGCATCTTGATCTCGGCTGAGGCAAAACCAAACGCCCTAAATTATGGCTATGGCCGCAACTGGTTTTACATGCTCCAGCGGGCGACCGGCATATTTTTGTTCTTTTTCATTTTGTTTCACGTGCTGAATCTGCGGTTTGGGCTGGTCCCGTATCTGAACATGACTCCGGTTGCAGGCAATGCTGACAAGGCTTTTGCGATCGTTTCGGCTGAATTTCAGATCACGTGGGTTATGGTCCTGTACATCCTCGGCATACTGGCGACCGCATGGCATCTGGCGTATGGATTCTTTTTATTCGCGGTAGATTGGGGCATCGTCATTGGCGAAAAGGCTCAAAAGGTTACGCTCTCAGCGTGCCTCGGCCTCGCCGCAATGCTCTCATTCGTTGGCATCAACGCGGCATTTTCTTTTGTCAGGCCGTGCGGGCTGATGCCCAAATTCATTTGCGAAGAAACAAAGAAACCGGCCCCGTCTGGAGCGGCAAAGTTTTAATTTTATGGCATCAAGTGGATTAAAAATTGCGATCGTTGGTGGCGGCCTTGCTGGACTTGCGGCGGCGATGAAGATCGCTGAGGCGGGGCATGAGGTCGATCTGATCTCGGTCGTTCCCGTCAAACGTTCGCACTCTGTTTGTGCGCAGGGCGGTATCAACGGAGCGGTCAACACCAAGGGCGAAGGCGATTCGCCCGCGAAACATCTTGACGACACGGTCTATGGCGGCGATTTTCTCGCCAACCAACCTCCGGTCAAACGCATGACCGATATGGCGCCTGAGATCATCTATCTGTTTGATCGAATGGGCGTGCCCTTTTCGCGCACAAAAGAGGGTTTAATGGATTTTCGCCGATTTGGCGGAACGCTTCATCACCGGACTGCTTTTGCGGGTGCTTCGACCGGACAGCAGCTTTTATATGCTCTCGACGAGCAGGTCCGCAAATGGGAAGTCGGCGGCAAGGTAACGAAATACGAGGGCTGGGAAATGCTCTCGCTCGTTTTGGACGATCATCAGGTCTGCCGCGGACTCGTTGCAATGAACCTGCAAACGCTCGAGCTAAAATCATTTGCCGCCGATGCCGTTATTATGGCGACGGGCGGTCCCGGAATGGTTTTTGGCAAATCAACCAATTCGCAGACCTGCACCGGCAGCGCTGTCGGGGCGTGTTATGAGCAAGGTGCGAAATACGCTAACGGCGAATTTATCCAGGTCCACCCTACGTCGATCCCCGGCGAAGACAAACTCCGACTAATGAGCGAGTCAGCTCGCGGCGAAGGCGGCCGCGTCTGGGTTCCGCGTGACCCGATGGACGCCCGCAAGCCAAAGGAAATTCCCGACGCCGACCGACGCTATTTTCTCGAAGAAAAATATCCCGCTTACGGCAATCTCGTCCCACGCGACATCGCGACGCGCGAAATATTTCAGGTCTGCTTGGAAGGTGCAGGTGTCGGCGGCGAAAATCAGGTCTATCTCGATCTGACGCATATCCCGGCCGACGTTCTGACCGAAAAACTCGGAGCGATCCTTGAGATCTACGAAATGTTCGTCGGCGACGATCCGCGATACGTGCCGATGCGGATTTTCCCGGGCGTTCATTATTCGATGGGCGGTCTGTGGGTCGATTTCGAACAGCGGACAAATATCCCGGGATTATTTGCGGCGGGTGAATGCGATTATTCGATCCACGGTGCGAACCGTCTTGGTGCAAACTCATTGCTGTCATGTGTTTACGGTGGGTTCGTTGCCGCTCCGTCGGCGATGGAATATGCCAAGAACGTCGAACGCGGCTCGTCCGAATCCAACGGGGTTCATGCTGCTGAGCTCAAACGTCAACAAGATATCAACGACTCGATCATCAAGAGCGAGGGCGGCGAAAACCAGTACAAACTGCACGAAGAGCTTGGCAAAGTAATGACCGACAACGTGACCGTCGTGCGTTACAACGACCGCTTAATGGCGACCGATGATAAGATCCGCGAGCTGCAGGACCGATTCAAAAATATCTCGATCAACGATTCAAATCTATGGGCGACACAGGCTGTGCCGCACGCACGCCAGCTTTCAAATATGCTCAACCTCGCCCGTGTCATCACGCTCGGGGCGCTGAACCGCAACGAGTCACGCGGAGCACATTACAAACCGGATTTTCCGGAACGCGATGATGAGAATTTTATGAAATCGACCATCGCCGAATACTCGGCCGAGGCTCCGGTTTTGAGCTATGAGCCGATTGACGTGTCATTGGTTGAACCCAGAAAGAGAGATTATTCGTCGAGTAAGAAAAAGGCATAGAAGAGATGACCACGAACGCACACATCGAAAAGAAACGCCTCGAAACGCCG
>JBGAUY010000013.1:0-28106 GCA_044228425.1 Pyrinomonadaceae bacterium | reverse complement strand
AAAAAGAAGGTGCTCCGGCTCATTGGGAAACCTTTGAACTGCAATACCGCCGAAATTTGAACGTCATCTCGGCGCTAATGGAGATCCGCAAAGATCCCGTGACGATCGAGGGCAAACAGACCACGCCGCCCGTCTGGGATATGTCGTGTCTCGAGCAGGTCTGCGGTATCTGCACGATGGTCATCGACGGTAAGGTTCGGCAATCGTGTTCGGCTCTGATCGACGATTTGCTGCTTGCGTCAAACTCGGACACTGTGACGCTCGCTCCGATGTCAAAATTTCCAAATGTCCGTGACCTCAAGGTTGACCGCTCGAAAATGTTCGACCACCTCAAACAGGTCGAGGCTTGGGTCGAACTCGATGGCTCTTACAACCTCGGCCCCGGGCCGCACATTTCCAACGAAGTCGCGCAGGAACGCTATGCTTTTTCGCGTTGTATGACCTGCGGCTGCTGTCTCGAGGCGTGTCCGCAATACGGCGATGATAATTACATCGGCCCGCAGGCGATTGCACAGGCACGCCTATTTAATATGCACCCGACCGGCAAGATGACCGCGGAAGACCGCATCAACGGCTTGCTCGGCGACGACGGCATTACAAATTGTGGCAACGCGCAAAACTGCATTCAGGTCTGTCCAATGGGCATTCCGCTGACCAAAGCGATCTATGAGACGAATCGTGACATCACGGTGAACGCATTATTTGGCTGGCTAAAAAAATAGGCGGTCAATTGGCGCGTCAAAAAATGCTTGCGTTGAGATGTAAGTGGAGTTAAGATTGACTCACGACTTAGTAGTAGGCAATTTGAAATTTGTCGGGTAGGGCAGATCTGGCCGGGTGTCGATCAGCGGCGACCGGGCCAAAGGCCCATTTTAACTTCGTAAGGTTAACCTTTTTACGATCGGAGGTGATTTTTGTGAAGGATATGCTTTATGCACTGCTGGCGTTGGTTTCGGCTATACTCGCGGCGTTTTCGTTTTACAAATATGTAAGCGGAGGCGGTCAGACGATGTATATCGCCGGAACGATCATTTTTGTGATCCTGACAGTTGTTTTGGGAGGGTTGTTTCTCTCAGGCAGGGTCAATAAAAATGAAGAGATCCATATCACCGAATAAATTCGTTCGGTCTGACATGGCAACAGGCGGCTGTAAATTGATGTAACAGCCGTATATATTTGTGTAAGAACGACCCGGGTCTGATGATCCGGGTCGTTTTTCTTTTTGCCTTACGTCGTCTCAACTATGGACAGACGCCGATTTTGCGTTATACTTTATAATGTTGAAAAAAATGTAATGATTAAAAATTACGTTCTTGCGACACGTGATCAAGATGCCAAAGATAGCAGACATACAGGAAACGCCAAATCCGAACGCCGTAAAGTTCATACTGAAAGAACCCGTGTCTCACGGTACATCGCACTCGTTCAAATCGGTCGAGGATGGTGAGCGCGATGCTCTGGCAAAATCGATCTTCGACGTCGGCGAGGTCGTGTCAGTGTTTTACATGGACAAGATGATCACGGTCGAAAAGACCGATGACGCCGAGTGGGATGAGATCTTGCCGGATCTTGCAGTACCGATCCGTGCGGCTGAGGCCGTCGTCGTATCTAATGGGAACGGCAAAGCCGCGGCTGCGGCCGTCGGCGGAGCGATCGCCGCTGCTGCAAGCGATGACCCTAAGATCCGCGAGATCGAGGCGCTGCTTGACGAACGCATCCGCCCGTTTCTCGCGAGCGATGGCGGCTGGCTTGAGATACTCGAGCTTGAAGATTCTACCCTAAAAATTCGTTACGAAGGCGCTTGCGGCAGCTGCCCGAGCTCGCTGACCGGCACACTGATGGCTATCGAAAATATGATCCAGGACGAGATCGATCCTGAGATCAAAGTTATAGTCGCCTAAGTCCCACGTTCAACAAACTTTATTTTGTTTATACATAAGAATTTCTTGACATTTTCAGCCTGGAAACGTCATAATTCGAAGGTAGGCGATTTGTGCCAATCGTCGCCCCCAACCCGAGGGCAAACACGCTGCCCAGATCTGCCAACCGCAAATAATCCTTATATAAACATTATTTTGCCCTGATGGAGGAGAAACCTAAGTGAATAGCGAAGAACTCGAACAAAGCTTGAAGTCTGAATTCGAGATTTATTTAAAAAATATTTCTGCTGAAATGAAGCAAAGCTTTGCGGAATTTCAGCGCAAGATGCTCGAAGATCAGGAGCATCAAAGGGCCCGCATGGACGAGGCTTTTCAGGGCTTTGCTGCGCGTTTCGAATCCGAACACGAATTTGACGGCGGTTTTCGCGAATCTGTCGCGGAGCATTTAAAGCTTGCTCGTGATGAGGGAGCAAAGCTGAGCGCGACCGCATTCGAAGAGGCCGAAAAGCTTGAGGCTCCCGCCGTGGCTCCGACCGTAAGTTTTGCTGATATGCGCGACGCGATCGCGGATATCAGCAGCAAAGATTCGCAATCGGCGATCCTCAAAACCCTCGTTGAGCACGCTTCGGCGTTTGCTCCGAGAGGTGCGTTTTTTATCATCAAAAACGAGCACATCGCCGGCTGGAAAGTTTTTGGCAGCGAAGCCGAAGGCTCTGACAGCGCGATCCGCGAGATACATTTTCCGGTGTCATCGGACTCGATCCTCGGCAGTGCCGTTACGTCCAAAGCAATGACTGAGGGCTCGTACGGTGCCAATTCCCAAGACGACGCGTTCCTCAATCCGCTCGGGTTTGGCCAGCCGGACCGCATGTGTGCGATCCCGCTCGTCGCGCGCGGCCGCAGCGTCGCGGTGATGTATGCCGACCACGGCAGCCAGGGCTCATCGGTAAATGTTGAGGCTCTTGAGACTTTGGTGAGAGTCGCCGGCCTGACCGTCGAGATGCTTGCCGCGTCAACTGCCAGGGGCGACGACAGTTCTGCCGCGGCTGCGGATTTTGAAAATGTTCAGGAAACGGTACAGGCTCCGGTCAACAGTTATGTCGAAACCCCGCAGGTAGCTGCGTTTGAGCCACCCGTCCAAGAGATCCCGGCACACTTTGAAACTTCGACGGTCGAAACCGAGCAGTTTTCATTTACCGACAACCAGCACGCAACCGACCCGTTCGCGGTCGAGGCTCCGGTTGTCGAAAACGCATTTGAACAGGCTTTTGAGCAACCAGCTTTTGAACAGCCTACTGAGGTTCAGCCTGAGCCCGCACCTGACTATGAAACCAATGGCGGTGCGATGGTGTTTGATTCCGGTGGTTCGATCGAACCGGCCGTTCCCGAATCCTCACCGTTTGACCGTGCGGTCGAGCCGTTTGAGCCTGCGGGCACGATCGGCGGCGGTGGTATGGCACAGGTTGCTGAGCCCGCCGTTCAGATGCCTGCGGCGGCTGTCCCACAAGCACGTCTAAGCGATCGTCCGGTAGATCTGCCAATTGAGGTTCCCGAAGAAGAGCGTCGTCTGCACAATGATGCCCGCCGTTTTGCACGGTTGCTCGTATCCGAGATCAAGCTATACAACGAGAAAAAGGTGCTCGAAGGCCGTCAGGCACACGACCTGTACGACCGCCTGCGCGAAGCCATCGACCGCTCACGCGAGATGTACGACAAACGCGTCCAACCGCCCGTCGCGGCCCGCTTTGACTACTTTCACTATGAGTTGCTAAATTCACTAGCCGACGGCGACGCCGCTCGCTTTGGAGCAGGCTATCCGGGAGCAACCGTCTAGTTTTTACCTATTTGTTTGACCTGAAAGCCGCCCTGAGAGATCAGAGGCGGCTTTTTTATTTCAACCCGAGCCGCTTTAACATATCCTCGTATCTTGGGTCTTGCCGCAGATCTTCGAGTGCCGGATCTACCTTCAGCCACACCAAGCCTGAGTAGTGTTGTTCAAATGCCTTTTCGAGATATTTGAAAGCCTCATCTTTCTCTCCCAATTTAGCGTAGGCAACCGCGCTAAAGTAGGGGCCAGAGTTAATGGTTAGATCGCTATCCGCCATGGTTCGCCAATAGCCCAGGGCTCCGTTCATCGATGCGGCATTTCTAAGTTGACTGTTAAATTTTTTGTAATAGTCGATGGTTGCCTTACCATTTCCCCCCTGACTATCAATTTCATAGACCTTATCCATCGCATCGGTAGATTCGGCAAAGAGGCCTTGTTCCCTTAGTACCCAGGAAAGGAATTCATATGTACGTCGATAATCAGGATCCCGTGCTTTGGCCTGTTCCAATAGGCCGCTCGCCCGAACAAACTGGCGACTGTAGTAATTCATAAGAGCGCTGTCGGTCTGAATTGGGAGTGACAGCGGGTCGAGTTCCAAAGCACGGGCATATTCGTCGGTGCTCTGGCTGAATTGTCCCTGCATCGAGAGAAACTCGGCATACCAATGATGTGCCTTTGCATCGTTCGGGCTTAGTTCGATAGCTCGCCGGTAATTTTGTTCTGCGGAGACAAAGTCCCACTCGCTATAACACTGGCCTATCGCAAGCACCGCATATCCCTCGCCAAGCGTATCATCAATTTCTAATGCTTTACGGACGTAGGTTTTTGCCAGTGCAGTTCTTTTTTCGGTAGGAATGCCGATAGATCTAAAGTCACCCAGTGCATATGCATCGGCTAACCCTATATAGGCACGTGCAAACTTAGGATCCTTATCGATCGCAGCCTGAAATAGTTGCGCCGACCTGACAATGTCATCGTTCGTCCTCTTATTCCAATAATATCGGCCCTGGATATAAAGGTCATAGGCATCTGGATCAGTAGTCGGTAGTTTGGCGTTTGATATTTGTTCGCTGCTTCGGTTTAGATTCTGCGCTATCAAGCGAATAATTTCTTGCTGCGCACTGAGCGTTTCAGCCTGCGGCAGTCTAAATTGCTGCTGCCAGATCTTAGAATTATTCGCAACATTGGTAAGCTCGACAGTGACGATTGGAGCCCCAGATCCGGGTTCGATATAGCCTGTGATCAGACCATCTACATGTAGATCACGGCCCGCCGATGCGGCATCCGCATTCGCATCTTTATAATGAGAGGTCGAATTGCGATTGATCACGCGCAATGACGGGATCTTGGACAGTGCGGTTGAGATGCCGTCAGTAATGCCCTCAGCCAAATATTCGTTATTACTGAGCCTGTTCTCAAATGGCAGCACCGCGACCGACTCCATACGTTGCGGTGTTGTTTTTGGCGGCCAAAAGGTTTTGAAGCTAAGCCCGGCGATCGACAAAAGCAGTAATATGCCGAACATTGCCCCACCGTACATAAACGATCTCGGGATCGAACTGGGTTTAGGGGACGGGGTCTTGTTCGGGGATCCTAAAACGGACGGCTGGGTTCCGACTGGACCGTGCTCATTCTCAACCTGAGCGACAAATCTATAGCCCTTGCGCGGAAGATTTTCTATAAACTTTGCTTGCTTGGCGTTATCCGCTAGCACCTTTCTAAGTGCAGCGATCGTGACAGTCAGGTTGTTGTCCTCGACAAAACTTCCGCTCCACACCTCTTGAAAGAAAACCTCTTTTGCGACGACCCCGCCTTTTCTTTCGATCAAAAGCAGCAGGACCTGAAACATCCTGTGATTAATATTGAGCTTTCTGTCGTTTCGCCAGAGCGTTTCATCGATCAGATCTAGCTTGAATTCGCCAAAATGATACGCCCGGAGATCTTTTGTCTCAAAATTGTCTGCCATCAGATGGATAAGTTAAAAAATGCCGTGTAAAGGGTTTAGATGGATAAATTTAGCATATTTTTAGCCGATATTTAATTACTTTCTGCCTTTTCAAATATATTCTCAAGCACAGATATTTACTACAGAAAGGAGAACTTATTACATGAACCAGAACCACAGATCGAAACTTAAGACGGCTTTATTGTTGTATACGATCATCGCAATGTTTTCTTTACTTGCTAACGCTCAGACATCTCAGTTTAGCTACCAAGGTTCGATGAACTCTAGCGGTTCTCCTGCAAACGGAAATTATGATTTTGAATTTAAGTTATACGATGCCGCGAGCGGCGGCACACAGATCGGTACTACGATAACAAAAACCTTTGTTGCGGTAAGCAACGGAACGTTTTCCGTCACACTTGATTTTCAGAACGCGGGATTTCCGGGAGCTGACCGTTTTCTCGAGATCGCTGTAACGCCGAACGGTGGAGGCTCATTTACAACACTATCGCCCCGATCGCAGATACTAGCCACGCCTTATTCCATTACATCATCGAGTGCTGCTACCGCAACAAACGCTCTAAATTTGGGCGGTCTCGCTGCTGGGATATACGTCCAGACGGGCGACCTGCGCTTGAGCGACTCGCGAAATCCGCTCCCAGGCAATGCAAACTACATTCAAAACAACTCAGGCTCACCCCAAGCCAGTGCCAACCTTTCAATTGATGGCACCGCGACCGCGACAAATATAAAGGCGTCTCAATATTATCAACTCGGTTCGCAGCGGATAATGTTCACGACAGGAACGCCAACCCCAGACAGCCTCTTTGTCGGCCCAAACATTGCTCTGAATAGCACGGGTATAAATAATTCATTCTTTGGTGTTGGGGCGGGAACTCAGAATACGACCGGAGCTGGAAATTCGTTCTTTGGTTCGGGGGCTGGAACACAGAATACGAGCGGAGCTGGAAATGCGTTTTTCGGCCGCGCTGCCGGTACCAATACTACGACGGGCCAGGCCAACGCGTTTGTCGGCAATGGCGCGGGCGGCGGCAATCAGGCCGGCTCGTTCAATGTTTACGTTGGTCAGGGTGCGGGGAATAACGCCGCTGCCGGCCAGTCAAACACCTATATCGGCACGACCGCGGGAGCCAGCATAGCCAGCGGAGCAAATACCAATAACGTTGCTATCGGCGCCGATGCCGGCAACGTCGCATCACTGGGTTCAAACAATACCTTTATCGGAAAAGGTGCTATCTCCAATCAGCCGAATCTTTCATTCGCAACGGCGATCGGGTCCGGGGTGACTGTCAGTACGAGCAATACGATCGTGATCGGACGCAGTTCTGAGACGACGATTATCCCAGGCCCGCTAAAGGTCGCCGGTGGGGCCGTTGCTTCGATCCAGGTCTGTGCGACCCCCGACGGCTTTTTAGGAACCTGTTCATCCAGCAAACGGTATAAATCTGACATCAGCCCGTATCTTGGGGGGCTCAATGTGGTCAATCGCCTTCGTCCGGTCAGCTTCACTTGGACCAGGGATAAGATCAAAGATATTGGCTTTGTCGCTGAGGAAGTAAATTCCGTCGAGTCGCGTTTGTCGGTACTCAACAAAGATGGCGTAGTAGAGGGCATCAAATTTAACCAGTTAACAGCGGTACTCGTTAATGCGGTCAAAGAGCAGCAACAACAGATAGAAAAACTACAAGCCGATATTAAAACTCTTAGATCCATGGTCAGATCGTCGCGCAAGCGGCATAACCGTTCGAAATAGGAGGAAAGATGAAACAGATAATATTCGTATTCTCTTTGCTCGTTTTTTCGGGCCAAGTCGTAAGTGCACAGTCCGGCGGAATTTATAGCATTACGACATCGACTGTTGCGGGCGGCAGCAAAAAAATGTCCGGCGGACAGTTTTCCGTTGACGTTACCAGCGGACATAGTGGTAGCGGGGTTCCGGCGAGCGGCGGCATCTTTTCGGTGGTGCCGGGCATTCCTGAGAATAGCTTTGCCCCGACCGCTGTGGGCGTTTCGGGTAGAATAATCAATTCGGAAGGGCGCGGGGTCCGCTCGGCTCGCGTCATGCTAACCGATCAGGCCGGCGTCACGCTGCAGGTTTTTTCCGGGCCGAATGGTGTTTTTAGATTTGATGGTGTCGAGTCCGGTGGGCGGATCTATTCAATATCCGTCTTGTCACGGCGATTCACTTTTGTTCCGAGAGGCGTTACCGTGGCTGCCCAGGTCACCGGCATCGTGATCATTGCTGAAACAAACTAAACAAAAGCCGCCCTGAGAGATCAGAGGCGGCGTTCTCTTTTCCTAGTCTGACTACCGGCTACCGGCTACCGGCTACCGGTTACTTGCTACTGCCCACCGACCACTGCCATTTGACGCATGCAGCGATCTCGCATTATATTTTTGAAATGCCAAGAGATGAGAGCGATGAGCAGGCCGAGCGGGACTTGTTGGAGTTGTACAAACAGCGCGAAGAGTTAGCGGAGGCATTAAAGTTTGCGCCGCCCGACAGGCTTGCTGAGGGGCAGGAAATTCTTCGCATGGTCGATGCCCAGATCGAAGAGGCTGAGGCCGCGATCGCTGCCGTCCAATCAGCGGTATCCGACCACGATAAAGCTCTCGACGTGCGCCGCCGCACGGCGTTAGACCTGCTGCCTCAGCTCTCCGAATTAGAAAAAGGCCTGGCCCACAACGAAGCGGCATTAAACCAGATCGCCGTCACCCGCACCGCCGCCCTAAAATTCCTCCTCGACGACGCCACCGAACGAGGCATCCCTAACGACGATCATTAGCAACACGCATATAAAAGGCTTCGCGTTGTGCGAAGCCTTTTTATTCCCTTTGGTCCATCTTGGTCCACCTGGTCCGGACCGGACCGAAAGGACCAGCTTTGACAGTCGCCTAATGGCGGAACTCCAAACAAAAAAAGCCGCGAACGTAACGCTCACGGCCTCTTCTCTTAATTCTGACTACTGTCTACGGGCTACGGCTTCAGTGCCACTTTCTGTTCGCGGCCGATGGCTTCGAGGTGTTTGACGATCTTGTCGATGAGCCAGTTTGGGGTGGACGCACCGGCGGTGACGCCAACGGTTTTGACTCCGTCAAAGTCGGCGGAGTTGATCTCTTCTTCGGTTTCGATGAGAAAGCTCTTTTCGCACTGCTCACGGCATACGGCGAGCAGCTTGACGCTGTTTGACGAGTGGCGGCCGCCGATGATGTAGAACGCATCGACCATGCCGGCGAGTGCCCGTGCGGCTTCCTGACGGTCTTTTGTCGCGGAGCAGATCGTATTGATGATCTCGACGTTGTCGTCAGTCTTTGATTTGATCGCTTCGGCGGTGTCAAAGAAAGTTTGGACCTTGATGGTCGTCTGCGACACGACGAGCGGATTGCGAAGCCTCGGGAGATTTGCGACTTCGGTCTCATCTTTGATGATAAACGCGTGGTTGGGTGCGTAGCCTTTGACGCCGATCATCTCGGGATGGTCGGGGCTGCCGACGACGATGACGTGACGGTCGGCCGCAGCTGCGCGGGCCGCGAGTTTTTGCACTCGGGTGACAAACGGGCACGTGGCATCGACGACCTTGGCCGCCAGAGCCTCAAGCTCTTTCTGCACCTCAGGCGTCACTCCGTGGGCACGAATGACCGCTGTCTCGAGCCGTCCGATCTGGATAGGGTCGCTGATAGTGGTGACGCCTTCGTGGGCGAGCCGCTGCATTTCCTGCTCGTTATGGATCAGCGGGCCGAGTGCCCGGACAGTGTCGCCGGCGTTAACGGCCTCTTCGACCATCTCGACGGCACGCTCGACCCCGAAACAAAACCCGTATTCATTTGCTAACAGTACTTGCATTTTTATAAGACTTTAACTAATTTGCTATTTACGCCTACGAAACACGATATCATTTTATCAAATGGATAATGGAAACGAAACCAATTCCCGGCATTGCCGTTTCTTGAACGCGGAATACTTTCCGCAGCTGTATGAAACGTTCACCGAAGCGTTTTCGGACTACGTATATCCATTTGCCCTGACCGAAACTCAGTTTCGCAATCACATCGCTCTTAACGCCGTAGATCTCGACCGGACAATTGGATGCTTTGACAAAGGCAAACTCGTCGGTTTTTCGCTAAACGGTTTTGGTTTGTGGGACGGCAAAGAGACGGTGTACGACGCCGGAACAGGTGTGGTGCCGGCCGTTCGCCGACAGGGAATCAGCGACGCGATGTTTGAAATGATGATCCCGGTTTTTCGTGAAAAAGGCATTGAGCAATGTCTGCTCGAGGTGATCAAAGGCAATGACGGCGCGATAGATCTCTACAAAAAGCTCGGCTTTGACACGACCCGCGAACTGGCGTTATTACAATGCGACGGCGAGGTCTTATCAGCCTACGAACCACCGCCCGATGTTGAGATACGCGAGATCGATGATCCGGATTGGACGCTGCTATCGACATACTGGGACGGGCATCCTTCATGGCAAAATTCCAAGGATGCGATATCTCGTAGTTTCGCAATGAAGAAAATGGCCGGGGCGTTCATCGACGGCCGTTGCGTGGGCTATGTCGTGTATTCGTCGCGGTTTGGCCGCATTGCTCAAATGGCGGTATCGTTCAATTATCGAAATCGCGGCATCGGTACAATGCTTTTGCAAAAGGTCCAAAGCGACACGGAACCAGGCTATTCGCTACAGGTGATCAATATTGATAAGGGACTTTCGGCAGCCGTTAGCTTTTTTACCGAACGCGGATTTTACGAGCGGCTGAGTCAGTACGAGATGTTGTTGAAATTTTAGTTAGCGGACAGGTTCGCGCAAGATAATGTCCGCAGCTGCGGATGCGATCGCGGCGGCTTTTGGGTTTGAGTCGCGAAGGTTTGATAGCTGACGCAGGGCTTCGCCGGTGCGTGAAAGCAGACGAACGAGGTCACCCTCTTCGGCACGGGTGCGGTCGACGAGTTCGTCCCACTCCATGCCCGCGGTCCAGCGTTCGGCGGCGGACGCGGCGGAATAATTGATCGCTTCGGTCGGCTCGACGCCATTTTTCCACTCAACATTAGACACTGCAACAACGAGATCTTCGAAATTTGCGAGAATGTCGGTCATCGCCCTCGAAGCCCGCATTTCGCCATAGCTGCGGTCGGCGTCCGCCGCGACAGATGCCATTAGGCCGGCGGCTTCGGATGTTTTTAGGTGGTCAAAAGTGCCTTGTTTCAGAGCTTCGCCGACCAGCAAAGGCCGGTCGATACGCAGATCGGCGAGCCATTTGCCGTCATCCGTTACAGTCTCGGAACTGCTGTCGATGTAGCCAAAATGGTCGAGCACGGCGGCACGGCGTTCGAATGGTTCCCAGATACGGTCGCTCAACATCTCGGCTCCGTCCGCCTGACGGCTGTCCGCACTCTGTCGGCGGCTCTGGCGAAACGCGAAGCTCTTTTCAGCGATTTCGCGAACTTGCTCAAAATTGCCAAACGCGTCGAGTAAATTTAGCAGACTTGTATAGGTCGCACGAAAGCGGCTCTCAAGAGCATCGGGCGGAGCTTTTAACAACTCGGCGATCTTCTTAGGGTTTTGAAACTGCCCCGGAGCGAGCACAACAAAGCCAACATTGTCGCGGCCCCGACGCCCTGCACGTCCGGTCATCTGTTGCAATTCGCTCGCCGTCAATGCCCGCCAGCCATCATTGCCGCGTGTGTCGGCGTTACTGATAACCACGGTGCGGGCAGGGAAATCGACGCCCGCAGCGACGGTCGACGTCGCAAAAAGAGCATTGAGCAAGCCGGCGGACATCATCTTTTCGATGAGCAATTTCCACGACGGTATATGCCCCGCGTGATGTGCCGCGACACCTGCACGCACGATCAACGCTGCGTGTTTATGATCGAGCACCTCGGGAAACTCGACGGCAAAGTCATCAAATATAGCTTTTCGTTTTGCTTGTCTTTCGGGGTCTGCTCGCTGCGATTTGTCGGCGGCAACCTCAGACGCAGCCTCGTCACATTTTCGTCTGGTCGGGAGAAAGACGATCGCTGGCAAGAGGTTAAAACCGCGCAGGGCAGTGATCAGTTTTGGCGGTGAAAGATCTGTCCTTGTCTGATCCATATCGGACAAGTATACGGTTAAAAGGAAATAAATAAAAAAGTTGCGACCGATCGCACCCCTGCAGCGTCTATAGGACGGATAGCTCTACCTATTAAACTCGACCGAGGAAAAAACACATGAAAAGATCGATCGCTGCGTTAGTCTGTGTACTTGCATTTTCAGCAATTTCTGTTTCAGGACAAATATTCAAGCTCCCGCAACTTGGGCCAAAACCTACTCCAAAGCCTGTTTCTACGCCGACAATGGGCGGACCAGTACAAACACCGAACAACTCCGGCAATAACAGCGGCCCTAGCAATGCTCAGCCGCCAACTGCGACCGAAAACCCGGTGCTCTTAAAGACGACGCTCGACATCCGTTGCGATACCGAAAATCGTTACTGGAAAATGCCGACCGAATCGAATTACACGAGCTGGATACCGCAGCTAAAATTTAAGGTTCGCTACGCAGGTGCCGCAAAGCTGAGGCTGATGGCCGAGTATTTTACACCCGACGGAAAGCCTTGGTTTTCAGAGACATTGATCACAAATATGTCGAACGGCTCGGAAAAGACCGTCGATATCATGACGGACCGCGTCTCGGGGCGTTTTGAGGGTAAATCCACGATCGCGACCGGGCTATTTGGCGTCAAGATCACCGATTCACGTGACGGCAGCATTTTGTTTCAAGGGAAATTTAAGGTCGGTAAATTCAAGTATGGGCCGAATATCCCGATGTTCAAAAATCAGAACGATTTCTTTGTCGACCAGGACTGGAACCTGCCGATCGGATATGTCTGGCTCGATTGGAGCAAGGAGAAAAATGCTCCCGCTCCGACGGTGAGCATGTGGATCAAGGGCGAGACGCGGCTTGACGATCTCGAAGCACGTCTCTTTTACAACGGCGAACAGATCGCAACGACCGATGACATGGGGGCCGCATCATCGTCGCAGCAGCGTTACCCGAACAGCCTTGAAAACAAGGAGACCCATCGTTGGGAGCTGTTTAATTTTGAGTGGTATAAATTTAAATATGCCGCAACGGCGCAGGGACGAAATATGTTTCGACAGGCGAGATTTATGAACGATTCGGATGGCGAATATACCGTCAAGGTCTTTCACAAAGCTGTGCAAATACGCGAGGTTTCGTTTAGCGTGTCGGGCGGGATGTTCACAGACAACGGCGTCGCGTCCGGCAACGGTTTTGCCGATAACAAGGTCATCGTGCCGGTGAAAATTATGGGCACAAAAGACAAATGGACATCAACGACGTGGAAAGCAGATGCGTTTTATGCAAATCCGCTGACCGGATTTACATGGCCCTAAAACTATCTCTCGGCGAGGCTACGTAGACCGTGGAGCAATAGATCTTCATCGACGACGTCGATGAAGTCAGTTTTCTCGGCGATCATCGATGCAAAGCCTCCGGTGGCGATGACCTTAGCATCGTCACCGACATCCTTTTTGATCTCCCGTTGGGCGAGTTCAACTAAACCCAATTGACTGTGAAAGGCTCCGGCACGAATGCAGTCTTCGGTGGACGGTGTGAAAACCCACGCCTCTTGACGAACGTCTACCGCCGGCAATTTTGAAGTGAAATGGTGTAGAGCATCCGCCATCATCTGCAATCCCGGGGCAATTATGGCTCCCAAAAAATCACGCTGACGGCTTACGGCGTCAATCGTAGTTGCCGTACCAAAACTGCAAACGATGCACGGCGCACCGTATTTTTTGGCAGCCGCAAAAGCATTGATCAGGCGGTCGGTGCCAAGCGAGGAACGGTCAGAGTATTCGACCTTAAGGCCGAGATCGAAATCCGAAGTAACGAAGATAGGCTCGATGTTGCATTCGCTGCGTAGGAAGTTTTGAATGCTCTTACTAACTTCAGGAACGACCGAGCTTACGATTGCCCTGTTTAGAATAGCGGCGAGTCGCCCGCGAATCGCTGCTTTAAGGTCTTCAGTTTCGGTAGGAATTGAAAATTTCGAGTGAAGAATTTCGCCATCAAAGACGCCGAACTTTATTGCTGAATTACCGATGTCGACGGCGAGGAGCATTATCCCTTGAGCGGCAAGCCGTCGTATATTACGTTCCAGCCGTTTTTGCGGCTTGTGCGGAGGCTTTTGGTGAACCACTCGACGGCAGCATGGGCATCGTCGTAGATCTGAACGGCGGGACGGTCTTCGCGTGGATCGACGCGGCAGATCGCGGCACCGACGGTCGCGGTTTTTATGCACAGGAGCGCGATCATATTGTCTTTTTGCATGACGGCAGTGCGGAGGGCGACGTTTTCAAACTCTTCGTCAAAGTCTTCAAACTCAGCCAGCTCTTCATCAAAATCATCGTCAAAACCGACCAGGTCTTTTTCGAGATCCTCGTCAAAATCAAAATCGGCTTCTAGTTCAAAATCTTCGTTCATACTCGCGTTCCTGTGTATTTACACGTTACACGCTTGGGCGGCGAAATTCAATTCGTATTTGACCTCGGCGTGATTTTTGACGAGCATCTCCTCCGCCACGCGGTTGCCCGTCCGCCGGTCGATGACCTCACGCCAGATCTCGTTCTCACGAAAATTCTTGCCGTCCTCAGTCGAAAATTTGTGATTTTTTTCGACGACGTGATACGAGTATTGAGTCTCGCGGTCAGAGTATATCGCACCTTTCAAATGGTCGTCGGTCAACCACAGCTTTATCTGAAAGGTGATGTCCGTCGGGTTGTGGAACCGCAGGTCGATGTAGTTATAAAAAACCCCGGCACCGCTGCCAAACGGGAGCACGCGGTTCTCATCCGGAAACGGGTCAAAGCTATGATGATGTCTTTCAGAGATCTCAAGCGGTGTGTGCAGCGACATCCAGTAAAGCAGATTTGCAAGCTGGCAAAGCCCGCCGCCGACGCCGCGGACTACTTCACCGCGTGAGAGCTGCATGCCCTCGTGATAGCCCTTGTCCTCGGTCGCCTCGCCGACGCATCGCCAAAACGAAAAGGTCTCGCCCGGTTTGATCAAAATGCCGTCTATGGTCGGACAAGCGAGCCGTAGGTTTTTGATCTTGTTTTCCTGCAACTGCGGGTCTGAGTTGCCCAGCCGACGACGCAGCAAAGATTGGTGTTTTTTGCAGGTAAATTTTAGCGCGTCAGTCTGCTTTTTAGACGCAAAACGCCCTATACGCGGCAGGTCGGCAATGTGGCGAAACATTCGCTTTTGCCATATACGCGTGTGGTAAAAAAAGGGGTGAATTTCGGAAAGGCGTTTTTTCAAATCTCTCTCAGCCGCTCAACATCTCCGGCTTGAACGATTGTAACCGAACCGTCGCTCGCTTTCACTCTAAGCGCCCCATTTTCTTCGAGGCCGTCGGTCGTGCCCTCAAGAGCACCGTCGGGCAGGGTTACACGAACGGCTTTTCCGCTGAAGTACGATGAACGCCCGCGCCAGTTTTGAATGATCTCCGTTGGCCCATCGTCGTTTTTTAAGATCTCGTACCAGTAACTCAAATACTTGATCAACGCACCCTCGACATTGCCGGACGTCACCTCGCCTGACCTTTCTGCGTGAATTGACGTAGCCGTTTCGGCGATCTCATCGGGGAAATTGCTGCTTTTCAGATTGATACCAATACCGACGATCACTGCGTTCCCTGATTGGGTATCAACCGTCTCGGCGAGAATGCCGCTGATCTTTTTATCGCCGATCAGCACGTCGTTGACCCATTTGATGTCAGGTTTTAGGCCAAATTCCTTGAGCGTGTCATAAACGGCGACGCCTGCCATCAGTGTGATCAAGGGCAAATATTTCAACTCCAGTTTTGGCCGCAAGACAATGCTGAAATACAGCCCCGAATCAGGTTCTGAAACCCAAACACGCCCATGCCGCCCGCGTCCAGCCGACTGCTCGCGGGCGACCACGCACAGGCCCTCGTCGGCACCCTGACGGGCTTGATTAGCGGCTTCGGTGTTCGTCGAGCCGAGGGAGTCGAAACGTAGGATGTTGATGTTCATCGGGCCGGCCGCCAGAGCGAATCGCAGTAGTAATTTTTACTGTCAAAGAAATTTTGTTTGATCGTGAAGCCGCTTTGTTCCGCAAGATCGGCGATCATTTTCAGGCTGTACTTCTGCGAAATCTCCATAAAAACGGCTTCCCACTGATCGAACTCAAAATCGCGTCCGAGAGCCTCGATCCGCACGGTCTGCTTTTCGCGGCTGATCAAAAACGAGCGCGCCGATCCCTCGATCGGCCGATAATTTGCGTAATGGCAAAATTTGTCGAGGTCAAAATTGCCGCCGAGTTCGCGGTTGATTCGCGTCAGCAGATTGAGATTAAATTTTGCCGTAACGCCCGCTGCATCGTCATAGGCATTTGCGATGACATGCGGATCTTTTTGCAGATCAAATCCGACAAGGAGCAGGTCGTTATCGCTCATCACCTCATGCAATGATCTAAAAAACGCGACCGACTGATCTGCGCTAAAATTGCCGACGTTCGAACCGAGAAAGAGCAGCACTTTGCGGCGACCGTTCTCTGTTTTTAGCGATTCGAGGATCTTAAAATAATCTCCGTTCATCGCATTCATCCGCAATGCGGGGAACTCACGCTCAAATTTTTCGGTCAGTGCATCGAGTGCCTCTTGCGAAATATCGATCGGCGAATAGGAAATATCGGCATTTTGTTTCAAAAAATGATCCACCAACACGGCCGTTTTCGTGCCGTCGCCTGCACCAAGCTCGATCAGGTCAAAGGCATTATCCCCATTGGCAAACGCTTGGTGTATCTCACTCGTCTGTGTCGAAAATATCTCATTCTCACAGCCGGTCAGGTAATACTCCGGCAACTTCATTATTTCCTGAAACAGCCGCGAGCCTTCATCGTCATAGAAGTATTTCGACGACAATTCCTTCGGCGTAGATGACAATCCACGAAGGACATCTTCCGCAAACTGAGTCAATTCTGGTGTCGGAGAGTTGTGCATAAAATTTTTGGACGCAAATAGACGCAGATAACGCAGATCTGAATAAATTTATTTCAAATTATCCGCGTCATCTGCGTTGATCTGCGGCTAATATTCCTCATTTTGCCAGTCTTATTCCCGTAAATTGCCATCTTAGATGAGGATTGAAAAAGTTTCTGTATGATGGGCGACAATGGCCGGCGGGCGTGACGACCGAGGCTCCGCGCAGGACCATCTGATTGATCATAAATTTGCCGTTATATTCACCGACCGCTCCGGCGGCTTTTTTGAAGCCGGGATAGGGCAAATACGCGCTATTCGTCCATTCCCAACGCTGGCCCCAGTCAAATTGCGACGACGCGACCTCCCATTCAAACTCGGTAGGTAGACGGCAGCCTTTCCACTCGGCGTAAGCGGCGGCCTCGTAATATGAAACGTGCGTCACGGGAGCATCTAACGGCAGATCGCAAAGCCCCGCGAGTGTATAATGCCGCCAATCCTGACCGTCAAGGTGCCAATACAAGGGTGACGCGACATCGTTTTGTTTCACCCAATCCCAACCGTCCGAATGCCAGAGCATCGGATCGCCGTAGCCACCGGCGTCGATAAATTCGATAAACTCGCCGTTAGTCACCAGCCGATCCGAGATCGCAAAATCCTCGATATAGACCTTGTGCCGTGATAGCTCGTTGTCAAAGCAAAAACCTTCGCCGCCCGCGCCAATCTCGTCGATGCCGCCTTTTACTTCGATAAAGTTGCCCGTTCCGGATGCAGTTTCCTCAAAAGCAAAATCAGGATGATAAACCGGGAACAGCGGATTTAGGCTAAAGGTATATTTTAGATCAGTCAGGAAAAGCTCCTGATGCTGCTGCTCGTGGTTCAGCCCGAGAACGACCAGATCGCGGACATCCGCCGGCACGTCACCAACTAGCAGAACAGCCATTTTTTCATCGACATATTTACGATATTCAAATACCTCTTTGACCGTCGGGCGGCTGATGGCGCCGCGATAGTCGCGTGCAGTTCGGTCACCGACCGAGTTGTAATAGCTGTTAAAGAGAAAGCTAAAATTTTCGTCAAATACCTGATAGCCGGGCACAAATTTCTTAAGGATCATTTCCTCAAAAAACCACGTCGTATGAGCAATGTTCCACTTTGGCGGCGATGCGTCGATGACCGGTTGCGGTACGTAATCCTCGGTCTCGAGCGGTTCGCACAGCTTTTCGGTGTATGCGCGGACTGACGTGTAAAACGCGCTCAGCGTCATCGACGGATCTTGTTTTGGCGTAGCTTGCATTTATCCAATTAAACCAAATCCGGCGGCAAAGGTGAAGATTTTATTGCGGCTGACCAAGTTTAATTAACGCCTCTTTACAGATCTCGGCGAGATAGATGTCGGGTGAACTGAGATAGGAGCGGAGGACGCCAGCAGACGATCCATCGCCGATCGAGCCGAGGGCAAAGGCGGCTTCGCGGCGGGTGTCGTCAGATTCTTTTTGATTTTTTAGCACAGACGTCAGCACGCCGATCGCACCCCGGAAAGCCGGGTCCACCGGAACATTTGTTCCAGGTTCTTTATATTTCGGCGGAAGAAAGTTTTGCGGCGTAACTGCTGAGTTATTACCGGATCTGGCAAAATTTGCGATCTGTCCGATGGCTTTGGCGGCGGAGCGGCGGAGAAATTCGTCCGACTCGGACGGCTTTTTCTTCAAAACGGTGGTGAGTGCATTGACCGCCGATAGTTCTCCTATTTTTCCGAGCGCGACAGCGGCGGCGGATCGCACCTCGACGGCACGATCTTTTTGCAGCGCACGGATCAGCGGTGCAGCAGCGGAACCGTTGGCAACGGTGCCAAGAGCAAACGCTGCCTCAGCTCGAACAAACGCCGCTTTGTCATTTAACAGCGGGATCAATACCGTCGCGGCATCGTTTTTCGGCAAGTAAATTACCGCCGACGCGGCGGTTGCCCGGACGATCTCGTTGGGATCGGTCAATAGCGGAATGGCGAGTCGCGATGCGTCTTCGGTATGAATGACCTTGATCTGATGTAATGCGTTGCGTCTGAGTTCGGTATTACCGGAGGCTATATCGGCTTTAATTATTTCAAGATCCTGAGAAAAAGAATTGCCCACGAAACACACAAAAGACACGAAAAAAAGAAGACAGATGCTTAAGGTTATGTATCTGCTTCGTGTCATTTCTATTTTGCTGGCCAGTTTTCAACCATTAATTTGTTTGGTGCAACTGTCTGCCGCCCATTCGTTCCCACTCGGTTACCTGGCGGGCACGGCGGTTCTCAATGGCGTTTGCGAGATATGCGATGACCTCATCGGCAAAGCCGTTGTCGGCGAATCTGGAGCCTGGGTTTTTTGTATTATAGCTGCGGACTGTGGCAGCGTCGGCCGGAGTTAATTTATCGATCTTACGAGCGGCAGTTCTATTCATTTGGTTGACCATCTCTTTTGCCTCCAATTTTCAGGGCAGACGGTCGAACCTAGCGGCTTACACTTTACGTCCTTAACGTCTGCAAAATTATTGTTTTTATCATTAAGTTCGTGTGCTCCGAAACACCAGTCTCAAAGTTTTGTTCAGAATATCACGGTTTTTTCGCCGTGAAAAGAAAAAATTCGCTAAACTTAAGTTTTTTACATAAACGACATGGACGAGAAATATTTTCCAAAAAAGGTCGAGCAGAAATGGCAGCAGAAATGGGCCGATAGCGGTGCCTTTGAGACCGAAGCCGAGAGCTGCGACGAGCGGCCAAAATTTTACCAGCTTGAGATGCTGCCGTACCCGTCAGGCAATCTGCACATGGGGCACGTGCGAAATTATTCCGCAGGCGATGCGATGGCTTGGTACAAGCGGCTCAAAGGGTTTAATGTTATGCACCCGATCGGCTGGGATTCGTTTGGCCAGCCGGCTGAGGACGCGGCGGTCAAGCGCGGCGTTAATCCGCGCGAGTGGACCGAAGCCAACATCGACGCGATGCGAGGCCAGCTGCAGCGACTCGGCATCAGCTACGACTGGCGGCGGCAGATGTACGCCCACCGGCCGGAGTACTACAAATTTGACCAATGGTTTTTCCTGAAAATGTACGAAAAAGGCCTGGCGTACAAGCGTTTGACGCAGGTCAACTGGTGCTCGCATGATCAGGCGACGCTGTCGAACGAGCAGGCGAGCGGCGGACTGTGCTGGCGTTGCGGCAATCCGGTGACCAAAAAAGACTTGGAGCAGTGGTTCTTTAAAACCACGGCATACACCGATCAATTGCTCGATGATATGGCCGAGATCGAGAGCGGCTGGCCGGCAAATGTTTTGAAACGACAGAGCGACTGGATCGGGCGGTCCGAGGGTGCGTTTGTCGATTTTGAGGTGCGAACGTCGGGCGATACTTTGTTTTACTGCGACCTCGATGGCGGCACGGCACAGTCGGGCACGGTGCGTGTTTTTACGACGCGTATCGACACGATCTACGGGGCAAATGCCGTTGTGCTCGCCGCCGAACATCCCGTGATTCAGGCGAATATCGACCATTTCTCCGAGGAAGTCGCGAGCAAGATCGCCTTCATCCGAGCCGAGAACACCAAGCCGACCGACCACGAGGTCGAGATCGAAAAAGACGGTATCGACACCGGTTTACGAGCGATCAACCCTTTTAGCGGCGAGGAATTACCGGTATGGGTCGGGAACTACGTGATGATGGAGTACGGCACCGGAGCTGTGATGAGTGTTCCGGCACATGACGCGCGGGATTTTGAATTTGCCAAAAAGTTTGGGCTGCCTATTCGCCAGGTGATCTCCGAACCGCACATGGAGCACGCCCATCACACGATGCAGGCGATGGCACTAGAGGTTCCGCTCACTGCCTATGGCGTACTTGTTCATTCGGATTATTGGAACGGCAAAACCAGCGAAAATGCAAAACTGGAAATGACGGCGCACGCTGTCAAACATGGTTTTGGCGAAGCTGCGACAACCTATCGTCTGCGTGACTGGGGCGTGTCGCGTCAGCGATTCTGGGGTTCGCCGATACCGATCATTTATTGTGATACTTGCGGCGTTGTGCCGGAAAAATTTGAGAATCTTCCCGTGAGGTTGCCCGAAACAGCACCGTTTTCGGGCACGGGCGAATCACCTTTGGCTAAGGTGCCGGAATTTCTCAACACGGTCTGTCCAACCTGCGAAGGCCCGGCAAAACGCGAGACGGATACGATGGATACGTTTGTCGATTCGTCTTGGTATTACTTTCGCTACACCGACGCGACGAACGAGGTTCTGCCGTTTGACCCTGAGATAGCGGCGTATTGGACACCGGTCGATCAGTACATCGGCGGCGACGATCACGCCGTCATGCACCTGATCTACGCACGATTTTGGACCAAGATGATGCGTGATCTGGGGCTGGTGACTTTTAATGAGCCTTTTAAACGGCTGCTCACGCAGGGGATGGTTGTCGGCGAGACGTTTTTTGACGACGCGACCGGCAAAAAGATCTATCACATGCCTAGCGACGTTACGGTCACACGCGACGGTAAAGGCAAGATCACCGGAGCGATCGGAAAAGACGGCGGGGCTTTGAAATACGGCATTGAACGGATGTCCAAATCAAAGGGCAACGGCGTTGACCCCGACGAAATGGTCGAGATCTACGGCGCCGACGCCGCGCGTTTGTTCATTATGTTTGCGGCGCCGATCGAGAACGAACTCGTATGGAACGAGGCCGGTATCGAAGGCGGCGTGAGGTTTTTGCAGCGTGTTTGGCGGCAGGTTTACAAATGGAGAACGGCGATCAGTGAAGCCGAACGAACGCCATTGGTCAACGGCGAAGGCGTGACACCGGCGTCGAGGAAACTGCGTCAAAAGACGCATCAGACCATCAAACGAGTAACGGACAGTTTTGAGGTGTTGCAATTCAACACGCCCGTCGCTGCGCTAATGGAGCTGTCGAATGCCGTCGGCGATATTGGCGTTGATCCGACGAACGCGACCGAGAGCGACCTTTTTGCCGTTCGTGAGGCTTTGACGAGCCTCGTTCTGATGCTGACTCCATTCGCTCCACACACTGCCGAGGAGCTGTACGCGGTTATCATCGATAACGAAGACGGCATCGTCGCCAACGGTGCCTGCTTTCCGGAATACAGCGAAGATCTGGCAAAGGCTGACGAGATCGAGATACCGGTGCAGATCAACGGTAAGCTGCGTTCGCGAATATTGGCCGCCCCCGAAACGTCAGATGATGAACTGCAGCGAATGGCGTTTGCCGACGAAAAGACCCGCGAATTTACCGACGGTAAAGAGGTCGTAAAGGTCATAGTTGTGCCGAACCGATTGATAAATATCGTCGTAAAAGGTTAGGCGGATATGCGATGAGTTCATCCTTGCTTGCACGGTGTAAAAAAACTAAAATCAATTGGTGCTTTAACGGTACTTTTGCGCCTGTAGGATCATCTAAATCATTGCGGTTGTTCGAATTGAGATACTTCTCTTAGGACTTTGGCTAAATGAAAGAATGCCAGCTCTGTAAAAACTGTTTCGCCGACGATGTCGCGACCTGTCCGCATGACGGGATGCCGACATCGCACACCATCGCGGGCGAGCCTGTTTTGGAGGGCAAATACCATCTCGAATGCCGCATTGGCCAGGGCGGAATGGGCGTTGTTTACAAGGCCCGCCATGCATTTCTAAAAACTCAGCTTGCGATCAAAGTTATTTTGCCCGATCTCGTCGGCAACGACCCGCAGCTCGTCACGCGATTTAGACAAGAGGCACTTGCAGCCGCCGCCATTCGTCACCAAAACGTGGTCGGCGTAACCGATTATGGCGTCATCGACGGCAGTTTGCCGTTTTTGGTGATGGAGTATGTCGAGGGCGAATCGCTCCACGATCTGCTCGCTCGCGAAAAAGCACTTTCGCCTGAGCGTGCTCTCGAACTCATAACCGCGGTCTGTGCGGGTGTCGGTGCGGCGCATCACCAGGGTATTGTCCACCGTGATCTCAAGCCGCTCAATGTGATGATCTGCAGCGATAAGCCCAATCTTTCGCAAGCGGTCAAGATCCTCGATTTTGGACTGGCAAAGATCAAATCCGGGGAGCTTTTAGGTTCGTTTATTCAGGCACAGACTACCGGATTAATGGGTTCGCCGTATTACATGGCTCCCGAACAATGGGCCGACGAAGAGCCCGACGCGCGTTCAGATGTTTATTCGCTCGGCGTGATGTTTTTCCAGATGGTTGCGGGCGATGTGCCTTTTAAGGGCTCGTCGATACCGGCGATCATGAAAAAGCACATTAGCGACCCGGCTCCGGCATTTGCCGACTACGGCACCCGTGTCTCGCTCGAGCTCGAAAAGGCCGTCCTCCATACTCTGCAAAAGGATAAGACGCAGCGAACGGCAACCGTTGAGCAGTTTGTCGAAGAATTGACCGCCGCGATCCATCCCGGAGCAGCGACGATCCATAGTTCGGTCGGCAGGTCTTTGCCCGTATCTTCGCTAAAAGTTATAACGAAACCGCCGCAATCAAAAGTTTTTGTCGATAATGTCTCGGTCGGCGAAACGCAAAATGACGGTGCTCTGCTGCTCGAGGGCATCCAGAGCGGCAATCATCACCTGCGCATCAGCCACAACGGCTTTAAAGACTGGTTTGGGGATGTCGTCTGTGACGGCAAGCCGCAACAGGTCGTCGCCGAGCTGCAGCCGGGCGTGACTGATTCGCGCTCAGCGATACCGATGCCGGCGGATGTAAGCGTGAGCGGAACTGGCCGGATCGATGACCCAAATTTCCAGGCGACCGTCATGAACGACGCGATGGGCCACACCGCACATCAGACTTATGGCACACGCGACGTAAATCTATCATCCCAATCTATGCCCCCTCAAAAGGCTGGAATGTCTAAGGCTATTTTGGGAATCTTTGGTGTATTAGCGCTCTTTTTGATCGTTGGCGGAGGTATTGGTGCGGCGTATATGATGGGGGTTTTTGGCAGCAAGGTCGGCCCCGGTGGAAATAACGCCGGAACGCCTACTCCGTCCGGAACACCTGTCGTTGCGGCGAAAGCCGATCTGGTAGCGATACCCGGCGGGACGTTTATGATGGGCAGCGACAGCGGTCTAGATTTGCAAAAACCTGCGCACAGTGTAACAGTCCAGCCTTTTAAGATGGACAAGACGGAGATCACGAACGCGGAGTATTATTCGTTCGTGACCGCAACCAGCTATCCGTCGGACAAAATATCGCTTGCCAACGGAAGAAGAATGGGAATTTGCCGCTCGCAATGGTGGCAAGAACAACAAATATCCGTGGGGCGACGAATTTAGAAAAGAGTGTGCGGTGGTCGACAGAGGCAATACAGAGACTGAGATCGTAGGTTCAAATTCGTGCCCAAATGATTGGGGAGTTGTCGATCTGATCGGTAATGTTTTCGAATGGACCGGGTCAAAGGCAGCTCTTTATCCCGGCAGCAAAGGTGAGATGAAGCCGACCAAGGAATTAATTTACATGATCCGCGGCGGTGCAGCGTTTACTAAGTCGGCAGGCGAGTTTGGCATAACGTCGATGTTTCGGGCCGATGTAGATGCGACCAAACGGGACAAAGAATTAGGCTTTAGGCTTGTGACACAGAATTAGGCTCCCCGAGAGGGAGGTTATTATGAGCAGTTTTTTTAGGCTCTTTGCAATCATTGCTTCGATCGGGATCGGGGCGGTCTGTGTCTCTGGGCAGGATCTCGGCAGCAGCAATAAGTTGTTTGGCGGGGCAAAACCTACAACGACCGCCAAGCCCAAAACTGTAAAGAAAACGACTCCTAAGAAAAAGGTCACGACCGCCAAAACGGCCGCACCAAAACCAAAGCCGGCAAAACCTAAGACGACAACAACCGCAACTAAGCCGGGGAAAACCACAACAGCAGTAAAGCCAAAAACTACACCAAAGGCCACGGGGGGCAATTCCGGGCCCACGACGTTTGAGGTAAGGCCGTCTAAATCCGGTGAACGTGACGTTCCGGTTACCGCGGCATCGAATAGGCTTTACGAGACGCTGATCCAAGAAGGCAACAATGCCCGCGATGACCGCAATTATTCCGCCGCTGAGACGGCTTATCAGCGTGCCCGAGCGATCAAGCCAAAAGATTCGCGCGCCGTTTACGGCCTCGGCAATTTATACAGCGACCAGCAGCGTTGGGAGGAAGCCGAGACCGCATATCGCACAGCTTTACAGATCGACCCGAAAGAGGCGTTCACACATGTCGCACTGAGTTATGTGTTGACTCAGCCGCTTTCAGCACCCAATCTGTCGGATAGGTACGAAGAGGCCGAAAACCTTGCACGAACTGCGATACAGCTTGCGCCAAAGAATCAGTTAGCGTTTGATCAGCTTGGCGTTTCGCTGGAACTTCGCGGCTTGATCGGTGCCGAGACCGAAAATGCTTACCGCAGGGCGATCGAGTTGGATCCGTCATTTGCTCCGGCTTACGCACATTTAGGCCGTCTGCTCAGGCGACGCGGCCTTACGAAAGAATCTGTTACCGCGTATCAGAACGCGATACAGCGCTCGACCGATGTCGCAACGATGATACTCGTTGCTGACGTAATGCAGTCAGAGCAGCGTTATGCCGAGTCGGAAAGGCTGCTAAGAAGAGCGGTCGATGGCGACCCGAAAAATCCGTCGGCACTGCTGCTGCTCGGCCGTGCGTTTATCGCACAAGGAAATTTTACCGAAGGCGAAACGATCCTGCGTAGAAGTCTAGCGGTTAGTGCTAACAGCTTTATGCCCAACAGTTTGCTTGGCTCGCTTTATACGCGTCAGGGTAAATTTGAGCAGGCAGAGAGTGCTTTACAACAGGCCGTGCGCGGTGTTCCGCTTAGCGAAAAACGGCGGCTCTCACAGCAGTTTGAGGCTGTCGGTGACGGCTATTTGAAAACTGGGCGTCGAATAAGTGCCCAGCGTTCGTATATGCAGGCGATATCGCTTGACGGTGAGAATCCTGCTCTTGCATTAAAACTCAGCAGATCAAAAGGGGGATAACCGTTAAGTATAGATACTCCGTATTACCGGTTCACTGAAATCCGGTATCTATTGTCTGTATTTGGTTTAAGTATCTTTGTGTTCTAGCACAGAGGAAAAAGCGGTAAAATTCGCAATGACAGCAGAAGTGTATTGTCCTAAATGCGGTCAAAATTTTGAAGAGGGATCACGGCGATTTTGCCCGACAGATGGTTCGCGCCTGATCTCCGATTCGTATGACCAGCCGGCGGCTCCGAGTGTATTTTCAAACCTCATACCAAAAGCCGCTCCTGTCGGCGGTGCAGACGAAGTTTTGTCTGAAACACCAAAAGTTTTTGTGAGAGAACCTGAGTTAGATCTTTTCGGCGACAAGAAAGAGACCCTAGCTGACGATCTGCCTTTTTTTGAGCTGGATGACGTCCAGCCGGTTGTCGTCGAGCAACCGGAATTTGTACCGCCTCCGCCTTCCCAAATTCCTGAACCTATATCGGAACCAAGACCGGCTGCACGCAAGATCAATCCTTACGATATACCGGCCGGACACGTCGAGCTTGACGATAGTGAGCGTACGGCAAGCGTTTTTAACGATTTTGACGCAAATGATCCTGATGGTTTTGTTGGCCGGATGGTCAAGGGGCGATATAAGGTAACGGAGTTTCTCGGCGGTGATGAGACCGGGCTCGCCTATCTGGCCGATGACAAGATCGTCAGCGACAAAATGGTGCTCGTTCGCATCTTGCTCGAAGCCGACGCTGACCCAATGATGGAGAGCATCCTCGCCGAGGAGCGTGTGTCGCTGTCGCACTTTAGCCATCCAAATATCGCACGGCTTGTCGATTCGGGTGCGTTTACCAACGGCACCGAATTTCTGATCAGCGAATATACCGACGCGCTTTCCGTGCGCGACATCCTGAGTATTCACGGTAAATTTCACGCCTCCCGAACCGCACGCGTTATTCGACAGGCGTCGTACGCGCTTAGCGAAGCTCATCAGGAGGGGATCATTCACCGTGATATCCGGCCTGAAAATATTATCCTATCGATATCTGATACCGATGCCGAGCAGGTAAAGCTGGTAAATTTTGGAGCGTCTAACGGTGACCCAAATCCGCATAACGCTGCTTACAAAGCACCTGAGATACTCGACGGACGCGTCTCGACGGCGGCGAGCGATACATATTCGCTGGCAGTCGTGGCATATGAGATGCTGACGGGTAACGCACCTTTCGAGGGCGAGAGCACTAAGGAACTTATTCGTTTGCAGCACGGCGGGCTAAAGAATATTCCGTCGCAAACCGATCCGGGTATCTCACCCGAGGTCGATGAGGTGTTTGAAAAGGCGTTTGCGTTCAAAGCGGTTGGACGGTATTCAAAGGCTCGTGAATTTGGCGATGCTCTTTTTGACGCGTTGACCGGTACTCCGCAGGCATTTTCTCCGGCGGTGTTAGATGCAAATGATGTAGTCGAAGTGTCGTCAGCCGATATTGTTGTCGATAGGCAGCCAAAAGTGGTTGAGCCTAAGGTCGAGATATTAAAACCGCTCGAAACTGCTCCGGCGAACAGGCCGGTCGAACCGGCGTGGAAGAACCGATCTCCCGAACCACCTCAGGAAGAGACTTCGCGCGGAAAGATATTCGCAGTTGTCGGGATACTTGCTTTGCTTGCTCTGCTGGTATTGGGTCTGTATTACTTTCTCGGTTCTACAGGCCCCAAGCCTGGTGATGCTAATCTCGCGCAAAACACCAACGGCCCTTCGACACCGACGATCACATCGGATACCGAGATGCCGCCGCAGCCGCGAAAGATCGCACAGCCGCCGAATACCGATTATTACTCAAATAATAAGCAAAATCTCAAGGGCGATCTGCTGCGTAATTTTGTCGGGTTTTCGATCTATTATCCAAAAGAGTGGAAGCTCAACGGCCCGCAGGAAAGTGTCACGTCCGGCGGACGCGGCAAGTTTTTGGATATTGCACGCTCTACGCCAGACGGCAAACTGAAAGAGCAGATGCTCGTCAGCTATTATCCGAGCAAGGGTACATACAACAACGACGCTGAAAAATTCCCGCAGATGGTCAAAGAGACCAACGAAACTTTGAAAAAGCTGCTGCCGGGTTATCAAATGGTCTCTGAGGGCGAGATCAAGCTCAACGGCGACTGGCGTGCATACGAGGTCAAATTCCAGGCTGGCGGCACATCAGAGTCCGGAGAAAAGCTCATCGTGTGGGGCCGCCGGCTATTTATCCCGGCGTCGCGGCTCGACGCCCGCAACGGTTTTGAGATCACGATGCTCGCGACATCGCTGGCCGATGAGGTCAAGAGCGTTGACGACGTCGGCGTGCACGGCGAACTCGCATCGATCCTCTATAGCTTTGAACCGACTCAAAACTTTTAGGTTCCCGTAAAAGGAAAAAAAACAGC
>JBGAUY010000078.1:0-10245 GCA_044228425.1 Pyrinomonadaceae bacterium | reverse complement strand
TTTTTAGCGACTGCGAACGTGCTGCACACGATCCCGCCCGCATTGCAGGATAGGCTTGAGATACTGCACCTGTCGGGTTACACCGAGCGTGAAAAGGTCGAGATCGCCAAGCGTCATTTGCTGCCAAAACAGTGCGAGAACAACGGCATCGACCCGTCGCAGATCGTCTTTAGCGACGACGGCATACTCGAGGTGATCCGTCATTATACGCGTGAGGCTGGTGTCCGCAACCTCGAACGCGAGATCGGAGCATGTCTCAGAAAGATCGCACGCAAGTATGTTGCGTCGGATGTAAAAGCTGATTTCCGTGTCTCGATCGACGCCGAAAAGGTGCAGGAACTGCTCGGGATTATCCGCTACCGCAAACAGGACATCGCCCGCAAGAGTGAGATCGGCTTGGTCAATGGCTTGGCATGGACCGAAGTCGGCGGCGACGTGCTGCAGGTCGAATGTACGCTGGTAAAAGGAAAAGGCGAGGTCACGCTGACCGGAAAACTTGGCGAGGTAATGCAGGAATCAGCTAAGGCAGCACTGACTTGTGTGCGAACTCGTGCCGAAGAACTCGGCATCGATCCGACCGATTTCAAGGAAAAAGATCTCCACATTCACGTGCCCGAGGGAGCTATTCCCAAGGACGGCCCGAGCGCAGGTATAACTCTAGCGACCGCAATGGTCTCTGCTTTGACGCGGCGACCGGCTCGCCACGATGTTGCGATGACCGGCGAGATAACGCTTCGCGGCAAGGTACTGCCGATCGGCGGTGTTAAGGAGAAAATGCTTGCGGCCCATCGCTTTGGCCTAAAGACCATCATCCTATCGAAAGAGAATGAAAAAGATCTGGCCGATGTTCCCGACGAGGTGCGCGACGACCTGACCATCCACACGGTCGAAACGATCGACGAGGTCTTGACCTTTGCTCTCGATGGTAATGTCGCCGAGGAAAGACTAGACACACCGCAGCTTTGGAATACTAACGCGGCGGCGTCTGATATCTCGGCACCGATAGAATAATTTTGAGAGGATCAAATGAGTAAAGAAACATCTGCCGATCTAATAATGAAGCTTTACGACCTGCGTCGCGAACCCAAAATGCGCGAGGCGAGGGCTTGGATCATCTCGTTTTTTCCCGAGAGCATCGATGACGTTATGCGCGCTATCGTCGATGAATCCACGAGTGCTAATTACCGGATGGTGACAAGCTATTGGGATATGGCTGCCGGATTTGTAAATCAGGGTGCGATCGACGAAACGATGTTCATGCTGTCAGCGAGCGAAGCGTGGGTGGTCTATTCGAAGATCGAGCCGTTCATAGCTCAGATCCGCGAAAACATGGGTAGCCCAAACGTTATGAAACAACTTGAAGACCTGCTGATGCGACAAGCGAACGCAACCGAAATACTCGCTGGACGCCGCGAAGCGATGAAACGCTGGATGGCCGCACGAGCCGAATTGGCCAAATCAGCGTAACCACTGGTTAGCGGCAGCCTCGGATCTTTGCTTCTTGCCCTCGAGTGACAGTAAATTCTCCTACGACATCGCCTGTTTCGATCACAGTTATCTTGAACTTCATCGATCTACCGGTGACCTTGCCTTCGTAGATGACAGGTTGGGCAATGGGTGGATTATTGATGCGGATCGGGCCAAAACCGCGTCGAGTGTAGGCGCCTTCGACTTTGAAATTTCCTTTCTTATCTTTTTTGAGTGTCAGCGGGATCTCGCCGTTGGCACAGTCAAATGTTAGCTGCACCGAAGATTTATCGACCACCATTTCTACACCGGCTGAGCCCCACGTGCCCGTCCTGACCTTGTAGAGCTTTGGTTGTGAATATTCCATAGTGCCCGCTCGTATTGGATACGTACCCGCAAATAAGATAGTGGCAATGATCGCCACCGCAATTGATCGACTCTGTTTATAGTTGCTGATAGGTTTCATAACATGATCACCCTGGTGATATGACTCTGAACTCGTGCCAAAAGTTCCCCAATATTCATTGTCGCAGGCTAACGCTAGCTGAGATCACGAGCACATTTTAGCAGTAGGGGCGAAAGTTTGCTTGTGCAGTAATGATGTGTGGTAGTAGAATCTAGAAAGTTTTTTATAGCGGAGCCGGCGCAAGCGTTTTGCGACAAGGCGATCGGTATAGTTTCCAGACAATTTCGGGGGAAAAATGAAGCAGAAGATTATCGTTCGGCGCATTATCAGTAATGCGGGGATTCTCGGCGTCAGTATGTTGATGGTACTGGCATTATCGGTCACGGGACTTTCGCAAAGACAGACCCGCAAGATCTCGGGTGTTGGTGGCGGCTCCAAAAAGGTAGTTACGCCAAAAACTACCGGCAAAAAGCCGGTCGTGCGAAAGAAAGGCGACGACGAGATCATCGGCGTTCGGCTTAAGACCGAGCCCGGTATCCAGAGGGTAACCGCAGAGATCCAGCAGTCAGAGCTTTTCTTCCCGGGTTCAAAACGACCAATGTTACTCCCGGAACGTGAAATTGAAAGGGACGACGATTCGAAAGCACAAAATCCTGATGCTCCGGCTGTCTCTCAGTGGCCCATCCAAAAACGGACGAGGCGGGCCCTGGAAAATATCGCGACTGATGCTCACACTTTGGGGAGCGGGTTTGACGCGGCGACCCTGACTGATACCAGCTCTTTTCCGCCCGATTCGAACGGTTCTGCGGGTCCTACTCAATATATCGGGTTTCAGAATGGCAGGATCAGGTCGTTTAATAAAACTACGGGTGTCGCTGACGGCGTCATGAACCTCAACCCCGATGTTTTTTATGCGTCGGTTATGACGCCTATTGGTGGTGGTGTCGTTGCCAATTTTACAACCGATCCGCAGATCCGGTACGACCGATTCACGTCACGTTGGTTTTTGATAATGATCGATGTGCCGTGTTTGGATGCAAATTGTAACTCAACGGCGGCAAATCGTGTCGTTATGGCAGTTAGCGATGCCGCGAGCAACGGAACCATTACAGCGGGAACGGTTTGGACCTTTTTTCAATTTAAGCCAAGCGCAACTACCGAATTTTGTGACTATGAGTCGTTAGGGGTTGATGTCAACGCTCTGTATATAGGCTGCAATATGTTCACTGCGGCGGGTGCGTTTTCAAATACCAATGGTTATGTCGTTCAAAAGAGCAGCGTACTCGGTGCGGGGCCTGTAGCAGTTACAGCCTTTCTTGGACTCTTGTCTGGGGGGGTTGGGCCATTTGCTCCCCGTGGAGTGGATAATTATGACCTAGGTGCAACCGAAGGATATTTCGTCGGCCCTGATAATGCGACTTTTAGCACTATCATGTTTAGGCGTGTGAGCAATCCCGGTACCGTGTCGCCGACGATCTCGGCGAATATAAGCGTGACGGTTCCTACAACCCAATTTCCAAATCGAGTCGAGCATGCAGGTAATACTGGCGGACTCAACGGCGGACTCGATGCGTTGGATGATCGGCTCTTTCAGGCGATGATCCGCAACGGACGGCTCTGGACTGCTCACAACTTCAGGGTAACCGCTGCAGGTGCGGCAAGTACCGCGGCTGAAAGCCGAAATGCTTCTAGATGGTACGAATTTCAGAACCTGACGACAACCCCCACCCTTGTTCAATCCGGTACGGTTTTTGACAATGCCGCAACCAGAGCGGCGGCAAGGCAGTACACCATTCCCTCAATAGTAGCTACCGGGCAGGGGCACGCGGTAATTGGTTTTACCATGGCTGGCACTCCAGTCGGGGCTACGCCTGCATTCGCCAGCCGTCTTGCGGGTGATACTGCGGGGACAATGGCGGGTCCACCAACTGCTCCCGCGGTAACGTTTGGAACCACAACTTCAAACTATAATCCCCCAAGTGATCCGGGCGGAGCGTCCGGCAGACGTTGGGGTGATTATTCGGCGACAGTTGTCGATCCTTTGGATGATATGACGGTTTGGACCGCCCAACAGTACAATCAGGCGTCGAATAGCTATGCCGTACGTGTTGGCAGATTGCTCGCTCCGCCGCCGGCGGCTCTTCCGGCAGGGCTTACTGCAAATTCGGGCGTGGCCTCGGTAAACGTTGCGATCACCGGTACGTCGTCAGCTGGTTCGGGGTTCTATGATCCCGGCACGAACCTGCCGGCTCCGGCCCGTCCGTTCAATCACATTTCGGCATCCGTAAGCGGCACAAATGTGATCGTCAATAGTGTGACGTATACGAATCCGACGAATATTACACTCAATTTGAACACTACTGGTGCAGCAGCCGGACCGAGGACTTTGACTGTCACAAACCCCGACGGTCAGCAGGTGACTGGTACGCTTACGATCAACCCGCCGACGGCAGCAAGCGCGAGCATATCCGGTCGCGTTACCAGTGCTGAGGGACGCGGTATCCGTGGTGCGGTTATCAGGATACAGAGTGCTGACGGCACGGTAAACCGCGTTGTCATGACCAACTCGATGGGTTATTACATAATTCCGGATATGGAGACGGGCATTACCTACGTGATCTCAATACAGTCGCGTCGGTTCGTCTTTGAACCGGCAAGTGTCGTGTACACTCATCAGGATCAGATCGCCGATCTTAACTTTAGGGCACAGTAAGCCTGATCTACTATTCTCCGGCCCGCGAAGTAGTCTTCGCGGGCCTTTTTTGTTTTGGCTTTCGCTCGACTTGAATCTTTATGGCAAACCCACCAAACTTAGACCGTGAAAGTAACCTCAGCTGAATTTATAAAAAGCGCGTTTGAGATGGCTCATTGGACGACCGATGGCCGGGCGGAGATCGCGTTTCTCGGACGGTCAAATGTAGGAAAATCGTCGCTTATCAATTCGCTGCTATTGAGAAAAGGCCTTGCCCGTACATCAAATACTCCCGGCCGGACGCAGAGCATTAATTTCTTTTTGATAAACGATAGTTTTTATTTCACCGATTTGCCGGGATACGGTTACGCCAAAGTGTCTAAATCAATGCGGTCCGAATGGGGAAAGATGGCGGAGGAATATTTAGCCGAAAGGCAAGAGTTGGCGTTGTGTGTCCAGTTGATAGACTCGCGGCATAAGCCGACGGCTCTCGATCTGCAACTCAACGAATGGCTGGTCCATCACGGCAAGCCGCATATAATCGCCGCGACCAAAACCGATAAGCTATCTAACAACGAACTGCGAAAGTCGCTGACGGTAACGCAAAAGATGCTTGGTGAGGTCAAGATAGTGCCTTACTCGGCGACGACCGGCCGGGGCCGGGATGAGTTGTGGGGGGAGATCAACACGACGATTGAAAAATATTGATTTTTCTATTGATTTACGTTTAGAAAAAGTGTAATAATTGATTTTCCCTTTAATTCAGGGTTTTTGGAAAAAAGCTGAAAGGCTTGTTTCAAGGCAATACTACATACAATCCATACGATTTTCTCCGCTTGTCAATATCTAATCCGTTCAAATGCGCATCGTGTGCGCGGGAAAATTGTTAATTCACTAAAGTGTTGAAGATAAAACACTAACCACCTATTTAAATTCATAGTCATGGCAACCAAAACCACACCTAACCGTAAGCCCAAAGCCGAAAAGGTCACCGACGAAACAGAAGTATCGATCGTAGAAGAAGCCGCGGACGCAGTCGCGTCTGAAGCAAAATCTTCGTCTTCGAATGGCAAATCCGACGATAGCGCGATGATGAATCTCGCCGGCCTCAAGGATATGTCGATCAGCGAGCTCACCCATATCGCCAAAGAAATGGGCATCGAGGGAGCAACCGGCCTGAGAAAGCAGGAGCTGATATTTAAGGTTCTAGCAGCACAGACCGAGAAAAGCGGATTGATATTTTCTGAGGGCGTGCTTGAGACTTTGCCGGATGGTTTCGGTTTCTTACGTGCTCCCGAATACAACTATCTACCCGGCCCCGATGATATTTATGTCAGCCCGTCGCAGATCCGCAAATTTGACCTGCGAACGGGTGATACGGTTTCCGGCCAGATTCGTCCGCCGAAAGAAGGCGAGCGTTATTTCGCGCTCATCAAAGTCGAGGCGATCAATTTTGAGGCGCCTGAACAGTCGCGCGAGAAAATCTTTTTCGACAATCTAACGCCGCTCTATCCGGATGAACAATTGACGCTTGAGATCGAGGGCGATCCAACAAAGATCTCCGCCCGCGTTATGGATCTCGTCACGCCGATCGGCAAAGGCCAGCGTGCCTTGATCGTGGCTCCGCCGCGTACCGGTAAGACGATGTTGCTCCAGACGATCGCGAATTCGATCACGGAAAATCATCCTGAGGTCGCTCTGATCGTGTTGCTCATCGACGAACGCCCCGAGGAAGTCACGGATATGCAGCGTTCGGTCAAAGGCGAGGTTATCTCGTCAACCTTTGACGAACCGCCGACCCGCCACGTGCAGGTGGCCGACATGGTCATCGAAAAGGCTAAACGCCTAGTCGAACATAAACGCGACGTCGTCATCCTGCTCGATTCGATCACCCGTCTCGCACGAGCCCACAACGCCGTTGTGCCTCCGTCAGGCAAGATCCTGTCGGGTGGTATCGATTCCAACGCTTTGCAGCGTCCTAAGCGGTTCTTTGGAGCTGCCCGTAACATCGAAGAAGGTGGCAGCCTGACGATCATTGCAACAGCTCTGATCGATACGGGTTCTCGAATGGATGACGTTATTTTCGAAGAATTTAAGGGAACCGGTAACTCGGAAATTCAGCTTGACCGCAAACTTTCTGACAAACGTCTGTTCCCGGCGATCGATCTGCAGCGTTCGGGTACGCGAAAAGAGGAATTGCTCATCGACAAGGAAAACCTTGCCCGTATCTGGGTCATGCGTCGTGTTCTCAACCCGCTTTCGCCGGTCGAACAGATGGAGGTCGTCATCGAACGCCTATCTAAGACCAAGACAAACGCCGAATTTTTGGCGTCGATGCAAACATAGAGATCAATTGAAAATGGAAAATTGAAAATGGAGAATTAAGAGCAAGAACTGCTTTGGTTCTCCATTTTCCATTTTCCATTTTCCATTTTCCATTATGCGCGTAGCCGTAATTTCTGCCGAGGCAGTTCCATATTCAAAGACCGGAGGCCTGGGCGATGTAGCCGGGGCTTTGCCAAAGGCTTTGAAGCAGGTCGGCATCGATTCGCTGCTGATAACGCCGTGCTATTTGCAGACCAAGGGCGAGTATTTATGGAAAATGGCGATCGAAGACCTCTGGGTCGAATGGCGTGGACGGTACGTGCAGGCCAAGGCATTTTATAGCGAAGCAAATGGGTCGCCGACTTTTCTGATAGACTATCCGCCGCTTTTTCACCGCGATTCAATTTACGGATATACCGAAGATTACGAGCGTTTCGCGTTCTTTAACCACGCCGCCCTCGAGCTACTAAAGCGTATCGGTTCAGCTCCTGACATCGTTCATCTCAACGACTGGCATTGCGGATTTGCAGCCGTGGAGCTGGCGGCAAAACGACGTTATGATCCGTATTGGCGTGGCACGAGAACCGTATTTTCGATCCACAATATGGCATACCAAGGCGGGTTTGGGATGTCCGAATTACCCGCATTGGGCTTCACTTCGCAGTTCGCACACAACTCATTTAATTTCAATGGTTACGCCTCGGCAATGAAAGCAGGACTTGAAGTTTCTGACACACTTTCAACCGTCTCAAAACGCTACTCAAAGGAGATCCAGACCGGTGAAAACGGCTACGGACTTGATTGGCTAACCCGGCAGCGGGCGAACCGTCTGATCGGCATTACGAACGGGGTTGATTATGACGAATGGAATCCTGCGACGGACAAAGATATACCTGCACATTTCTCGATCGACGACCTTTCCGGCAAGGCTGAGTGCAAAAGAGCCTTGCTTGAACATTTTAGCCTGCCGGTAGAGATGGATCGTCCTATTTTTGCTAGTGTTACGCGGCTCACCTCGCAAAAAGGCGTTGAACTGATCCGCCAGGGAGCTGGAGATATTTTGGCTTCCGGAGGCTATTTTATTGCTCTCGGGTCGGGCGAAAAGGACTCCGAGGCGTTCCTGCAGGCACTTCGTGACTATGCACCTTCGCGGGTCGGGGTTTATATCGGTTATAATGAGAGTCTGGCACATCTTATCGAGGCGGGTGCGGATATGTTTCTGATGCCGTCGAAGTTTGAGCCGTGCGGCTTAAACCAAATGTATTCATTGAGATACGGGACCGTGCCGATAGTCCGCGCAGTCGGCGGTCTCGACGACACGGTACAAAATTGGGACGCAGTCAGCCAGACCGGAAATGGCTTCAAGTTTGGGCCTTTCCGTGCCGACAAACTGCTCGAAAAGATCTACGAAGCCCGTTTTGCCTATGCTGATAAAGAGGCCTGGCAGAAAATTCAGCAAAACGGGATGGCGGTCGATAATTCGTGGGAAAACGCGGCGAGAAATTACGTTGAGTTTTATAATTGGACACTTCGAAACTGAGAATAACGAATGATAATCGTAATAATTGGGGCCCAGTGGGGCGATGAGGGAAAGGGTAAGGTTGTCGATCTGCTTGCAGACCGATTTGATATCGTGTCGCGTTATCAGGGCGGGCATAATGCCGGACACAGCGTTTACGTTGGCGATAAAGCCTTTGTTTTGAGGCTGTTGCCGTCGGGCATCATCAATCCGGACGCAACGTGTGTGCTTGGAAACGGTATGGTGATCGACCCGAAAGCCTTTTTCGAAGAGGTCGATCAGATTGCAGAAAAGGGGATCTCGGTCACACCGGAGCGGCTCAAGGTCTCGAGCCGTGCTCACCTGATAATGCCGTATCACCGTGCTCTCGATCATACTTCTGAGGAGCGTTTGGGCAACGAAAAGATCGGCACGACGCTTCGCGGTATTGGCCCGGCGTACGAGGACAAGGCGGGACGGCGGGGAATTCGCGTTGCAGATGCGATGGATCCGGCCCTGTTGAAACTGCGTATCGAACGCAATCTTGAAGAAGCTAATCGCATCATTGTCCTCTTTGGCCAACCGCCGCTTCGTGCCGACGAAATTCTCGAAGAGATATCTCCTCTCGTAGAGCGATTGAGGCCGTTCGTCTGCGAAACCTCACACTTCCTCGCCGAGGCACGCAAATCAAACAAAAAGATCCTGCTCGAAGGGGCTCAAGCTACACTGCTTGATGTCGATCACGGCACGTATCCTTATGTCACGTCGTCAAATCCGACGGCTGGCGGTGCTTCGGTCGGGGCGGGCATTCCGCCGCATCACATCACCGGCGTACTCGGCATTGTCCGCACCTACGCAACACGTGTTGGCGAAGGGCCGTTTCCGACGGAGATGGTCGAGGCCGAAGAAGATATGGCGAATCTTATCCGTGAGCGAGGCCGTGAGTATGGCTCGGTAACAAAACGCCCTCGACGCTGCGGATGGTTTGACGCCGTCGCGACCAGATATGCCGCCGAACTCAACGGTTTTGACTCGGTCGCACTGACAAAGCTCGATGTGCTCGACGCTCTCGAAGAGATCAAGGTCTGTGTCGGCTACGAGATCAACGGAAAACGCGTCGATTCTTTTCCGGCCGTCTCAAGCGAACTGCGGGCGATCAGGCCGATCTACGAAACGTTACCGGGCTGGATGAGCGACACGGTCGGCACGACGGAGTTCGAAAAACTGCCGGAAAATGCCCAAAAGTACGTCGGATTCCTGTCCGAACAGATCGGCACTGAGATCGGGTTGATCTCGACCGGACCCGAACGCGATCAAACAATTATTTTGAAAGAATCTGTGATGGAAGGATGGTTTGCTTGAGTCGGTAATGGCAAATGTTGAGATCGTAGATTTTTCGGACGAATGGGCGGACGATTTTGCTTCGCTCAATTACGAATGGATCGAAAAATATTTTTCGGTCGAAAAACACGATCGCGAGATACTCAACGACCCGCAAACCTTTGTCATTGATCCCGGCGGGCACATATTTATGGCCATTGTTTCGGGACTCGCGGCGGGTACCGTTGCTCTAATACCGTCTGGCGAAGGTGTGCTAGAGTTAACAAAAATGGCCGTCGCACCTGAGTTTCAGGGAATGGGTATCGCAAACCACTTGATGCAAAGCTGCATTGCTCACGCCGAGACAAACGGCACGCACCTAATCTTTCTCGAATCGCACCGTTCGCTGCAGCCGGCATTGGCTTTGTACCGAAAATTTGGCTTTGTTGAGGTTCCCACAGACCCAAATTCTGAATATGCGCGTGCAGATATTCGTATGGAACTTGCCATTAACGCCGTCAATAGGTAAAATCTTCA
>JBGAUY010000012.1:0-61153 GCA_044228425.1 Pyrinomonadaceae bacterium | reverse complement strand
GATGTCTGAGCAGAAGCGCTAACCGCAGCCAGCACCACCAATCCGATCGCAAAAACCGTCGATATAATGACTTTTTTCATATTAAATAAGACTCCTTACAACTAATAATACTCTCATTACACCAATTACCGCTAGCTTTGCGATCACATTCAATTGAACTTCGGAATCACGAATGTATCTCCTTGTTCTCAACGAGCCTTGCACCAGATGCGACTTTGGACTATAAATATCCAAACTACAAACGGAGTAAATCTATGAGCTTTTTTGTTTCGAACTTTAAATGGCTGATGCTGATATCCGGGCTGCTGACATGCTCGATGTTTCTCGGGCTGTTCGCTCCGCAATCGTCTTTGCTATCGAATTTTGGCGAGGCGATGGCGGGCACGGCTGCAAACGAGATAATTATCCGCAATTGGAGCGCTCTTATCGGGCTTATAGGGATAATGTTGGTCTATGGAGCATTCGTGGAACCGGTGCGTAAATTCGCACTCATCATCGCTGGCATGAGCAAGGCAATATTCATCACGCTGGTGCTTTGTTACGGCAAGCAATATATGAGCTTTGGCGCAGGCACGGCTGTCATTGCCGATTCGATAATGATCGTGTTGTATCTCGCGTACCTAATTGGAAGCCGCAGCAATACCGATCAGGTACGTTAAGCCTCGCGCCGATACACTTTTTTGCTATTACCTTGCGAATTCGAGCATCTAAGTGCTAGTGTTTCACTCAGCAACTCAAACAATTAGGAGACTTCTTGCAAAATGAGAAAATCGATTTTCGCGTTAATTCTAACTGCCGCGGCGGCAATCGCAGCATCTGCTCAATGTCCGAAGGTCACGCTAGACGCTCCCTCGTTCGTCGTGCCGGCTGGTGATTTGATCGCCTTTGTCGCGAACGTAAGCGGCGGCGATGCTAACGTAAGTCCAACATATAATTGGATGGTGTCGGCGGGAAAGATCATAAAGGGACAGGGCACACCCGTTATAACCTTAGATTCAGCAGAGATCGGCGGACAGACCGCGACGGCTACCGTCGAGATAGGCGGATTTGCAAGAGAATGTATGTTGTCAGCAAGTACGACTGTATCGGTCATGGCCGCTCCGAAAGCTCAAAAATATGACGAGTTTGGTGCGATCAACCTTGAAGACGAATGGGCCCGGCTTGATAACTTTGCCATCGGGCTGCAGAACGACCCGATGGCTACGGGGTACATCATTATATACGGCGGACGTAAGAGTAAAAAAGGCTATGCCGCAACTACGATCAAGAGAATGAAAACCTATTTGGTCAGGCAACGTGGAATGGACGCCGAGCGTTTCAAAACCTTCGATGGCGGCTTAAGAGAAGGCCCGTCCGGCGAGCTTTGGCTCGTTCCACAAGGAGCACCCCCACCTCAAGCGTCGCCGACTGTTGAACCTAAACCGGTGGTCAAGAAACCGATCAAGAAAAAATCATAGGCCCAAATTTAATGCGGCTTTGACCAGAAAAAGTCACAGCCGCAATATTGTAAGAAAGATCAGCTCTAATTTTGCATTGGTGAGGAACGGTCGACAAATTCGCCGCCGCCGCCGATCGAGCAGCCGCAGTTTGCCGTGCTGGATGCGGTGTTCGTCATAATAACGCCATCAGTAGCGATACCAAAGCAACGCGTACCCGTCATCGTAACACCCGAGTTGGTTGTAGGGATCGCACGTGTGCAAAATGTTGCCGGCAACGAAGCCGATCTACCTGTCGTACCGGTCGTGTAAACATAACCGCTTTTTGTACCGGCTGCCAACACGCTGTCGATGATGTTATTTGATCCCAATATCGTCAGCCCGCTACCGTCTAGGCCGCCTTGGGCTCCGGCGTATTCACCTGCCCCGATGGTCGAAGCATACGTGTTCTGACCGGCGTGAACTACTCGCAATGCCGAAATTGTAGCACCCTCGTTAGCCGAGCGGCGGCTGGCAAGCAGATTTGGTATTGCGATCGCGGCGATAATGCCAATGATGACGACGACGATGAGCAGTTCGATAAGCGAAAATCCCTTTTGATCCTTCATTGTATGTTTTTTGACTCTCCTAGATGATCCAATTGGCCGGTTCGGCTTTACTCAAAGAGACTTTATAATCAAAGAGCGTGCCAGGATCCAGGAAGGGTTCGGGAACTAGTAAAGACAGGAGTTTCACATCAACTGAGATCGGTCTCGTCCAGTCACCGCTCACTTTTCTGCCAAATATTGTCAGACGCGACATGCCGCGGATTGTTAGCAAAGCGGCAAACGATGGCCCGCATTTACACGTCAAACCATCGGGTTGATTCGCATACGGCCCACGCGGTAACATCTTTTCAACCCCCCTCTAGGCATTCTCAAATATATGACCCCCAAACGCCCGACCTTTCTCCGCCACCTAACGATCTTATTCGCCGCCGTACTGATGCTGTCGATTTCGACGCTCAGTCAGACGCTCGCCGAAACGCCGCCGATGGGTTGGAACAGTTGGGATGTTTACGGCACGACCGTTACCGAGGCCGAGGTGCGTGCGAATGCCGATTATATGGCGACGCACCTAAAGAAGTTCGGGTGGGAATACATCGTCGTAGATATCCAGTGGTATGAGCCAAATGCCCAGGCCGGCGGCTATCGCAAAGACGCACTACACGACATGGATGAATATGGGCGGCTGATCCCTTCCGTTAACCGTTTTCCTTCATCGGCGGGCGGAAAGGGATTTAAGCCGCTTGCCGACTACGTTCATTCGCTCGGGCTAAAGTTTGGAATCCATATTTTACGCGGCGTCCCGCGTCTTGCGGCAAAGCGAAAACTCCCGATCCTTGGCACCAAACGCAAAGCCAATGATATCGACGACACAAAAGATATCTGCGCTTGGAACACAGATATGTACGGCATCAAGATGAAAGAAAAAGGTGCTCAGGAATACTATGATTCGATCGCACAACTTTATGCCGACTGGGGCGTCGATTTTATCAAAGCCGACGACATGACCGCCCCGTATCACGAGGCGGAGATCGCCGCACTGAGAAGGGCGATCAAAAAGACCGGGCGCCCGATGGTACTAAGTCTCTCGCCGGGCGACACGCCTATGGAAAAGGTCTCTCATCTCAAAGCAAACGCTCAGATGTGGCGGATCTCTGGGGATTTTTGGGATAAATGGGAAGATCTAAAAAAACAATTTGATCGGGCCGCCAAATGGGCGAAACACGCGCAGCCGGGATATTGGCCCGACGCGGATATGCTGCCACTTGGGCGCATAGGCATTCGAGCCGAAGTTCTGCCTGACCGCCCCACGCGATTTACTAAGAATGAACAGATAACGATGATGACGCTTTGGTCGATATTTCGTTCGCCGTTAATGTTTGGCGGCGATCTGCCGAGCAACGACGCTTGGACGCTATCGCTACTTACAAACGAAAAAGTGATCGCCGTAAATCAATCAGCCCAAAATAGCCGCGAACTATTTAACCGCGGCGACGAGATCGGCTGGACAGCGGACGTACCGGATTCAGATGACAAATACCTCGCTCTATTTAATATTGGCGATACGTCCGCAGCAAATTTCAAACTCGACTGTGGTGAGGTCGGTATCGTTACCGCCCGCTGCACCGTTACGGATCTTTGGAAAAAGACGCCTGCCTCTGCAGCCGCATACTCGATCACAGCGAAGGTCAATATCCACGGAGCGGTTCTGTTCCGTATCGCACCTTCGAAGTAGTTATATTAGGCAAATCTTTAGTTGTGTTATCATTCCGATATTCTCTGTCGGAGGTTTTATCTCAATGAAAAGGGCCGTTTTTTTTCTAATACCGTTCCTACTATCAATATTTGTCGTAGCGGCCAATGGCCAAGGCACCGAAAAAAAGGATCTTGAGGTTAAAAAGGCTGAGGCGGCGGCGAATGCGACAGCCGCTCCGTGTCCTCGATTCGAGTTGCGCGGCGTCGGCAACCGTATCGTTCGCGAGGGCGAGCAGATCGGCATATCGGTAGCTGTAACCGGCGGTGATACTTCCGTCACACCGACGTTTGTCTGGTCAACCTCGGCGGGCATCATTGCCAGCGGCCAGGGCACGCGAAACATCAGCATCGATTCAAACGGAGCGGCTATCGACCGTCAGATCACTGCCAGCCTGTGGGTGAGCGGCTACCCTGCTGAGTGTGCCTCGCAATTTTCTGAGACCTTTAAGGTGGCGGGACCGGCCCGTAAGGTCGATGAGTTTGCTGAACTAACTCCGGACCTAGAGGCCGAACATATTAAAAACCTTACCGACAGCCTTTACGGCGTTAATGACAACATTTTTGTCATCACCTACGCGGGTCGAAACAGCCCTCGCGGCTACGCGACGGCCGCCCTCAAACGCATCAAGGCCCAGATCGTCGCAAATGGTGTTACGTCCGACCGCGTCGGGATAATTGACGGTGGTTTTAGGGAAGAACCTGCTTACGAGTTGTGGGTCGTCCCGGTCGGCGCCGATATGCCAAAAGCGACTCCGACGATCAAGGCGAAAGACATCATTTATCCCAAGGCCACGCCTGCGAAAAAGCCCTAGTTACATCGCCAAATATCCGGCGGCATCAGCGATCGACGTGTTACCGCCGCAAAATATCAGCACAACTTGGCTTTCGGGCGTAAAGTTATCACGCAGTTTCTCCGCCGCGGCAAGCGTACACGATGCGGCCGGTTCGGTGATCACCTTGAGGCGTTCGGCAATGAATGTGAGGGCGGCAACCGCATCGGCATCCGTTACGACGGTAACTGATTCGAGCAGATCGCGGGCTATGGTCAACGTCGATTCTGACACATAAGGTGCTCCGAGCGTCTTTGCTATCGACGTGATCGCCGGCAGCGTAACCGGTTCGCCGGCGGCAAGCGCTTGTGACATCGCGTCGGCACCCACGGTTTCGACGCCCCAAACGCGGATGTCTGGGCTCGCGGCTTTTGCCGCTATCGCGACACCTCCGGCCAGCCCTCCGCCGCCGATGCTTACAAAAACATCCGTAACATCCGGCACGTCTTCGAGGATCTCCAGCCCAACAGTTCCCTGTCCCGCAATTATCAACTCATCGTCAAAAGGATGTAGAAAGACGCGCCCCGCCGCCTCGTATTCTCTAACGCGCTCAAACGCCTCGGCGATCGTTGGCTGCAGATCGACCGTCGCACCGTAACCGCGTGTAGCGTTCAGATACGTTTGCGGTGTATTTTCGGGCATCGCGATGACAGCATCAACGCCTAGAGCACTTGCTGCATACGCGACAGCTTGAGCGTGATTTCCTCCGCTGACGGCGACGACGCCTCGCGAGCGCTCTTCGTCAGACATCGATAGCAGTTTGTTAAAAGCTCCACGCACTTTAAAGGCTCCCGTCTTTTGAAACAACTCGTACTTCACGAACACATTTGTCCCGAGATGCTTGCTCAGACTGTCGCTGAATTCGAGCGGCGTGCGTTTTACGTATCCGGCGATCCGCGTTTGGGCGGCTTTGATATCGTTGATGTCCATTTCGGTAATATAACACGCCAACGCGTTGATGATTCCAGCCCTCCGCAAGTAAAATATACCCAATGACCGAACCTGAACTAATGTTAGAGTCCGATGTCCACGCATTCGGCGTTGAGATCGTCTATAAACAACTTGTCGAAGCCGGTTGGGAAATCCAGTCGGCCGATGTTTACAGCGAACGCACCGAGCATCCGCAGATCGTCGCCACCCGCGACGGTGAATTTGCGTTCTTTGTCGTCCGCACCGCGATGCACCCCGGACGCGGCCGCATTGAGGGCGAAGAGGTTTTCCAGCATCTCTGCCGCTTGGCCCGTGACCACGACGCATCATGCTATTTCGCCAGCGTCGGCATCGCCAATTCTGAAGGCAAGACCGAAGAAGAAATGGCCGTCCCCGTAAAAGGCGTCGCGTATCACGTCGCGTTCGATGGCTTGGTCAAGATGGAGCTGCCGGAGGCCGCCGCGTGAACAAGACCCGTCTCGAAGCTTTTTCCGATGCCGTTATCGCGATCATCATGACGATAATGGTGCTCGAGCTAAAGATCCCGCACGGTGACGATCTCGACGCGCTCAAACCGCTCATCCCCGTGTTCCTCGCGTACGTCCTGAGCTTTATATATCTCGGCATCTACTGGAACAACCACCACCACATGCTCCAGGCGACCCGCAAAGTCAACGGCAAAGTGCTGTGGAGCAATATGCTGTTGCTGTTTTGGCTGTCGATGGTGCCGTTCGCTACCGGCTGGATGGGCGAAAACCACTTTGCACCGCTGCCGACCGCCCTCTACGGCGTGGTGCTGCTGCTCTGTGCCATTTCTTACACGCTGCTGCAAAACAAACTAACGAAACACTCCGACGGCGAAAACGCCCTGCTTGCCGAAGCCGTCGGCAGCGACCTAAAAGGCAAGATCTCGATGGCTCTTTACATCGCCGCCATCCCGCTCGCCTTCGTCCAGCAAAACATCTCACACGCGATCTACGTCATCGTCGCCCTCATCTGGCTCGTCCCCGACCGGCGAATTGAGAAAAAGCTCGGTAAATAACCATAGCTTGGCGATGAAGAGCAGGATAATTGCTCCGAGCATCGACATGATCCATCCGGCAGCGTAATTCTCACCGGCCCAGAGCAAACGGGCGATAAACCCGCCTAGGAATGGCTAATGTCGGAGTGGAAATGTACGGCCAGCGGATGATTTGCGTTCACAGCCGTGCGATTTCGTGCTACGTCGGTTAACATCAAAGCAGTTTTTAGATCCATAGCCGTCTGACACGCAGATCTCACGCGTCTTCCAAGGAGAAATTTCGAGATGAATATGTTCCGTTCCCTATTGTCAAAAACATTGGTTCTCGTCCCGCTCATCATCGCGTCGCTTGCGTCAGTGGCAGTTGCCCAAAACAATCTTGCGGCTGGCGACCTCGCTATTGCGAGCTATCAGTCGGATTTCGATCCGACGAATACTTTCACCGTAGGGATCCCGGAGTTTGAGGATCGGTTTTCGCTAGTCGTGACGCGTCCCGGCGGCATCGCTGCCGGCACGGTGATATTTTTCACAACGAGAGGGTGGAATGGCCCCGCAAACACCTGGCATGACGAAGATTATTCGCCAAATACGTTTGGACTGGGACGACGTGCGGTTGTTCAATGGACCGTTCCGGCGGGCGGACTCCCGGCCGGTCGCGAAGTGTTTTTCATCAATACTTTTCACGATGAGCTTCCCGCAGGAAGCGAATATTACAGTTGGGCCGCATACAACGATCAGGCCGGCACGAGCCTAATGAATAATCTGGTGAACGTGACACCTATCGTCCCGGGCCCAAATACCACGGATGGTATGGGATTTTCTTTCAGCGGCGACCACATGCTCGTTTACCAGACCGGACCGACAGGTGGGCCGAGCGGCGGTTTTAACGGAACGCCGATCAGATTCATAACCGCGATCCACGCAAATATTAACGGAACTACAGTTGTCAACGGTACGACATCTTATGCTAGTTGGGATGCGGTTCCAGGAGCAATGGCAAGTAGTGAAAGCAGTCTGCCGCCGGGACTGACAAATGGGACAACTGCATTTCTAATGTCCCCCTCAACCTTACCCAACGTTTCGAATGGAACCACGGAACCTGATAACGGAAAATTCAGTAATTGTGCTTTGTCTTTAGCCGGGGCGACGTCGGCAGTGGCGATGTCAACGATCATCTATTCGACAAACCCTGCCGGTACGCCAACGACACCAAACTGGACATACAGCAACGCCGTTTTTCCGCTCGGCACCTCGTCGGGCCTTTGTACGTACAACATTTTCGTAGCCCCGAACGTGACCACAAACACGGCAACACCCGTCGGATCGACAACGGCCACGCTTAACGGAACCGGTAACCCGAACGGTTTCGCCACGACCGGGTATTTCCGATACTCAACCGTGAGCCCCGGAACGTGTAATGACACTTTTGGCACGCGTGCCCCGGCAGCCGGAGGTACGGCCCTGGGTTCGGGCAGTGCAGGCGTCGCTTTTAATCAAGCCAATTCTAGCCTGACCGCCGGAACCGTTTATTTCTATTGTGCGATCGCAAACAATAGCGGCGGAACGGCGTTTGGAGCGGTCCAACAATTTACAACATTAGCAACCTTTACGCTAACGGTAACTAAGAGCGGAACCGGCAACGGGACGATCACCAGTAATCCCAGCGGCATAACTTGTCCGGGCGATTGCACGGAGGTTTACGATGCCGGGACCGCGGTTCAATTGACAGCTACGCCGACTGGTGGCTCGACATTTACCGGCTGGACCGGTGCGTGTAGCGGAACAGGGGCTTGTAATGTAACGATGAGCGCCGCGAGGTCAGTCACCGGAACGTTCGTCCCGCCTACTGCCGCGAGCGTGACGATCTCAGGCCGTGTGTTCACGATTGAAGGCCGTGGAGTTAAGGGCGGCCTCGTTACGATAAAGGATCAGGCCGGTGCAGTTCGCAGCGTAACGACCGATCAATTCGGAGTGTACCGCATCGAAAACGTTGAGCCAGGACAAACATATGTGATCACTGTCCGGTCGCGAAGATTTTCGTTCCCGGCAAAGATCGTCACGATCAACGACAATCTGACCGATGTTGATTTCGTGCCGGAATAGCGGTAGTTTACAGTTTGACTCAATCAAAAAAGCGGCAGGATATTACTTCCCGCCGCTTTTTGTTTAGAAAAAATGAGTTATTAGCTTGCCGGGCCCCGGCCAAAAATGAGCCTGACGATAAAGAGCAGTATCACCGCTCCGAGGATCGACATTATCCATCCGGCGGCGTAGTTTTCACCTGCCCAGAGCGACCGTGCGATAAATCCGCCGACAAACGCACCACCGATACCGAGCACCGCCGTTAAGATCCAGCCGACAACGCCGTCGGGCAAAGCCTCTTTACCGGGCATCAAAAGCCTCGCGATAATTCCGACTATCAAACCGCCTATTAATTGTCCGATCATAATGATTCTCCTTTAGTCAAAGAACTTAAATGCTCCCACGTGAATAACTACGTTTTACTACAAGTATTGTTCCGCGACAAGGCGTTGATCAATCAGGCTTCTTTGCTGCGGGCAGAAGGCGTATATAACTAAACTCTGCAGTGATCTCGCGGGCGGTGTTGCACGCGATCAGCCCGGCGAGGATGGTGTCGGGGAATGTGGATTCATATTCGCCCGCCTCGCGCCACTCGGACTCTTCGTCAACGCGCCAGTATGCCGTAAAGACACGGCCCGAGCGGACGATCTTTAGCTCGACCTCCTCGGCGTCGGTCTGGATCGCGTCGGGCGCGACCAGGGGTTTATATTCGTCGCCGGTGCGAACATCGATGCGAATGCCTTCGCCGCCACCGCCTACTCCACCGTATGCACGTTCAAATCTGATGTAATTGGTGTCGTCTTTATAGATCAATAAGCCGGCGCCTTGGTAGTTCTCTTTGGGCAGAAATTTGACCCGCGTCTCCATCTGAAAATCGCCGGCGATCGGTTTTACATAACGCGGAGCCTTGCGGTTTTCACCGTAAAGGTCTTTTTGCGTCGGGACTTTGATACGCAGAACGCCGGTCTTTACGTCCTTTGGCGTAGGGTTATTTTTCTCGTCGGGGTCGATCCACTGCCAACCGACGGGCCACTCTTTTGAGTATGTCGAAAAACTAACGTTCGTTGCCTTTTGAACCCGTTCCGCTTCGGGGGGAATTGGCGTCGGAGACACCGGCTTTGGCTTTGTGTTCGTATTCGGAGCGGTACCGCAGGCAGTTAAGAATGCGGTCGTGATTATTATTATCGCTAAAGTTCTCATCTTCCGTCTCCAGTAGGAACCCGGTCGCTATCGCTCCCGGTTCTAACATTTAGGCTTGGCGAATCCATTTCAGCACTTCCGGTATCGTCGCTCGTTTCCCGTACATCAGCATTCCGACGCGATAGACGCGCGACGCGAGCCAGACGAGTCCGGTAATAGCTAATAAATTTAGCGCGACCGATAGTGCGATCTGCCAAAACGGCGGAGTCTCCGCAATAATTCGCACCGGCATCGCAAGCGGTGCGAGAAACGGTGCAATTGAAACCCAAAACGACAGGTTCGAATTTGGGTCGCGGATCACAGCAAAACAGAAATAAAATCCGACGAGCAATATCATGGTCACCGGCAGCGAAAATTGTCCGCCCTCTTGGACAGTTGTCACCATCGAGCCGACGAGGGCGTAAAACGATGCGTAAATAAAATACCCAAGCAAGAAGAACAGCAGAAAGTACGCGATCATCAGAGGCGTCAAATGCGGCAGCCCCGCGAACAACTGCGACATATCAGCCTGCATCGACAAAAAGGCCACGAGAGCGACGACCGACGCTATCCATATCGACATCTGCGTCAAACCAGCCAGCCCAACGCCTACGAGTTTGCCGAGCATAAGCGTAAACGGGCGTGCCGACGAAAACAGTATCTCGGCAATTCGCGTTTCTTTTTCCTCTACGACTGCTCCCATTATGACTTGGCCATAAATCGCCAGGGTAATGTAGATCATTAGCCCGATCACAAACGACGCGGCCAGCAGCATGTCGCTGTTCTTTTCGCGGCCGGTCTCGTCGATCGATTTAGTGTCGATATTTACCCGTTTGCCGAGGCTTGAAACGATCTTTTCATCGATATTCGCATCCGCCAAACGCTGCGATCGGACCGCGTCGTTTAGAGCGTCTTTGAGTAGATCCCCGGCAACAAAATCGCCTGCCTTTCGCGACAGAAACTCAAATTTTGCATCCGCCGCATCGATGTTCCCCGGCACGAGAAGGTAAGCATCGATCTCGTCGGCGACTGCCTTGGCGGTCAATTCGTTGCGGATCAGCTCCGGAGATTTTCCCGCAGCGTCATAATTTACGAAGATAAACCCCTCAGCCATCTGTTTCGAACTCTGCTTTACCCGTTCGTTTTGCGATGCGTTCAGGTCTTTGATCGCGTCTTTTGCAGCTTGCTCGGCCTTTGCTGCGATCTTATCGACTGAAAGGTTTTCCCGGACACGCGGCGAGATCTTGTTGCTCTGATCGACAATGACGATCCGCGTCGGCTCGCCCCTTATCGAAAAAATGATCGCCGGAACGACCGCAAAACACGCCCCGATGATCGGAAACAGGAGCGTGCCGAGAAGGAACGTCCATTTATAGACGATCTTTTTGTATTCGTGTTTTACAACCGCTAGGAATTTACGCATAGCTTAACTGATAACTTATAGTTGATAGTGGACAGTCATTTTGATGCATTAGCTTTGCTCGTTTTTATTGATGCAGTTAGCATTCTCTGAATCTCTTCGCAATCGCCAAGCATCGAATCTGCCAGCTTAGATTCCAACACATCACCATCTCGCAGAAGTCGCAACCAATAATTCGTTTCGGATGCTTCTTTTAATGCTATTGATAGTTTATGAATAAAATCCGGGGTCGATTGAGCCTGGTTCGCTTCTTCTATATTTGCACCAATAGAAGTTCCCGATCGCAATATTTGCTTAGAAAGCACGTACTCCTTACTTTCATTGATCAAGTGACGATGCAGTTTCAAAATTCTAAGTGCAAAGTCATACGATTTTGTTTTCAGAATACTCTCTTTCATTCTCTTACATTTCTCTGCACTATCCACTGTCAGCTATCCGTTATCAACTGGCCGCGGCTCCTCCTATTTGGTCAATAAATATGTCGTTGAGGCTCGGCTCGACCTTTTCAAATTTTGAGATGTTCGCCCCGCTTTCGATCAACTTTTTCAACAAGACCTGCGGATCAGCGTTCTCAGCGAGCTCGATCTCGATCTCGTCTGAGTGCTCATTAGTTTTGGCAACAAGCGAGCGGTCGGCCAGCACCGATTCCCCACCGACGGCACGAAGCGCGATCAGATTTTTGCCGTAGCTCGCCTTTACCTCCCGGAGGCTGCCTGAGATGACCTTTTTAGATTTATTGATGAGCAAAATATCGTTACAGAGCCGCTCGGCGGTTTCCATCAGGTGCGTCGAGAATATTATTGTCTTGTCCTGTGACTTAAATTCTGACATCACCTCGATCATAAACTCAACATTTACCGGGTCGAGCCCCGAAAACGGCTCGTCCAAAATAAGCAGATCCGGGTCGTGCAGCACTGTCGAGATAAACTGTATCTTTTGCTGCATCCCTTTTGAAAGATCGGTCGTTTTTTTTGTTTTCCACTCGGAAAGGTTCATCCGTTCGAGCCATTTATCAATACGCTTGTCAGCGACAGCTTGCGGCACGTCTTTCAGCGCCGCAAAATAACGGAGCTGATCGACGATCTTCATCTTTTTATAAAGACCACGTTCCTCAGGCAAATAGCCGATGCGGTCCTGCATTTTCGGCGACATCCGCTCGCCAAATAGCTCGATCTTGCCTTCATCGGGAGCGGTTATCCCCACGATCATGCGAATTGTCGTCGTTTTCCCCGCACCGTTAGGCCCAAGAAATCCAAACACCCGCCCCGCACGCACATCAAAGCTCAACTCCTCGACCGCGGTAAAATCGCCAAAGCGTTTTGTAACATTTTCGACCCGCTGGGTCGCATCAGATTCACTCATAACTACACACGATTCTATCCGCCGCGAACTGTTAATACCAATCAGCGTTCAGATTTGAATTTCATCTTGGTTGTTAATCAGAGGGTGTGGAAGCCACGCGCATTAGAGCAAGATAATCGATGATGACCTGAACAACGAGGATGCCGGATCGCGGCCAGTTCATCGTTGTCCAGCCAGACCATGCGGCGCGCAGAGCTTCGGTATCAGATGTGAGCGGAGCGACAAACATAATGTCGTTTCGCGGAAAGAAATAGGCGTAAGTGAAAAGGTCGCCCGACACGGCGAGTACGAGGGCGACAGCACAATAAATACGCACTCGCTTGCCTGCACCCCAGCAAATTATCAGGGCGAGCAAGGCGATGATCTGACTGATCGGTGATGCGATGCGAAAAAAGCTGCCCGGATTTGCAACGCTGAAATATTGGCGAGCCGCGATAAGCGAGTTTGGGATATCATGCCCCCAATTACGGGCATCGACCAACGAAGTATAAACGTTTACAAAAAGCAGCCCCGACGCGAATATGGCCGCAAGGATCAAGATAGTCTTTCGCATAACTTTTTACCAAAAGTTTTAACGCGAAATTCGATCATTTGCAAGCAAAGGCGGTATGCGATTCCAAACTTACAGACTAACCTGCTTGACCACGATGACGGCTTCGATCTTTCGCAATTTTTCCAGAACGGATTCTTCGAGTGCCGAATCGATCTCGACGACGGCGAGGGCTTCGCCGCCTTTTTCCTGACGGCCGAGGTAAAAGCGGCTGATGTTGACGCCGTTTTCACCGAGTGTCGTACCGAGTTCGCCGATGACGCCGGGGACGTCGCGGTTTTTGGTGATGAGCATATAGCCGTGCGGCACGGCTTCGATCGAAAAGCTGCCGATCGCCGTGATGCGGCCTTCGCCATTGGCGGATACGAGGCCTGACGCGGTCTGTTCACCGTCGGTGGACGTGACGCTTGTCAAGATATCGGCGTTTACCGTTTTACCGACGGTGGTATTGCTAGTCGTGACGCTTATGCCGCGTTCCTCAGCGATGAGCAAAGCGTTGACAACGTTGACGCGTGACGAAACATTGCGGAGCAGGCCCGCGAGAAACGCCCGCGTGACCGGTCCGGCGTCTGTTGTGGCAAGGGCTCCGGTGTAGTCGAGACGGACGTTTGAAATAGCACCTTGGTCGAGCAGTTGCGCTTGAAAACGTCCAAGACGCTCGGCGAGATCGATAAACGGCTGCAGAGCCTCGACTTCAGCCGCCGCCATAGACGGAGCGTTAACGGCCCCGCGAAGCGTCCCGACGATCAAATAGTCACGCATTTGCTCGGCGACAGTCAGAGCAACTCCTTCTTGAGCCTCGGTCGTTGACGCACCTAAATGTGGCGTCGTAATTATTTTCGAGTTGCCGAGCAGCGGCGAATCTGCCGGCAAAGGTTCGGTCGAAAAAACATCGAGAGCGGCGGCAGCGACAGTGCCATTGTCGATCGCTTCGAGCAAAGCAGTTTCATCGACCAAACCGCCTCGCGCACAGTTGACGAGCCGTACGCCCTTTTTTACTTTGGCAAAAGCATCTTTGCCGATGATGCCGCGCGTTTCGTCAGTGACCGGTGTGTGGATCGTCAGGAAATCAGCCCTCGTAAGCACTTCGTCAAGCGTTCCCGTTTCGATGCCAAGTTCCTTTGCTTGATCGGCGGACGTGAATGGATCGAACCCAACGATCTGCATACCAAAACCACGTGCGATCTGGGCGACGTGCTTGCCGATGCGGCCAAGGCCAATGACGCCGAGCGTTTTGCCGTTCAATTCGACGCCGACAAAGCTTTTCTTGTCCCAAACGCCGGATTGCAGTTTTGCATGCGCCTGCGGCACATTGCGGGCCATCGAGACAAGCAGAGCGAAAGTATGCTCGGCGGTTGTGATCGTGTTGCCGTCGGGGGCGTTCATCACGACGATGCCGCGTTGGGTGGCTGCTTTGACATCGATATTATCAACGCCGACGCCCGCACGGCCGATGACGCGTAAATTCTTTGCCACATCCATCAACTCCGCCGTGATGTGCGTCGCGCTGCGGACGATGACGCCATCGGCGTCCCGCAATCGATTCGCAAGCTCAACATCGCCGAGCTTTGTCTCTTTGACGACCTCTATACCCGCGTTGATGAGCGGCGCCAATTTTTCTTCGTTAACGTCGTCGGCGACAAAAACTTTCATATCAATTGTAAGTGGACAGTAGTCAGCAGTCAGTGGTAAAACCGTAAGTGTTATTTGCGGTAAGTTTAGCATTTCGCAAATCTAGCGACAAAAGCTGTTCGTTATGGAAATTTTCTGCTACAGACAAGGGTCGGATAAGGTCGAGGAAGGGTTTACGCGCGACGAACTTCCGGCATTGCTCGCCGATCAGACAAATGTCGTTTGGGTCGATCTGAAAGGCGAAACCGAGGCCTGTATTGAGGAATCAAAGGACGTTCTGCTAAATATTTTTAAATTTCACTACCTTACGGTCGAGGACTGTCTGGAGACACGAAACCAGCCGAAGGTCGAGGCATATGAGAAGTATCTCTATTTTATCGTCCACGGCATCAAGCCCGAGGAAACGAACGCTTCGAATTTTGTCACCAAAGAGCTCGATGGCTATCTCGGCTCAAATTTTGTTGTCACATTTCACGTCCAGCGTTTTCGCAGTATCAAGACCGTAAAGCAGCATATTCGCAGCAGTCCGTTTCATTGCAAACGCGGTGCTGCGTATCTGCTGCATCATATACTCGACGAACTCGTCGACCTTTATATGCCTATCGTCGATGATTTTGACGAGGCCATAAACGATCTTGAGGATCGCGTTTTCGACATGAAACGCAGCAGCAATTCGGTACTGCAAGAGGTAATGGATGTCCGCCGAAGTGTCGCCCGCTTGAAGCGGATTTCTTCACGGCAACTCGAGGTTTTGTATCGAATGTCGCACGGTGAATTTCCCCAGATCCCGACTGAGATACTGCCGTTCTTTCGCGACGTACACGACCATCTGCTCCGCATCTCCGACCTTTCCGAAGGTTATCGCGACCTCGTTGCCGGACTCTTTGACATCCATTTTGCCGTCGTCGGCAATCGCACCAATGACGTCATGAAAACTCTCGCCGTGTTGTCCGCTATCATATTGCCGCTGTCGCTGATCGCCGGTATTTACGGGATGAATTTTGAGAACATGCCGGAGCTAAAGACGGAAGGTGGATATTTTATGACCCTCGGTGGTATGGCTCTGATCACGATAATATTGCTGATCTATTTTTGGCGGCGAGGTTGGATATTCCAAGGTGATGCTGAAATCGTGGTTCCGAAAAAGCCGGAGCGGCCCGAAGAGGATTTTGAGAATTCTTAGTCTTTTTGATGCTGGCTAAGAAAGCCCGTCGATAATTCGCTGAACTTGTAAGTCACCGTAACCATAAACGCCGGCGCGTTTTTTGAACTCGGCAAAGATCTTGCCAAAATCAGTTTCGCCGCCCGATGTGACCGCACGCACGACTTTAAGCGGCTCGACATCCTGATTGATCGCCGCCGCGACTACTTCTCCGAGATACGGAAATGCGTCGGTCGCATTCTTGGCCAGCTCTTTTAACTCTTTAACTTTCTTGAGGCGGTATGCCTGCCATAGTGCAGCACCGAGAGCGATGTCTTTGTCGCTGAGTTTTGTCCTCATTTCAAAACAGGCTTTGAGATCGTCGGATTCAAATTTACCAAAGCCGTCCCAACGATTGTCTATTTCCAGCCCTATCGGCTCGACCCGGTAAATAGTTGCCCCCGTTTCGCTCAACAACCAAAGGCAAAACCACATGTTCACGCTGCAAAACAGCTCGTATTCGAACCACAAAAAGACCTCGTCGTCCTCGGTCAGATCTCCAAGTTTTGCTAGCTGGTCAGCGACGGTTTCGTGATAGACGATCTCGTCCTCACCATACTCGGCAAGGATAAATTTTGCCCGCTCATCCCAAAATTCATCGATATTTTCGGCATCGATCGGCCCGGTCACAAATACCTCACGGCAGACGATCAACTCGCCGTCGATTTTCGCTTGCTTGAAAACATCCGCGACCGCATCGCCAGGTAAAACGTGGTATTTCATATCAATATCGTGACCGCGTAAGCGATCGAGAGACACATACCGGCGTAAACGCCGGCCACCAGGTCATCGGCACAAACGCCCACACCGCCGGGCAGATCCTGCAAACTATCGATCGGATATGGTTTCCAAATGTCGAAAAGGCGAAAAAGGCCAAACCCAGCCAGAACGTATATCCAGCTTGCTCCGGCCGGTATAAAAAGCAGCGTTACAAGCTGTCCCATCACCTCATCGACAACCGCTTCGCTCGGGTCTGAGTTTCCTAGTATCGGTATCGTCCTGCCCGATGCCCAAATGCCGACAATGATGAGAATGACAAGCAAGATCGAATTGGATGCCCAGACGAGGGCACTGATCTGTTCCGGAGTGTATCCAGCCGTAAAAAACCGAAGGCCCGCAAAAACGTCAAACCAAACCACACCAACGTAGATAGCCACCCCGACCATCGAACCAAACGTACCGGGCATCAACGGCAAATAGCCAACACCCCACGTCGTGAGCATCAACGCTACATAATCGACGATTCCGGATGGCTTTCGTTTTTCTACGGGTGTTTTCATTTCAATTGCCTCCGGCTTTAGCCGGAGGTAAAATGCACGACCAAGTTATGGGCTTTAGCCCAAGGTTCGGCTAAAGCTTATATATGTTAGATATCTTACCCACGCTCTAAAGAGCGTGGCAATTGACTAAAACTCGATTCCCTGCTGAGCGAAGATGCCTGCGTTAAAGGGGTGCTTGATCTCACGCATTTCTGTCACAAGATCCGCTTCTTCGATCATTTTCTCTAAAGCGTTGTCGACATTGCGGCCGGTCAAAACGAGGTGTAGATGCGGCTGCTTTTCTCGAATGGAGCGGATCTCGGCAATGACAGTGTCGATGTCGAGAAAACCATAGCTTAGAACATAGAGCAGTTCATCGAACACTAGCAGGTCATAGTCGCCGTTTCGCATTTTATCGACGCAGAGTGCCCATGTTTCTTCGCTGGTTTTGATGTCTTGGGTTTTGTCGTTGGTGTCCCAGGTAAAGCCGTCGCCCATGGTGTGGACCTCGATACCGAGTCTTTCTAAGGATTCGTGCTCGCCGTAGCGGTCGCCTTTGGCTTTCATGAACTGGATCATCGCGCATTTCAATTCGCGTCCCGCAGCCCGAACCATCAGCCCGAGAGCGGCGGTCGTTTTGCCCTTGCCGTCACCGGTGTTGAGCATCAACAGCCCCTTGGTCTTTTCGCGGTAATCGTCACGCCGCCATTTGTAACGTTTTTCTGCCATCTGGAGAATTTTTAACCGCGAAACACACGAAAAGAGCTAAAAGAGAAGCCTCTTTTCTCGCTAGTTTCGCTCTTTTCGCGGTTCGAACTAGTTTTTGATCTTATCAATTGCCTCGGCGAGTGCCGAAATTATCTCGGCTTCTTTTTCGTCCCAGTCGCCCTCGATGCCAAGTCCCGACGCATTCTTATGTCCGCCGCCGCCAAATTTTTCAGCGACCTTTGCGACGTTGATATCACCCTTTGAGCGAAGGCTGCAGCGGTATCTTCCTGCGGCCACCTCACGCATATAAACGACCGCGAGCACATCTTTCGCGGCGAGCGGGATATTTACAAACCCGTTGTTATCGCCGTCGATCGCGCCTGCGGAATCTTGCATTTCGAGAGTTTGCCGCAGCGAAGCGATGCGTCCGCTCTTGTCGCGTTTGACGGTTCCGAGCACCTGGCGCATCAGCTCGATACGAGACCAGGGATAATTGTTATACACGGCCTCGCCAATCTTTGCGGGCCTGGCACCGGCTTTTATCAGCTCGGATGCGACCTTGAGCGTGCGGTCTGAGGTGTTTGGAAAATGAAACGAGCCTGTGTCAGTAACGAGCGCCATATAGACGCACTCGGCGATCTCTTTGGTAATGCGGCCGCCGATCGCCTTGCAGAGATTGTAGATCATCTCGCCAACAGCCGACGCGGTCGAATCGATCCAGTTGATCGTGCCAAAATGTTCGCTGGTTGCGTGGTGGTCTATATTGACAGTGAACTGCTTTTCAAGTCCGTCGATGCCGGGCCGATCAACGTCGGAACATTCGATGACAAATATTGCGTCGTATTTACCGTTGACCGAACTAACGTCGAGAATTTCATCTGCGCCGGGCAAACTGCGGTATGCCGGCGGCACGTCGCCACAAACAATGACCTCAGCCTCTTTGCCCAGACTGCGTAGCAGCCAACACAATCCCAAAGACGAGCCGACGCCATCGCCGTCGGGCTTGATGTGGGTCGTAATTCCAAACGTATGTTTGGTTTCAATTAACTCTACTACTTGGCTTAACACGTTTTAATTAGTGATCAGTAAACAGTGAACAGTGAACAGTGCCAACCGGAAATTTCGGTCGATCCACTATTCACTGTTCACCATTCACTATTCACTCTCATTCCTAATTTCACCCTTGAGCGTCAGATCGCTCAAGATGGCATTGATACGCGAAGCATTTTCTTCGGCGGTATCACGGACAAAATGTAAATGCGGCGCATAGCGGAGCGATAGATTCATCGCCACCTGCTGCCTGACAAAGGTCGATGCGCTGCCCAGCGCTTTTAGTGCTTTGTCAATATCCTCGTCACTACCGTGAATGAGGACGTAAACTTTGGCATCTCTCAGATCTTCCGATACGACGACCTCGGTAACGGTCGTTGTCTCAAGCCTAGGATCGTCCAGTTCAAAACCGACGACCTCAGCGATCTCTTCTTTCAATGCTTCAGCGAAGCGTTCCGGCCTTCGCATAACTTACAATTCCGTCGCGGCGATTTTCTCGATCATAAACGCCTCGATCTCGTCATCGATCTTGATATCGTTAAAATTGACGAGGCTGATACCGCATTCAAATCCGTTCTTGACCTCGTTGACATCGTCTTTGAATCGTTTGAGCGTCGAGATGTCGCCTTCCCAAATGACCACACTGTCACGCAGAAGTCTTGCTTTCGCCTGTCGGCGAATAAGCCCCTCGGTGACGCGGCATCCGGCGATGGTGCCAAGCTTCGATACCTTGAACGTTTCCTGAACGAGAGCTTTGCCGAGGATCGTTTCTTTCTCGATCGCGTCGAGCATACCGATCATTGCGGCCGTGATCTCTTCTTCGACCTTGTAAATGATCGAGTGCAGACGGATGTCAACGTCCTCGTGCTTGGCGATATCGGAAACGCGGGCCTCAGGCCGGACATTAAATCCGATGATGACTACCGCTGTCGAAGCATCGTCAGCCTGTGTCGCCGAAGCGAGCAGTACGTCCGATTCGGCAATGGCACCTACGCCTGCACGAATAACCCGAACCTTGACCTTTTGGGTCGAAAGTTTTTCGAGCGTTCCCTTGAGCACCTCGACTGAACCTTGAACGTCGGCCTTGAGAATAACAAGCAATTCTTTGATCTCTGCCAGGCCGAGCGACTCGATACCACGCTTGGTGGTTTTGAGCATAGCCGCCTGTCGGACGTGCATCTGTCGCTGTCCGGCAATCGTCTGTGCACGATCAACGTCGGCGACGACCTGGAAAGTATCACCCGCTTGCGGCACGCCTTGAAGCCCGAGAATCTCGACCGGAGTCGCAGGCAATGCTTCCAGAACTGCCTCACCACGGTCTGAGAACATGGCTCTGACCTTGCCTGAAAACTGTCCGACGATAAACGGGTCACCAACTTTCAGCGTTCCCTGTTGGACGAGTGCCGTTGCAACGGCGCCGCGGCCTTTATCAAGTTTGGCTTCGAGCACAACTCCGGACGCACGACGCGTTGGACTGGCTTTGAGGTCAAGAATATCGGCCTGCAGTAAAACTGTTTCTAACAAAGTGTCGAGATTTTGACGATTCTTAGCCGAAACCTCGACCATCTCCGTCTCACCGCCCCAATCGGTCGGCTGCAGTCCAAGTGCCGCAAGGCCATTTTTGACGTTATCAACGTTAGCTCCGGGCTTGTCAACTTTATTGATCGCAACGATCATCGGCACACCGGCGGCTTTCGAATGCTCAACAGCTTCGATCGTCTGCGGCATGACGCCATCATCGGCGGCAACAACGAGAATAACGATATCTGTCGCCTTTGCACCGCGGGCACGCATCATTGTAAACGCTTCGTGGCCCGGCGTATCAAGGAAAACAACGCGACGCGGCTCGTCAGGATTGTCGGCATTTGGCACCATCACGCTGTATGCACCGATGTGCTGCGTGATTCCGCCGGCCTCGCCCTCCGCGACATTTTCTGAGCGAATGGCGTCGAGCAAGCTGGTCTTACCGTGATCGACGTGGCCCATAACGGTAATGACCGGGGCCCGCGTCAACTCGACATCGTCGGCATCGGCGGCGATCAGCTCTTCAAACTCCTCTTCGATGACCATTTCTTCGAACGGTACAAAGCTGAGGTCAAATCCGTAATCAAACGCCATCTCGGTCGCCATTTTTTCGCCGATCGGCTGATTAAGCGTGGCAAAAACGCCGCGTTTGATAAGCAGCTGCACGATGTCACGCGGGGTGATACCTAAAGCCTCCGCAAACTCGCGAACCGTCGCACCTTCAACGAGGCGGATAACTTTTAATCCGTCGTTATCGACCGCACCGACCTGTTCGAGAATACGTTCCTCGATCGTGCGTTTCTGCGGCGCGTCGAGGTCGCGTTCGGCAAATCTGCCGGTCTTGTCGGTTCCCTTGCGTCCTCCGCCACGGCCCGGACGTCTGCGGTTGTCCGCCGGCGGGATATAGGTCATCTGCGGAGCCGCGTTTTCACCGGGTGTTCCGCGAAGTCCACGAGGCCCGTCACCAGGGCGTCCGCGAGACGGTTCGGCAATTAGCCGGCCAGTCTGCGTCGGAGCATCCTTGACAAGTTTGTCGCCGGCCTTAATGCCCTTGTCGATCGCATCTTTGGTAAGCGTTAAAACTTTTACAGTCGTTCCTGTTTTGGAAACAGGAGCCACGGGTGCGGTTACCTCGGCCGCGGGCGGAGCTTCGGCCTCAGTCTCGACAGCCTCGACAGCCTCGACCGGAGCAGCATCAACGGCCACATCGGCCTTTGGCTTTGCGACTCGTTTTGGCTCTGCCGGAGCTTCTTCCACTACCTCAGCCACTGGTTCTGCAGCCGGTTTCTTTGTTAATTTCTTTACACTCGACGGTGTGCCGGCCTTCGCATCCTCGGCCGCAACCGGCGGAGCAGGTGCCTCGACAACGACGGCTGGGGTTGCCGCAGGTTCGGTCGCAGCAGGAGTTGCCTCAGCCTCAGCTGCATCCGGCGCGACAGAAATGTCGGTCTCGGCGACAGGGGCGTCTTCCGTCTTGGCGGCTTTCTTAATGATCTTGATGGCACGTTTTGGTGCTACCTCGGTCTTAGGAAAATACTTACCGCGAACCTTTTCAGCGACCTCGTACGGGACGGAGTTGGACGCAACGCTGACGTCGACGCCCTCACGGCGCAGGTCTTCCATCACACGTTTTGTGTCCTGCTTGACCTCTTTTGCGAGGTCGTATATTCGAATACTTTTACCGATCGCCATATTTAATAACTTTTATCGTTCACTAGCCATCGGCAATTTATGCGAAGGCTGTTATCACTCAAGCCTAAGCATCTTTTGCCGTATCAGCGTCGTCGTCGGCTGCAAGAGTTTCTGTCTCTTCTGTTGCAACTTCTTCGACAACTTCTTCCGCGACTGCTTCAGCCTCTATTTCTGCGGCAGGAGCTTCTTCCGCAACAGTCTCTTCGACCGTTTCTTCGGCGACTGCTTCGACCTGACCTTCTTCAGCAACTTCCGTCCCGGCGGCTTCCGCAACTGCTTCTGCCGCTTCTTCAACAGGTTCTTCGACGCCCATTTCGACGTTGCGGGCACTGACTATCGCAGCGGCTGCAGCTTTGATCGACTCGGCCTGATCCATACTGACGTCAAGAAAATCGACGAGATCATCGACCGACGCAGCGGCCAAAGCCTCGACATCTTTGATGCCCTTTTCGGCCAGCGTCTCTGCCTGAGGTGCGGTCACACCCTCAAGAGCGGTGATCGGCACTGCCTCACCCGACGCCATCATCTTACCCATCTGCTGGGTGATCTCTCGCTTGATCAGCTCTTCGCTGACGATCTTGATCTCCCAACCGACAAGCCGGGTCGCAAGACGGACATTCTGCCCTTTCTTACCGATCGCGAGGCTCAGTTGATCCTCACCGACGATAACTTCCATCAATCGGTTATCGATATCGGTGATGCGAACCTGCGATACTTTCGCCGGTGACAGAGCGTTTGCTGCAAAAACCGACGGCTCTTCGCTCCACTCAATGATATCGATCTTTTCGCCGCGTAATTCCTTAATGATCGCCTGAACACGCGAGCCTTTCATGCCGACACAGGCTCCGACCGGATCAACATCCTTTTCATTAGATGTAACGGCGATCTTTGCACGGTCGCCCGGTTCGCGGACGCAAGATTTTATTACGACAGTTTCGTCGTAGATCTCAGGAACTTCCATCTCAAAGAGCCGTTTCAGCAACTCCGAAGATGCACGCGATCCTTTGATCTGCTGGCCTTTCTGCTCACGCGAAACATCGGCGATGACAACGCGGATACGTTCGCCCTGATTCCACATCTCACCGCGTGACTGTTCGTTCCGAGGAACGACCGCCTCAAGATTGTTGCCAAGGTCTACGATCATATCGCCGCGTTCAAAGCGTTTCACGGTACCGTTGATCAGCTCACCCTTGCGGTCGATGTATTCCTCGTACACCTTTTCGCGAATTGCCTCGCGAACCTTTTGCACTAATATCTGCTTTGCCGTCTGTGCGGCGATGCGGCCCATTTCCTCGCGGTTGAGCGGCAGCAGTAGCATATCGCCGATCTCGATCTCTTCACCGGCAAGTTCCTGAGCCTCTTCGAGCGTCAATTCGCTTAGCGGATCCTCGACCGTTTCGACAACCGTCTTTTCAGCCGAGACCTCGATCTCGCCTTCCTCCTGGTTCCACTCGACCTGGATGCTGTCGCCCGTCTTGTCCTTAAACTGCTTGCGAGCCGCCGCTTTGACGGCTTCCTTCATCGCCTCGATAATCATATCGCGGTCGAGCGACTGCTCACTACATAAAAGGTCTATACTCTGTCCGATGGATGATGTCATAACTCTTTACTCGATGCCGTCTTAACGGCTAAATTCTTTCACAAGATCAATTCTCAAATTCGCTTTGGATACATCCTCGTATTTGAACGTCACCTTGCCCTGCGTTCTGTCGTCGATCACGATCTGTTCGTCGCTTGCCTCGACGATCTCTCCGATAAATATTTTTTGTCCGCCGATCGCCGCCGCTGTCTTTACCTTGGCCAATTTGCCGGTAAATTTTACAAAATCTGCCAGCGAATAAAGTTCGCGTTCGATTCCGGGACTCGACACTTCCAAAACGTATTTTGTCGGGACGATGTCCTCAGCGTCGAGTATCTCCTCAGCCGCCTTAGAAAACCGCGAGCAATCGTCGATCGTCACGCCCTCGGGTTTATCGATAAAGACCCGGACGACCATGTCGTGCTTAATGCCCGCGATCTCGACGTGAACCAATTCGACGCCCGTCTCTGCGGCAACCTTGGCCGCGATATTCCCAACACGTTCAATAACGAGATGCTTATCCATCACTTTCAACCCAAAAGAAAAAGTGGGTGCGAAACCCACTTGACACGATTCCCGCGCATCTCAGCAAACGATTATCTTACCTGAACATTGGCTTTTGTGCAAGTATAAAACGGGCGAGCGGCGCTCAGAAATTCACAACGATCATTGACGTTGAAAGGCGGAGCGAGCAGCCCCGATCAGACCTGCAGTGTCGCCGAGTTTACCTCGGACGAGTTTGGCCCGTGCGGCGGCGGCGGGATAGGCACGGGCGAGGATCTCGGCTTCGACGCGAGGTGCGAATGCATCCCAGCCTTGGGTGACTCCTCCGCAAATGACGAACATTTCGGGGTTTAGCGTATTCGCGATCCCGGCAAGCGTAATACCGAGATAGCGTCCCATCGTATTAAAAACCGCTTTGGCGTGCTTGTCATCGGCAACCCTAGCTTCATAAACCTGAGCGGCAGTCACCACGTTCATCCCGGCTTCGGAAGCCATTCGCTCGATCGCGGTCGCAGAGGCATATTGCTCGATGCATCCGTAGCTACCGCACCCGCAAGGTCGGCCGTCGGGTTCGACGCAAATATGGCCGACCTCACCACCTGTGCCGTCAGGCCCACGTAGCGGCTCACCATTAATAATAATACCGCCGCCGATGCCGGTGCCAAGCGTGACGCAGACCGATGTGCTGACATCCTGCGAAGCCCCGATCCAGTCCTCGCCGATACCTGCAGCAGTCGCATCATTTTCAATGGTGACCGGCAAGTGGAAAAGGTCGTCCAGAGCAGTTCTCAGATTCATCCCGACTAGCGAAGGTAGATTTGGCAGTTTTGTAAGGACGCCGTCAAATTCCTTTGCGGCGGGAGCCGGAGCTGAGAACGCGACCGCATCGAACGAACCGCAATCCGCCGCCATTTCGCGAACAAGTTCGATAAGCTGTTCAGGCGAAACATTCGCCGGCACGGAACGTTTTGTCAGATGCAGGATCGTGCCGCCGCTGTCGACGGCCGCGATCCGCAAGTTTGTTCCGCCGAGATCGGCGGCTAAGACGACGTTCGGCATGAATTCAGATTAGCTTGTCGGCTTTTTAGGACGATCTGACTCGGGTACGTTTTTATAAACCTCGTCGTATTTTGCAAAGCCGTCCTTAATAACGGTGTCCATCAGATTTGCCTTATCGACCGATGTTACTTCGAGCAAGATCGAGGGCACTTCTTTTTTGAGCACATCGTTCATAAATGGCTTGGTGTCGAGCTTTTCTTTTTTGGCGAGTTTGACCGCCGCCTCGACGGCAGCATTTGCGAGGGGGACGATCGGCTTATAGACGGTCATTGACTGTTTGCCTTCGGCGATATTTTGCAAAGCCTCAAGTCCGGCATCTTGTCCGGTTACTAAAACCTTCCCGGCAAGCCCGCGTTTTGCGAGGGCAGAAATAACGCCGCCGGCCATCCCGTCATTCGAAACGACAAACGCCTGGATATCGTCGTTGTTTTGCGTCAAAGCATTTTCAGCCATCTTCAACGCCTCTTCAGGTTTCCAGTCGGTTATGAAATTATCAGCAACGATCTTGATATCGCCCTTGTCGATCGCGGGCTGCAAAACCTCAAGCTCAGCCTTTTTCATAATGACCGCGTTATTATCGGTCGACGCACCATAGACCATCACGTACTTTCCCTTTGGAACCTTTGCCAGAGCGTATTCCGATATTTTCTTTCCAATTACGGGAACCTGATGCGAGATATATGCGTCGATCTTGTCGGAATTGATAAGCCGGTCATAACTAATGACAGGTACATTTTGAGCCTTTGCCTTATCGACCATCGAGGCCGCTTGCGTAGCGTCGTGCGGGGCGATCACAAGCACGTCTATTCCCTGCGTCAATAAGTTATCCACATCGTTCGCCTGTTTGTCGGCCTTGTTATCTGCGACGGTCACCACGCAATCAGCATTGAGATGTTTGCAGTAGCCGATCTTGATCCGCTTCTCCTTCGGCCCGCTCGAGCAAGAGGCCGTCACACCAATCGCCAATAATATTGTTACCAGGAAAGACTCTCTGAAACTCATACCGATAATATCTCCGTAAATATATTTTGAACTGAGGGAATTAGAACAAAAATTTATTGATCGGGCAATTGCGTTTTTTCACCAAATTGGATGCAATTTTAGGCGGGCGCGAAAATAGTAATTGTGATGTTTGTAATAAATATTATCTTTTTCTTATTTTGCCTTTGATTAAGTATAGAACTGTGCTATAAATATGAATCAAATCCTAGGTTAGGCAGTACTAAGCCATGGGAAATAATTTTCTCTCGATTGACGCGATTGACAGCCCGGATTTATTGACACGGAGCATTATTTCGTGTAAAAGATTGAGAGAGTTGATTTTTGAGACGGCAATACAGTTCCGGTATTAAGGACTTGTTGGCCAATTAATATAGGGTCTCAAACAGTTATATATTTGAAATAGGATCGATTTTCAGGAGGAGATTAAACAGATGCTAGGCAAAAACATTGCTCGTAAATTCGTCACTTTAACCACGCTTGCTACACTTTTATGTGTTTCATCGATGATCGCATTGGCCGGACCGCTGGTCGCAGGTGCAGAGATCACCGTAACAGGCCAGGTAACCGTTAACGGTCAGACTGCGGTCTCGAATTCGACGATCACATCAGGATCGTCGATCACTACCGCTAAAGGCTCTAGTGCAGTTGTCAGCCTTGGCAAGCTTGGCCGGGTCGAAGTTCAGGAAGACACTACCATGACCTTGAACTTCACCGACAGCAGCATCATCGCAATGCTTGATTCGGGCAAGGTTCGCGTTTCAACACCAGCCGGTGTCGCGTCAACCGTAACGACCAAGAATGCCACCTTTATGGGCGATTCTGCTCAGGCCGATAATTTCCTCGTCGAAGCCGAATGTTCGCACAGCCACATTGACACCACTTCAGGTTCGGCAACAATGCGTGAAGGTGCTAACGACAAGCAGGTTTCTGCCGGAACGTCGGCAACCGCAGGCAACCTCGTGCAGACGGGTTGCAAGCCTTGCATGCGTCCGGGTTCGGGTACACCTCCGGCATTCGCAGGGTATCCTTGGTTGATACTCGCCGCAGCAGGTGCTGCCGGTATTGGCATCTTCCTTGCATCACGCGAGAATGATGGTATCGGCGGCGGTGGCAGCGTTGTCAGCCCAACTCGTTAATCACCTATTTCAGCTCACAATTATGCGGGTCATGTTTTCTGACGTGACCCGCATAATTTTGTCCATTTTTCTTACTATTGACACTTTATTTACTTTTGCTACTTTATTGAACCACTATGCACATCGCAGTAATCGGTACCGGATATGTTGGCCTAGTGACCGGTGCATGCTTCGCAGAGTTTGGCGTTGATGTCACGTGTGTCGATGTCGACCATCAAAAGGTCGATAATCTTAACAAGGGTATTATTCCCATCTACGAACCAGGCCTGGATAAGATCGTCGAAAAGAATGTTGCCGCCAACCGGCTCCATTTCACCACGGATATAAAACATGCGGTCGAAAACGCGCTTGTCGTCTTTTTGGCTGTTGGAACGCCGCCTCAGCCGGACGGTACGCCCGACATGAGCTACTATCGCCAAGCCGCCAAAGATGTTGCCGAGGCAATGAACGGTTACAAGGTGTTGGTCACAAAATCCACCGTCCCCGTCGGCACGGGCAAATGGCTGCATGAGTTTGTCACCGCTAATCTCAACTTCGATACTGAGTTTGGAGTCGCGTCTAACCCCGAATTCTTACGTGAAGGGGCAGCGATCACTGATTTTATGCGTCCCGACCGCGTCGTGATCGGCAGCAACGACCCGCGTGCTATCGACGTGATGAAAGAGCTATATCGGCCGCTCTATTTGATCGAAACGCCTATTGTCATAACGTCGCTTGAGGCTGCTGAGCTGATCAAATATGCTGCGAATGCGTTTCTCGCGACAAAGATCACCTTTATCAACGAGATCGCCAATCTGTGTGATGCGATCGGCTGCGATGTACACGATGTCGCCCGCGGAATGGGTATGGATAACCGCATAGGGCGTAAGTTCTTGCATCCAGGCCCGGGATACGGCGGCTCGTGCTTTCCAAAAGACACCCGAGCTCTCACTACCGTTGCAGATCAGTTTGGTGTCGAGACGCGGATCGTTGATGCCGTGATCGAAGCAAACGAACGCCAGCGTGACGCAATGATAAACAAGATCGAAAAGCTTGTCGGCGATCTCAACGGCAAACGCATCGGCGTGCTCGGCCTGTCGTTCAAACCTGAGACTGACGATATGCGCGAATCGCCCGCGATTGATATCATCAAAGCTGTGATCGCTCGCGGCGGCAGCGTCACGGCATTTGATCCGGTCGCAATGGCTGAGGCAAAGCATTTTCTTCCGGACATCGCCTACGCTCATGACGAATACGAAGCTCTCGATGGTGCTGATGCATTGGTCATCATTACCGAATGGAACCAGTTTCGGGCACTCGATATGGAAAAGGTCAAGTCCTTGCTCACGGCACCAAAGATCGCGGATCTCCGCAATATTTACGAGCCGCAGGATATGATCGAGCTTGGTTTTGAATACGTGGGAGTCGGACGTTAAATAAATATGTCTCTTACAGGCAAAGTATTAGTTACAGGCGGAGCAGGTTTCATCGGCTCTAATTTGGCAGAGGAATTGATCCGTCAAGGTGCGCGCGTTACGATCATCGATAATTTGGTGACCGGCTTTCGTGAGAATCTTGAAGAGATCGATGGCGATTTTGATTTCATCGAGGGCGACATCAATGATGACGCCGCTTTATCAAAAGCCATCGACGGTTGCGAGATCGTCTTTCACGAAGCCGCACTGCCGAGTGTTCCGCGCTCAGTCGATGACCCCGCAGAAACCCATGAGGCATGTGTCAACGGCACTCTAAAGCTGCTTATCAAATCAAAAGACGTTGGCGTCCGTCGCGTTATCTACGCCGCGTCAAGCTCAGCGTATGGTGATCAACCGGTTCTGCCAAAAGTCGAGACGATGCGGCCTGATCCGCTTTCACCTTACGCCGTTGCAAAGATCACCGGCGAATTTTATTGCCGCTCATTTAACAGCGTCTACGGATTAGAGACGATGTCTCTCCGGTATTTCAATGTATTCGGGCCGCGACAAAATCCGGCATCAATGTACTCGGGCGTAATTTCGCGGTTTGTCGATGCTTTGATGTCCGACACGAAACCGGTCATTTACGGTGACGGCGAACATTCGCGTGATTTCACGTATATCGACAACGTTGTTGACGCCAACATCAAGGCGATGAATGCTGCCCAAGGTATCGGCGAAACGCTCAACGTCGCCAACGGCGACCGCATCACGCTCAACGAACTGCTCAGTGTCCTAAAGAAAATTACGGGGAAGGAAGACGTCCAGGCCGATCATCAGGAGCCGCGAAAAGGTGATGTCCGAGATTCGCAGGCTGACAATACCCGAGCTGTCGAATGGCTCGGGTATGAACAAAAAGTCGGATTGGAAGAAGGGCTTCGCCGCACGATCGAATGGTGGAAGGGCAGCCGTTTTGCAAAATAGCTCGTTTACTTAGGGATAACAAACGAGTCATCCGCCATTGGCGAATTTACAAGGGTCTGTTTCGTCTTGAAATTGGCATAGGCAGTTATCTGGCCCAGATCAAAACGCTGCGAATATTTTTTGGGGATCAGTAGCCCTTCGACCGTCTCAAATTCATCGACCTCTACAGACGTCGTCACAACCCGTCCTCCGACATCATATGCTGATTCGTACCCTTTCATCTGACTTGTCTTTTCATCAACAAAAAAGTCCGTGTAAAAGCCTTCGGGCGTTGTAATTCGAAATCCCTTTTTCTTTTTCTTGTCCTCTTTGAGAGCGGTGATAACATATCCTTTGTCGCCGATCCTCTGCAATACAGGGAAACCGAGACTCGTCATCGGCGGCAGAGAAAATCCCGGGATCGACGAGTAAGTCGAACGCCCATCATAGACCTGTTTTAGCGATTGGACCGCGCTATTGATCTCAAAATAGTACTTATCACCGCTCACTGCCGTTGAGAACACTCCAGGCAAAGCTTGTCCCATAAAGGTCAGATCAGCCGACCCCTTTTGCACCAGCGAAGTCATTTTCTTGAGTTTTTCACCGCCATGTGTAGCGAGTGTGGCTTTGGCTATTTCAAGCGCAACGTTGTCAGGTGAAATGATTGTAGCTTTCTCGTTCGCAGTGGTTTTGCCGACCGAATCGGGTTGTGCGATCGCAGCTGTAGAAACAAATAAAACTATGAGCAAATATCCGTAAACCTTCTTCATAATATTGCAAAAACCATTCTAAGAATGAAAAGAGAGATGAAAAGTAATACGCTTTCATCTCTCTTTCGTTTCAGTATTTTATCCGATTTGCCGTTTACCAGCTAAATCGCATGTTGAGATTGACCCTGCGGTTAGGTCCGCTGCCGCCACCGCCGAAAGGTCCAAAACCACCGCCGGTCGACGTCGACTGGCCAAAACGACTATTGCTAAGACTGCCCGATGGATTAGCAAGGTTGACCGTATTGAACAAATTCTGCACTTCGACGCTAAAATTTAGGTTGTACGGCTTACGGCTATCACCGCCACCGCCGCCCATACGCATCATTCCCATGCCGCCACCACCGCCGCCGCCAGGTCCGCCCATGACGACCATTTGAGGGGCTCCGCCACCTCCGCCACCTGGACGTCCGCCGCCGTCGCCGCCTCGTCCGCCACCGGCACCGCCCGCAGCTACGGTTTGGGCAGACTTGCCAAAGCTAAAGGTCTTACCAACACGCATTCCAACCGTAAAACTTGACGGCCCTTGGCCAAAGTTTCGAGGTATGATCGCCGTAGGATCAAAACCCGAAACATTACAGAATGAGTTCGTCAGGTTAAGTTCGGTACATCGGTTCTTCAATTCACCATAGGTCGGACGTTCGTTGAAAAATCCGTCGCCATTTGAATCGACACCACGCGTAATGTTAAACGGACGGCCTGATGTCAAAATAATATTCGGATTGACCGAAATGCCCCACGGTAGCGTTACGTTGCCAAAGACGAAAAAACTGTGCCGAGCGTCGAAAGAAGCCCGACCGTATTCGCCTGTCAGATCGTAGCTATATGCCGGTGAACCTCCATCCGCGTCACTTTTAACGAAACCAAGTCCATAATTCGCAAACAGCGAGATTTTTTGACTGATATTCGCTCGCAAATTAAGATTTAGCCGAGTCTGTCTACTCGTGGCACTTGATTCGTAGGCATTTATGTTGCCCAACGCTGGGTCTGGTCGCAGTGAACCCGCACAATTTAACCCCGAGGGACAGATCGGCGCGTTGATATTACGCGTCCTGATCTGATGTAGCGATTTACTCGCGATAAACGTCGAAGTTAAGGTTAATTTCGATGTTAGGGCCCTTTCGACTGAAAACACCGACTGGATAGTGTACGGTGCCTGCAACACCGGGGACACCGTCCGAAGAGTGTTCGACTGGGTTGCCGGCAGAACTGCTAAAATTTGAGCCGCAGTTGGCACATTCGTTACCCCCGTTAACGTAAACACGGGCTGGGCAAGCAGAACTAACGCAGCTGCCCTTCGAGCCGGATCAGGATCGTTTGCACTTACAAGCAAGCTGAGCTGGTTAACGCCGTTAAAGCGCAGTGCTTGTAGAGTATTGTTCTCGTTAAACCGCTCGTAAAAGATACCGGCTCCCCCGCGAAAGACAAATTTTGGCTGTTTCGCTCCCCCGGCACCCGGTGACCACGCAATACCAAGCCTCGGTGCAAAGTTGTAATTACTGCTAATATTCGACTGGTTTTCATAACGTAAGCCAATACTAACTAACAGATCGGGACGCATCTTCCAGTCATCCGAAACAAATACTCCCGCGTCAAATTGGGATACACCGACAACTGGGTTACCGGTCGTCAGGTTAAATTGTGTCGGGTTGTATTGAGCACCGACTAACCCGCTCACCTTACACCGGTATTGCTCGATCGATGAAATGATTAGATCACCGTTAAGGTCACATGCTGCGTCAGCCGCCAAGAATCCTGGAAACGCGAACGTACCGCCGTAATTACTCTCCGAACGATCTGTAATAGATACGCGTCTGAGTTTACCGCCAAACTTAAACGAGTGCTGCATATTCTTGCCAAACGATGTACTCGTAAAGTTGTTCAACTCCCACGTCTTGTTCCGATTGGAATTCAAACCGATCGACGATCCGCCACCAATAAATGCTTGTGAAACATTGATCGTCGGCACCGAGTTATCACCGGTCTGCTTGCGTTCGTTATCGCTGTATTCAAACCGGGTCTCATTTACGGTTTTAGCATTAATGATCATCGTCTCGGTTAGACGAAACTCGTGCTCTCGCGATGATGTCTTGTATGCCCTCGTCGGCAGCGACGTGTCACCAATGCCTTGAAAATTCGACGTCGCGTTAGCAAAGCTATAACGAGCGACCACCGTATTCTTATCATTGATAGCAAAATCAAATCGCGGCGCGATATTAAACCGTTTGGTTGGCTGCCGCACATCACGTCTAAATGTCACGATATTGAATGACGAGTCGAGTATCTGTGCGTTTATGACCGCATTATTATCGTTATCCCGATTGTTAACGTCGAGCGAAAACGATGATTTTCCTTTTCTAATTGGCCCCGAAAGATTTCCGCCAAAATTTCTCTGCTGGGTCGGAGCCCGATTAACAGCAAACGGGTTGCGCGAATTGAGACTCTCGTCGTTAAAGCTGCCGTTGACCGAACCGCGCCATTTATCCGAACCCGGACGCGTTAGGATCTCGATACGGCCTGATCCGGGACGATCATACTCTGCGGAAAAAGGATTACTATTAATACGGATCTCTCGGATCTGGTCTTTTGACGGCAATTGGCCGCCCGTAAATCCATCAATATAGATCTGTCCACCGTTTGGGCCAGCCGATCCGCCAACCAAGGCCTGCAATGCGGCACTTAGCTCATCCGGGTCATCCGGCAGAGCATCAAGGTCCTTGCCAGAGATCACCGTAGCGTCTTTATTACTATCCGCATCCGTTGACACCTGATTGGCATTATCAACGTCAACCGTCTCGTCCACACCTGCGACGGTTAGAACGACCATCAGCTCGTTCTTTTCACCCGATGTAACAACGACCTCGGTATTTTCGTAAAGACCAAAGTTTGTGGCGATAGCTTTTACGGTGTATTTACCGGGTGCCAATGCAGGGATCGTGTATTCGCCGCGAGCATTAGTGACCGCCTGTTTTTGCTTGCCGTCAGCGGAAACCGCCGTGACCGTAGCTCCGACCAGGACCGCACCAAGCGCGTCTGTGACAGAACCACTAATACTGCCAGTAGTCTGTGCAAACGTCGCACCTGCCGAGATGATAGAGATGACCCCTACCAGAATAAAAGTTCGTATGAGTTTCATGATAATAAAATATTAATTATTGCTTTGAGCTGTCGGGCGAATGCACAATCCGGCGTCCGTCCCCGAATAATTTGTTAGTTAAAGTTTAGGGGAATCCAACGCCATCCATTCCCGGGATCGAAAAGCCGCCTTCCACGCCGCCCTGTCCGGAACGTCGGCCGGTGGCCTGAGCCATTCTTAGAAATGGCTCGACTCCCGCGAGTAATTTGATCGCCCGCATACGCGTGGCATTTCCGTTATTTGTACTTGAGACGGCGATCATATCGCCCGCCTTTAGATTTTCAACTGTTATGGCCGGAAAGCGTTCGAGCATTTCATCAACGCTGCCTCCGCGGGGGCCGCCCATTCCAGGCCGGCCTTGTCCGGCAGGCTGTCCACCTGTATTCGGCGGGCCAACTTGAACATTGCCGCCCTGTCCGACCGGACGAGGTCCTGCCATACCTCCTGCCATTTGAGCCCCGGCCATACGCTCTGCCATCTCACTAGGAAAATTTTTTAATACCGTTCTCGGTCCGACCTCGATGGTCACCTCTTTGTTCGTCTGAAGGTTCTTGATAACAACTTCATTCTTGGCCACATCGGTCGAAACGACTGTACCCGCAACGGTCTGAAAAGCTCCGGTCAGGATCGTTTCCGCCGTCATCGCGTTGCCCTCGGTATTTTTGTCGCCGATAGCGCGGAGCATATCGCCGACCTTGATCTCAGCCAGAGTGCTAGGCTTTGCCTCATCAAACCGCTCCGAGTCAGGAGCGTAACGGATAAACTTGGCTCCCGCTTTGGGGGTAACGACCATTGCGGTGCTGCCGGTCAGATTACGAATATCGACTGTTACCTGTCCCGTTTGTGCGTTCACCACGGTCACCTTGCCGGTAATTCCGCGCTTTTGCCACTCGGCCGCTTCTTTGGCGTTCTTTGCTGCAATATCCGCCTTTGTAATGAAATATATCGTGCGGGCGTTTAGCGATTTACCATCCGCACCGGCAAGTGCTGAAACGGTTACTTTGTCACCGACAGCGATATCTGCTAACGCACCGTCTACCCCTTTGGCAAAGTCGAGAGTTTCAGCGGACACGCGTTTGAAAGCGGTCTTTTCCGTAACAGCGGCGTCGATCTTACCGGTGTCCGTGGTAACGCTGATCGATTTGGCGTCGATCGCGGCGACCTCACCTCTAACATAGGTAGGTTTTGTCGCAGCTCCGGGCGTTTGACCGAACACAAGAGCAAAGACGCCTGAGAACAGGAATATCAATACAGAAATAAGTATATTTTGCAGCATAGCTATAAATTCCCTCGTTTTTATGCGCGTTGAAAACGCCATTGTTGCGTGCTTCAACAGTATAAGACGTTAATTCTATCAGTAAGGTTCGAGGCTATTTGTAAAGAAATGTAAAATTGTGCAAGCGTAGCACTTACGCGTTTTGCCACTTGGCCGTCGAGCGGCCGGTGAGGATGAGTCCGATGCCGAACGCAAAGACCGTAAAAAGAGCGATCAGCCACAAATACGGCAGCGAAAGAAGGAGCGTCCAAACCGCTACGCCGAGGAGCGTGGCGAGCGTTTCAGAGCGGTTATTTTCAGAGAGAAATCGTTTTTGGATCAACTTGCCAAGGCTCACTTGTAGCGACACTCTGCCGAAAACGTAGCCAAGAACGAGCACCAACATTCCCATCAGTCCGAGCGTCGCTCCCAAATAATTTGGCAGCAGCAAGGCACCGGCGATGATCGCACTCATAACAAACAGAAACGCACCCGCACCGAGAGCACACACCTTGAGCCATGACAACTGGATCCGAGCCACGGCGCGGCCGACCGCCCCGGGAGCAAGCGTTGTAATGACTATCGAGATAATGAACCAAAACAGTGCGACGACCACACGTTGCGCAACAAAGCTGATCGAGAACGTCGGCGAAAAAAGCTGTGACGGGTTTTGTCCAAAGTTTCGCAGCTCTTCCTCAAACGCACCGAGCGTAACGGTCTCTTTCCCGGACACGCGTGTGCTGCCCTCGCCCTCTTGCTTATAAACGCCGCCGAGTACAAACACATCGCCGCCAATATGCGAATTATCTTTTTGCGTAACGTTGCCGCCGATCGTCGCTACATCTTCGGCAACAGTGCCCTCGACTGAAATATCGCCACCGACAGCGAGCGCACTCTTTGCCCGTTTTTTGATAACAATTGATTTACCGAATACGATAATGTCCTGATCAGGAGCGTCATTGACGATTACCGTCATCTGGTCTTCGGACGTGGTTATCTCAGGATGTGGTGACAGCCCAAAGACACACATTACCTGAGCAGCGAGCAGCAAAAACGCAAACATGAGCAGTCTTGGGGGCAAGACGCGGCTTGTAAATGCTGTCCTTGATAAATATTTCACTGTGGCAGGATTTAGGTTTTGAGTGTCCTCAAAACCCGTCGCGAGATAAACAAAGTAAAGGCCGCAAACATCATCACCATCGCACCGACCGCGAGGGCTCCGATCTGAGCCTGTCCGGCAATGCTGCGGACAACAATAGCAAGCCCGATAAACAGCGAATAAACCAAGTGGCCAAATATACTGCCGATCGCGGCAGTCTGCCCCAAAGCCTCCGCCGCTTTTTCCAATAAAGACCCGGCCTCGGCTCCCATCGCAAATAACACAAACAGAGCAAGCCCCGCACAGATAAACAGCGCATTAAACCGCTCACGCGGTCGACGCAATCCACTCACGGTGCTTTCAGCATTGGCAACGACCTGCTTTGCAAAATCCACGGGAAGTTCGAGTTCGCGTTCGTAACCGAGGCTCATGTCGAGGTTTCGCAAAAATTCTTTTTGATGATTAAGCTCGATCGAGCATGCCTTACAGGACGCAAAATGCAGATCCAACTGCATTTCAAGCGCTGCATCGAGCTCACCATCTACATAGGCGGCGATCTCTTCGGTCGGGCATTGTAATTCCTGCATCTGCATCAAAATCCCGTAAAACCGCGCTCGATAAAGATATTTCGCATCATCTCACGTGCTCTAAACAATCTGTTTTTTACCGTACCTAACGGCAACCCAGTCACTTCGGCGATCTCGTCATAACTCAGATCACGCGAATGCCGCAGTAAGATCAGGTCGCGATACGCGGGCGGCAAACAATTCACAACAGCGTCGATCTCTGTTCGCCATTCACGAACCTCGTGGTCTTTTTCGGGCGAAGGATTTCCGCTCTCGATCTGTATTTGGTATGTTCCGTCGGCGTTTTCGGTCTCGATGCTCTGCGGCGTGACCGAATTTCGCCGCATGTGGTCGATCGCCGCATTGTGGGCAATACGGTAAAGCCATGTCGAGAATTTATACTCGGCACTGTATTTACTTAAGCTGTTGTATACCTTGATAAAGACTTCTTGCGTGACGTCTAAGGCGGAATCATAATCGCCAAGCATCCGAAAAACGTAACTGGTGATCTGTCGCTGATATCGGTGGACAAGCTCCTCAAAGCCATCAGTACGTCCGCCGATAGCACTGATTATCAGTTCGCCATCGGTCAAGCCCTTGATTCCTTCGATTGAGATCGCTCGTGTCGCCATCGTGATAGGGGGTACTACGGTAGTTTTAATTAATTTGTTTCAATCCGCAAGCGAACGGGGGAATTTTGCCCACGAAAAACACCAAATGCACAAAAAAAGGAACTACGTCCTTCTATTTCGTACATTTGGTGTATTTCGCGGGCAACTTCTTAAAAACTAAGTGCGGCGAGGCCGGCGGGAGATGCGAGGTCGTTAAAATTCAGTCCGCCACCCGGCAGGCTGAGGCCGACATCATCGGACGTAAGCACCCTTACATTGCGCCCGAGCGCCTCCGACGCGATGCTCTGGACACGGGCCGGGGCAAATTCCCCGCCGACGACCATTACGCTTTCGAGCGTCCCGGCTGCTCCGAACCTATCGTTATAAAACATCACGAGCCGATATACCTCGTCGTCGATCTCGTTAGCTGTGCAGGTTACCGAGCGGACAACTGCCGGCTCGTTGCCGCGCAACAGTAATGCAGTAAAACCGTCGTTATTTGAGCTGATCAGCAGCGAATCGAGCCCGCTGTCACCGCCCATCAGCCAGTTAGCCTCGCCCATTGCACGCGGTACGATGAGCCCGGCTTTCCAGCCCATCGATTCAAAATGTGTCTCGTATTCGTCGATCACGGAAAGTTTGACCGCGGTCGCAAAATATCGAACGCGGCCGTCTTTGTCCGGCGAGATCTTTTCCATCGCGATACGCAAGAAAGCCGCCGGTGCCCCAAAGCTCTGTTCGGCTTTCCAATCAAGTATTTCGTCGCGTTCGCCCGCAGACGCGGGTTCGCTGTCGAGCGCGAGTATCGCCGCACGTGCAGTGTTACTCGGCAGAGAGATCGACCATTTTTTCTGACCTAACAGGCCCGCGATCTCGACGACTTCACGCAAAGCAGAGGCAAATTCAAAAGGTGTAACGATATTGGTATCCAAAAAGCCCGGTTCGAGCACACCGTCAGCGAGGGCAACGGTAGCTGCCTGTTTGATACTTAAATCGCTACGACTGCCCTGAAGAGCGACGGCCGAGATGCTGTTTTTATCGATGCCGAGAGCGGCGTTGGGGAAGCTGGGGCTGGTTATTGCAGAAAACATATATTAATAATCGCGGAATGGCTTATCATTGCTGTCCGTCCCGTCGGCAAGACTTTTAACATCTTTAAGCCCTTGCCCGCCCTCTGTCGAATTTGGGTCATCGCCCTGAACCTCATCCCACTCGGTTTTTTCCAGGACCGGATCGATCGGCTTTTCACGCAGATAATTTGCCTCAACAAGCGAGTCGATATTCTGCGGCAGCTTGCCCTTGTCCGCCGTATATTGGTCGATCGCACGCCGCATCTGCCAGAGATTTTCTTTCAACACCGTCTCACGAGCCTGCCGCACGCTCCGTTCGTAAGTCGGCACGGCAATTGATAGCAAAATGATCATGATAAACATCGCGATCATCAGCTCGAGCAGCGAAAAGCCTTTTTGCCCTTTACCTTTTACCTTTTGCCTTGCGAAGCTACCAATCACTATACTTCTCCCCGTTCATCGCCTCTTCATCTGAGGCTGACCTAACGTCAAAAACATTTACCTCGTCCCAGTTGTCCGAGTCGGCCGATTGATACGACGATCGCAATTTCCAGTCTTTTTCGCCGGTGATCGGATCTACGGGTATCTCACGCAGGTATACCTTGATCACCTCTTTATCTTCATTGATCTCGGTCGCCTGAGGGGATTTGTCATTCAAACCACTGCCGCTCGTGATATTGACCCCACGGGCACGGACGCGAACGCCTTGCACCAACGTATCTAGGCTCGGTGGATAACGGTCGAGATTATCCGTCTCGAAAATCTTGCAATCATCTATGACCACCCGGCTGCGCGGATCGGCCGGCGTGTTAAAGGTCGAATTCGGAGCCGTCGGATTACCGTTAGTGATAGCTCCCTGCGGACACGATCCATACGTGTCGCGTTTAAATTCGTCGATCGCACTGCGCAGCATACGCAGTGTTTCACGTAGCTTTAGCTCCTTTTGCCGCTTGACCGAGTTTTGTGCGAGCGGGATAGTGCCGACAACCAGTATCGCAAGCACACCGAGCGTGATTATTAGCTCAAATAGGCTATACCCGCCCATCTGACTACGCTTATTTTTTATCCGACAACCAGTCACTATATTAGTCAAATTTCAGCTTAAAGCTCTTGCCATCAACGGTCATAAAATTGAGCACATCGCGGTCAAACGCTATCTCTGGCCGCCCGGCGGCGAGGGCCTCGATCTCAATATACGCAAAAACTCCGGCTGCGTTTGCGTCGTCCCTAGCAGTCAGCGAAACATACATCTTGCCGTTTTGGTTAAGGAACGGAACCACTGGAGAATTAGCAATAACGCCAAAAACATCACCGTACGAAACACCTCGTACAGCGACTTTCTTTACGTCAAACTTAAGCCCGATGACCGCAGATCTAAAGTTCCCGGTACCGTCGATGATCACTGGTATTTTCAGACGCTCACCTGCTTTCATCTCCGACATTTCAATGCCAAATTTTGGCCCGATCGCGGGTGTCGGGTCGGCAGCGACAGGTTCCTGAACAGCGGTCTTGACCTCAGTTGTTTGAGCTGATGTGTCCGCAGTCTGATTTAACTGCAAAGTCTTGACACTATTATCGATAGGTTTTAGATTCGGGCCATTTGGTTCGGTCGCCTTCGCCGTCGAAGATGTGGTCGCATCGGTCTTGACGTACTCGGGCGCCTCGGTCGGACGATCGGGCAATTGAACCGCCGTATTCGTCGGCAGGCGACGCATTGCGGCCAGATAATCCTGACGGTCTTCCTCGACGATCATCGCCTCAAGCGAGCTGTTCGTCGGCACCGCGAGGCTGCCGGTCGGCCGTTCGATCTCGTCCTCAGGCAAAATTGCCGGTGCTCTTATGACACGGGGCGTGACCGCAATAACGATGTCGATCTGGCGATTATCTCGGGTCGGTGCGGTGAATAGGCGGCCGATGATCGGTATCAAGCCGAGCAGCGGCAAACCCTGCTTGCCCTTTGTCTCCGTACCCGAAGCCACGCTGGCCAGAAGTAACGTTTTGTTGTTTTGAATTCGTGCTGTTCCTTTGATCGTACGTTCGGTGAATGTCGGAGTCAGCGTCGATGCTCCTGCGACGTCTTTCGATTCGATCTCCATCGCTACCTGTACGTCTTGATTCGGGAAAACAAGCGGCTTAAATTTCAGCGTCAATCCGACCTGTTCGTAATTGATCACGTTCGAAACGACACCGCCATTACCGGTCGTGGTACCGGTACCGGTTACAAACTGAGCACTTTGTACCGGTACACGCTGACCGATACGGGCCGAGGAATCTTCGTTATTAAATGCATGTATCTGCGTCGACGCGATCAGCTTTGTGTCCGATTTGCTCTGAAATGCCGATAAATTCATCGTCGGCAAAATTATCCCGGTCGCGATCGAATACGGCAGAGCGGTTCCTGCTACGGCCCCTGCTATTGTGCCGACTAGCCCCTTGGGACCGAGACCGACCTGTCCTTGCTGAGATCCGCCAAGGTTGGTGAGTTGACTCTGCGTACCGACCTGGTTGCCAAGTTGCAGTAAGTCGCTCTTATTGACCTCGTAAATAGCCACTTCCATTACGACCTCGGCACGGTCCTTATCCAATGATGCGATCAAGCTGCCGATGAGCTGAATATTTTCCTGAGTGTCGCGGATCGTAACGCTGTTGGTCGCATCGTCAGTGAGTACGATCGTGCCGCTACGGCCCGGCTGCGCAGGGATCGCGGTCTGTACGACCTTTGCGACATCTTTCGGGGCGGCATTTGCAAGATAAAATGTCCGCAGTACTAGCTGTTGAAACTTGACCCGCTGTGCCTGGGTCGCGACCATGATCGTGCGCGGTCCGACCTTTTGAAAGAAAAGCCCTTCTTGCAAAAATATGTAATCGAGAGCACGAGCCGGCGTCACGCCCTTTAGATCGATAAACGTCTTACGCCCCGCCGCCTGAAACGATTCGCGGTCAAACAACACGTTGAGATCAAGGTCTTTTGCCAATTCCTTAATAATTACTTGTAGATCTATGCCTGTCGGAAAAGAGACATCACGCAGCTTTTCAAGCTTTTGCGGCATTTGCGGCTCGCCTTTTGTGTTGACATAGGCTGTCGGGACGAGCTTCACGCCAGTTTTGGGATCAATGTCGGGGTCGGTCAGCGCCTTTTGGAGTCGGACCATTCGCTCCATTTCTGTCTTGGCGAGCTCATTTGTCGGATCAAATGCATACGCGCGCCTAAACGCCCCGTAAGCCCCTAGATAGTCCTTTTCGTTCGCCGCGATCGAACCTTTTTTCATGTAAAGTTGCGACGCGTTGAACAATGCCCGAACCAGATGCAGCCTGTATTCAGGGTTTTTAGGGCTTTCGGCGACCGCGAGAGCAAATTCCTCGACCGCTCGATCCCATTCCTCAGCCGCCTCAAATTTCATTCCTTCTTTGAAATGCTTTTTGTCGTCGACAAAACCAAATGCGGCCGTCGGCATCAGCATCGTGAAAACCAGTAATAGGGTCACAAAAAAGGTTAGGTGCGTTGATCTTTTCATATTGATATCGGAAGTTTCCGGAAAAAACTGCGCTAAATCCAGTGATAGCCAGAGATTAACACGCCGTCTGGTGGGCAAAGTTTCAAAAAATACAGGTTAATTTTCGGTTTATTGAGCGGAAATTGCAACCACAATTCACTTGCTTAGCCGCCGTCGGAGGTAATCGAGCGCCGCCTGGCTCGAACGCCAACGTATCAGATACCTGTCACCCGGCAAAACGATCTTGGCGGATTTAACTATATCTACACCTGCGTAACCAATAAACACTGTCCCGACGGGCTTTTCGTCAGAGCCGCCATCCGGCCCGGCAATGCCCGTGATCGAGATCGCATGATCTGTGCCCGCGTATTTCCGAATCCCTGCGGCCATCGCCTCGGCACACTCGGCAGAGACAGCACCGTGCTGCTCCAATGTCTCCGCGGGAACGCCAAGCGTCCGCATCTTTGCTTCGTTAGAATAAGTGGTCGCACCTTCCATAAAGTACGCCGATGACCCCGGAACATCGGTCAAACGTTGGCCGATCAACCCGCCGGTGCAGCTTTCCGCAACTGCGAGCGTTTCGCCTCGTTGCTTTAACAACGATCCAACGACCTGTTCCATCGTGTCGCCGTTGGTCGAAAATACCGCCTTGCCCAGAGCCGTCGCCAGTTCGTCCGCGAGTTTATCGGCCGTGGCCTTTGCAGCATCCGCATTATCCGATCGCGCAGCAACGTGTATCTCAACTTCGCTTTTGTTGAACAAGATCGAGGTCTGCACATCTTTATATGACGTATAGATCGGCGCCGCGATCTCATCGACCGCCGATTCTCCGAGCCCCGAAACACGTAATATCCGCCGCTTAACATACACCTCACCAGCGATAGCTTTTAATTTGGGGAAAACATGGGCGGTGAACATCGCTTGATTTTCACGCGGCGGCCCGGGCAAAATCGCGAGGATCTTGCCGTCTATTTCCGCCATCATCCCAACGGCGGAGCCATTAGGATTTGGCAATATCTCAGCTCCATCGATCACATACGCCTGCCGCTTATTGATCTCTGGCATCTCGCGGCCCCAAGCCTTAAAACGCTCACGCAGATGCTGCTCGATATCGTCGTGATAGACGAGCTTTCGGCCAACAGCATTCGCGGTAAATTGCCGAGTAATATCATCCTCAGTCGGCCCAAGCCCGCCCGTCGTTATCACAATATCCGACCGCCGCAAAGCATCGCTCACCGCCTCTTCCAATCGAGCTCCATCGTCACCGACAACCGTCTTTAACATGACCTCGATGCCGATATCATTAAGCTCACGCGTCAGCCACAGACTGTTCGTATCTGTCTTGTCCGGCGTCAAAAGCTCTGAGCCAATGGCAATAATTTCTGCTGATAACATTTGCGTTAGACGATTGACCTAAATTAACCGCAGATGACACGGATGATGCAGATTAAGAGAATTTAAAAATCGGTTTTCGATCTGTGTCATCCGCGTCATCCGCGGCTAAATAACACTAGCCTTGATCTCCACTAAGATAGTCCCGAACCATCTTCATATCTTCCCAAACCTCACGTTTTTTGTGCGGGTCACGAAGCAAGTAAGCCGGGTGAAAAGTCGGCATTACTTTGACGCCGAGATAGTCATGAAAATGCCCACGCAGTTTGCCGATCGGCACTTTCGTTTCAAGCAGATTTTGCGCGGCCGTCGCACCCAAAACCACAATAACCTTTGGCCGAACTACGGCGACTTCACGTTTTAGATACGGCTTACACGCAATGGTCTCATCCGTCTCAGGCGCACGATTCCCCGGCGGGCGGCAGCGGTTAATATTACCGATAAAAACTTCGTCGCGGGTCAATCCGATGCTCTCGATGATCTTAGTCAAAAGCTGCCCTGCACGCCCGACAAAAGGCTTGCCCTGCTCATCCTCATCCGCCCCCGGCGCTTCGCCGACAAACATCAGGTCAGCGTTAAAATTCCCCGTGCTGTTAACCACCTTTGACCGCCCAAGCTCGCTCAATTTACAACGCGTACAATCCGGCCCGATCTCCGCCCGGATCTGCTCGATAGTCTCGGTCGGTTCCGGCAGCGTCGGCAATTCAAAAGCGTTTATTGCGGTTGAGGTATTTTCCATTTCGCGTGGGTTCCCCTGGTCCACCTTGGTCCACTTGGTCCGGACCGGACCAGAACCTGAGAGTTTTGATAACGACGGGAGCGAGGCAAGCCGCGAACCGGCGGGTTTGGTTTCAACGGGTTTCGGAGCCGATTCTGTTTTCTCAGACCTAACTGCTGGCTGGCTTTGCACCAGCACTGGCGGTTTGATGACGCCAGAATTTGGGATTTGAAATTGCTCGCGGCGTTCGGCTTTTAACTCTCCACTCTCAACTCTCCACTCTCCACTAAATGCGATCGATTCAACCCCAAGCTCCTGTAAATACAGCACTTGTTCGCTCACATCGGCGATCAACTCAGTGATCTCTGTGTTCTCTGTGGCTGGCATTATCCCTTTCGCAAGCGTACGATCTCGTCCAATATCCGATCCGCCATTTCGCGTTTTGACATTAGCGGCAGTTCGATCTCGTCACCGGCTCGCGTCAATATCGTAGCGATATTTGTATCGGTATTAAATCCCGCACCGGCTTTGGTAATGTCATTGGCGACGACCAGATCGAGGCCCTTCTTTTCCATTTTTGAACGCGCATAGCCGACAACATCATTGGTCTCAGCAGCAAAACCAACGACAAGCATTCCGTCGTGGCGGTTTTTCGACACCTCCGACAAAATATCCGGCGTCTTTTTGAGTTCGAGCGTCATCACATCGCGGCCGTCTTTTTTGATCTTGGCATCCGCCGCATTTGCCGGGGCATAATCAGCAACCGCTGCCGCACCGACAAAAACAGTGGCGTTTGCGATCTCACCTTTGACGGCTGTGTGCATATCTTCGGCTGAAACGGCACGGATGACATTTACGTTCGCGGGCGGCTCGACCGTCGTCACACCCGCAACAACCGTAACCTTCGCCCCTCTCGCCGCCGCTGCCTCAGCAACCGCAAAGCCCATCTTGCCCGACGAATGATTTGAGATAAAGCGGACAGGGTCAATGGCCTCGCGTGTTCCACCGACAGTGATCAGAAAATGTTCACTCCTGAGGTCATGGGTATTTGTTTCCCCTACTCCTCTACTCCCCAACTCCCCCACTAACGCGAGAGCCTGTCTCACAATATTCTCAACATCCTCAAGCTTCCCCGTCCCTACTGTCTTACACGCCAATTCGCCCGCCACAGGCTCGACAAAATAAACACCATCCGCCTTTAACTGTGTGACATTTCGCTGGGTCGCGGGCTGTTCCCACATCGTGGTATTCATTGCGGGGGCGACCATGACCTTTGCGGTCGTCGCAAGATATGTCGAGGACAGAAAATCATCCGCAACACCATTCGCAAATTTACCGATAATATTCGCCGTTGCCGGGACGATCAGCAGCAGGTCGATCTCTTGTGAAAAATTGATATGGGCGATCGGATCGGGATTTTCAGGGTCGTAATCGTCAACAATTACGTGCTTGTCGGTCAAAGCACGAAACGTGAGCGGCTGGACAAACTCCGTCGCATGCCGCGTCATCGCAACCGAGACATCGCAATCCGCCTTTTGCAGCAGCCGCAAAACCTCGACAGCCTTATAAGCCGCGATCCCACCCGTCACCCCTAAACCTATGCGATATTTCGCCATAAACAGGACTATTCTACACGAAACGGTAGTGAATTAACGATTAGATTTGAGTTCGTTAAAGCGGCGGTCTACATTGAGCAGCTCCACCTCTTCCCTTGCCCACGGCGAATATCCGTTAGCGGGGTCGGCTACATCCTGAACAAACTGCTCCCAATCAACCCATCGTACATCATTGACCTCGGCGGGATTTGGATTCGGTATTGCGTCGGTAAATCCAACCAGCACAGGGCAGATCTCGTTCTCGACCACACCGTCTTTTTCAGCACGATAGCGAAAATCCGGCAAGATCGTCTCGAATTTGACGCCCGTAATGCCGAGTTCGTATTTCAAGCGGCGTTTTGCGGCACTCGCAACCGTTTCGTGGAGCATCACATGGCCGCAGCACGAATTTGACCATACGCCGGGCCATGTTTTTTTGGTTAATGCACGCTGCTGTAACAGGAGTTCGCCTTTGCTATTAAAAAGAAAGATCGAAAATGCCCGATGGCGTTTTGTGTCGCCGTCGTGAGCGGCGAGTTTTGGGGCCGTCCCGATAGCGTTATTGTTTTCGTCAACATAGACGATCATGTCGTCAAACGCGTAGTGGTACCGCATATAAAATGCCGCAAGCATCAAAAGAACGACGACCCCGATCATTACCGGAATCCACATCCCCGAAAAAAAGGCGATCGCCGACCAAAAGAAAATGATAAAGAACGTGCTCGATATAAGCTGTGCCGGAGCCGGAAGCAGCGGCTTTTTGATCGCCGTAAATATCTCAAGCACAATGCCTCCAACAGCACCCGAAAACAACCATCCGACAAAATTCGAAACCGGCACGCCATAAAACGCCCCGCCGCCTTCGTAACGCCAAAACCCGATCTTGACTGCTCCCGGATCTAGCACGAGATCAAAAACGACTAGGAGGATAGAGACCAGTATTATTCGTACCGCCCACAATCGACTGCCAACGACCAGTCTTGCCGCAATACCGTACGCCGCCAATACAAGCGGTGTCCACGCCAGAAAAACCGTCCACGGCGTCAGGCCAAATAATCGGTAACCGAGTAACTCCGAGTAACCAAAATGCCCGTACGGAAACCCGGTGATCATCGCCGATGTTTCGATCGCCAAAGCCAGAACGCCCAATGTCACGAACAACAAAACCGCATCACGCCATCCCAGCCACCATCGCGTCGCCCAAAATACCGGCAACGCAAACAAGATCACGTTAATACCCGAAACAAATCGGGCCTCCGGCGGGATGACAACATTCGCCATAAAAAACGCACCCGTGGCGAGTATTGCGAGGATTACGCCCCCAATGATCAATTGAGTTTTCGTCAATAAATATCTCAAATTGTTAATTAGTAATTACTAATTGATAATTAGTTTTTAGAACCTCATCAATATATGCGATTTTTGCTAAAAGTCAGCCGGCCGCGATTTTGGTTCTATATCTTCGGCCCATATATTGTCGGGCTCGTCGCCGCAGCCGAGTATTCGCAGCAACTGTATAAGCTCACCTATCTCTTATTCGGCATCTATTTCACCTTTCCCGCAAATCTACTCATTTACGGCGTCAACGATATTTTCGATTATGAGACGGACAAGTTAAACGAAAAAAAGACCGATTACGAAACTCTTGTCGCACCGGAGCGGCGATCAAAACTCTGGTTCGCGATCTTTGCGGTAAATATTGCGTTTGCAGGAATCTTTTTCCTCGGCAACTGGCCCGCAGTAATTGCCGGGGCCGCGTTTCTATTTTTCTCGACCTTTTATTCCGCTCCACCGATACGCGCCAAAACAAAGCCATTTCTCGATTCAGCGTTTAACGTCCTTTACGTTCTACCCGGAGTCTTTGCTTACTCGCTTGTAACCGGCCAATTTCCACCCACATCGATCGTAATTGCCGCCGGATGCTGGACCGCTGCGATGCACGCGTATTCGGCGATCCCCGATATCGACGCAGACAAGGCGGCGGGCTTGAAAACTATCGCAACCGTCTGCGGTCCCTATTTTACGCTCGTGATTTGCTCCGCGTTGTACGCGACCGCGGGCATCATCGCGGCGGAGTATTTAGGAATTGCCGGCATCACCCTCGCTTTTGCCTACGTCCTTCTGATGCTCGCATCTGCGAGATCGGTCAAAACCAGAACGCTTTTCAAATTGTACCGCTCATTCCCGCTCATCAACATTGCCGCCGGTTTTGTGATTTTCTGGAATATCGCTTTGGATAAATTGCTCTAGAGCGACTCTAACGGTTCAGCGGTCGTGATATTGTGCACCCGCTTATACGCAAGCTCCGCACTGATCAAACATATCTGCGTACCGATGCCAGGATTGGTTCCGGCCCCGACATAAAATAGATTATCGACCTTCTTCGATTTGTTCTTCGGCCGGAATATCGCCGTTTGACGCAGCGTATGGGCTAAACCAAGGGCCGAGCCTTTGAACGCATTGTAATCCGCCGCAAAATTTTCGACCGTGTAGATGCGTTTGTATTCGATCTTTTCCCTTAGGCCCGGCAGGTTCATTTCCTGCTCCATCAATGCCAAAACGCGGTCCGCATAGCTCTCTTTTTGCTCGTCCGTGATCGCAAGATCCGATGCTATCGGAACAAGAACAAATAGATTTTCCTTACCCGCCGGAGAAACCGATGTATCCGTCACACTCGGAGCACACACATATAACGACGGCTCATCAGGCAGACAAGGGTCTTTGTAGATCTCGTCAAAATTCTTTCGCCAGTCTTCGCTAAAAAGCAGATTGTGATGGACGAGGCTCGGCAACTTTTCCGAAACGCCGAGATACATAATAAATGCCGACGGAGCCATCGTGCGCTTTTTCCAATATTTTTCCTTATGTGTTTGCTGGGGAATGTCGAGAAGCCTCGTCTCAGTGAACCACATATCCGCGTTCGAGATGACCATATCGGCGTCGATGACCTCACCGCCTTCGAGCCTCACGCCGACCGCCTTTCCGTCGCGGACAATTATCTTTTCGACCGGCGAATCCGTCCGCAAAACCGCTCCGTTTTTCTCGGCAATATTTGAGAGAGCCTTGATCAGCTCGTAAAAACCGCCCTGCGGATAAAATACGCCCTGATTAAAATCCATGTGCGACATGAGGTTATACAGCGCCGGAGCCTCGTACGGCGACGTACCGAGAAAGACCATCGTGTACTCCATCACCTGCTGAAGCTTTTTCGAGGTGAAAAATTTCGAGACAAAACGATGCATCGTCGAGAAAACCGATAGTTTTTGCCCCTCGGTCATCACCCGCTTATTAAAAAAATCCCAGACGCGGTCGTAGTTTTTGAACATGAAACTCTGCGTCGCAACCTCGTATTGATATTTTGATTGTTTGAGATACGCACGCAACTTTTCGCCAGCTCCGGGTTCGATCGCTTCGAATGTGGCGGTGTCTTTTTCAATGTCCGAGTTGATATCAAGCGGATCACCGTTGTTGCGAAAAAAGATCCGGTACGACGGCGAGAGCCGTTTTAATTCAAGATGGTCCTCGACCCGTTCACCGACGAGGTTAAAATAATGCTCGAAAATGTCCGGGGCGAGATACCACGACGGACCCATGTCAAACTTAAAACCGTCGTGTTCAAATATGTTCGCCCGCCCGCCGAGATTGGCATTTTTCTCGACCACGGTCACGTCGTAGCCCTTTTTGGCAAAAAGACCGGCGGCCCCAAGACCGCCGATCCCTGCCCCAATAATGACAACCTTTTTATTCATATACGCCGACCAGTGCTTTCATCGAGAGCCACAGTTTTTGCCGAAAATTTGTCCGGACGCGGCCAAGATACACATTATAGTTTGCCCGCTCGACTTCTCTTAATATGGCTTTGTAAAGGACATACGACACCCGCACCGCGAGCCGGCCGCGCCACGCGAGCATTGGAATTCCGGGCAAAGCTTCGCGATAAACCTCGCGATTTCGTTCGATCTGAAACTTAACAAAATCGACAAACCGCTCGTCATGCACACGGGCGGCTATATCGTTGGAGGTAAGCCCAAATCGTCGAAGTTCGTCCTGCGGCATATAGACACGGCCAAGATTCTCATAGTCCTCGCGGATATCACGTAAAAAATTAGTCAACTGAAATGCGTAGCCGAGTTTGATCGCGTACGGAAATGCCGCTTCGGACGAAAATCCGACGATTCGTGTGACCATCAGCCCGATGACGCCCGCCGAGCCATACATATAATCTTCGAGCTCGCCGTAATTTTCATACTCAAACTTCTCCTCGTCCATAAACATCGACCGCAGAAAAGCCTCGCCGACCTCGACGGGGATCTTGTATTTATGAAAGGTGTGGACAATCGCATTCATCACCGCATCAGAACTACCGCCGACAGCCATTGCCGCGAGCCAACTCTGCCGCCATTCAGCGAGTTTGGCGAGCGTTTCCGCTTTCGACCCCTTATCCGGATCATCAACTATCTCGTCCGGTATGCGTGCAAACGCGTAGACCGCATAGATCCCATCACGCGTCTCACGCGGAAAAAACTGGGTCGCAAAATAAAAACTCGTACCGTATTTTCGCGTGATCGCCTTACATTCCTGCAAGCCCTGCTCGATCAGTTCTGTGTTCTTTGTTCTTGGATCTAACAACATTGTTTTGAAATTGCGGGGCATGACTCCTGCGATTTTTTTATAAGAATTTGACCTAAACCATTGCTATTCGAAGATCGGAACGATCTGGATTCATTTTTTTTCGACGCCCTGGCACGTGCTACAATCAGGTTCACCGTATTTTTTGCTATGCCTACAACCATATCATCAAAGGCAATTTACAGGGGACGAATTTTCGATCTCCGCGTCGACAAGATCCGCGAAGGCGACGTCGAATACGAGCGTGAGATCGTCGCTCACAACGGCAGTGCGGTGATCGTACCGGTTTTTGAGGATGTGACAGTCGCGTTGGTCAGGCAATATCGTCACGCGGCGGGCAAGTATCTGCTTGAGATCCCGGCGGGCACGCTAGAACTTGGCGAAGACCCGCGAAACGGGGCCATCCGTGAACTCGAAGAAGAGATCGGCGTCACCGCAGAAAAGGTTGAAAAGCTGTGCGAATTTTACATTTCGCCCGGATTTCTGACCGAAAAGATGTATGTCTATCTAGCCACCGGCTTGACCGAAACATCGCAAGATCTCGACGCAGATGAGTTTATCGAACTTGAACGCCTCTCATTTCCCGACATTTTCGACCGCATCCGCTCAGGCGAGATCGAAGACGCTAAAACCATCGCCGGCACAGCACTCGCCGGTGCCCGTTTTGGGTTCTCGCTTTAACGCCGTATCCACTTGACCTCAGTCCACGTTTTCGATATTCTATGCGTTCGCGTTTTTGCGGATATTTCTATCAGTGTGTGTGTGAATATGAGTACTACTTACTTTCCTAGCGGAAAAGGTTTAGCAGAAAATCGCAAATGGCTCGTCGTTGATGCCAAAGGCAAAACGGTCGGACGTCTTGCAACTGAGGTTGCTCGGATTCTGTCGGGTAAAAACAATCCGGCATGGACGCCGTTCCTCGATATGGGCGACCACTGCGTCGTTATCAACGCCCGTCACGCCAAGTTTACGGGTGCCAAGAACGATCAAAAGATCTATTACCGTCACACGCTGTATCCCGGCGGTCTGCGTGAAACGACGGTCAAAGAAATGTTTGAGACCAAGCCTGAAAAGGTAATCGAGCTCGCCGTCAAAGGCATGCTGCCGAAAACCAAACTGGGCAAGGCAATGGGCAAAAAATTAAAAGTGTACGCGGACGCTGAGCACAGACATATTGCTCAGAAACCGGAAACAAGAGAATTGTAAAAAGTTATGGCAGACATTCAGTATTACGGCACGGGCCGCAGAAAAACTTCGACAGCACGTGTTTATCTTCGTCCGGGCAGCGGCAAGATCGTTGTCAACAAGCGCGAATTTAACTCGTATTTCCCTAACGAAGCGTTGCAGATGATCATTCGGCAACCGCTGACTTTGACGGAAACGGTCGAGCAATTCGACATTTTGGTAAACGTCGATGGCGGCGGACAGGCCGGCCAAGCTGGTGCGGTTCGTCACGGCATCACACGAGCGTTGATGGAATTTAACGCTGACTTGCGTCCAGCTTTGAAAAAAGCAGGCCTCGTCACACGCGACCCGCGTCAGAAAGAACGTAAGAAATACGGGCAGAAAGGTGCCCGTGCGAGATTCCAGTTCTCGAAACGTTAATTTTTGTTCAACAAATAGGACATATAGGTCGAATGCGGCATATATGTCCTATAAACCATTAACAAGGCGCACGTTGGTTCACCATTTGCCTTGTTGAGTACATAAACCAAGGAGAATAAAGTTTTGGCAACAGTTACGATGAAAGAACTTCTCGAAGCAGGAGTTCACTTTGGCCACCAGGTTCGCCGTTGGAATCCGAAGATGAAAGAATACATCTTTGGCGAGCGCAACGGCATTTATATTATCGACCTTCAGAAAACGCAGAAGCTTTTCCGCGACGCTCTGAATTATGTGACGGAATCGCTCACCGAGCGTCCGAAGCAGAAAGTGCTGTTTGTCGGCACGAAGCGTCAAGCTCAGGAGGCCATTAAGGAAGAGGCGGAACGCTGTGGACAGTTTTACGTCAACAACCGTTGGCTCGGCGGCTTGCTCACAAACTACGGCACCGTCCAAAAATCGATCCAAAAGCTAAAAGATATCGAAACGATGCGCGAAGATGGCCGTTTTGAGATGCTCACCAAAAAAGAGCGTCTCGGGCTTGATCGTCAATACGAGAGCCTGATGAAGAATCTCGCCGGCATCAAAGATATGAACGGCATGCCGGACATGATGTTTATCATCGACGTCCGTAAAGAAGATATCGCTATCAAAGAAGCAAATCGTCTCGACATCCCTATCGTAGCGGTCGTTGATACAAATTGCTCGCCTGAGGGCATCGATCACGTCATCCCGGGTAACGACGACGCTTTGCGTGCGATCCGTCTGTTTGCGTCGCGTATCGCCGATGCGATCATCGAAGGTAAACAGGTCGGCACCGAAGGCAGCCAGATGATTGCCGAGGACGGCGAAGCCGTTGAGGGCGAGACGCCGGTCGTCGAGACTGAGATCCCGCTATCGGCAATTCCTAAGGAATACCTGAGCGACGACGAAAAAGCTGAGATCGAATCGGCCGAGATCCCTGAAGAAGAGGAAGAAGCTGACGATGTGGTCGAAGCCGAGGCAGAAGCTGCTCCGGAAGCTGCGGCGACCGAGGAACCGGCTGCTGCTGAAGCAGCGGCTCCGGCGGAAACTGCTGAGGCAACCGAAGAAAAAACGGAAGAGAGCACCGAAGCAACCGCTAGCTAAGCACATTTTTTATTTTTTCGAAGCGTGGCTCGTTTTCCGATGACGGTAAATTGGCTACGCTTTTTCATAGACAGAAATTATTTTTATCGTTTTGGAGTAAAGTTATGGCAGAAGTAACAGCAAGTGCAGTAAAATCACTGCGTGAAAAATCGGGTGCGGGAATGGTCGATTGTAAAAACGCCCTCGTCGAAGCAAATGGCGACGAGAATGCAGCAATGGACCTGCTCCGCAAAAAAGGTATGGCACAGGCCGGCAAAAAAGCCGGACGCGTGACCGCCGAGGGTGCGGTCGGTTCGTACATCCACATGGGCGGCAAGGTCGGCGTGCTCGTCGAGATCAATTGCGAAAGCGATTTTGTATCACGCGGCGAAGAGTTTCAACAGCTTGTAAAAGACGTTGCAATGCACATCGCAGCAGCGGACCCGCGTTATACCAATCGTGACGAGGTCCCTGCCGGAGACCTCGACAAAGAGCGTGAGATCCTGATGGAACAGCTCAAAAATGATCCGAAAAATGCCGGTAAGCCGGACGAGGTTTTGACCAAGATCATCGAGGGACGTCTCAACAAGTTTTACGAGGACAACGTCCTGGTCGATCAGCCGTTCGTCAAAGACCCGTCGAAAACCGTCGGTGAGCTTGTCGCGGAAAAGGTCGCTTCGATCAAAGAAAACATCTCGATCCGCCGCTTTTCACGATACAAGATGGGCGAAGGCATCGAAAAGAAAGCCGACGATTTCGCCGCCGAAGTCGCGTCAATGGTCGGTTAGTTCGTTGAGTTCAGTGAGTTTGTTGAGTTTATTGAGTCACGGGAGTATTATCTCAACGAACTCAATGAACTCAACAAACTCAATAAACTAATGGTTACTCCAGTCTACAAACGAATTCTCTTGAAACTGTCAGGCGAAGCCCTGATGGGTGATCAGAATTACGGCATCGATACTAAGGTTGCCGAGGCTCTGGCGCAGGAGATCAAGACCGTTTACGATCTTGGCGTTGAGATCGCGATCGTGGTTGGCGGCGGTAATATCTTTCGCGGCGTGTCTGAGTCGGCAGGTAATATGGATCGTGCCGCGGCCGATTATATCGGTATGCTGGCGACGATCATGAACGCTGTCGTGCTGCAGGACGCTCTCGAAAAAGCCGGTGTTTACACGCGGGCGATGTCCGCTCTCGACATACCGCAGCTTGCCGAGCCCTTTATCCGCAGGCGTGCGATCCGCCATCTTGAAAAAAAGCGTGTCGTGATCTTTGCCGCCGGGACCGGAAATCCGTTTTTTACGACCGACTCGGCAGCGGCCCTGCGTGCTGCTGAGATGAAGGTCGATGTCATCTTCAAAGCAACAAAAGTTGACGGCATTTACAATTCCGACCCGGTCAAAAATCCTAATGCCGTGCGGTTCGACACCATCACATATCAGGAAGTGCTCGAAAAACAGCTAAAGGTAATGGACGCCTCGGCGATCTCGCTCTGCATGGACAACGACCTGCCGATCATGGTCTTTAACATGCGTGAGTCGGGCAACATCGTCAAAGCCGTCGGCGGCGACCTCTCGATCGGAACGCTTGTTTCGAATAAGAAAAATTAGTAAATTGTGAATCGTAAATAGTAAATAGAAAGCTTCTTTCTTTAACTGTTCACTGTTCACTATTCACTGTTCACTAACTTTATGAGCGTACAAGACACCATCAAAGAAACCGGTCCTAAGATGGACCACGTGGTCGAGGATTTCAAACGCAAGCTGTCCAACATCCGCACCGGACGTGCGACCGCCGGGCTGCTTGATATCATAACGGTCGATTATTATGGCACCCCGACGCCGCTCAACCAGATGGCGTCCATCACCGTGCCTGAGGCGCAGACCATCATGGTCCAGCCGTGGGACGCGACCGCGATGCCCGCCATCGAAAAAGCGATAATGGCCGCAAACCTCGGTTTTAACCCGTCAAACGACGGCAAGATCATCCGCCTGACCGTCCCCGCTCTCAACGAAGAGCGTCGCCGTCAGTTTGCCAAACAGGTCCACGAGATCGCCGAAGAGCACCGCATCGCCATCCGCAACGTCCGCCAGCGTTCAAACGACACGCTCAAGAAAATGCTCAAGGACAAAGAGATCTCCGAAGACGATGAACGCGGCGGCCTCGACGACGTCCAAAAACTGACCAACACCTACATCGCCAAGATCGACGAGCTCAGCAAGAATAAGGAACACGAGATAATGAGTGTTTAGGTTGTGGGCGTAAGTAACAGTATATAAAAAGGCGGCTTTAATAGGTCGCCTTTCTTTATGGGCTATATGGCTTTATTCTAGTCGTTATGACAACTTCTCCCGACTCAAGGTATCAAACACTTCAACCACGATTTCTCGCTGGTTTTGTCGACGGTCTTATTCTTCTTCCTTTTGGTATCGTCGACGCTCTCATCTTTACCCAAGATCTGGTTTGGCTCTCGGTTACCTGGATACCGATCACCTACTCGGCCTATTGGATCTACAGCGTCGTCGGACACGGCTTTTATGGGCAGACCGTGGGAAAACGTGTAATGAAGATAATTGTTTTGGATAATAAGACCGAAGAGAAAATAACAATGCGTCAGGCCGTCCTCCGAGACTTGTTCTTGATCGTGATCAATATCCTCGCTGCCGCGACGGACATATATTTTGTTCTCAATAAAGGAACGGAATTCCCCCAAGGGCTCTTGATCTTTAGTCTTGTACTAGGTTACGGCAGCATGGCGTGGTTTCTTACCGAAATCGTGACCTGCCTGACAAATAAAAAGAGCCGTGCCTTGCACGACTTCATTGCGGGAACTGTGGTTGTAAAACTAGAAGAGGAAAAACTCCCGACTGATCCCGAAAGTCTTTCAGACGTTTCCGCCTGATCTGCACGTCGTTCCGCGACTCGCACTTTTTAGTCCGCAATATTTACGGTTCTTTCCGCCAAATTCACTGGCCTTTCCGCCATTCTTTCAGATGTTTCCGCTAAATGAGCACTCTGCTCCGCAACTCGCGCAATCGTCTCCGCAACTTCTTCCGAGCACCCCGCAAAGTGCGCGAAACGCGCCTAACCGACAGCTATGCGGTTCGGGGCGTCGGAATTAAATACCGGGATCGCGTGTTTGCCGGTCATCAGAGCAATGCCGTCGAATGCACGTTTTAGCGTCGGTTCGTCGGCGAGGTATACGATGCGGAAATAGCCTTCGTCGGGCCGCGTGCCAAAGCCGGAGCCGTGTACGGCCAGCACGCCGCTTTGCTGGAGCAGGTCGATGACGAACTGTTCGTCGGTACGCCCGCCCAGATCCGCGACTTTTACCATCAGGTAAAACGCCGATTGCGGCACCGTGCTCGAAATGCCGTCTGTTTCCGCGACCATCCTGACCGCGAGGTCACGCCGCGACCTCATCTGCCCAATAAACGCGCGGATATCGCTGTTATCACCCGTCAGAGCCGGACGGACGGCGTATTGAGCGGGCGTCGGCGAGCAAAGCCGGCCACTCGCGAGACGGTGGATGGCTTCGATCAGGCGGGTGATCTTTGCCGTTTTCGCAAACCGCATCCACCCAATCCGCCAGCCGGAGAGCATGTGCGTTTTAGACAAACTCTCAAGCGTAATGACCGGAACGTCCATCCCCTTTGCCAAAACCGAAGCCGGTGTCGGCGCAGTCTCAAAACAAAGATCGCGATAGACCTCGTCACTGATCACGACAAGATTATTTTCCTCGGCGATCTGTAAAAACTCTGTCGTTGTCGCGTCAGCAGTGATCGCACCGGTCGGATTGTTTGGGTTTATCAGCACGACCGCCCGCGTTTTCGGAGTAACCAGCGACCTAACCTCGTCAATATCCGGCTGCCAGTTATTCGCGTCGTTGAGACGGTAATACCGCGGGACGGCACCAAGTTTATTAAGTATCGCGTCGTAAAGCGGATAACCCGGAGCGGGCATCAACACCTCGTCGCCTTCATTGAGCAACGCCGTCAGAACAAGATCAGCGGCCTCGGACGCACCTGACGTCAAAACAACATCGTCCGGCGTGATGCTGTCGCCGGTCGCATTCGCATAGACAGAAACGGCTTCGCGGGCCTCAAACAACCCGGCCGACGACGCGTATCCGGTAAAACCGTCCCGCAAAGCCCGCACCACCGGCTCGATCACATATTCCGGCGGCTTAAAACCAAACGTTTGCGGGTCGCCAATATTGAGCGAAACGATATCGCGGCCCTGCTTTCGAAGGACGTCTGCGGCGGCAACGACATTTCTGATCGCGTAACGAAAATTTGAGGTCCGGTCGGACGCTGAGATATGCATAAAATAAGACCTAAAGCTCTCTATATCGTAACAATTTTGAGATATTGTGTGCATCGCCAACAGCGCTATTTTCATCTCTGCTGCGTGCATTATTTGCGGCTTTCTATCGTTCCTGATTTGGAGTATATTTATTGAAATCCGTCGTCGTTTTTAAATCTCTATGAAGCCCATCACTCGTTTTGTCGTATCGTTCGCTTTGCTGTTCGTTTTCCTGTCCAACACCATCCCGTGCGGGCCCGGTTACATCACGCCGATGTTCGACACCTCGTCGGCACCGGAGGCTCCCTACACTGATTACGCTTCGGGGCGTCTTGGCATCGTAAAGCCTTCGTTTCACCGCTCGGTGCTGATCGCCGCCTATAAATACATCGCCGGAAACGGCCTAAGCTCATCCGAGCAGCAAGCGATGATCGAGGTCTGGAAAGCTGAGATCGACAACAAAGATTTTGCCGACGATACGGTCGATGAGGCGGTCAAGGCTTGGGTCGAACGCCGGAAAGAGGTAGTCGGTAAAGACGAAAAGACGCCGGATATTTACGTCGAGCGTTCGTACGGCGGGTACGATTTTTTCCCTAACTGCACAAAGAATGCATTTGAAACTGCGGCCGAAACCCTTTCCGACCGCACGACGGCACACGGCCCGAGCGACGCAAACGTCAAAAATTGGGTGCAGGCACAGGATCAAGTCTTTCAAAACTGCGCGAGCGGCAAACAGCAGCCCGACGACACGGCTCCCGGTGCACCGAATTGGCTGCAAAAAGATCGTGCCTATCAAAAGGCCGCCGCCGAGTTTTATTCGCTCGATTACGAATCTGCCAAAAAGCATTTTGCCGAGATCGCCCAAGACACCGAATCGCCTTGGGCCGAGACCGCCGATTACCTCGTCGCCCGCACGCTGATCCGACAGGCAAGCCTTTCAAAATCAAAGGAAAAAGCCGCCGAGTATTACGCAGCGGCAGAGTTACGCCTCGAAGGTTTTGTCTCACGCACCGGTAAATTCACTCCGTCGTCCGAACGAATGTTGGGGCTCGTAAAGTTTCGCACTCGTCCAAAAGAGCGTGTCAGCGAGCTTGCCAAACAGATCAGCTTTTATCCCGGCAATGAAAATTTCCGCCAAAACATCATCGACTATACGTGGCTGCTCGATAAATTTGAAAACGAGGTATTGCTCGCCGAAGAAAAACGAAAGCTAGAGGAACAGGTCAGCAAATTACCGCCGTGTACCTCGACACTTACGGCAAATTGCCGCTCTGCCAATACAGCAGCAAACACCGAGTCAAACACTACTGAAACACCGGCCAGCAATAAAAAGAACGAGGACGATATTGAGATAAACGTCTATTCGCCGACCGGTGATAAATCCTGGCAGATCATCGTCAAAGCCGATGCAACTGATGCAGATGCAGTTGCCGAGGCCGAACGCGTTATCGGGTCTAAGATGACTGACGAAATGCGCAAACAGGTTCGCGAAATGCGGCAGAGTGCTTATGCGAATCGGTTCAAAGACAATCAGGGTCCGGCGTACGAGGGCGGATATTGGGGCGAGATCAAATTTACGCCGACGCTGCTGCCCGATTTTCTCAAACAGGACGACCTGACCGATTGGCTTTACACCTATCAGATGCAGGGTGCTGAGGCGTATCTCTATGCCCTGTCAAAATACAAGGCTACAAGCTCGGAGCTATGGCTAATGACCGCTCTCTCAAAGGCCGAAAAAAGCTCGACCGAACTTCCCCGCTTGGTCCAAGCGGCAAATGAGACCGGGCGTTCGTCGCCGGGTTATCCGACCATCGCGTATCACGCCGCCCGTGTCCTGCTCGAACAAAACAAACAGGCTGACGCCCGCAAGATCATCAACGAAATGCTCGAAACCGGCGACCAGATCCCCGTCTCGGCACGCAACTCTTTTCTCGGCCTCAAGCTCAAAACCGTCGAATCGATGGACGAGTATCTGACATACAGCCTGAGAAAGCCCTTCGCCTTTGATTTTGACGGCGATGTCGGCTCGGTCGATGAAATTATCGCCGAGCAGAAAAAATGGTTCGACCCTGAATATAACAAAGAGGGCCGTGAGGCTTACGAAAAAGAGGTCGAGGACCGGTACAAAAACGAGCGTCTGTGGCAGGGCCGAATGATGTTTGACGCCGACATCATCGAATCTTTCAACCAGCTATTCCCGACCACAATGCTGATCGAGGTTGAAAAATCGCCCGCATTGCCCGAATATCTGCGTGAGCGTTTTGTGATGTCGATCTGGGTGCGGGCGTACCTACTTAAAGACACCGCAACACTGGAAAAAATGACGCCGGAGTTGATAAAGTACAACCCGGATTTTGAGCCGCAACTAGCAAAGGTTGCAGCCGCCAAAACCGAAGCGGCCCGCGAAGCCGCTTTGCTCTATTTTGTATTAAAAAATCCCGTTCTGACGCCGTATCTCGAAGAAGGAATGGGCAAGAGCGACAACGAGCAGGGTGAGTGGGACGCGAACGACTGGTGGTGTGCTCCTTACGATACGACCTATGACGACGCGACGAGCAGCGAGGTGCCAAAGCCCTTGCCCAAGCGTCCGCCGTTCCTGACTGCGGCCCAAACGCAAATGGCACAGGCCGAACGCAAGAAACTTCGTGACATGGGCGACGCCCCAAAATATCTCGCGACGCGCGTTATGGAATGGGCAAAGAAAACCCCGACCGACAAACGCGTGCCTGAGGCTTTGTTTATCGTGATCGGGGCAAATGGCTGGACAAAATACGGCTGCGGCAACGACGAAGATATTCGCGAAGAGTATGCCAAATATCTAAAGGCCCGCTACCCCGGTAGCCCTTGGACCGCCAAACTTATCGAAGAGGAAAAGGGGCAATAGCAGCTACTTAGCCTTGTTTTTCTCTTCGGCTTTGTATTTTTCGAGCTCGGCCTTGAACTGTTTGCAGGTCTTGGCTAGATCGGCGGTACCGTTTTTGTTCTTATTTTCCTCGACGCTCTTTCGGATCGATTCTTTGATCTTGTTCAAAAACGTCGCTTTGACCGCCTTTGTGACAAAGTTGTCATCGGGATTATTCGCCTCAGCGGCGAGCATATTCATGACCTCGTCGCACTCCGGAACGCCGGTCGTCTCTTCACCGACAACGGTATCAACACCCTTGTCGGTCAGCGTTTTGTTTGATGCAGTGTTGGTCTTTGTCTTGTCCGAAAACGGATTGATCGAACCGCAACCCAAAACCACTAGAGCTAACAATATCAATGCAGAAGAAGCTATAAATAGATTTTTCATATCTGACAGGATACGCGATTTTGCGTAAAGCTGTTCAATCTTTTTGCAGTTTTGCAAATTTTTCGATCAGCTTTTTCTGGCCAAACCCTGGAAAACTAACCGTCAGCTTTGCGTTATCGCCTGAACCCTCACGGCGTAGCACAAGCCCGCGTCCGTATTTTTCGTGCCGGACGTGAGTCCCTGGGACAAGGCCGTTAATAGCAGATGATTGACGAACCGGAGTTGCAGACGGTTTGCTGCCCGCTGCTTTTAACCGTTCAAGAGTCGATAAGGCGGGTTGCGTCCCCCCAACTCCCTCACTACCTTTCTCCCCTACTTCTTTTGGCGCAGGCGGTTCTGGCTTTGAAATATTCTTTTTCTTAAAAAATTCCGCGATCGCCTCGCTGCTATTGTAAGTCTTGCCGGAGTATGGCGTGCGTGGCTTGGCGGGCTCGCTCTCACCTCGCAACGCGCTGACCGCAGCCTTGCTTGCCATCGCGGGCGTGCTTCGGGCGTACGAGAGCCACGAAGCTCCGTTCGATAGATCTTCTATAAGCTCAAGCGGCATTTCGTTTAAGAACTGTGAAGGCTCGGATGCGATCTCTTCGCCATAGACGCGACGGCGCATCGAGTGGGTGACGTAAAGAATCTTTTCGGCACGTGTGATCGCAACGTATGCAAGCCGCCGCTCTTCTTCCAGTTCCTTTGAATCGCTGATCGATCGCG
>JBGAUY010000077.1:0-10874 GCA_044228425.1 Pyrinomonadaceae bacterium | reverse complement strand
CCGAAAAGTGTTTAGCCAGCCCTGCACGTTCCAGAACATGTTCGATCTGTGTGCCGCGTTCCATGCTGACTACGCCGAGAGCAAATTCGTGCGACATCTTTTCAACAAAATCGCTGATACCCTCGAACAGCGGCAGCTTGTCGCCAACGATCTCTCGCCACTTGCCAAACTTTGCGTCGATGATCTCATTGACCTTGTCGTCGGTGACGGTCTTGCCACGCCGTTCGTATGCCGCAAGCACAAAAGTCTGGTCATCCATCCCGTGCGAAGCCGCATAATCTTCTGCGGTCAACTCGACGCCCTCAGCCGACAGCAGCTCCTGATACGCCCGCATCTGGATCGGTTCGTCATCGATAATGACCCCGTTAAAATCAAACAATATTGCCTTTATCATAAATAACTCTCGTCAAACATATTTCCGCGTCCCAAGATGCCTTTCGGGTCAAACGCCCGCTTGATCTCTGCCATCTCATTCAAATACCGCTCGCCCATCATCGCCGCGAGATATTTTCGCTTTAATTTCCCGATGCCGTGCTCCGCCGATACGCACCCGCCAAGCATGATCGCGTGAGCGATGCACCGGCCGTAAATATGCCGTGCCCGCTCGTTTTCCTCAATAGCTTTCGGGAATAAATTGAGGTGCAAATGGCAATCGCCGATGTGCCCAAAGATAACGTAGTCGATACCGCTCGGGCCGCATTGGTCCTCGTAAAACTTGAGCAGAGAGCAAAACTCTTCGACCGGCACCGCCATATCGCTTGAGATCTTGCGAAACCCGCTGCGCGAATACCGCTCGTTTGCCGCCAGTGGCAGCGCATGTCTAAACGCCCTCATCTTTTCGCGATCCTGCTCATTGGTCGTAAACCATGACCGCTCGACATCAGCGTTATGCTGTTCGAGCAGCGCGTTCCATCTCTCAAATAAAGCGTCCTCGTTACCAGCGGTGGTTTCCTGTTCAAAAAATATCGCCCCGGCAACATCAGGTGTTTCGGGAAATTTCTCAGCGATAAACTTCAGCGCATTACGATCAAAATACTCGATCAACGAAGCATCTAAACTCGGGTCAGAACCTGGAGCGATAGCGACTGGGTTCCGCCTCGATGAGAAAGAAGTATCTCTAGCAGCGTCAACGAACGCCAACAGATCAGCCGCTTGTTCAAAAAACACGATCCCGCTAAAAAATCCTTCCGGCTTTCGCAGTAGCGACAATTCGATCTCAGTAATAACCCCGAGTGTGCCTTCGCTGCCGATAAATAGGTCGATGGCATCAAGCGGTGATGCGTTAAAATAACCGCTCACATTTTTTCGCACATCAGGCCGTTCATACGTCGGCACCTTCACCGATGTCTCGCCGATCACGATCACACCTTCGTCCGAGGAAACATATTCGCCTCGCCGTATATCAACGATCTCGCCCGACGCAAGCACCACAGTCAGCCGCTGCACATACTCACGCGTCGCCCCGTATTTGAAGCTCCTCGCACCCGATGCATTTGTCGCAACAGTACCGCCGATCTGACAACTCCACTCGGTCGGATCGGGCGGGTAAAACAACCCTTCGGCCTCAACCGCCTTTCGCAGATCGCCAAGTATAACGCCCGGCTCAACGACCGCGAGTCTACCATCTTTATCGATGCTCTTGATCTCATTTAGCCGTTCGAGCGAGATGACAAATCCGCCAAACGGTATAGCACCGCCGACTGTTCCCGTTCTCGCCCCGGAGATCGTCACCGCAATGCCCTGTTCGTTTGCGTCTTTCAAGATCGCAGCGATCTCGTCGGCGCTTTCCGGGATGAACAGACGCTCAGCATTACCGCCGGGCATATTGCTGGTGTCGGCAAGATAGTTTTGAATGTCTTCGAGTTGGGTTTTTACCTGCACACAACGGATTATACAAAAGAGACACGCCGCCTGCTAACTCAGGCGGTTCCGACTAGATATATTGCAGTTCTCGCTCACGCAGATATTTCATCTTGTCGCGAATCTCCGCCGCCTGTTCAAATTTCATATCCTTGGCGGCTTGCCGCATATCGGCTTCGAGTTGGGCGATGGTTTCCTTGAGCTGTTTTGGCGAATACTCTTCGAACGACTCGATGTCGAGCGGCACCTTAAAGTAATCCGCCTCGTACGCCGTGACAAGCGTTGCGTCGATCGATTTGATGATCGTGGTCGGCGTAATGCCGTGCTCGGTGTTGTATTCCTCTTGGATCTTGCGACGGCGTTCGGTCTCCGAAATGGCGTATTCCATCGATTTCGTGATCTTGTCGGCGTAGAGTATTGCCTTGCCATCCGAGTTACGCGCCGCACGTCCCATCGTTTGGATCAACGAGCTTTGCGAACGCAGAAAGCCTTCTTTATCAGCGTCAAGGATAGCCACCAACGATACCTCAGGCAGATCGAGCCCTTCCCGTAAAAGATTGATACCGACAAGCACGTCATATTCACCGCGACGCAGATCGCGGAGTATCTTGATGCGTTCGAGAGTGTGGATGTCGCTGTGCAGATACCGAACCTTAACACCGACCTCGGCAAAATATTCGCTCAGATTCTCGGACATGCGTTTGGTCAGCGTTGTGACCAATACGCGTTCATTACGCTCGGCACGTAGGCGGCACTCTTCGAGAAGATCGTCAATTTGGCCCTTTACCGGACGAACCTCAACGACCGGATCGAGCAAGCCGGTCGGGCGAATGATCTGTTCGATCACCTCGCCCTCGACCTTTGTCAGCTCATACGGACCGGGCGTCGCCGATACGTATATTGTCTGGCCGACACGCTCTTCAAATTCTTGAAAATTCAACGGCCGATTATCTCTCGCACTCGGTAGTCGAAAACCGTATTCGACCAATGTTCCCTTTCGCGATTGGTCGCCTTTGAACATCGCCCCCAGTTGTGGGATCGTCTGGTGCGACTCGTCGATCACCATCAGCGCGTTGCTTGGTAGATAATCGAGCAGCGTCGGCGGGGGTTCTCCGGGCAGTTTACCGGTCAGATGCCGTGAATAATTCTCAATTCCATAATTCTCAATTCCCCGGCAAAAACCCATCTCTTTCATCATTTCGAGGTCATACATCGTCCGCTGATGCAGCCGCTGAGCCTCAACGACCTTGCCCTCGCCGACAAGATATTTTTCGTGTTCGTCGAGTTCCTTGCGAATCGTCTGCACTGCACGTTTGATGACAGGCTTGGTCATCACATAGTGCGTTTTCGGATAGATCGGGACACGCGTTTCGTGTTTCGTAATGACCTCGCCAAGCAGCGGGTCGATCGTGTATATGCTGTCGATCTCGTCGCCCCAAAACTCGATCCTATACGCCTGGTCCTGATAACTCGGATACAATTCGACCACATCGCCGCGAACGCGAAACGCCCCGCGTTCAAAATCCACGTTGACACGTTCATACTGCAATTCGACGAGCTTTTGCAACAGTTCTTCGCGTTTGATCTTCATCCCCGGCTCGATAAAGATGAGCATCCCAAAATACGCATCCGGGTCGCCAAGACCGTAAATGCATGAAACGGACGCCACGACGATGACATCGCTTCGCTCAAACAGAGCACGGGTCGCCGAGAGGCGCAGCCGGTCTATCTCTTCGTTGATCGTCGCCTCTTTTTCTATGTATAGATCTGCGGCGGGGACATACGCCTCGGGCTGGTAATAGTCGTAATACGAGACAAAATACTCGACCGCGTTGTCGGGGAAAAATGACTTAAATTCTTGATATAGCTGTGCTGCGAGCGTTTTGTTATGCGCGAGCACTAGCGTTGGACGTTGAACTTGTTCGATCACATTCGCGATCGTAAACGTCTTGCCGCTGCCTGTAATGCCGAGCAGCACCTGATCCTTGGTACCGTCGTTCAGACCTTCGACGATCTGTTTTATCGCTTCGGGCTGATCACCCTTTGGGGTATTTTCAGAAATGAGACGGAATTGCATCCTTTAATCATATCTAAAGGAAACGCAAAAATCGAGAGCAGATTAGTCACTTAATCTGCTTTTTGGACACGCATCTTGAGTTTTTCGTATTTGTCGTGGAACGCGTCACCGCGAGCGGAGTAAATGTCAGTTATCACCTGACTGTCTAACGGGCGAAACGCCCGCAACATAATATCACGGTTTCGAATTATCCCATTAGCATCTATAACGACGACGGCTCTTGTAAAATTGACCGGAAACAACCAGTGCTTGCCGTAAATGCCCGTGATCTTACGCCCTGGATCGGCCAAAAGCGGGATTGGCAACTGACGGCTGTTCGAAAATTTTAGATGTTCTTCGGGGGTTCCAGGCGAAATGCCGACGATATCGGCCTTGGTCTCGATGTATTTATCCCAATTGTCGCGGACCGAGCAAAGTTGCTTTGTGCAGACCATCGTCTCGTTCTGCGGATAAAAAAGCAAGACGACGACATTTCCGATATGATCGGAAAGCCACCATTCTTTACCTTGATCTGTCGTGAGGACAAATTCAGGAGCTCGAAGCCCAACATTCGCAGACACCTCGACCTCGCTTGTCTCAACTAAATCGTTCGGATTCATGCTAATACTACCGCACGTAACCTGAAAAACCCGAGTTAGGCAGGAACCTGATCAAAACTCTTGATAGTGTCGGTGATTCGATCCATTACATCCGTCGGAAACTGGTCACCAGCACGAAGTTCATTCAAACTGTCGAGCGAACGCTCGTCTTTGACTGATTTGAGCACATGCAACAGCGCAAATTTAACGCGTTCGTCGCGATGCTCACGGATCGCCCCAAAGATCTCTTCGGTCTCGCCCGCTTTGATAAGCATTGCGACAAGAACAAATGCCTCGTATGCGATCTTTAGGTCATCATGCACCAGCCTTTCAAAAGCCTTGAGCACGATCCCGGCTTCCACCGCGGCCCTCGCGGCGTGACGCATGCGAAATTCATCCTCAGTTTCGAGGATGCGTTTCCATGCATCGGCTCGGTCGAAATTTAAACGAAACAACCCACGAGCGGCGGCGGCCCGAACCTCGCGGGTCGGATCGGCACACGCGAGCAAAATGGGCTCGAATACGGATTCGTGGTCAAAATCAGTTAGCGTCGAGACCGCTTTCGAACGGAGATTGGCCGACAGATCGTAAAGTGCGATCTGTGACAGAGCTTCGATCGAGTTTTGCGTACGAAACGCCGACAGGATCTTGACGGACAGTTCGCGGACATTCTCGTCCTCTTCGTACTCTTCGTTTGCCTGTTCGATCGCATTAAGCAACGATTCGTCGTCGGAAACGGGTAGCACCTCAAATTTCTTTGAAGGCGTTAATGCACTAAATGAATTGATCGGAAGCTGCGCATATTGCAGCTTACGCATCTCATTTTGGAACCGCCGGAACCCGATTTCTTAGCCTTTCGCAGCCACTCAAGCTCTTTCTCTGCGTCGACGCCGTCCATGTCATAGCTATTATTGTTGTAATAATCCTGATAACGGCTGCCGTAATTATATTGTGGCTGATCCTTGCCCTTACGGCTTCTGCGCCATAAAAACGCCGCAGCGGCAAGCGACGCAACGATGACAAAGCCCATCGTGTACCACATCCGGTCGCCCGAACTATCGACAAACTGCTTTTCCTTTTCGGCTAGCGACGGCTGAGCCGCGACTTGGACCACGAGGGTACTGGCCGCAAATAGCAGCCATAAAAAATATTGCTTTTTAATTAATTTACCTTTCATGTATGGGAACCGCTAAAACATCTAAATTCAGCGATAACAGGGCAAGAGATCCGGGGCGACGAGGGGGCGGCCTGCTGTTCTTTACAGACGACCAATTACAATTATGCATATTCTGTCGCCATTTGTCACCACAAATTTCAACTTTGTTTATATAGTTTTAACAGTATCGGCGTTCCAAAAAATAATTGAATGTTTTTGCGGGCTTTGCGGTGGGCGGTCGTTCGTAATAAAGTTGATTTTTATCAGCAACTTATATGACCGCTGTTCCGACTATTTCCGAATCACTAATTCCCGGCTTGCGTCTCCTTCATCGAGGCAAGGTCCGCGATGTATATGAGATCGACAGCGAATGTTTGTTGTTGGTCGCCACCGATCGACTTTCGGCGTTTGATTGCGTCCTCCCGACGCCGATCGAAAAGAAAGGCGAGGTGCTGACCAAGCTGTCATCATTCTGGTTCGAACGTCTAAAGTCGATCTCGCCAAATCACCTTATAACGGCAGACATCGACGACATGCCCGATCCGATCCGCGGCCACGACGAGCTGCGCGGCCGTTCAATGCTGGTCAAACGAACCGAAGTTTTCCCTGTCGAATGTGTAGTACGCGGTTATCTAGAGGGCTCAGGTTGGAAAGACTACAAAGCCACTGGAACGGTCTGCGGCCACGAACTGCCGCGCGGCTTGCAGCAATGCGACAGGTTACTGGCGCCGATCTTTACACCCGCGACCAAAGCGGCGACCGGACACGATGACAATATCACGCAGCTCGAATTCGTCCGTATCCTCGGCAAAGAGACTGCATCACGCCTAAAGGCCATAACGCTCGCGATCTACGAAAACGCCCGCGAATACGCATTAACCAAAGGCATCATCATCGCCGACACGAAATTCGAATTTGGATTAGATACGAAAGGAAATATCTTGCTGATAGACGAGGTGCTGACGCCCGACTCTTCTCGTTTTTGGGATGCTGCGACGTATGAACCGGGCCACGCCCAGCCGTCCTTTGACAAACAGTTTGTCCGCGAATACCTCGAAACCCTAGATTGGGATAAAACCCCGCCGGCACCACCGCTACCCGACGAGATCGCCAAAGCCACCTCCGACCGCTACATCAAAGCCTATGAGCTGCTTTCAGGCAAGACTTTCGAATGATTAGGCGAGCACAACGATCTTATCGCCGACGTTGATAGTCGCACCGGGATTTTCTGCAATTAGGTTTTGCCCAAACAGGACATCATTTGGATTGACACCAAGCGATTCGTAAATCTGGGGTATCACTTCTTTCGCCATTCGGTACGAGGCAAGCGTCTTCAATGGCTCTTTACCGGTAAATTCTCCGCTTGATTGCTCGACTGTCGTCATTACACATCTTGCACAAGGCTTTGTCGAGCGAAACTCCGCCTCGCCAATGCGGATCTTCTGCCAGCTATCCTCGGCGAACGCATCGATTTCCGACACAACGAGATTCGGCCGAAAGCGGTCCATTGGCAGCGGTTGGAACTCAGCCACCCCATCCGATTCTTCGTGAGCCTCCGCGATACGGTTGTTCAGATTCGCCAAAGATCCTTCGCCGATCACCATCAGCGGATAGCCATCCGCAAAACTCACAACTTCGCCGCCCTTATCAAACCTCGGATTCACACCCCGCCGCGAGGTATCTGGCATATAAACAAGCTGACAATTCGTCCCCAAAACATCCGAAAACCACTCGCTGACCTGCCCGCTATATATCTCGGCGTCACAAACACTGTTCCAAATCGTCACACGCCCCCGCTCGCCCATATCCGGCTCAAACGGCACATTCATAACACCGTGGCCTTCACTTTCCACTTTCAATTGTCCACTTTCCACTGCGACAGAGATCCTCGCCATCTTCGGAAATTCCCTCTGCGTAAAGAACATCCCGTCCCGCGTTGTGAGCATCCACCGCCGATCATATTGCAGCCCGCGCTCCTCGACGATGGCCGATTTGAGCGAAATTCCCTTTAGCGATTTGATCGGGTAGATGTTTATTTCTGAAACGAGCATAAATGTGAGTGTGTTATTGTCAGATTTCGCTGCAAAATCAATTAAATACTTGACACAAATGTCAGGTTTTCCATATACTAGCACTCATAGATCACGAGTGCTAAAACTTTATTCAGTACGGTTGATCTGAGGTAATTTTACTAAATTATTCAGGAGTAAACACTATGGCCACAAACATTACACCACTTCACGATCGCGTGATCATCAAACGCATCGAAGACAACGTTAACCAGACCGCAGGCGGGCTTTATATCCCGGACACGGCGAAGGAAAAACCGCAAGAAGGCGAAGTTATCGCTGCCGGTGCGGGCAAATATAAAGAAGACGGCACGCGTCAAGCGCTCGACGTCAAAGCAGGCGACCGTGTCCTGTTCGGCAAATATTCGGGCAGCGAGATCAAACTCGACGGCGACGAATTCATCATCATGCGCGAAGACGAGATCCTCGGCATCATTTCACGCGCGGGAGCAGCGGCTTAAGCAAGTTCAAAGTTCAATGTTCCAAGTTCAAGGTTTTCAAACTTTGAACCTTAAACTTTGAACCTTGAACTCCAATTTCTAAACGGAAAGGAGTTTAACAAGACAATGGCAAAACAAGTTATTCATGGCGAAGAATCACGCGCAGCTATACTGCGTGGTGTTAATCAGCTCGCGGACGCAGTGAAAGTTACACTGGGACCGAAAGGGCGTAACGTAGTTATTGACAAAAAATTCGGCTCGCCGACGATCACCAAAGACGGTGTAACGGTCGCGAAAGAGATCGAATTAAAAGACACCCTCGAAAACATGGGTGCACAGATGGTTCGCGAAGTCGCTTCGAAAACCAGCGACGTAGCCGGTGACGGCACGACGACCGCGACGGTCCTTGCACAGGCGATCTTCAAAGAAGGCGTCCGCACAGTTGCTGCCGGTGCAAATCCGATGGCGCTCAAACGCGGCATCGAAAAGGCTGTGACCGCAGTCGTCGAAGAGATCCACAAAATGGCTCAGCCTGTGTCGGGAGATTCGATCGCACAGGTCGGCACGGTTTCGGCTAACGGCGACAAGACGATCGGCACGATCATCGCTGAGGCAATGGACAAGGTCGGCAAAGACGGCGTTATCACCGTCGAAGAGTCGAAAACGATGGACACGCTTCTCGAAGTCGTCGAGGGCATGCAGTTTGACCGCGGCTATCTTTCGCCGTACTTCGTCACCGACGCCGACCGTATGGAAGCCGTCCTCGACGAGCCTTACATCCTGATCAACGAGAAAAAGATCTCGAACATGCGCGATTTGCTTCCTATTCTTGAGCAGGTTGCAAAAATGGGTCGTCCGATGCTCATCATTGCCGAAGACGTTGACGGCGAAGCACTCGCAACCCTGGTTGTGAATAAGCTCCGCGGAACATTGAACGTTGCTGCTGTTAAAGCACCGGGCTTCGGCGACCGCCGCAAGGCAATGCTCGAAGACATCGCGGTCCTCACGGGCGGCAAGGTCATCTCTGAAGATCTCGGCATCAAGCTCGAGACCATCACTCTCGAAGACCTCGGCAAAGCCAAGAAAGTTACCATCGACAAGGACAATTCAACCATCGTCGAAGGTGCCGGAACAGGCGAAGCGATCGACGGACGTATCAAAACCATCCGTAACCAGATCGAAGACACGTCCAGCGACTATGACCGCGAGAAGCTCCAGGAGCGTCTTGCTAAATTGGTCGGCGGTGTTGCCGTGATCAAGGTCGGTGCCGCTACCGAGACCGAGATGAAGGAAAAGAAAGCTCGTGTCGAAGACGCAATGCACGCAACCCGTGCTGCTGTCGAAGAAGGCATCGTGGCCGGCGGCGGAGTCGCTCTGGTCCGTGCGGGCAAGGTGCTCGACAATTTCAACACCGAGTCGGAAGATTCGGATGAGTTGATCGGCGTCAACATCGTTCGCCGTGCTATCGAGGAACCGCTTCGCCAGATCTCGCAGAACGCGGGTCAAGAGGGCGCGGTCGTCGTCGGCAAGGTCCGCGAAGGCAGCGACAGCTTTGGCTTTAACGCCGCGACCGAGAAGTACGAAGACCTCGTCGCAGCCGGTGTCATCGACCCCGCAAAGGTCACCCGCACCGCTCTCCAAAACGCAGCCTCGATCGCCGGCCTCATGCTGACGACCGAAGCCATGATCGCCGACGTCCAAGACGACAAGGGCGGCGACCCAATGGCCGGCATGGGCGGCATGGGCGGCGGAATGGGAATGGGAATGTAAGACTGGAGCGGCAAGCATCCGTGCTTGCCTCTTGTCAGTACCACCTGCGTATGCGGGTGGGTTCTAACAAACGGAGAAGGGCCTCGGCAAACGCCGAGGCCTTTTTTTGCGCATCGGTGTCGTAAAAAGCTCTCCCACCCCGTGTAGACTTTATTGGAAATCTGATCCATAATTTGCCAATCCGACTAATTACTTAAAAAACCCCCGGGGCAACAGGTGCTCAGGGCAGCGCATTCACTTGAAACGATCGGTGGAAAACTATTGGAAGAATTTCCCAATTGACCGTTTCTATATGCACAAATAAGTGTATATAGGTATCAGATACGAACAACGCGGCTTTTTGCGCGCGTTGGCTGACCATTTTTGAGGAGAAAATAATGAGAGCAATGCAATCGAAGGTTTTATCACGGGCGGCAAAGGTCGCTAGTTCAATCGTCTTGATGGCCGCCGTCGCTTGTTCGGGATTGGCCGCCGTTGCAAACGCCGGCGGTTCCGTCTTTACAAGCGCAAACCTCAGTTCAAATAACGCGGTCCTACCGGCGGCTCCGGCGATGTTTGCGGTGCAGACCTTTGGTACCGGCAGCCTTATCATACCAATGGATTCAGGGGCGAACGGTCAGGACATCGGTATGCTCCGTGCCTACGGCCTCGTATATGAGCTGCTCCGCCGCGGCGTGCCCGTTAACTGGGTCATCAACCCAGCAAAACCGGCGAATGGTACTGACTTTACTATTGGGGCTCCGAACATGGTCGTGGACGTCCGAACCGGATCGGTGCTCGCCCCGCGTTCATATGCGGGTGGGCCGTTCGTTATAGACGCCGCCGATGCCGCCCCCGCGATGCCTATTATATTTGCGTGGCAAGCAACGGCTGGAGATCAGACCGCTGTGCACAAGATCACTTCGGGCTCGTTCAGCGGGGATG
>JBGAUY010000076.1:0-11129 GCA_044228425.1 Pyrinomonadaceae bacterium | reverse complement strand
AAAAGTGAAGCATCAGGAGCTGTGGCTGAGAAGCGCGTTCTGGAAGACAAGGTCACCGATCTGCTGTCAGAACGTGACTCCATCCAGCTCAAGGTCGAAGCTATGCTTGACGCGTTAACATTGATCGACGCAGACGTCGCCGAGGCTGTCGGCAGATAGGGAAAAACCGTTATGTCAGAACAAACAATCCGCGTAGAGATATACAATCAGACATACAGCATCCGGTCTGATGGCGATAATGAGTATATCCACGAGCTGGCTGAGTATGTCGACCGCAAGATGCGCGAGATATCGTCGGGCACGATGACGGTTGATTCGCTAAAGGTAGCCATACTCGCTGCTCTACACATCGCCGACGAGTTTTTTCAGCTAAAGCAATCTCAGGCGCAAAACGACGCTCAGCTTGCCGCCCGTAGCACTGAATGTTCCGAAATGCTCGACCGCATCCTCAAACACCGCGATCTCGTCCCGCAACAGATCGAAGCCGAACAGTAATTTTGAGCACGATTTAAAATGCGCAATTCTGAAATATTCTGCGTTGTGCATTTTTCATTTTGCATTTCGTCGCGTTGTGCTAGGATTTGGTTGGCGAAGGAATTTGACTGCGTGATTCGTGACCGAACGCATACATAATTGAGCCAACATATGAATGTCGGGAGGCTAATGCCGGTCGTCGGTGCTTTTCTCCACGGAGCCAAGCCATAGACTCCGGCTTCGATATCTCGATCTAATCGAAATAGAAGGCCACCCACCTGTAACTAACAGGTTCAATTCATACGTTCGAACGGTTTCGCGGTTCTCATTCGCCAAAATATTAAAAGACGCAGGATAAATGATCTTGCGTCTTTTTAATTATCTGAGTCGAATTCGATCGGCTCATCTTCCAGCTCTTTTCGTATTTCCTCGGTCATTTTTGCTGATTCTAGAGCCAGCGGAAGTTCTTTGGAGCGTGCGGAAAGTTTCTTGAGGGCGAGTTCGGAATCGGCAAGGTTTCCGCCGCGGCTTGCCGCCGCCTCGATCATCTGCAGGCGGGCTTCGGCCTCGGAAAGCATAACTTTTGCTTCGTCGTTTATATTTGAGATCTTTATGAGATCGCCGGCTATTTGCTCACGAAATTCATCAGCCCTCGAACTTTTTAGCTGTTTCAACGAATTCTGGCGTCTTTTAGCCAAAGCCAGCTCCCGCTTGGACGATCTGACTATTCGCGTCGCCGTAAGTCGCGAAGCCAGTGTTTCCTTATATGCATCGGCGAGCAGCAGATCCCTTGCCTCAACGGCCTTTAACGCACGTTTTTCACTTGATTTAAGCTCGTTCATGAACCAGCCGATCTCCTCCGCCCGGATGCCGTCGGCGGCAATTCTTTCTCGCATATCCCTCGTCCACTTGGTCCGTTTATGGATAAGCAGTCCCATGGTGAATATTCCGGCTAAAAAACCGATACAAGTCAGAACAATGCCAAGAAAAAAAACTATGACGGCTGTCGGTGGGGCGAAAGGTACAAGTAGCATCACCAACAGCGTTATAACTGCTGGTATCGCGGTCAAAGCTAACGGGGCGGCAACAGCCCCGGCAAGGAGCTTTTGACCGCGTGCAATGTCTGCTTTAGTTATCTCGTACATACCTGTCAGATGTTAAGAGTCTAGCGCACAGAGATGCAATTTGGGGAGAGTACGGACGTGGTTTTGTCGTCGAAAAGTCTAGGATAAAGGGGAGAAATATATTACTATTCAAATGTTCGAGCCAACTTATATGAATCGACGCAGATTAACCATATCGCTGATGTTCCCAATGCTGATCTTGTTGTGTGCCGCTTTCGCCTACGCACAGAAGACAGAACCCCAACAACGCGTTCGAACAGTTACGATACCTATCTCGATCTTTACAAAGCAGGAACTCAAAGAAGGGCAGCTCGAGGAATTTGTTCAAGCTGATCGGCTGATCGTTCGCGAAAATAACGACGAGCAACAAATACTTTCTATCAAAAGCGTCGGAGATTCACCCCTGTCTATCGCATTTTTGATCCAAGAGGATATGACGTCGAATTTCAATCTTCAGATCAAAGACATCCAGGAGTTTATTCGCGGACTGCCAAAAGGTACAAAAGTGATGGTCGCTTATCTACGCGGGGGATCGGCAGAGATAAGGCAAAAATTTACCGACGACCTTGAAAAAGCCGCAGGGTCTCTACGGGTCATTTCAAGCAGTCAATTCGCAGCTCCACGAAGCCCATATGACGGCGTTAGCGATTCGCTAGGCCGTTTCGATGCTATGCCTGCCGGACGCCGGGCCGTTCTGTTGTTTTCAGATGGGTTGGACACCACAAATGGATTGAATCTCGCGTCAATAATGCAGAGTTCGGATCTCGATCAGGCCATACTGAAAGCTCAACGAAAAAGTGTCGCTGTGTATTCTTTTTACCATCCGACAGTTTTAACCGAAAACTCAAACACGATTCTCGGCCTCGGCGCACAAGGAGCTCTCGAAAAACTCTCAGATGAGACAGGCGGCCGTTCATTTTTTCATGGCATAAGTGCTCCGATCAGCTTCAAACCATTCTTCAAGGATATGTTCATGTCGCTAAATAGACAGTTTGCCCTCACCTATTTATCGACCCATATGAAAAAGAATTATTACAAAGTAAAGGTTTCGAGTACGAATCCTGAGATCAAGATCGAGCATCCACGGGGATACTATTACCGGTGAAGTTGGGCATCGGTTTTTGTTTGACAAACTTGGCAAACAAAAACATCTTCCTTGATCAACAATCCGATCCAAAATAGCGGAAAGAAGAATACCAAAAGGCACGCAAACGTCACCCAACCCGCCGTGGATATACGTCTCTCGAACCTGGGCATATATCGGCTGCCGCAATTTGGGCACACGTATGTGTTTGATATTGGCCGTGCCTGTTGATAAGTGAGCGGGGCAGCCTGGTAATTTTGTCGCGGCGGTGCGAATTGAGAGTTTTGCGGACGTGGTTGATTGATCGTGGTCGTCGGTCTGGCCTCATTTTGAGTCTGAAACTCGTCCGTTTTCCACGAATAGGGCCGCGGTGGAGCCGAGTGGTCAAAAGGGTTATTCATCACCGGCTTTTGAAAATTGAACTTCGTCCCGCAAAATCTGCAAAAGATCGCCTCGGGCGTATTAAGTTTTCCGCAGTTTTGACAGGAATTCATATTGACCAGAGAGCATCAAGCTCTCATTTACGAATGATAGCAAAGAAATGTTCGTTTATCGACAAGATAGTTAAAAACATATTACAACGCTTTTTATTGCCCTCTCGTCTAAAAATCAAGTAAGCTATTGCCTTAACCTCTCTCGCTCGTTGACCAAATTCTATGAAAAAACTGCTCATATTTGTCCTGATCGTGATGCTTTGCTCGACAGTTGCCATTTCGGCGCAATCTGATGCCGATCTGCGGCTCGTTACGGAAAAGGATAAAGCCAGTCGTGACGCCAACGGGAAACTAATTAGCCTGCCCGCCGGCGAACATGTTTCACGCGGGTTTACATACATGGAAAACCGCCATTTCCCTGAGGCCCGCGAGCATTTTCAAAAGATTCTAGACATTTACCCGACCGATCCGTTGATCCAACGAGCGCTTTTTGGAATGGGACGAGCGTTGATGTGGGAACGGCAATACGCAAAGGCGATCCCCTATTTCGACCGCGTATCACGCGAGTTTCCCGCTAGTAAAGACGGGCGTGAGGGGCTTTATTTTCAGGCTTCGTGCGGGGTCCGCGTTGGCCGAAATGCAGAGGCCGCAAGGCTTTGGCAACAGTACACCGTGATGTACCCGCAAGGCGAGAGGATAGACGGTTCGTATGTAAATGCCATCGACGCAATGCGCGAGGCGGGTCTTGACGTAGAAGCCGTGGCTTGGGTGGAAAAGATACGTGAACGTTTCCGCGGTCAACCTACCGAGACGAACGCTTTGCAGGCTCGGCTTCGCATGGAAATCAATCGTGGCAAATGGTCGGATGCCGAAGCGACCGCCGCGCTGATGCAGGCCCAAGCAAAATTCACCGGTTCGATGACGAGTCTTGATGAAGTCAAATATCTCCGAGCCTTAGCTCTCGACAAGCAAAAGAAAAGGACCGAAGCGATCGCAATGTATTCATCCATCGCCGATACAGGAGCCTCGTACTATGGTGGCCTAGCCTCGGACAGGCTCGCGTCGCTCACTAACGGCATCAAGCGGACAGCTACGACGACGCGTCGAAGCGACGATTACCCCGCCGCATATCGCGAAGATGTATTGCGTGAATCAAAAAAACGTAAGCTCGACCCGCGCTTTGTCATGTCAATAATGAAGGTAGAAAGCTCGTTCCGTCCGGGCGTCAAATCGCCCTCCGCCGCCCGCGGATTGCTGCAGCTCGTTTATGATACGGCTGTCAAATATAATAAAAAGGCCGGTTACCAAAATCTGCAACCCGACGATCTCTACACGCCAAGCATAAATATCTCTCTCGGCTGCGAATATATCGCCGATCTAAAAACACAATTTGGCGGCCTTAACGAAGCGATCGCCGCCAGCTACAACGGCGGCGAAGACAACGCCGCCCGTTGGCTCAGCCACACCAACCCCAAAGATCCGGGCATTTTCGCCTCCGAGGTCGGTTTCGCCGAGACAAAAAACTACGTTTTTAAGGTGATGACCTACTACCGCGTCTACCGCGATCTGTATGATGAAAATTTGGTGAGGAGATAGTCGCGGCTAGTTAGCCTTACGCGGAAGTTGAAATACAAACGTGGTGTTGTCGACCTCAAACGCGAACACGACAAACTCAGCCTTTTTTGCACGGCGGAAATATACGACACCTTTGACCGAATCGTTAGGCATTATCGATTTTGCGGTCAAGGCGGTGTTGCGGATGCGTCGCTGTTCACTAGTAGTGCTTGCCATTCGGATCTCGCCGCGTCGTTGTGCTTCCTCTTGTGCAGCTTTATCAGGAACAACCACAACCCTCTTAACACGCGAACCATCCGGAAGCCTGACATCACGAATCTCGCCCGTCTTTTGATTCTCTGCGATGAAAGTATCGAGAGAATCATCCAATTTTCTGCCAGATGTCATCCCTCTCACAATATCGCGTGACGGGATTGAGGTTTCAGCAACCAGCGGCCGCTCGCCCCTGTACGCTCCGGTCTTAGTCGCAAAGTGGGCTGCTCCCCAAAGGTCAGAGTCGAACATCAGCGGCTCTTTGCCGGTGTTGGCGATCTTGGCAGCAACTAAAATGTAATCGTCGTCTTCTAGGAAAGCAACTGATAGGGTGACATCGTTATGACTGATAACATTGACGTTACCGCGTTCGGTATGGACCGCACCGCAAGAGATACGATCACCGGCGGGTATCGAACGGCTTTTATGACCGCAATTCGTATCACCATTGTAAAAGATCACCTTACGAGCATTCTGGGCATCGGCGGTTAGCGCCGCGAACGAGAGTACCAGAACAAAACTATTCTTCCCAATCCCCTTGTCCTTCGCGTTCGACTTGGTAACCGGCGTCCTCGAGATGTTTTTGCACCTCACGGCCGTGTTCGTTGTCGCGGACCTCGAGGAGCATCTCAATACCGACGCGGCCCAGAGGGGCAAGCCACATCGCGCGGCGGTGAAAGACCTCGATTACGTTTGCGTGGGTCTCGGCCACATGATTTAGCAGCGTGGCTAGCATTCCCGGCCGATCGAGCACAAGCAACTTGAGCATGATATAACGGCCTTGGTGAACCAGAACTTGTTCCAGAACTCGTGCGAGAAGATTGGCGTCAATGTTGCCGCCGCAAAGCACTGCACATACCGTATCGTGGGGGCGAATAGACACTTTATTCGCCAATAACGCGGCAAGCCCCGCTCCGCCAGCCCCTTCGACGACGAGGCGATTGTTCTGCACACAGAAAAATATCGCTCGAGCGATCTCCTCTTCACTCACCTCGACGACTTCATCAACAAGATCCTGAATAAGGGGGAACGTGATCTGGCCGGGACTCTTCACCGCGATCCCGTCGGCTATCGTCTGACCTGGATTAGCGTACACCGGACGCCCAGCCTTTAATGAAGGGTTGACCCATGTAACGTTCTCAGCCTGAACACCTATAATGCGAGCGTTTGGTTTGAGAGCCTTGACCGCGATGGCAATGCCTGAGATAAGGCCGCCGCCGCCGATAGGCACGACTACAGCCGAAAGATCGGGCAAAGCCTCAACCATTTCAACGCCAATAGTTCCCTGTCCGGCAATGATCCGTTCATCGTCAAAAGCATGGACGTAAGTGTAGCCTTCTTTTTCCTGCAATTCACGCGAATAGGCAACCGCCTCGTCAAAAGTCGCTCCGTGCAGTACTACTTCGCCCCCAAAGCTGAGAGTCGCGTTGATCTTTGTAAGCGGTGCTATTTCAGGTAGAACGATTACGGATCGAATTCCATTGAGCGTCGCGGCAAGGGCGACGCCTTGTGCGTGGTTACCGGCCGAAGCCGTTACGACTCCCCGTTGCTTCTCCTGGTCAGAAAGTTGCGAGATCTTATTATATGCACCGCGGATCTTAAAAGAGCCGCCTTTTTGTAGGCATTCGGCCTTGAGGTGAGCACTCGCCCCGACTTCACGCGACAAGCGGGCGTCGGCGATCATCGGGGTTGGGATGATAATACCGTCGAGACGTTCGCGGGCAGTTTCAATGTCTGAAAGTTTGACTGTCATACTTGTGCGAATTATAGCAAAGATGCCGGAAATGAGATATATTTGCAGTGAATGAAAACACGGAGGACTTATGCCTGAAGCTATTGGTCTTGGAGCGATATTTCTCGCTTTTTTAGGTATTGCATTGCTTGTCATTGCGTACAAGACGATCAAGATCGTACCGCAATCGAGTGTTCTACTGATCGAGCGTCTAGGGCGCTTTCATCGCGTCGCGGCAAGCGGCTTGAATATCATCGTGCCTTTTTTCGAAGCTCCGCGAGCGGTCTATTGGACCAATGTGCGTCCAGGAACGACATTTATTGATTCGCGAGAACAGTTTATCGACCTGCCCCCACAGTCGGTAATATCTCGTGACAACGTCATGATGGGAGTTGATTCGGTTGTCTATTGGCAGATCACCGATCCGATCAAGGCGACGTACGAGGTCAATGACCTTGTCGGTTCGATCGTGCAGCTTACCTTTACGGGAATGCGTTCGGTCATCGGTAAACTCGATCTCGACCACACGCTCTCATCACGCGACCAGATCAACAACGAACTCCGCATGATCCTCGACGAGGCCACTGATAAATGGGGCGTCAAAGTAACCCGCGTCGATATCAAAAACATCACGCCGCCTGAAGACGTTCGCATCACGATGGAAAAACAGATGACCGCCGAACGCAACCGCCGGGCTCTCATCCTGCAGGCCGAGGGCGACAAACAGGCCGCCATCACCCGTGCCGAAGGCGAAAAACAGGCTGCCGTTACCCGCTCAGAGGGAAACAAACAGAGTGCTATCCTCGATGCTGAGGGAGCGTCCCAGGCGCGTATGATCGTCGCCAACGCAGAGGGCGAAGCCATCGCACGAATCGCGTCCGCAATAGGTGACCGAGGCCAAACCGCTCAGTATCTGATCACACAAAGATACGTCGACTCTATGCGTGACATGGCACGGACCCAAAACTCAAAAGTCATATTTATGCCGATGGAAACCAGCGGAGTGCTTGCAAGCATTGGAGCTTTCAAAGAGGTTTTTGCAGCAACCGGTGAAACGCCAGACGAGTTGCCAAAAACGCCGCGTTCGCCAAAAGAATTAGAAAAATAGGAGTCAATGAAATGTTAAAGATCGCTGTTTTGTTTGGAACATTTGCCTCAGCAGTGCTATGCGTCGGGGCCTTTATTCACCATCACGGGAACGGGAACGTGACTGAGGCGGCGTCAGGCAAAAACGTGCTTGATTTTAAGATGCGTGACATCGACGGCAAAGACGTCAAACTCAAGAAATATAAAGGACAAGTGTTGCTCGTTGTGAACGTAGCGAGCAAGTGTGGTTATACGCCGCAATACGAGGCTCTTCAGGCTACGTATCTCAAGTACAAAGATCAAGGTTTCACGACGCTTGCTTTCCCAGCGAATAATTTTGGCGGACAAGAGCCGGGCACTGCGACCGAGATCAAAGAATTTTGCGAGTCGAAATACAAGGTCACATTTCCAATGTTTGCGAAGATCTCGGTCAAGGGCGACGATCAGGACCCGCTATATGCTTTTCTGACAAAGCCTGAGACGAATCCGCAGTTCGCAGGCGACATTAAGTGGAATTTCAGTAAGTTTCTAGTCGATCGTAAAGGCAATGTTGTTGCCCGCTTTGAACCAAAGGTCAAACCCGACAGTCCTGAGGTAACGGCGGCTATCGAGAAATATTTGGCGATGAAATAGAGTTTCGCGTTTTGAGTCCCGCCTTGAGGAGGCCCTTCGCATTTTGAGAGGCCGGCTAAAGCCGGGACTCCGAGCGCTCGTGATACGAATGAAAAAGCTACTGTATATTGTCTTTCTTTTGCTTATAGTTGCGGTGGCCGCCGTGTGTGGAGCGTCGTACTGGGTCTATAGCTCGGTCAACACTCCACGGGAACACACCAAGTCCAACGAATATATCAAGATCGAAAAAGGCTCGACGCCGCCTCAGATCATCGCGAGACTCGCAGCCGACGGCATTATTGCAAACGAGACAGCAACAATGGCCTATCTTCGTTTCCTTGGCGATAGCAGCAAACTGCAGGCAGGTGAGTTTCAGTTCCCTTCGCCGGTATCGACACTGCAAGTGCTGAAGATACTTGAAAAAGGCGAGGATCGTACGGTCAAGCTGACGATACCTGAGGGATTTACGCGGTTTGATATTGCAAAGCGCATCGCCGAAAAGTTTCCACAAAATCCACCGATGGATGACAAAGCGATACTCGCCCTTATGGACGATGTAACGCTTATCCGCGATATCTCCCCGACGGCGACAAATCTTGAGGGTTATATGTACCCGAGTACATATAACGTTCCGCGCGGAGCCACCGCACAGGAGATCATTAAACTGACGGTTGATCAGTTTCGTAAATTCTGGAAGCCGGAATGGACGCAGCAGGCGAAGGCGCTAGGTCGAACCCCGCAAGAGATCGTAACCATTGCCTCGCTCATTGAAACCGAGACAGCCGTAGAAGCTGAACGGCCGATCGTCGCCGGCATTATTAACAATCGCTTGGCTAAGAATATCCCCCTCGGAATAGACCAAACTAACGTGTATATCGCCAAGATGCTCGGTAAATGGGATGGTACGATCCACAAGAGTGACCTTGAGGTCGATTCGCCTTATAACACTCGAATCAAGACCGGCATTCCTCCGGGGCCGATCTCGTCCGTCAGCGAAAGCTCGATCAAGGCGGCTCTAAATCCTCAACAGAACGATTACATCTTTTACGTACGTAATGTCGATGCAAATGATGGCTCACATTGGTTCTACGCCTCCGCTGCCGAGTTTGAAAAGGGCAAGGCAAAGTATCAGCAGTGGCTTGAGAAAGAGCGGCAGGAAAAGAGATCGGGCGAGGCGAATTCTAATCAATGATAAAGTTACTCGCCCTCGACCTCGACGGCACAACGTTGAATTCACAAGGCGAGATCCCGGAGGCCAATCGAAGAGCGATCCGTGGTGCAGAAGACCGTGGTGTGCTTGTGACGATCGCCACGGGAAGACGTTTTCGGGATGCCCAGCCACTTGGTATCGCTCTCGGGCTCAACGCCCCACTAATCACCCACAACGGTGCTCTGATCAAATACGCCAATTCAGAAGAAACTGTTGTCTGTTCCCTGCTATCGACAGTAACGAGTCTCGAGGTTGTACGTGTTGGTAAAGATTTTGGCGGTGACGCTTTGGTAAGTGTTGATCCTCATGGACAAGGCACTCTGCTTTACGATCGCGTTTCCGAAGACAATCTGCCCCTCAAGAAATACCTGCGCTGGTCCGAGGATCTACATGGCGGCGAGGCCGGCCGATTAGGAGTTTCACACGTCGACAGTCTCGAGGAAATACTTCCAGACAACGAGATCGTACATATTTCCTTTTCGGGATCCTGCGACGCGATGAGTGCAATGATGTCGGTGCTCGGACGAGAGCTTGGCAATACGGTCACGATCCTGCCGACGATCTATCCTCAATGGGATTTTACTCTCATCGACATTCTGCCACCTGACGCGTCAAAAGGCCACGGCGTCGCCAAACTGGCCGAATTAAACGGTCTTACACATGAGAATGTGATGGTAATGGGCGATAATTTTAATGACCTTGAGATGCTGGAATATGCAGGAACGCCAGTCGTTATGGGAAACGCCGCCCCCAAGTTGCTTGAGCGGCCCGAATTTTATACAACATTAAGTAATGACGAAGGCGGCGTTGCCGCTGCTATCGAACGTTTTATTTTGAATTGAGGAGAATATTTAGTGGGAAACAGAATTGCAGTTTTAGAAACAAATAAGGGTACGATCAAATTTGAGCTTTTGGAAGCAGATGCTCCGAAAACAACCGAAAATTTCCGCCTTCTCGCGGGTAAAAATTATTACGACGGCGTGATATTCCACCGCGTTATCCCTAATTTTATGATCCAGGGCGGCGACCCGCTTGGTGAGGGGTATGGCGGTGAATCAGCGTGGGGCGGCAAGTTTGATGACGAGATCGATCGCGGCAGCGAGCTTTACGCGGGCATTTACGACAAAGGTACGGTCGCAATGGCAAACTCGGGGCCTAACACTAATGGATCGCAGTTTTTTATTATGCATATCGACTATCCTCTGCCGCCAAGCTATACAAAATTTGGCAAACTGATCGAGGGTCACGACGTCGTGGATGTGATCGCCAATGTGCCGAGAAGCGGCAACGATAAGCCGCACGACCCGGTCGTGATGAACAAAGTCTATATCGAAGAAGTTTAATGCGAGCCGTCGTCCAACGTGTATCGCAAGCTTCTGTGAAAGTTGATGGCGAGATAGTCGGTCAGATCGGTTGCGGGCTCTTGGTTTTGCTAGGCGTGACGCACGCGGATGAACGGCGTGATGCGGACTACCTCGTCGAGAAAATAGTCAATTTACGGATATTTGACGATGCCGACGGCAAGATGAATCTGTCGCTTGCGGAC
>JBGAUY010000075.1:0-11411 GCA_044228425.1 Pyrinomonadaceae bacterium | reverse complement strand
ACGGAACGGTTCTTCATAAATTTATCGTGCAAACAAACTAAATTGTCTTTGCTTGGGATCACCAACCAAGAGCTTTTCAGGCGGGAACAAAAAGCTCTGTCCACAGGCCGCGATCATAAGACTAAATTATTGTCAGTCGTATCAGTTTAGGGAATTAAAGATCTATGTCAAGTGACAGATGTCATGATTGAAATAATTAATACTCCGGCAATGCGGCAATATTTGGTCATAGAAGCGTTTTGTTGGAACTAGTAAGCCATTTATTGGAGCCAGTAAGTCATTTATTGAGCCCGGTAAATCATTTATTGAGCCCAGTAAACCATTTATTGGGCCCGGTGAACCATTTATTGGGGCTAGTAAATCATTTATTGAGCCCGGTAAATCATTTATTGGGGCTAGTAAATCATTTATTGAGCCCGGTAAACCATTTATTGAGCCCAGTAAACCATTTATTGAGCCCGGTAAACCATTTATTGGGCCCAGTAAACCACTTGTCGGCGTCCAGCGAGTGCTTGCCGGCGTCCAGCGAGTCCTTGCCGGCGTCCAGCGAACGCTTGCCGGCGTCCAGCGAGTGCTTGCCGGCGTCCAGCGAGTGCTTGCCGGCGACCGCTGACCACTTGGCGGAGCCCGCTAACCACTTGGCGGAGCCCGCTAACCACTTGGCGGAGCCCGCTGACCACTTGGCGGAGCCCGCTGACCACTTGGCGGTGCCCGCTAACCACTTGGCGGAGCCTTTTTTGGTTTATAGTTTGATTCGTCCGCTATTGTGAATAACATAGAACGATATGGAGCAGCTAGAGCAATTTCAGCGAGACGGGTTTCTTATACTCGAGGGTTTTAACTCTGACAGCGAGTGTGACGCCTTGATGACGCGTGCCGCCGAGCTTTCTGCGGGTTTTGACTACAGCGGCCATCCTTCGGTTTTTCAAACCTCAGAACAAACCCGGACGAGCGACGATTACTTTCTCGATTCCGGCGGCCGCATATCTTTCTTTTTTGAAAAAGATGCTTTCACCACAGACGGCAAACTTAAGAACACGATCGAACTCTCGCTCAACAAAATAGGCCACGCTCTGCACGATCTGGACCCTGTCTATAACAATTTCTCACGCTCGCCGCAGATGAAACGATTGGCGGCGGATCTCGGTATTGCCGATGCTCTGTTGATACAGAGCATGCACATCTTTAAACACGCAGAGATCGGCGGCGTGGTCGACGTTCATCAGGACTCGACGTTTTTGTACACCGAACCCGGATCGTGCGTTGGATTTTGGTTCGCGTTAGAAGATGCAACAGTCGATAACGGATGTATGTGGGCCAAACCCGGCGGGCATCAGACGGCTTTGCGGTCGTGGTTTCATAGGAGCGATCGCGGCGGCACTGAGTTTAAGATACTCGACACATCGCCGATCGATACGACGGAAATGATCCCGCTCGAGGTAAAAAAAGGAGCCTGTATCGTGCTCGACGGACTGCTGCCCCATTACAGCCTGCCGAATACAAGCGATCGATCACGACAGGCTTATGCAATTCACACGATCAGCCCCAACGCCCATTACCCGGTGCAAAACTGGTTAAGACGTGACCTGTCAACACTCTCTCCGATCTGAGCGCAGCGCGATGCAAAGCTCAATGATCGCAATGACCTAGGGCGTAAATATTCGTTTACAACATTAACCGCATCGTGTATTCTTTGAGGTGAAATTGCGAACCGCGCAATTTTAGCAACTCAACACCGTTAAATATCATCTTTTCTTCCGGTCAAAGGACCGGCCAAATATTCAGATCTTCGAAGCAAGGGGAATTTAAAGTTTTTGTCGGAGGGTTTATGCCGCTAGGAACACGATCGATACGTTTTGTTATTTCAATAATGCTAACTGCGGTGCTTGCCGTAAGTGCGTTTGCTGATACCGTCCGGCTTAAGGACGGCAGCATAATCAAAGGCAAGATCACCAGCTTTGACAGCGGTAAATTTGTCGTTGTCATTGGCGAAGGATCACGCCGTCGCGAGATGACGTTTATGGCATCTGAGATCGAGTCGATCCAGTTTGATTCGCCGACGATGAATCCTCAAAACACTTCCCCGTCAACGCGTCCGGCATCTTACAAAGACCCCGTAAAAACTACGCCGACGGTCAAAGTCATCACAACAGATACGACCGTACCGCAAACACGTCCCGACAATTCGGGCGGAAAGCTAAAGCCGATCAGTTGGACAGTAAAAGTGCTGGCAGACAACACCGCAAACGGCTGGACGAATTCCGGCTGGGTCGTTAAGAAAGGCCAGCGGATAAGGATATCAGGCGACGGTAAGATCTCGCTCGGCAAAGGCAAATCAACAACGGCATCAGGTGACTACGCTCTCGAAGACAATCAAAAGCTGTTAAAGAACGTAGCGACCGGAGCCTTACTCGCGGTGATCGGCGACGACAATAATGATTTTATCTATGTCGGAGCCGAGCGTGAATTTGTTGCCACCCGCGACGGTGCACTTTTTCTCGGTATCAATGAGGGCAATCTCGACGACAACTCCGGCTCGTTCAACGTAAAGATCGAGATCATCACTGACGACGGAAATTAAGTTAGACGTCAGGTCAGATCAAGATCCCGGTTCTTAAATGGCCGGGATCTTTTATTTTGCTTGCTTTCGACCAACTAAACACGGACAATCTGTATCTAATACTAAAGGTCCCAAAAGGAAATATTTATGCTGTCCATTTCTGCTAAACGTTTACTCTTTGCTGCGTTAACGCTCTCGATCTCCCTCGTTGTTTTCGCGTCACCAGGTTTCACACAGTCAAAACCTCAAAAGCCGACACCCGCAACGGGCGACGGAAAAAAGAACGGCCGCCCAACGCCGCTGACCGAAGAAGAGATCAAAAAGGCTGAGGAAGCAAAGAAAAGGGCTGAGGAAGAAAAGAACGCGATCATTGACGACACCGTCGAGCGGGTCGATACCAATATCGTCAATGTTGACGCCGTAGTTTATAACAAGAAAACCGGGCAGATCATCACGGGGTTAAAGAAAGAAAACTTTGCGATCTTTGAAAATGGTATTAAACAAAACATCGCAAGTTTTGCGACGCCCGAATCGCCTATCACCGTCACGCTCGTGGTTGAATTTAGTAAATGGAGCGAAGTTTTTGGTTCGGCGTCAGGCGGGTATTTTGAGCCCGGCACTTACGAAGTAGTTCGTCCAGTTGCACAGTTCGTGTCCAAATTTATCAAACCGCCCAATGACTACGCTTCGATCATAGCGTTTGACCTGCGTCCTACGCCTATCACCGATTTTACAAATGACCCGGCCCGTCTAACTTCGGCAGTTAACATTTTGCTGCGAAGCCAACCCGCCTTTCGTGAGAATAATCTTTTTGACGCGCTCAAATTTGCGCTCATCGGCGGACGGGGCGATAGCGTCGTGTTAGAAAATTCCAAGAACGAAACCGCAGATTACGGCGGCATGGCAGATGTAAGGTCAAAGCGAAGAGCGATCATCCTTGTCGCATCAGGGATCGATACGTTTAGTCGGACCAACTATGACCAGATCCGACGCGTCATTCAGGAAGCGGGGGTACCGATCTATATCATCAGCACCGGCAATTTGTTTTATAAAAAATATGAGATGTATCTCGGCCCGACCGACAGCATCACCGGCATGCCGGGACGTCTAACATTTTTACAGGCGCAGAATTCTATGAATACATTTGCGGCCGAATCCGGTGGTGTCCATTTCCCGATGACCTTTGAGGGCGAGGTGCCTGGCTACCTCAACAACATCAACACGATGCTTCGCAATCAGTATTCGCTTGCCTATGATCTCGCAGACGGTCACGAACCCGGCAAAAAATATAAGATCGAGGTCAAGGTTGATATCGATGGTGACGGCCAATATGACAACAAAATGCTGGTCGTCCAACATAAACCGTTTTACAGCACGCCCAAAAAGGATGATAAGAAAAAGAAATAGTCCGGTGCAGTGAATACAGGAACAAGAATGATGGACGGTGTACGTATCGTTCATCATTTTTGTTTGGTTAGTAACCTAGTATCTGCTAGCCTATTAGATTGACCTGAAATGAGCAGAACTATCATAGACAGCTACCGTAAGAAACTTGCCGCCGAGGAGGGCTTTGTGGTGTCGCGCGCCGCCGACCTGCGCATCGCTTTGTGCTATCCCAACACGCACTCTATCGGCATGGCAAACCTCGGGCTGCATACGATGTATGAGCTTTTTAACGCCATTCCTGGTGTTGCTTGCGAACGTGTTTCCTGGTGTTGCTTGCGAACGTGTTTTCCTGCCCGATACGACTGAATTAAAAGAATACGAACGCACCCGCACGACGCTGATGTCGCTTGAGACACAATCGCGTGTAAAGGATTTTGATGTTGTCGCCTTCTCAATATCGTTCGAGACTGATTACCTCAACATGGCAAAGATGCTGCAGCTTTCCGGCATCCCTGTCTGGTCAAAAGACCGTACTCATTTTGATCCACTCGTCATCATGGGCGGTGCTGCATCATTTTTAAATCCCGAGCCCATCGCCGATTTTACCGATGTGATCGCCGTCGGCGAGGGAGAGGTGCTCGCCTATCAGTTGGTCGATGCGATCTTTGAAAACGAATCTAAGGACGAAATACTGCTCGCTTTAGCACAGATCGGACGCGGGTTTTATGTACCGTCGCTTTACGACGTTGTCTATAACGATGACGGAACGGTCTTTGACTACATCCCTAATGAAAAGGGCGTGCCAAAGCGTGTCGGCCGGGCTCTGGCGTCAGTTAACCCAAAAGAAGGCACACTCCGCCGGGCAATGAAACGCGGCGAGACAGAGCTTGCTGAATTTCTCTTAGATCAGGATACTTTTTGTCCCTCGACCGCGATCTGGTCACCCGAAGCCGAGATGGGCGACCGATTGTTGGTAGAGATCTCACGCGGTTGTTCGCAGGGCTGCAGGTTTTGCTGGGCTGGTTATAACTATTATCCTCCGCGTGTCGTGCCCGCTAAAGACATCCTCGCAAAAGCTCGCGAGTGGCGGCACAAAACAAACAAGATCGGTCTCGTATCAACCGCCGTCTGCGATCATCCTGAGATCTCGACGATCTTACGCGAACTGCGGGCGATGGACTACCGCATTTCGGTCTCATCTCTAAGACTCGATCAGATCTCTGACGAGCTGCTTGACGCGTTAGTCGCATCCCGCGATCAGCAGATCGCCGTCGCGCCGGAAACAGGCAGCGACCGTCTGCGGCGTGTCATTAATAAAAATCTGACCAACGACGAGATCGTCGATATCTGTGGCGCCGTTTTCGATCGGGGTATGCTGACGGTCAAGCTGTATATGATGGTGGGCTTGCCGACCGAGACGCAAGAAGACCTAGATGAGATGTTCGTACTCGTCGAGCGGATCAAGGACCGGATGCTTGAGGCCGGCAAAAAGATCGGCCGTGCGGGCAAGATCATCCCTTCGCTCAACGGATTTGTACCAAAGCCAAATACTCCGCTGCAATGGGATGCGATCTGTGATGAAAGAGAGTTAAAAAAGCGGATAAAATATGTCTGTAAGGGGCTGAGCAAGATCCCGAACGTCGAGGTCCGGTTTATGTCCTCGCGTATTGCTCATGAACAGGCTCTTTACTCGTCGGGCGACCGAACAGTTGCGGCGGCGATCGATGCGGCGGCCCGCAATGGAGGCGACCTGGACAGGGCCTTGCGTGAAACCGGCATCGACGCTGCATTTCACACATCGCGCGACCGTAGCTATGACGAATTCTTGCCGTGGTCGATCGTTGATTCGGGCCTGTCGTTCGAATTTTTGAAAACCGAACATGAAAAAGCCCGAGAGTCGCTCTCGAGCCTTCCGTGTCCTGCGGTTGAAAAATGTACGACTTGCGGTGTCTGCCCAAGCACCTGGCTTGCCGATGCTCCCGAAGGTTTGGTTAATATCCAACCATTAAAGATCAAACAACTGCTCGGGATTTCCGCTGCGGCCCGCTCGACCTCAGTTTAGTTCTAAGATCTTTACTGCAAACGCTAATACTGTTTCATCAAAAATCCCGTTGGTGTTGCGGTGTGGTCAAATTTGTACACATATTTGTACATCCCGAACGGCAGGATGTTAACTTCCTTTGAGTAAGTAACATGCGCGGTCAAAGCATTGCCGGCCTGTTTGACGTCAACCACGGCGTCAGCCGGAATGTCATTTTGCACGATCGCCTTTGCGATACGGGCCTTTACATTATCGACCGGGTTTAGTTTGCCCGAGATCGCTAACCCTTGTAGCACAGCTGTACTCATCTCACTCTTTAGACTTTCGGCATTATAGGCGACCGGAACGTAGTTGAGCCCGGCATTCGCAACTAGAACGATCGCCACCAATACAACCACAAATTTCAGGCCCGCACTTCCGCGTTCGGACTCGCGATTTTTTACAAAACTATTCATTTCGTTAACTCCTGAATTAAAAGGGCAATGACTTTAAGCCCATTTAAGAAGAAGTTTTTTGAGAACTGACTTGATGGTAGATAGCGGGATATCTGTCTGGGTGCGGATCACCGGTTTGCCTATGCCCTTTAATAGCACCATTTGCAGCGAACCGGACAGATGTTTTTTGTCAAACCTAAACGCCTCAAAAACCTCTTGGCTTTCGATATTGGCAAGCGGCGGCAGGGCACCAACGCGATGCACAACATCGTATAACAATTTTATATCTTTTCCGTCAATTAGCGCAAGAGATTTCGACAGCTCGGCGGCAAAGAAAATACCGTACCCTACCGCCTCGCCGTGTCTTAGATATTTGTAATGCGTGACCTTTTCGAGTGCGTGGGCAAGGGTGTGTCCAAAATTGAGGATCTTTCGGGACTTTGCATCGAGGCGGTTAGAAGATTCACGTTCGTCACCGGCAACTATTGAGGCCTTGAATGCAACATTCGCGGATATCAAATTGGAGATTTCAGATCTGAAATTTCTGTTGTTTTGATGATCCGCAAATCTTTCAACGGGAAAATCTGAAAGAAACTCGTCGGTTTGTTTCAACAAGGCTTTTCCACTTATCGCCCCGTGTTTAATCGCCTCGCAAAACCCGGCCGTAAGTTCTCTAAGAGGTAATGTTTGGAGCGTTTCCGTATCTATCAAGACGCCCTTAGGCTGATGAAACGCTCCGATCAAATTCTTTCCCGACGTCGAATTAACGCCGGTCTTGCCGCCTACCGACGAATCGATCATTGCCAGCAGCGTTGTCGGTATTTGTAAAAATGAGATCCCGCGCAAATAGACCGCAGACGCAAAACCAGCGAGGTCGCCGACCACTCCACCGCCGAGAGCAATCACGGAATCTGTGCGCGACAGACCTGTCTCCGAAAACGATTTGAGGGCGGCTTCTGTCGAACGCAGATCTTTGTAACGCTCGCCGTCTTTCATCAAAAAATGCGTGACGATAAAACCAGCTGCCGCCAAGCTTTCGACGGTTTGGCGACCATATAGTTTGAAGACGGTCGGGTTTGAAACGACAACGATCTTTACGGCATCTTTCCCAAGACATTTTCGCGCCCATTTACCGCAACCCGCGAGCAGATCGTGGCCGATCTTGACCGTGTATGCGGCGGACGGAGCCGAAAATTTGATCTTTACTTCGTTTGAAGCCATGAGGGGTTTTTAACCAAGCACTTTGCCGATCGTGTCCGCCAGACGCCCCGCCAATGCTTCGATCACCGCCTGATCCTTTCCCTCGATCATCACGCGGGCTAGATTTTCGGTGCCGGAATATCTCAACAGCAGACGTCCGGTTCCATCCAGTTCGTATTCGACCTGTTTGGCGGCGGTTGCGATCTCGGGCACCTCGGAAAATGGCCGCTTTTCTGCGACTCTTACGTTTCTGAGTATCTGCGGATATTGCACAAACCCGTCGGACGCTTGGGACAGCGACACACCTTTTTCAGTCATTGCTCGTAGCAATAATAGGGCCGTCATAATGCCGTCACCGACGAGACCGATCTCGGGGAAAATGATGTGGCCAGACTGTTCGCCGCCGATCTCCGAACCCGTTTTAAGCAATGCATCGAGAACATATTTATCGCCAACATCTGCACGCAACAACTCGACGCCGCGCGATCGGAGGGCGAGCTCGAGCCCAAGATTACTCATCACCGTCGCAACAACGGTCGAATTCGCAAGTTTTCCGTGGCTCTTCAAATACTCCGCGAGTATCCAAAGCGTCGCATCGCCGTCAATGATCTTGCCCGTCTCATCGACAAATAGCGACCGATCCGCGTCCCCGTCAAATGCCACACCGATATCGGCTTTATGTTCGACGACCTTTGCTTGTAAATGTTCGAGATGTAGTGATCCGCAATCTTCGTTAATATTGCGTCCGTCCGGTTGATCGTGTATCGCGATAACGTCTGCTCCGAGTTCGGCAAACAGTTTAGGGGCAAAGGCCGACGCGGCACCATTGGCGCAGTCAACTATTATTTTGAGCCCGCGCGTGGAAATGCCCGGAACATTGATTTTCAGGTGGTCGATATAACTCGCGTAAAACTCGTCTATCCGGCTTGAATCAATTTCTACAGAGTTGACCTGAGTGTCAGTTGCCGCGACTATATCTTCTTCGATAAGGCTCTCGATGTCGCGGCCAACCTTTCGTCCGTCAGGCAAGAAGATCTTGATACCATTATCATGATAAGGGTTGTGCGACGCACTAATAACGATACCGGCGTCAAAACCAAACGCACTCGTTAGATACGCAACTCCCGGCGTGGTGATCACCTCGGCCGATTCGCATGACGCACCTTCTGATACAGCCCCCGCATGCAACGCCTGCTCGATCCCGCCGCCCGATTCGCGAGTGTCGCGGCCGGTAATAAACCTCGGCGAGCGGCCAAGCGACTGCGTGAACTGCCGAGCGAGCGAGGCTCCGATCGTCCTCACGGTTTTCTCATCGAGCGGAAATTCACCAGCGAGTGCACGGATACCGTCTGTCCCAAAAAGCTTTCCCATATTACGTCTAAAACTGCCTAAAGGTGTAATTTTTACATTAATGCCGACATCTTCACAATCCGGCAATATCCATCATAATTATTTATAGGTGCAATAAATATTTCGAAAATGGTTGACAACTGCCTGTAGTTTAAGAGAATCTAATAGCAGTCGGCCATGAGTTCACTTAATAACTGCTCACCGAACTGTCTCTCCGCAGCATCCATCAATATGAAAAAATACGCCCTTTTGAGTTTTACCGTCATTGTTTTTTCGGCTACTAGCGGTTTTGCACAGTCCACTTTGATGCAGCCAATACCAACACCATCTAGGGTTGTTGTCACAAATACTATTCCGCAGACACAGCCGGTGCGAACGCCGACGCCCTTTCCGCGCCCTTCCGCAACGCCGATCATAGTCGGCGGCTCGATGGGCGGATCGAATACGGCGGCGCAGTCAAGCAATCTTAATTACAAAGGACTCAGTTTCGCTCAGATCAAATCAAAGCTCGCCGAGGCCCGACGCTATCTGACGGCACGTCCGCTGACCATTGCTTCGAGCGAACCAACGGGTCTGCCCATCGCCCAAACCAGTATTATTCGCGTCGCTTTTTACGACAAAAAGACGCGGCAGATCGACTCCTATGTACTGACAAAGGATCAGTTTCTTGAACACGGACTGGCGACGGTCGTGACCACGGCCAATGGTAAGCAGTATGTTTCGCGGACGATCCGCGGCAACGGCGTCAATACGCCGCTTGTCATCACTGATCAGAGCGGCCAAGAGCATTTGCCGCTAATGGTACAGTACCCCCGTGAAACTCGCGGCGTTATGACAGAGATGGCATATTATGTTTCGAGCCACCCGGAATTGACGACGCCTGAGGTTGTGAACGCCGGACGTTTTTACGTTCGCAACACGATCGATGTCGCCCGTGAACAGCTCAAATCAAAAGGCTATCTCATCCAGCCAAAGATCGCCGATATCGCCGAACGTCTTGCGACGGTCGAGCATGTCGATCAACTGAGGTTTCGCACCGAGTTTCACCCAAATATCTACAACGACATCTTTACGCTATACGCCTTGAACGAAGGCCAGACCTATCGCTACTCGGTAAGCTCGGCCGGTGCCGGCGGCATGATACAAATGATATCGCCGACCTATCAAATGGTTCGCTCACGTTATCCAAACGCCGCTTTGATGCCTGATTTTGTCGAGGGGATGCGCAATCACGTCAACGCCTCACAGGCGATGCTACTCTATATTCAGATGACGTGGAATGACCTTGCCGCCAGCCCGACGATCAATAACGCAATGCAATCGGGCATCGCTACACAGGAACAGCTATTGGCCGCAGGCTATAATTCGAACCCGTCAAAGCTCGCAAAGTATATTAACCGCGGAGGAGCTGGTTGGACTGCTCTTATACCCCGCGAGACACAGATATACCTACAGGTCTGGTCATCACTCGAACGTGCCGTACCGCAGACCCCGCGAAAACAGTAACTAAACCGAAACACGATGTTAATTAAAGAGGCTCGAAAGAGCCTCTTTTTAGTTTGGTTCGGTTGGGGATGACCAAGAGGATAAATACGCGGTCTCGGAACCACAGCCACGCGGCCATGTATCTAAAGCCCATATTTTGAAGATCTTCATTTACCCGTTAAGCCGCTTTCTTCAAGTACCAAAACTGTTGCCATTGCCGTAATCTATCAAAAGGGAATTGCTACGAAGAACTTACACTAATGGTTAAAGCATCATTGTTCCTATTGCTAGGTTTCGTTTGCTCTATTTCTGCGCTGGGGCAAAACCGCACAACGCTTACGATGGAGGACATTCCTGCCGCGTGCGAACAAAACGCGGTTTATCTTGAGCAGTTCAATATTGAACGTCTCAATAAGAAAGAAACGGGGTTCGTAATTATTAGAGCGGGCGACGGGGAGGGTTCCAAGATCCTTAATCATCGCTTTAATATGGTGAGCAAATATCTAAAACGATTCATTGGGAAAGACCTTATCTATGCACGGGGCGAACCAGTTAAGGGCAAAGGACGTGTTGAACTTTATATGGGAAGCGTCCTTTTTCTAGTAATGTTCGCAGAAAAAGGGCGAGTGCCCTGTATGAACTGTTGCGGTTACGACTTTCAACGTGGTCACCTCCTGATGAATTAAGTTTTAGGGGATCAGCGCGTCGGAGCCGATATTGCCGACCGCCGTGAAAGCAATTTAACCTATTTCGTCCGGTACGTACGTTCGTTCCGCCGGAACGAATTGACGCTCCATCGGAACGCACGCTTGTTCCATCGGAACGGACGCTTGTTCCGCGGGAACGGACGCTTGTTCCGCGGGAACGGACGCTTGTTCCGCGGGAACGGACGCTTGTTCCGCGGGAACGGACGCTTGTTCCACGGGAACGGACGCTCGTTCCAACTCAACGACCA